>NZ_JBITSH010000004.1:0-119564 GCF_044540535.1 Streptomyces sp. NPDC085937 | reverse complement strand
GGGGGGGGGCGCCCCGGGGGCGCGGGCCGCCCCCCCCCCCCCCCCCCCCCCCGCCCCCCCCCCCCCCCCCCCCCCCCCCCCCCCCCCCCCCCCCCGGCCCCGCACCCCCACCCACCGCAGGCGCTGAACCGGCCCCCACCGGCCGGAACCCTGCGCCGCAGGCACCGCCCCGCCCCCCGACCCCCGCCACCGTCACATCCGCAGATGAACGATGTCCCCCGCCCCCACCGGCTCCTGCACCCCCGCCTCCGTAGCCAGCACCAACCGCCCGTCCCCGTCCACCGCGACCGCCTCCCCCACCAGCGCCCGGTCCCCCGGCAGCTCCGCCCGCACGACCCGCCCCAACGTCGCGCACCCCGCCGCATACGCCTCCTGCAGCCCGCACGCCCCGGCGTCGCCCCCCGCGCTCCGCCACCGCCCGTACCACTCCTCCAGCGCCCGCAGCATCCCCCGCAACAGCGGATCCCGGTCCGTACTCACCGCCCCCGCCAACGCCAACGACCCCGCCGTGGCCACCGGCAGCTCATCGGCCCGCAGACTCACGTTGACACCGACCCCCACGACAACGCCCCCGTCCCCCGTGGCCTCCACCAGGATCCCCCCGGCCTTCCGCTCCTCACCCCCCACGGTGACCAGCACATCGTTCGGCCACTTCAACGCCGTGTCGACCCCGGCCGCCCGCGCCAGCCCCGTGGCGACGGCCACCCCCGTCAGCAACGGCAGCCACCCCCACCGCTCCACCGGCACCTCCCGCGGCCGGAGCAGCACGGAGAAGAACAGCCCGGACCGGGCGGGCGCGACCCACCGCCGGTCCAGCCGCCCCCGCGCGGCGGTCTGTTCCTCCGCGACGAGAACGACCCCCTCCTCCAGCTTCTCGGCCGGCGCCCGCGCCACGAGGTCGGAGTTGGTGGACCCGGTGCGCTGCACCACCTCCACCTCGCGCCACAGCGCCCCCTCCCGCACCAGCCCGCGCCGCAGGGCGGTGGCGTTCAGAGGCGGCCGGTCGAGGTCGGACCACCGGCTACGACCGGTCCCAGGGGATTCGGAGTCATCTCGGGGTGTCATGCAACCCACACTAGGTGTGGGAAACACCGCACTGCCGAACTCACGGCCCCCCACTACGCTACGGATGAGTAACCGTCCCCCCTTTTGAGCAGGCAGGGAGCCGCATCCCGATGTCCGAGCCGGAAGAGCAGCAGCCTGACATCCACACGACCGCGGGCAAGCTCGCGGATCTTCAGCGTCGCATCGAAGAGGCGACGCACGCCGGCTCCGCGCGCGCGGTCGAAAAGCAGCACGCCAAGGGCAAGCTGACGGCACGTGAGCGGATCGACCTCCTGCTCGACGAGGGTTCATTCGTCGAACTGGACGAGTTCGCCCGGCACCGCTCCACCAACTTCGGCCTCGACGCCAACCGCCCCTACGGCGACGGCGTCGTGACCGGCTACGGCACGGTCGACGGCCGCCCGGTCGCCGTCTTCTCCCAGGATTTCACCGTCTTCGGCGGAGCCCTCGGCGAGGTCTACGGCCAGAAGATCGTCAAGGTGATGGACTTCGCCCTCAAGACCGGCTGTCCCGTCATCGGCATCAACGACTCCGGCGGCGCCCGCATCCAGGAGGGCGTGGCCTCCCTCGGCGCGTACGGCGAGATCTTCCGCCGCAACACGCACGCGTCCGGCGTGATCCCGCAGATCAGCCTGGTCGTGGGCCCCTGCGCGGGCGGCGCGGTCTACTCCCCCGCGATCACCGACTTCACGATCATGGTCGATCAGACCAGCCACATGTTCATCACCGGCCCGGACGTCATCAAGACGGTCACCGGCGAGGACGTCGGTTTCGAGGAGCTCGGCGGCGCCCGCACCCACAACTCGGCCTCCGGCGTCGCGCACCACATGGCGGGTGACGAGAAGGACGCGATCGAGTACGTCAAGCAGCTCCTCTCGTACCTGCCCTCCAACAACCTCTCGGAGCCGCCCGCCTTCCCCGAGGAGGCGGACCTGACGATCACCGACGAGGACCGCGAACTCGACACGATCGTCCCGGACTCGGCGAACCAGCCGTACGACATGCACACGGTCATCGAGCACGTCCTCGACGACGCCGAGTTCCTCGAGACGCAGCCCCTGTTCGCGCCGAACATCCTCACCGGGTACGGCCGCGTCGAGGGCCGCCCCGTCGGCATCGTCGCCAATCAGCCGATGCAGTTCGCGGGCTGCCTGGACATCACCGCGTCGGAGAAGGCGGCCCGTTTCGTGCGGACCTGCGACGCCTTCAACATCCCGGTGCTGACCTTCGTCGACGTCCCCGGCTTCCTGCCCGGCGTGGACCAGGAGCACGACGGCATCATCCGCCGCGGCGCCAAGCTGATCTACGCCTACGCCGAGGCGACGGTTCCGCTCATCACCGTCATCACCCGCAAGGCCTTCGGCGGCGCGTACGACGTCATGGGCTCCAAGCACCTGGGGGCCGACCTCAACCTCGCGTGGCCGACCGCCCAGATCGCGGTGATGGGCGCGCAGGGCGCCGTCAACATCCTGCACCGCCGCACCATCGCCGAGTCGGACGACGCGGAGGCGACCCGGGCCCGGCTGATGCGGGAGTACGAGGACGCCCTCCTCAACCCCTACGTCGCGGCCGAGCGCGGCTACGTCGACGCGGTGATCATGCCGTCCGACACCCGCCGCCACATCGTCCGCGGCCTGCGTCAGCTGCGTACCAAGCGCGAGAGCCTGCCCCCCAAGAAGCACGGCAACATCCCCCTGTAAGGAGCCGCTGTGATCAAGGTCGTACGGGGCAACCCGACCCCGGAGGAGCTGGCCGCCGCACTGGCGGTGGTCCGGGCGCGCGCCGCGGCGGCGGCCGCCCTGCCGTCCGGCGCGCCCACGGTCCGTGACGCCTGGTCCGACCCGTCCCGCGTCGCCGCCCGCCGGGTGCCCCAGCCGGGCCCGGCGACGTGGTCGCGGACGTACTGGCCGGGCGCCTGAGGCGACGGGCCGTACGCACACGCGTACGGCCCGCTGCCGCGCCCCGGCCCTGCACCGCCCCACCCCCGCCAAGTTGAGTACGCGTACTCAGGCGCCCTTCGCCGGCTCCGCCGCACGCTGGAGGAATGCTGTGGTCCGACCCCGAGAACAAGCCGCCCAAGGAACTGCGTGACACGCAGGAGATGCTGCGGCGGCTGGGCGTTCTCATGGCGCTGGCCATGGTGCTCGTGATGCTGGTGATCGGCCTGCGGTGAGAGGCGCCTCCCACCCCGCGCGAGGCCCGCCGCGGGATGAGCCGGACGGGCGACGTCGATACGCTGACCGCATGACAGATCAGCCGCGCCGCCGCCTCGTGCTCGCCTCCCAGTCCCCCGCCCGGCTCGGGCTGCTCCGCCAGGCCGGACTGGCCCCCGAGGTGATCGTCAGCGGGGTCGACGAGGACGCCGTCTCCGCCCCCACCCCCGCCGAACTGGCGCTCGCCCTGGCCGAGGCCAAGGCCTCCGACGTCGCCGCGAAACCCGAGGTGAAGGGCGCGCTGGTGATCGGCTGCGACTCGGTCCTGGAGCTGGACGGCCAGGCCCTCGGCAAGCCGGCGGACGCCGAGGAGGCCACGGCGCGCTGGAAGGCCATGCGCGGCCGCGCGGGCACCCTCCAGACGGGCCACTGCGTGTACGAGACGGCCGGCGGGCGCTACGCCTCCGCCACCGCCTCCACGGTCGTCCGTTTCGGTGAACCGTCCGACGAGGAGATCGCCGCCTACGTGGCCTCGGGAGAACCGCTGCACGTGGCCGGGGCGTTCACCCTGGACGGCCGCTCGGCCCCGTTCATCGACGGCATCGACGGCGACCACGGCAACGTGATCGGCATCAGCCTGCCCCTGGTACGGCGCCTGCTGGCCGAACTGGGCGTCGGCATCACGGAGCTGTGGGCGCCGCCGGAGGGCTGAGCGGGGCCCCGGGCCCGCCGGGCCCGGCCCCTTCCGCACCGCCGGGCCCTGCCCCCTCCGCACCGCCGGGGCCGCCCTTCTCCGGGGCGGCGTCCGCGGGCGCGCCGGGGCGTCCGTCGTACGTCATCAGGAGCAGCACGATGAGCGTGAGGACGACGACCATGGCGAGGAACGCGGTCCAGCCGATCAGGCCCCAGGCGAAGGCGCCGAGCAGCGCGTGGACGACCCCGGCGCTGATCAGCAGCACCCGGCCGAAGCCGGCCGGGGCGCGGTCGCGCAGGGCGACCAGCAGGGCCACCAGGCCGCACGCGGCGAAGTAGAGCCCGAAGACCACTCCTCCGGCCTTCGACGACACCGCCATCATGTCCGGGTCGAGACCGGCCAGGGACATGTCCTGCCGGTCGACGACGACACCAAGGAACCAGTTCACCGCCCCGATGCCCAGCGCCTCGGCGAACAGCACGAGCGCGACGATCCACGCCACCGGTCTGCGGATCACCGGCACCCACCCACTTTCGAGCACGACTGCGGTTACCCCGAGTATGTTCGGGACGACGCGAAGGCTACTAACGGGTAAACGTCCGTACAAGGGTTCGGCGGAGGGCAAAGAATCATTGGGCCATTCGTAGGGACTCCACAAAGATTCGAAGTGGGCCGCAGCACGCTCTCACAGAGACCTTGACCACACAGGAGGGCTAGGGTTTCCGGGAGGAGTCCTGCGTACCGAGGTGCGACAAGGGATTTCGCGGGTCGAGCATGCCTCGCATCACGCTCCGTGTGGGCAAGCTCACCACTGGGGACGGGTCGAAGTGCCGTGTCGGCAGTCCCTAAACTCGGCTTGTTTCAAGGAGGGAGCCTCAATCGTGCGCAAGGTGCTCATCGCCAACCGTGGCGAAATCGCTGTCCGCGTTGCCCGGGCCTGCCGGGATGCCGGAATCGCGAGCGTTGCCGTCTACGCCGACCCGGACCGGGACGCTCTGCA
The DNA here is from genome assembly GCF_044540535.1 of Streptomyces sp. NPDC085937. Taxonomy (NCBI): domain Bacteria; kingdom Bacillati; phylum Actinomycetota; class Actinomycetes; order Kitasatosporales; family Streptomycetaceae; genus Streptomyces; species Streptomyces sp. NPDC085937. Next base: position 114,652 of record NZ_JBITSH010000004.1, on the reverse strand, counting down.
TGTCCGCGCCGCGGATGAGGCGTTCGCCCTGGGCGGTGACACTCCGGCCACCAGTTACCTGGACATGGACAAGGTGCTGAAGGCCGCGCGGGAGTCGGGGGCCGACGCGATCCACCCCGGCTACGGCTTCCTCTCGGAGAACGCCGAGTTCGCCCAGGCCGTACTGGACGCGGGCCTCATCTGGATCGGCCCGCCCCCGCAGGCCATCCGTGACCTGGGTGACAAGGTCGCCGCCCGGCACATCGCACAGCGCGCCGGCGCTCCTCTGGTCGCCGGTACGCCCGACCCGGTGTCCGGCGCCGACGAGGTCGTCGCCTTCGCCGAGGAGAACGGCCTGCCGATCGCCATCAAGGCCGCCTTCGGCGGTGGCGGGCGCGGCCTCAAGGTCGCCCGCACCCTCGAGGAGGTCCCCGAGCTGTACGACTCGGCCGTCCGCGAGGCGGTCGCCGCCTTCGGCCGCGGCGAGTGCTTCGTCGAGCGGTACCTGGACAAGCCCCGGCACGTGGAGACCCAGTGCCTGGCCGACCAGCACGGCAACGTGGTCGTCGTCTCCACCCGTGACTGCTCGCTGCAGCGCCGGCACCAGAAGCTGGTGGAGGAGGCCCCGGCGCCGTTCCTCTCGGACCAGCAGGTCGCGGAGCTGTACCGCGCGTCCAAGGCCATCCTCAAGGAGGCCGGCTACGTCGGTGCGGGCACCGTGGAGTTCCTCGTCGGCAACGACGGCACGATCTCCTTCCTGGAGGTCAACACCCGCCTCCAGGTGGAGCACCCGGTCACCGAGGAGGTCGCCGGCATCGACCTGGTGCGGGAGATGTTCCGCATCGCCGACGGCGAGGAGCTCGGCTACGACGACCCGCAGCTGCGCGGCCACTCCTTCGAGTTCCGCATCAACGGCGAGGACCCGGGCCGCAACTTCCTGCCCGCCCCCGGCACCGTCACCGCCTTCGACGCGCCGTCCGGCCCGGGCGTGCGCCTGGACGCGGGCGTGGAGTCGGGCTCGGTCATCGGCCCGGCGTGGGACTCCCTGCTGGCCAAGCTGATCGTCACCGGCCGCACCCGCAAGGAGGCGCTGGAGCGCGCCGCCCGTGCGCTGGAGGAGTTCAAGGTCGAGGGCATGGCCACGGCCATCCCGTTCCACCGCGCGGTGGTGAAGGACCCGGCGTTCGCCCCCGAACTGACCGGCTCCGCCGACCCGTTCACGGTGCACACGCGCTGGATCGAGACGGAGTTCGTCAACGAGATCAAGCCGTTCGTCGCGGCGGTGGACGCGGAGGCCGAAGAGGAGGCGGACCGCGAGACGGTCGTCGTCGAGGTCGGCGGCAAGCGCCTGGAGGTCTCCCTGCCCGCGTCGCTCGGCATGAGCCTGGCCCGTACCGGCCTCGCCGCCGGCGCCAAGCCCAAGCGCCGCGCCGCCCGCAAGTCCGGCCCGGCGGCCTCCGGTGACACCCTCGCCTCCCCGATGCAGGGCACGATCGTCAAGGTCGCGGTCGAGGAGGGGCAGGAGGTCAAGGAGGGCGACCTGGTCGTCGTCCTGGAGGCGATGAAGATGGAGCAGCCCATCAACGCCCACCGCTCCGGCACCGTCAAGGGCCTGAGCGCGGAGGTCGGCGCCTCCGTCACCTCCGGTGCGGCGATCTGCGAGATCAAGGACTGACGCCCACGTCGACAGCGCCCGGCGCCCTCCCCCGGGGGGACGCCGGGCGCTGTCGTACGTCCGTGGGCAGTTCAGCGCCGTCGCATGTCCGCCACCCGGGCCGCCCGTTCCGCGCCCTGCCCCTGGTCCGCCGCGGCACCCAGCGCCACGGCCGTACGCAGGCCGGGGGCCTGCCGCCTTGGGCCGGGCAGCGGCACGTCACGGCGCTGCCGCCCCGACGGCGGACCGTCACCTCCCGCGCTGCCGTTTCCCCCCGGCGCCCCCGCGACGGCGATCTGCACGCCCTGGTCCGCGAGCGCCTGCAGTTCGGTCGCCGCCCGGTCGTCGTGCGCGGGCGGTTCGTCCGTCACCAAGCGGGTGATCAGGTCGGTCGGCACGGTCTGGAACATGGTGTCCGTGCCGAGCTTGGTGTGGTCGGCGAGGACCACCACCTCGGCCGCCGCCTGCACCAGCGCCCGGTCGACGGACGCCGACAGCATGTTGGACGTGGACAGCCCGCGTTCGGCGGTCAGGCCGCTGCCCGAGAGGAAGGCGCGGGAGACCCGCAGCCCCTGGAGGGACTGCTCGGCGCCGCTGCCGACGAGGGCGTAGTTGGAGCCGCGGAGCGTGCCGCCGGTCATCACGACCTCGACCCGGTTGGCGTGGGCCAGCGCCTGGGCGACCAGCAGGGAGTTGGTGACGACCGTCAGCCCGGGCACCCGGGCCAGCCGGCGGGCCAGCTCCTGCGTGGTGGTCCCCGCGCCGACCACGATGGCCTCGCCCTCCTCCACGAAGTTCGCGGCGAGGTCGGCGATGGCGGTCTTCTCGGCGGTCGCGAGATGTGACTTCTGCGGGAAGCCGGACTCTCGCGTGAAACCGCCCGGCAGCACCGCACCGCCGTGCCGGCGGTCGAGGAGTCCTTCTGCCTCCAGCGCGCGCACGTCCCGCCGTACGGTCACTTCGGAGGTCTGGACGACGCGGGCGAGCTCACGGAGCGACACGGCCCCGTTCGCTCGCACCATTTCGAGGATCAATTGGCGACGTTCTGCAGCGAACACGAAACTGACAGTAACGCCGACGACCGTCTGCTTTCAGCAGTTTGCGCTGAATAGCAGAAGTTGTTCGCACGGCCCCACACCAAGTGGTATAGGGCGATGTCAGCCTTCCCCGGCCGCCTTCCGGGTGTGCAACTGCCGTGCCACCTCGGCGATCGAGCCCGACAGCGAGGGGTACACGGTGAAGGCGTTCGCGATCTGTTCGACGGTCATGTTGTTGTCGACCGCGATCGAGATGGGGTGGATGAGTTCCGAGGCGCGCGGCGCGACGACGACACCGCCGACCACGATGCCGGTGCCGGGACGGCAGAAGATCTTGACGAAGCCGTCGCGGATGCCCTGCATCTTGGCGCGCGGATTGCGCAGCAGCGGCAGCTTCACCACGCGCGCGTCGATCTTCCCGCCGTCCACGTCGGCCTGCGAGTAGCCGACGGTGGCGATCTCGGGGTCGGTGAAGACGTTCGACGAAACAGTCTTCAGATTGAGCGGAGCGACCGCGTCGCCGAGGAAGTGGTACATGGCGATCCGCCCCTGCATGGCGGCCACCGAGGCGAGGGCGAAGACACCGGTGACGTCACCGGCCGCGTACACACCCGGAGCGGTGGTCCGCGACACCTTGTCGGTCCAGATGTGCCCGGACTCCCGCAGCCGCACCCCGGCCTCCTCCAGGCCCATGCCCGCGGAGTTCGGGATGGCGCCCACGGCCATCAGGCAGTGCGAGCCGGTGATGACCCGGCCGTCCGCCAGCGTCACCTCGACCCGGTCCCCCACCCGCTTGGCGGACTGGGCGCGCGACCGCGCCATCACGTTCATGCCGCGCCGCCGGAAGACGTCCTCCAGCACGGCCGCCGCGTCCGGGTCCTCGCCGGGCAGCACGCGGTCGCGCGAGGACACCAGCGTCACGCGGGAGCCGAGGGCCTGGTAGGCGCCGGCGAACTCGGCACCGGTGACACCGGAACCGACCACGATGAGCTCCTCGGGAAGCTCGTCGAGGTCGTACACCTGCGTCCAGTTCAGGATCCGCTCCCCGTCGGGCTGCGCGTCCGGCAGCTCACGGGGATGCCCGCCGGTCGCGATGAGCACGGCGTCCGCGGTGAGCGTCTCCTCGCTCCCGTCGGCGGCGGTGACGACGACCTTGCGCGACCCGTCGAGCGCCTGCATCCCGTCCAGCCGCCCGCGCCCGCGCATGACACGCGCGCCGGCCCGGGTGACCGAAGCGGTGATGTCGTGCGACTGCGCCAGCGCGAGCCGCTTCACACGCCGGTTGACCTTGCCCAGGTCCACACCGACCACCCGGGCGGCCTGCTCCAGCGGCGGGGTGTCGTCGGCGACGATGATCCCCAGCTCCTCGTAGGAGGAGTCGAAGGTGGTCATCACCTCGGCCGTGGCGATCAGGGTTTTGGACGGCACGCAGTCGGTCAGCACCGACGCACCGCCCAGGCCGTCGCAGTCGACGACGGTCACCTCCGCGCCGAGCTGCGCGGCGACCAGCGCCGCTTCGTATCCGCCGGGTCCGCCACCGATGATCACGATCCGAGTCACGTACTCCATTGTCCCGCACACTTCACCGTGCGACCGCCCGGGGGTGCTCCCCCTCGGTCACATCGCCCCCGCGACCCCCTGCCGTACCCTTCCCCCATGTCGCTCTACGCCGCTTATGCCGGCAACCTCGACGCCCGGCTGATGTCCCGCCGCGCCCCGCACTCCCCGCTGCGGGCCACCGGCTGGCTCAACGGCTGGCGGCTGACGTTCGGCGGTGAGCACATGGGCTGGGAGGGCGCACTCGCCACCCTCGTCGAGGACCCGCTCTCCCAGGTCTTCGTCTCCCTCTACGACATCGCGCCCATGGACGAGGAGTCCCTGGACCGCTGGGAGGGGACCGGCCTGGACATCTACCGCCGCACGCGGGTCCGTGTGCACACCCTCGACGGCGAGGACCAGGCCTGGACCTACGTCCTCAACTCCTACGAGGGCGGACTGCCCTCGGCGCGCTACCTGGGCGAGATCGCCGACGCGGCGGAGTCCGCGGGGGCGCCGCACGACTACGTGATGGAACTGCGCAAGCGACCCTGCTGACGGAAACGACAAGACAACGATCGCCATCCCGTCACCTCCCACATCTACGCGCGTAGGCGAATACCGGCTACCCTCATCGACGTGAACGCTTCTCTTCTTCCGGACGACATCCAGGGCGACCCCTACGCGGCAGCCGACGCCGCCGCAGCCCGCCTGCGCGAACTCACAGGCGCCGAGACCCACGACGTCGCCCTCGTGATGGGCTCCGGGTGGGCCCCGGCCGTGGACGCGCTCGGAACCCCCGAGGCCGAGCACCCGGTCACCGAGCTGCCCGGCTTCCCGCCGCCGGTGGTCGAGGGCCACGGAGGCAAGATCCGCTCGTACCGCATAGGCGCGAAGCGCGCCCTGGTCTTCCTGGGCCGCACGCACTACTACGAGGGCCGCGGGGTGGCCGCGGTCGCCCACGGCGTCCGCACGGCGGTCGCGGCGGGCGCGAAGACGATCGTGCTGACCAACGGCTGCGGGGGTCTGCGCGAGGGGATGCGCCCCGGCCAGCCGGTCCTGATCAGCGACCACATCAACCTGACGGCGACCTCGCCGATCGTCGGCGCCAACTTCGTCGACCTCACCGACCTCTACTCCCCGCGCCTGCGCGCCCTGTGCAAGGAGATCGACCCCTCCCTCGAGGAGGGCGTCTACGCCCAGTTCCCCGGCCCGCACTACGAGACGCCGGCGGAGATCCGCATGGCGCGCGTCATCGGGGCGGACCTGGTGGGCATGTCCACCGTCCTGGAAGCGATCGCCGCGCGCGAAGCCGGCGCCGAGGTCCTCGGCATCTCCCTGGTGACCAATCTTGCGGCCGGTATGACGGGCGAGCCGCTGAACCACGAGGAGGTCCTCCAGGCAGGCCGCGACTCGGCGACGCGCATGGGCGCGCTGCTCACGCAGGTGCTGGGGCGTCTGTAACCCACCTGCTCGCAGCGCGGCGCTTCCGTGGACGCGGTTGTGCGGTACGGCTGCCTCCGGCGGGGGCGGGCTTCCGAGACACCCGGTGTGGGTGCGGGCCGGGGGTGTCGGCGCAGCCCGGCGCCGGGTGCCGCCGCGCCCACCCTCCCCCACTCTCGGCTTCGCTCGAGCGGGGGAGGCACGACTGCCCGCGGTTGGCGGAGGGTCTGCCCCTCCGCCCGGCCGCGCGCCCGCGGGTTGGCGGAGCGGGTGCCCCGCCGCCCCGCGTGGGCCGGGAGCCGCGTACGGCGAAGTGAGGAAGGCCGGCGTAGGCGGGAGGTAGCCGCTCGCGGCGGGGAGGGGACGGGGTGGGGCTGGGCGCCCGCAGCGGCTGGCGCGTCCGCACCCTGTGCTTCACAACACGCACTCCCGCGCCAGACCGAGGATGACCACCCCCACCACGGCCCCGCACCACCCACCACCCGTAGGCGCTACACCCGCCCCCACCGGACCGGACGTTGCGCCGCAGGCATAAGACCTCAGCCCCCACCGGACGGACGTTGCGCCACAGGCATCAGACCGCAACCCCCACCGGACAGAACCCCGCCACAGGCGGAAAGCCGAGGCCCCACCGGGCGGAACCCCCGCCCCCGCGGGCACCCTGACAACACGACGACCGAGAGAGGCCGACCGACCGTGGAAGACGACGCGCTCATCGCACAGGCCCAGGCATGGCTCGCCGAGGACCCCGACCCGGACACCCGCGAGGAACTCGCCCGCCTCATCGACGCCCACGACCTCCCCGAACTCACCGCCCGCTTCAGCGGCACCCTCCAGTTCGGCACCGCCGGCCTCCGCGGCGAACTCGGCGCCGGCCCCCTCCGCATGAACCGCTCCGTGGTCATCCGCGCCGCCGCCGGCCTCGCCGCCTACCTCAAGAAGCAGGGAACCCCCCACGGCAACGACACGGCCGGCCTCGTCGTCATCGGCTACGACGCCCGCCACAAGTCCGCCGCCTTCGCCGAGGACACGGCGGCTGTCGTGACGGGCGCCGGCCTCCGCGCCGCCGTCCTCCCCCGCCCCCTCCCCACCCCCGTCCTCGCCTTCGCCATCCGCCACCTCGGCGCGGTCGCCGGCGTGGAGGTCACCGCCAGCCACAACCCGCCCCGCGACAACGGCTACAAGGTGTACCTGGGCGACGGCTCCCAGATCGTCCCCCCGGCCGACGCGGAGATCGCCGCCGAGATCGAGGCGATCACCTCCCTCACCACCGTCCCCCGCCCCACCACCGGCTGGGAGACCCTCGACGACACCGTCCTGGACGCCTACCTCGCCCGCACGGACGCGGTCCTGTCCAAGGACTCCCCCCGCACCGCCCGCACCGTCTACACGGCGATGCACGGCGTCGGCAAGGACGTCCTCCTCGCCGCGTTCGCCCGCGCGGGCTTCCCCACCCCCGACCTGGTCACCGAGCAGGCCGACCCGGACCCGGATTTCCCGACCGTCGCGTTCCCCAACCCGGAGGAGCCCGGCGCGATGGACCTCGCCTTCGCGAAGGCCCGCGAGACGGACCCGGACCTGGTCATCGCCAACGACCCGGACGCCGACCGCTGCGCCGCCGCCGTGAAGGACGGCGGCGACTGGCGCATGCTCCGCGGCGACGAGGTCGGCGCGCTCCTCGCCGCCCACCTGGTCCGCCGCGGGGCGACCGGCACGTTCGCGGAGTCGATCGTCTCGTCGTCCCTCCTCGGCCGTATCGCCGAGAAGGCGGGCCTCCCGTACGAGGAGACCCTGACCGGCTTCAAGTGGATCGCCCGCGTCGACGGCCTGCGTTACGGCTACGAGGAGGCCCTCGGCTACTGCGTGGACCCGGACGGCGTCCGCGACAAGGACGGCATCACGGCGGCCCTCCTCCTCACGGAACTGGCGTCCGAACTCAAGGCGGAGAACCGCACGCTCCCCGACCTCCTGGACGACCTCGCCGTGGAGCACGGCCTGCACGCCACAGACCAGCTCAGTGTCCGCGTGAAGGACCTGGGCCTGATCGCCGCGGCGATGCGCCGCCTGCGCGAGCAGCCCCCCACCGAGCTGGCGGGCCTGCGCATCGCCAGGGCGGAGGACCTCAACGAGGGCACGGCGACGCTCCCGCCCACGGACGGCCTCCGCTACACCCTGGACGGCGCGCGGGTCGTGGTCCGCCCCAGCGGCACGGAGCCGAAGCTGAAGTGCTACCTGGAGGTGGTGATCCCGGTCGCCACGAAGCAGGACCTCCCGGAGGCCCGCACCAGGGCAACGTCCCTCCTCACCACGATCAAGCGGGACCTGTCCGCAGCAGCGGGCATCTGACGCGAAAGGGGCGGGCCCCAGGCCCGCCCCGATGTCACACCACCTCAGCCCAACACGACGTCAGCCCAACGCCACCTCAGGCCAACGCCACGTCAGCCCAACGCAGCCAGCACGGCCAGCAGCACGGCCCCCGCCACGGCGGGCACCATGATCTCGTAGGCCCACCGCACGGTGACCTCCCCCTGCGCGCTCTCCTCGCCCTGCCGCCGCTCGTGCAGCTCACGCATCTCGGCCATGGCCTGGTCGGTCTCGGACCTGCGGGGCCCGTCGGCCACGGCACCCGCGCCGACCCCGCCGAAGCCGCCCAGGCCGCCGGCGCCACCCAGGTCACCGCCGGCACCCGATCCGCCCCGGCGTCCGCGCCGCCCCGTGTCACCGCGTGCGGCCTTCGCCGCCGCGCGCGCCTCCTGACGGTTCGCCTTGCTGCGGGCCCGCAGCGAGACGGGCAGCGCCCACAGCTGGTACTTCGCGCCCGAGTCGTCGACGACCTCGTTGGAGTACCCGGACCGCAGCGAGACGACCCGCCCCCACGGCAGCACGATCACGCGCAGCGGGTTGCGGACGCGCAGCCGGTCGTCGTTCACGTAGACGGCGGGACGCAGCGTGTAGGCGACGACCAGGGGGACGAGGAACAGCATCGCGGCGAGGGCGAGCCACGGGGTGCGTCCCTCGCCGACGACCACCCCGTCGATGCCGAGCCAGCCGATGAGGGCGAGCACGAGCACACCGCCGGCGATGCCCGCGGGCGAGCGGTAGATGCGGTCCTTGTACGGGGTCGTCGCGGGCCCGGACGGCTTCGTGGGCTCCGGCTCGCGCGACTGGTCGTCGGGGGTCGTCATGCCCCCGATTCTGCACGACCCACCCCGAAACCCGGCCCCCCGCCCTTCCCCACCCCCACCACACGCCCGCCCACCGCCTCACCACACACGAGCCGGCCCCCACCCTCCCCGGAATCCCTGAGGCCTCCCCCTCTTCCCCAGACCCCCCAGACCCGGACCCCCCAGCCCCGGATCCCACTCCGGGGCTGTACAGCCGCTACGCGCGTAGATATGCTCGTCTGGTGACCATGCCCACCACTGCACCCCACGCTCTGAGCGACGTCACCGCGTCCGACAGCACGCTGCGCCGGTTCCTCCACGGGCTGCCCGGCGTCGACGCGGTCGGCCTGGAGGCGCGTGCCGCCTCCCTCGGCACCCGCTCGATCAAGACGACCGCGAAGGCGTACGCCATCGACCTCGCCATCTCGATGGTCGACCTGACGACGCTGGAAGGCGCGGACACCCCGGGCAAGGTCCGGGCGCTCGGCGCGAAGGCGGTCCACCCCGACCCGACCGACCGCACCACACCCGCCACGGCCGCGGTGTGCGTCTACCCCGACATGGTGGCCACGGCGAAGAAGGCCGTCTCCGGCTCCACCGTCAAGGTCGCCTCGGTCGCCACCGCGTTCCCGGCCGGCCGCGCCCCGATCGCCGTCAAGCTGGCGGACGTCCGCGAGGCCGTCGCCGCCGGCGCGGACGAGATCGACATGGTCATCGACCGCGGCGCGTTCCTCGCGGGCGACTACATGAAGGTGTACGACGAGATCATCGCCGTGAAGGAGGCCTGCGGGACGAGCGCCCGCCTGAAGGTCATCTTCGAGACCGGCGAGCTGTCGACGTACGACAACATCCGCCGCGCGAGCTGGCTCGGCATGCTGGCCGGGGCGGACTTCATCAAGACCTCGACCGGCAAGGTCGCGGTCAACGCGACCCCCGCGAACACCCTCCTGATGCTGGAGGCGGTCCGCGACTTCCGCGCCCAGACCGGCGTCCAGGTCGGTGTGAAGCCGGCCGGCGGCATCCGCACCAGCAAGGACGCGATCAAGTTCCTGGTCCTGGTCAACGAGACCGCGGGCGAGGACTGGCTGGACAACCACTGGTTCCGCTTCGGCGCCTCCTCGCTGCTGAACGACCTGCTGCTGCAGCGGCAGAAGCTGGCCACCGGCCGCTACTCCGGCCCCGACTACGTGACGGTGGACTGATCACCATGGCACCTGTTTTCGACTACGCCCCGGCGCCCGAGTCCCGCTCGGTCGTCGACATCGCCCCGTCCTACGGCCTGTTCATCGACGGCGAGTTCACCGAGGCGGCCGACGGCAAGGTCTTCAAGACCGTCTCCCCGTCCTCCGAGGAGGTGCTCTCCGAGGTCGCCGAGGCCGGTGAGGCCGACGTCGACCGCGCGGTGGGCGCGGCCCGCAAGGCGTTCGAGAAGTGGTCCGCGCTGCCCGGCTCGGAGCGCGCGAAGTACCTCTTCCGCATCGCCCGCATCATCCAGGAGCGCAGCCGCGAGCTGGCCGTCCTGGAGACCCTGGACAACGGCAAGCCGATCAAGGAGACCCGCGACGCGGACCTCCCCCTGGTCGCCGCGCACTTCTTCTACTACGCGGGCTGGGCCGACAAGCTGGAGCACGCCGGCTACGGCGCGAACCCGAGGCCGCTGGGCGTCGCGGGCCAGGTCATCCCCTGGAACTTCCCGCTCCTGATGCTGGCGTGGAAGATCGCCCCGGCGCTCGCGACGGGCAACACGGTCGTCCTGAAGCCCGCCGAGACCACGCCCCTCTCCGCCCTGTTCTTCGCGGACATCTGCCGCCAGGCGGGCCTGCCCAGGGGCGTCGTCAACATCATCACCGGTGACGGCCGCGCCGGAGCCGCGCTGACCGCCCACCCCGACGTGAACAAGGTCGCCTTCACCGGTTCGACCGCCGTCGGCAAGGAGATCGCGCGCACGGTCGCGGGCACCCGCAAGAAGCTCACCCTCGAACTGGGCGGCAAGGGCGCGAACATCGTCTTCGACGACGCCCCGATCGACCAGGCCGTCGAGGGCATCGTCAACGGCATCTTCTTCAACCAGGGCCAGGTCTGCTGCGCGGGCTCGCGCCTGCTGGTCCAGGAGTCGATCCACGACGAGCTGCTGGACTCCCTGAAGCGCCGGCTGTCCACGCTGCGCCTCGGCGACCCGCTGGACAAGAACACCGACATCGGCGCGATCAACTCCGCGGAGCAGCTGGCCCGGATCACCGCGCTGGCCGAGCAGGGCGAGGCGGAGGGCGCCGAGCGCTGGTCCCCGGCCTGCGAACTCCCGGAGAACGGCTTCTGGTTCGCCCCGACGCTGTTCACCGGCGTCACCCAGGCGCACACCATCGCCCGCGACGAGATCTTCGGCCCGGTGCTGTCGGTGCTGACCTTCCGCACGCCCGACGAGGCGGTCGCCAAGGCCAACAACACGCCGTACGGCCTGTCGGCGGGCATCTGGACCGAGAAGGGCTCGCGCATCCTGGCGGTCGCCAACAAGCTGCGCGCGGGCGTGATCTGGTCCAACACGTTCAACAAGTTCGACCCGACCTCGCCGTTCGGCGGTTACAAGGAGTCGGGCTTCGGCCGCGAGGGCGGCCGCCACGGCCTGGAGGCGTACCTCGATGTCTGACAAGCCCGAGAAGACCGAGAAGATCGACAGGTCCGACAGGACCGGGCGCCTCTCCGTCTTCAAGACCTACAAGCTGTACGTCGGGGGCAAGTTCCCGCGTTCCGAGAGCGGCCGGGTGTACGAGGTGACTGACGCCAAGGGCAAGTGGCTGGCCAACGCACCGCAGTCGTCCCGCAAGGACGCCCGTGACGCGGTGGTCGCGGCCCGCAAGGCGTTCGGTGCCTGGTCCGGCGCGACGGCGTACAACCGCGGCCAGATCCTCTACCGGATCGCGGAGATGCTGGAGGGCCGCCGCGACCAGTACGTCGCGGAGGTCGCCGACGCCGAGGGCCTGTCGAGGTCCAAGGCGGCGGCGCAGGTGGACGCGGCGATCGACCGCTGGGTCTGGTACGCGGGCTGGACCGACAAGATCGCCCAGGTGGTCGGCGGCGGCAACCCGGTCGCGGGCCCCTTCTTCAACCTCTCCTCCCCGGAGCCGACCGGCGTGGTCGCCGTCCTGGCCCCGCAGGAGTCGTCGTTCCTGGGTCTGGTCTCGGTCGTGGCACCCGTCATCGCCACCGGCAACACGGCGGTGGTGATCGCGAGCGAGTGGTCCCCGCTCCCCGCCCTCTCCCTCGGTGAGGTGCTGGCCACGTCCGACCTGCCGGGCGGTGTGGTCAACATCCTCTCCGGCCGTACGGCGGAGATCGCCGCGCCGCTCGCCGCGCACCAGGACGTCAACGCGATCGACCTCGCGGGCGCCGACGAGGCGTTGGCGAAGGAGCTGGAGATCGCGGCGGCGGACAACCTGAAGCGCGTTCTTCGTCCACAGCCTGTGGACGACTGGGCGGCTGCGCCCGGCACGGACCGCATGACGGCCTTCCTGGAGACCAAGACGGTCTGGCACCCGACGGGCTCCCTGGGCGCGTCCGGCAGCGCGTACTGAGCCGCACGCACCCCCCCACGCCCGGAGCGCCGTGCCCCTCCTCCGTCCGGGAGGGGCACGGCGCTCCGCCGTGTCGTACGCGCGCCCCGTCAGCGCCGCAAGGCGTCCGTCACCGTGCCCACCCCGGGGATGCCGTCCACCGACTCCGCCTGGGCGACCGGGCCGGTCAGCTCGCGCGAGTCCAGCCCGCGGAAGTCGGCGACCTGCGCGGCGACCCCGTTGTCGAGCGGGTCCACGCCCGTGCCCGCGAGCGGGTTGGGCTTGAGGTCCGCGACCGTCCCCACGACCTGCCCGGGGTCGTCGGGCAGCACGTTCGTCTCCGCGGCGGACGCGGCCGCCGCCCCGACGCCGAGCGCCACCCCCGCCGTCGCGAGGACGGCCATGCCGCGCCGGACGGCCGGCGTCCTCGGTGCCTTGTGTCGGGCCATCGCTGTGCCACCTCTTGACTTCGCAGGGTCAACGGTCCGACGCGCAGCGTAGTTGAGATGTGAGCCGTGCTTCAAAGTGGCCCCCACGGGTCGTACGCCACCCGAACGATGCGCCACACTGGTGTCCCGTGAGTTCCCAGTCGCCCATATCCGCGCGAGTCGTGCTGCTCTGCGGCCCCTCCGGCTCCGGCAAGTCCCTCGTCTCGGCCCGCTCCGGCCTTCCGGTGCTGCGCCTGGACGACTTCTACAAGGAGGGCGACGACCCGACGCTGCCGCTGGTGGCGGGCACCTCCGACATCGACTGGGACGACCCCGCCTCCTGGGACGCGGACATCGCCGTCGCCGCGATCGAGCGGCTGTGCAGGACCCGGAGCACCGAGGTGCCGGTCTACGACATCTCCCTGAGCGCCCGTACGGGTCAGTCGACCGTCGACATCGGCGGGACGCCCCTGTTCATCGCCGAGGGCATCTTCGCCGCGGAGATCGTCGACCGCTGCCGTGAGCGGGGGCTGCTGGCCGACGCGCTGTGCCTGAGCCGCGGTCCGGTGCGCACGTTCCGGCGGCGCTTCCTGCGGGACCTGAAGGAGGGGCGCAAGTCGGTGCCGTTCCTGCTGCGGCGCGGCTGGCGCCTGATGCGGCTGGAGCGGTCGATCATCGCCCGGCAGACGGCGCTGGGCGCGTACGCCTGCGACCGGGAGGAGGCGCTGACCCGCCTGGCCGCCGCGGCGGTCGCGGGCCGGCCGACGACGGCCTCCCCGCAGCAGCTCTAGAACGAGCCGATCAGGCCGTCGAGCACGAACAGCTCGGCGAGGTAGAAGGCGACGGCGAACACGGGGGCGAGGACGGCGCACCACCAGAAGCGACGCTCCCCGGCGCGCGCCAGGTGGACGGTCAGGAACGCCGTGAGGAGCGCGCCGACGGCCAGGAAGACGGCCGCCTCCCCCCAGTAGTGCAGCGTCAGCCCCATCCAGAGGCCCTCCCCCAGCACCACCATCGCCACGGCCGCCCCCGCCGTCGCCCGTACCGCTCCCTGCCCGTACCGCACGGTCCAGCCACCCCATCCGAGCAGCGGGCCTCCCACCAGTCCGGCCACCGACCAGACGGCGGCGGTACCGAGCCCTCCGGATCCGAAGGTGTCCCCCAGGGCGGACGCCGTGTAGTAGCCGGCGCAGGTGGCGAGCATCATCAGGCCCCCGCTCCAGGCGGCGAGCCCCCGGGTCCGGATCAGCGCGCCGGCCGCGGCGGTCCAGATGATCCAGGTGGACACGGAGTTGGTGGCCCGCTCCAGCAGGGGCGTCGTCCCGTGGAGGGTGTACGTCGCCCAGCCGAGCAGCAGTCCGAAGGCCGTCACGGCGGCGAGAACGGTGACGGGGGTGTCGCGGCGCGGCGCGGTCACGGTGGCCATGCACGGCACTATACACATCGCGTATACATAGGGTGTGTAGTGCAGGGCCCACCCGCACTCCCGGGGCCGGGCGCACGAAAAAGCGGGACCGCGTGACGGGCCCCCCGGCCCCGCGCAGTCCCGCTGTTTCCGCACCCCCCGTGGTGCTCCCCCTCCTGTTTCCCCCGGATCCCCCGATCCCCCGTTCCCCGCGGTGACGCCCCCGGCGCCCTCGCGGCCCCCGTGTCGCACTCCCGGGCCCCCCGGCCCGGGAGTCCCCCGGTCCCCCTGTTCCCCGTTGTTCCCCCGGACCTCAGGCGACGAGCTCGCCGAAGGCGTTCTCCTCGTCACGGCCGAAGCTGAGGACCTCGTCCTCGCGCAGCCGGCGGAGCGACCGCCAGATGCTCGACTTCACCGTGCCGACACTGATGTTGAGGATGTCCGCGATCTCCGGGTCCGTGCGGCCCTCGTAGTAGCGCAGGACCAGCATGGTGCGCTGGAGCTCGGGCAGCCGGGCCAGTGCCTGCCACAGCACGGCGCGCAGCTCCGTGCCGCGCATCGCGTCCGTGTCACCGGCCGTCTCCGGCAGTTCCTCGGTCGGGTACTCGTTCAGCTTGCGGCGGCGCCACGCGCTGATGTGCAGGTTGGTCATGGTGCGGCGGAGATACCCGCCGACCGCCGCCTTGTCGCTGATCCGGTCCCACGCCCGGTAGGTCGAGAACAGCGCGCTCTGCAGCAGGTCCTCGGCCTCGAAGCGGTCGCCGGTCAGGTGGTAGGCGGTGGCGTACAGGGAGGCGCGGCGCTCCTGGACGTAGGCGGTGAACTCCACCTCGCTCAGCGAACGGGGCTCCCCCGAGCCCTCCCCGTACGCGGTTCCCCCGTTGTCGTCCCCCGTGGACGCGTCAACCACCGTCATGATCGCGGTGTGCTGACGCCCGGTGCCGCGAGCGCACCCCCGCATGCCCGCGGCACCGGACTTCTCGGAACCCCGGTGCACGTCGTGCAGACGCGTGACCACTGCGCTGGTGCTGGTGCCGTGCAGCGTGTTCATCTCGCGCCCCCCGTCGTGGACTTCCGGTGTTCTGCCTGCCGTTGTGCTGTGCCGAAAAGCTTGCCGCGCCACTTTCATGGCCGTGTCCGCCGACTGTCACAGACGTGTCACAGGGGTCGGTCACCGTGACGGCACCGTTCCTTCACACCTCTCCGCGGACAAAAGCGGCACGTATCCGGGCTCAAGGGGCATGAGCCGCCCACGGGTCGTACTGGAAGCCCTCCATGGGCCAGAATGAGCCCGTGCCTTCCCTGTTGCTGATCGAGGACGACGACGCCATCCGCACGGCCCTGGAGCTCTCACTGACGCGCCAGGGTCATCGCGTGGCGACCGCTGCCAGTGGTGAGGACGGTCTGAAGCTGTTGCGCGAGCAGCGGCCCGATCTGATCGTGCTGGACGTGATGCTGCCGGGCATCGACGGTTTCGAGGTGTGCCGTCGCATCCGGCGCACCGACCAGCTGCCGATCATCCTGCTGACCGCGCGCAACGACGACATCGACGTCGTGGTCGGCCTGGAGTCCGGCGCCGACGACTACGTCGTCAAGCCCGTGCAGGGCCGGGTGCTCGACGCCCGGATCCGCGCGGTGCTGCGGCGCGGGGAGCGGGAGTCCAGCGACTCCGCGACCTTCGGCAGCCTCGTCATCGACCGTTCGGCGATGACGGTGACGAAGGACGGCGAGGACCTCCAGCTGACGCCGACCGAGCTGCGGCTGCTCCTCGAGCTGAGCCGGCGGCCCGGTCAGGCGCTGTCCCGCCAGCAGTTGCTGCGGCTGGTGTGGGAGCACGACTACCTGGGCGACTCGCGTCTGGTGGACGCCTGCGTCCAGCGGCTGCGGGCCAAGGTCGAGGACGTGCCGTCGTCCCCGACACTCATCCGTACCGTCCGTGGTGTCGGCTACCGGCTGGACCCGCCTCAGTGACACAGGAGCACCAAGGGGGGAGCCGCGGTTGGTTCGCGGCACGCAAGGGAATCTGGTCACGGCTGCGCTTCACCAGCCTGCGGCTGCGTCTGGTCGTGGTGTTCGGCCTGGTCGCGCTGACCGCGGCGGTGTCCGCGTCGGGAATCGCGTACTGGCTGAACCGTGAGTCGGTGCTGACCCGCACGCAGGACGCGGTGCTGCGCGACTTCGAGAAGGAGATGCAGAACCGCGCGGGCGCGCTGCCCGAGCACCCCGCGCAGGACGAACTGCAGCGCACCGCCGGGCAGATGGCGAACAGCAGCCAGCGCTTCACGGTGCTGCTGGTCGCCGAGAACCCCGAGGGCCAGACCGTGTACGGCAGTTCGGGCGGGCTGAACGGCTTCTCGCTCGGGGACGTTCCGGAGGCGCTGCGTGAGGCGGTGACCGAGCAGCAGCCAATCACCGACGGCAACAAGTACCCGCACCACCTGTACTGGCAGCGGATCGTGGAGGACGACACCCCGTACCTGGTGGCGGGGACCCGGCTGATCGGCGGCGGCACCACCGGCTACATGCTGAAGTCCCTCGCGCCGGAGGCCAAGGACCTCGGCTCGCTGGCCTGGTCGCTGGGGATCGCCACCGGGCTGGCGCTGATAGGCAGCGCACTGCTCGCGCACGCCGCCGCGACCACCGTGCTCAAGCCCGTGCAACGGCTGGGGACGGCCGCACGCCGGCTCGGCGAGGGCAAGCTGGACACCCGGCTGAGGGTGTCCGGCACCGACGAACTGGCCGATCTGTCCCGGACGTTCAACAAGGCCGCCGAGGCGCTGGAGAAGCGGGTGGCCGACATGGCGGCGCGGGACGAGGCGTCCCGCCGGTTCGTCGCGGACATGAGCCACGAGCTGCGCACCCCGCTGACCGCGATCACCGCGGTGACGGAGGTCCTGGAGGAGGAGCTGGAGTTCGAGGGCGGCGGTATCGACCCGATGATCCAGCCCGCGGTCCGGCTGGTGGTGAGCGAGACGCGCCGGCTGAACGACCTGGTGGAGAACCTGATGGAGGTCACCCGCTTCGACGCGGGCACCGCCCGGCTGGTCCTCGACGACGTCGACGTCGCCGACCAGATCACCGCCTGCATCGACGCGCGCGCCTGGCTGGACGCGGTCGACCTGGACGCCGAGCGCGGCATCCACGCCCGGATCGACCCGCGCCGCCTCGACGTCATCCTCGCCAACCTCATCGGCAACGCGCTCAAGCACGGCGGCTCGCCGGTGCGGGTGTCGGTGCGGGAGGTCCCCGCGACGGACACGGCGGGCGCGGACGGCACGGACCATGTGAGCGGCACCGTGGTGATCGAGGTGCGGGACCACGGTCCCGGCATCCCGGAGGAGGTCCTGCCGCACGTCTTCGACCGCTTCTACAAGGCCAGCGCCTCCCGGCCGCGGTCCGAGGGCAGCGGTCTGGGGCTGTCCATCGCGCTGGAGAACGCCCACATCCACGGCGGTGAGATCACGGCGGCGAACTCGCCCGAGGGCGGTGCCGTGTTCACCCTGCGGCTGCCCCGGGACGTGTCCGCGACGGATTCCGAGGGGGAGGCCGGCGACGCCGGTGACGAGGGCGCCGAGGGGGACACCCGGTGAACGGACGACGGACGACGGCCCTGCGGGCCGCCGTGGGGCTCGCGGCGCTGGGCGCGCTGCTGTCCGGCTGCGGCATCCGGGCCACCGAGGTGCCGACCGACTTCGGCCCGGCGCCGTCGCGGGTGGGCTGCTCGCCGGGCGAGCCGGAGGGCGCGGGGCAGGCCGCGCGGGGACTGCCGGTGCAGGTGTTCCTGGTGTGCGGGTCGTCGCTGGTGGCCGTGGACCGCGAGGTGCGGGTGACGGACGGGGCGGCGGACGCGCGCCGCGTGCTGGTCGCCCAGGGGCTGCTGGACGAGCTGACGCGGGAGCCGACGGCCGCCGAGCGGGAAGCCGGGTACACCACACGGGTGCGGGCGGGCACGACCGTGACCGGACCGCGCGCCGGTGACCCGGAGGACGCGCTGCGGCTGAGCCTGCCGCCGGGCGCCCTGTCGTCCACCGCGCTGGCGCAGGTCGTGTGCACCTTCTCCGACTCGGCGGCGGCCGAGGGCGACGGCTCGGTGATCCTGGGCGGCCCCGACGACAGCCGGCCGCGCCGCTACCGGTGCACGGACGAGGTGCGGTCCCGTCCGGCGGCCGGACGGCCGCCCTCGGCCGAGGCCACCGGAAGCTGACCGGCGCGCGCCGGGCGGGGCGGCGCCGCAGTGTGGCGCATGCCTCAGCGGTTGAACGGGTGACTTCCCGGAACCGCTCGCGGCGCACGTCGCGTCTTGGGTGGCGTGCAGCGTCAAGGCGTCATCGGCGGCACCGCCGCGTCCCGTATCCGTGCGACCGGAGGCTTCCTCCTGGCCGCACACCTCGCGTTCGTCGCCTGGTACACGCTGCGCCCCCTGGACGTCCCCTGGGTGATGCCCGCCAATCTGCGGCCGTTCGACGGGATCCGCGCCGACTTCGCGCTGGGCTGGACGACGGGCCTGCGCCGCACCGGCGAGGCGATGGCGCTGCTGGCGCCGCTGGGCGTGCTGCTGCCGATGGCCGGGGGCCGGCTGGCCGTGTCCCGGCTGGGCTCGCTGATCCGCACCATGGCGGCGACGGCCCTGGTGTCGCTGGCCGTGGAGCTTGCGCAGACGGCGGTGCCGGGCCAGGTGGTGGACGTCGATGCGCTGCTGCTGAACACGGCGGGCGCGGCGCTCGCCCACGCCGCCCTGGTGCCCGCGGGACGTGCCTGGCTACGCCGCGGGGCGGACCGGACCCCGGGAGCGGCCGTCCTCCGGGAGGAGCCCCCTCAGGGGAGGACCCCGACGATTCCCAGGGTCGGGATCGCCCCGTGGAGCGACGCTTTGCCCCCTTCGTCTCCGTAACGTGGAGGTACGGAGGCAGCCGGACAGGATGCCTCGCACCGTCCACGAAGGAGAGCCGCGATGAGCAGCCTCGCCCGCCCCACCAACGGCCGCATGATCGGCGGAGTGTGCGCCGCGCTGGCCCGGCGCTTCGGCACCTCCGCGACCACGATGCGGGCCGTGTTCCTGGTCTCGTGCCTGCTCCCCGGTCCGCAGTTCCTGCTGTACATGGCGCTGTGGATCCTGTTGCCCTCGGAGGACAAGGCCCGCACGGCCTGGTAGGCCGGGCCGCGCGGCGCCCTCACCCCCGAGGCTCCGCGCGGAGCCGTCCGCCCGGTCCCTGCGCGGCATCATCTCCCTGAGGCCTCGCGCGGGGCCGTGCACCTCCGAGCACGCCGATGGGGCGCGACCCGTTACCGGGTGCGCCCCATCGGCCCGTCGCCGGCCGGGAAGGTCAGCGGCCGCCCAGCGGGATGCCGTTGACGTTGACGCCCTGGCCCGGCACCGCGTCCAGCGGCAGACCGCCGAGGAGACCGGCGCCCGGCACCTTGGAGCCCAGCTCGTCGACGACCGGCTTGGCGGTCCCGAGGCCCTTGCCGGCCGCGTCCTGGCCCACCGCCAGCGCCTGGGCCGGACCCGCCAGCGGCGCGGACGCCTGGTCGGCCGGCAGGGCCTGGGTGACGGTGTCCAGCGCCGGGGCGTCCGGCAGCGCCGGGGCCGCCTGGGCGGCACCGGCGCCGACGGCGGCGAAGGCGGCACCGAGAGCGGCGACACCGAGGGTCTTGACAGCAGACTGCTTCATGAAAGGCGTCCTCGAAATGGGATACGGGGATGTGAGCGGTGCTGTGACCGTAATCAGGCGTCCCCTCCGCCGCAAACATCGAAATGCGGACGGTTGGTGAAAGCGTTGCGTGTTCACCTTTCCCAGTGACGCCCTTTTCAGCCCTCCGTCAGGGAAGAACCGCTGGTGGAGGCGGTCTGACGGAACAGCCATTCGGATTTCAGCTCGGCGTATCCGGGCTTGATGACGTCATTGATCATGGCCAGGCGTTCATCGAAAGGAATGAAAGCCGACTTCATCGCATTGACGGTGAACCACTGCATGTCGTCGAGCGTGTATCCGAATGCGTCGACCAGGTGCTCGAATTCCCGGCTCATGCTGGTGTGGGACATCAAGCGGTTGTCCGTGTTGACGGTGGCCCGGAAGTGCAGCCGCCGCAGCAGCCCGATGGGGTGCTCGGCGTACGAGGCGGCGGCGCCGGTCTGCAGGTTGGAACTGGGGCACAGCTCCAGCGGGACGCGCTTGTCCCGGACGTAGGCGGCGAGCCGCCCGAGCTCCACGCCGCCGTCGTCACGGACCTGGATGTCGTCGATGATCCGCACCCCGTGCCCGAGCCGGTCGGCGCCGCACCACTGCAGCGCCTGCCAGATGGACGGCAGCCCGAACGCCTCCCCGGCGTGGATCGTGAAGTGGTTGTTCTCCCGCTTCAGGTACTCGAAGGCGTCGAGGTGCCGGGTGGGCGGGTAGCCGGCCTCGGCGCCCGCGATGTCGAAGCCGACGACACCGAGGTCCCGGTGACGGTTGGCGAGCTCGGCGATCTCCAGCGCGCGGGCGGCATGCCGCATGGCGGTGAGCAGCGCGCCGACACGGATCCGGTGGCCGTTCTCCCTGGCCCGCCGCTCGCCCTGACGGAAGCCCTCGTTGACGGCCTCGACGACCTCCTCCAGGGTGAGCCCGCCGTCGAGGTGCTGCTCGGGCGCGTAGCGCACCTCGGCGTAGACGACGCCGTCCTCGGCGAGGTCCTCGGCGCACTCGGCGGCCACCCGGATCAGGGCGTCACGGGTCTGCATGACCCCGACGGTGTGCGAGAACGTCTCCAGGTACCGCTCCAGGGACCCGGAGTCGGCGGCCTGGTGGAACCACAGGGCGAGCTTGTCGGGATCGGTGTGCGGAAGGTCGGTGTAGCCGGTCTCCCGGGCCAGGTCGACGACGGTGCCGGGGCGCAGCCCGCCGTCGAGGTGGTCGTGCAGCAGAACCTTGGGCGCCCGGCGGATCTGGTCCGAG
The DNA here is from genome assembly GCF_044540535.1 of Streptomyces sp. NPDC085937. Taxonomy (NCBI): domain Bacteria; kingdom Bacillati; phylum Actinomycetota; class Actinomycetes; order Kitasatosporales; family Streptomycetaceae; genus Streptomyces; species Streptomyces sp. NPDC085937. The sequence goes on along the minus strand of NZ_JBITSH010000004.1, from coordinate 93,523 downwards.
GTGGGGGCGTTCGCGATGGTCTGGCTCGTCATTTCCGCACCATAACGCCTACGCGCGTAGATCACCCGGCGCGCGCGGGCGCCGATACGGAACGGTGACCGCACGGAGGGGTCGCGTTCGCCGCCCCTTCTGAGAATGTTCTGTCATGGCACAGCAAGCGACGCCGGTCCGCACGGCCCGGCTGGGGAGGGCGCTCGGCGCGGAGCCGACGACGGTGAGCGGAGTGCTGCTGCTGCTCCCGAACGGCGAGGAGGCGTCCGCCCGCAGACCGTCGCCGATGCGGGCGGCCGGCTCGGTGCGCGGCCTGGGGCGCCGGCTGGCCCGCGCGGGACGGGACCAGCACCTGGCCACCCATGTCGTCCACTACCGCTACCGCGGCTGGAACGGCGACGAGGCGCATCTCGCGCACGACGCCGCCTGGGCCGCCGACGAGGCCGTACGGCGCTACGGGGACGTCCCCGTCTGTCTGGCCGGCCTCGGCATGGGCGGCAGGGCGGCCCTGCGCGCGGCCGGTCACGAGGCCGTCAACTCCGTGGTGGCGCTGGCCCCCTGGCTGCCCGAGGAGGACGGGGCGGCACCACCCGAACCGGTGAAACAGCTGGCCGGGCGGCGCGTGCTGATCGTGCACGGCACGAACGACGCGCGGACCGACCCCGAGCTGTCGTTCCGGCTGGCGGCGCGGGCGAAGAAGGCCAACCGGGAGGTGTGCCGGTTCGAAGTGCACGCCGACGGTCACGGGTTGAGCCAGTACCGGGAGGAAGTGCTGGCGCTGGCCGAGGACTTCGTCATGGGTGCGCTGTTCGGGCGGGCGTTCTCCCGTCCCGTGCAGGACGCCCTGGCGGCGCCCCCTCCCCTGGGCCTGCGGATGCCGCTGGCGGCCGGGTTCGGCACGTCGCTGCGGCGGCGGTAGGGGCGGTCGCGGTAGGGCTTCGGTTCCTCACGGGGTCCGCGGTCATGTGCACGGGTCCGCTCCCTCACGGGGGTCGCGGTCATGTGCACGGGTCCGCTCTGTCACCGGGGGTCGTGGTCTCGTGCACGGGTCCGCTCCCTCACGGGGGCCGCGGTCGCGTGCGCGGGGCTCTGCTCACCCCGGCAGCAGGCTCCCCCGCCTCGACAGCAGGAACCTCTTGAACGCCGCCACCGGTGGCGTGTCCGGGCGGCCCGCCAGCCAGGCCACGCCGATCTCGCGGGCGGCCCGGGGGGCCGTCACCGTCAGCTCCACCACTCCGGGGCGGGGGAACGGGGGCGGGGGCAGCAGGGCGACGCCCAGGCCGGCCGCGACCAGGCCGCGCAGGGTCTCGGCCTCCTCGCCCTCGAAGGCGATGCGCGGGGCGAAACCCGCCCGCGCGCACAGGTCGTCGGTGATGCGGCGCAGCCCGTAGCCGGGTTCCAGGGTCACGAACGTCTCGTCGGCGGCCTCCGCGAGACGGACCCGGCGGCGGCCCGCGAGGCGGTGGTCGGCGGGGACGGCCAGGCGCAGCTTCTGCTCGTCGAGGCGGCGGGCGACGAGGTCGGGGGCGTCCGGCACCGGCGAGGTCAGGCACAGGTCCAGCTCGCCCGCGCGCAGGCCCTCCAGCATCGCCTCGCCGTGGTTCTGGACCAGGCTGAAGCGGATGCGCGGATGGTCGGCGCGGAAGGCGTGCAGCAGCCCCGGCACGGTCTCGGCGCCCATGGTGTGCAGGAAGCCGAAGGCGACCTTGCCGGTGGCCGGGTCGGCGTCGGCGCGGACCTCCTCGGCGGCGCGTCCGATCTCGTCCAGGGCGCGGTCGACGGAGGCGAAGAAGGTACGGCCCGCGGGGGTGAGGGAGACGGTGCGGCCGTGCCGGGCGAACAGGTCGACGCCCAGGTCCTCCTCCAGGCGGACCAGCGCGCGGGAGAGGGTGGACTGCGGCACCTGCATCTCCTGGGCGGCCCGGGTGACGTGCTCGGTGCGGGCCACCCCGGCGAAGTGGGCGAGGCGCGGCGCGAGCAGCCGGGCCATCTCTTCTCTGTCTCGTGTGTCACCGGACTGTGACAGGCGACCGTCCGACCTCCGCTGATGCTCCATGGGAACGATTATGGCGATTCCATGCATTGGACGGATGAGCGGAGACCTCCGTACGTTCGAGGCATGACTCCCGCCAGTACCGGGGCGTCCGCCCGTGTGGACGCCGTCGCTCCCGTTCCCGCCGCCCAGCCGTCCGCCGAGGACACCCGGATGTCCCCGGGCGGTCCCGGTTACCGCCGGATGAGTCTCGCCCTGTTCCTCGCGGGCGTCGCGACCTTCGCGCTCCTCTACTCCACCCAGGCCCTGCTGCCGCTGGTCTCGGGCGACTTCGCGGTCAGCGCGAGCGACGCGAGCTGGACGGTGTCGGCGGCGACCGGCGGTCTGGCGCTGTTCGTGCTGCCGATGAGCGCCCTGTCCGAGCGGTTCGGGCGGCGCACGGTCATGACGGCCTCGCTGGCCGTCGCGGTGACCCTCGGGCTGCTGGTGCCGTTCGCCCCGTCGCTCGGGGCGCTGGTGGCGCTGCGGGCGCTGCAGGGCGCGGCGCTGGCCGGGCTGCCCGCCTCGGCGACGGCGTACCTCGCGGAGGAGGTGACGCCGAAGGCGCTGGTGACGGCGATCGGGCTGTTCGTGGCCGGCAACAGCGTCGGCGGGATGAGCGGCCGGGTGATCACCGGCTGGGTGGCGCAGGAGTGGGGCTGGCGCGTCGCCGTGGCGGTGATCGGGCTGGTCGCGGTGGCCTGCGCGGTGGCCTTCCGGCTGCTGCTGCCGGTGCCGCGGCACTTCACGCCGGGCTCGCTCGCGCCGCGCGTGCTGGCCGGCACGGTCCGCCGCCACCTGGCGAACCCGCTGCTGCGGCGGCTGTTCGCGATCGGCGCGCTGTTCATGACCGTGTTCGGCGGCGTGTACACGGTCATCGGGTACCGGCTGACCGAGGCGCCGTTCTCGCTGCCGCAGGGTGTCGCCGGGTCGGTGTTCCTGGTGTACCTGGTGGGCACGGTGTCGGCCTCCGCGGCCGGGCGGCTGGTGGGCCGGCTGGGCCGCCGGGGCGCCCTCTACGCGGGCGGCGGGACCACCGCGGCCGGGCTGCTGCTGTCGCTGGCCGGGTCGCTGCCGTGGGTGCTGCTGGGTCTGGTGCTGATCACGGCCGGGTTCTTCGCGGGGCACGCGGTGGCGTCGTCGGCGGTGGGCAGGACCGCGACGGAGGGCCGGGCGCAGGCGGCGGCGCTGTACCAGTCCGCGTACTACATCGGGTCGAGCGCCGGCAGCACGGTGGGGGCGCTGGCCTTCCACGCGGGCGGCTGGGCCGGGACGGTGGCGGTCGGGCTGGTCGCGGTGGCGGGCGTCGCGGCGATCACCCTCGCCGGGACCCGGGCCGCGGCCCGCACGGTGGAGGTCCGGGCCGCCTGACGGCCCGTCCGGGACGCGCACGACCGGTTCGCCCACCCCCTCTCACCTGCGGATTCGTCCACTCGGGGGGCCGTTGTCGGTGGGCTGCGGTAGCTTCCGGAGTGGTGGTGCGACGGGGCGCCACGAAAAGGCCACATGGGGTGGGTGGACGATGACGAACGGCACGGCGACGACGGACCTGGACGCCACGCTCGAGCAGTACCGGGTCGAGCTGACCGGGTACTGCTACCGGATGCTCGGCTCGTCCTTCGAGGCCGAGGACGCGGTGCAGGACACGATGATCCGTGCCTGGCGCAGCCTCGACAAGTTCGAGGGCCGTTCCAGCCTCCGCTCCTGGCTCTACCGCATCGCGACGAACGTCTGCCTGGACATGCTGTCCGCGGGCAACAAGCGCGCCCGCCCGATGGACCTCACGGAGCCGACGCCGCTCGCGCGGGCCGCCCTCTCGCCCCGCCCCGACCACACCTGGCTGGAGCCGATGCCGGACGACCGGGTGCTGCCCAAGCCCGCCGACCCCGCGGAGGCCGCGGTCGCCAAGGAGTCCGTGCGGCTCGCGTTCATGGCGGCGCTCCAGCAGCTGCCCGCCAAGCAGCGGGCGGTGCTGATCCTGCGCGAGGTGCTGGCCTGGAAGGCGAGCGAGGTCGCCGAGCTGCTCGGCACCTCGGTCGCGTCGGTCAACAGCGCCCTGCAGCGCGCCCGGGCCACGCTGGCCGAGCGCAGGCAGCCGGGCGAGGACGCGGCGGTCTCCGACCCGCTGGACGAGGACCAGAAGAAGCTGCTCGACCGCTATGTCGCCGCCTTCGAGGGGTACGACATGTCGGCGCTGACCGAGCTGCTGCACGAGGACGCCATCATGACGATGCCGCCGTTCGACCTGTGGCTGACCGGCGCCGACGACATCACGGGCTTCATCACGACGCTGGGCGCCCCGTGCGCCGGCTCCCGGCTGGTGCCGGTGCGGGTCAACGGCCTGCCGGGGTTCGCCCAGTACAAGCCCGACCCGGAGAACGGCGGCTTCGTCCCGTGGGCGGTCCAGGCGCTGGAGATCTCAGGCGGCCGGATCACCGGGTTCCACTGCTTCCTGGACACCCAGCGGTGGTTCCCGCTGTTCGGGCTGCCCCTCCGTCTCGAAGCGGAGACCGACGAGGTCGAGCAGGGCGCGTAGCGCGGGGGAAGGGTCCCGCAGCCGTATCCGGCCGCCGGCCCGGCTGGCGGTGAGCTGCAGCCGGGCCAGCAGGTTCACGGCGGCCAGACCCGGCGGTCCCAGCCCGGCCACGTCGCACACCACCACGGCGCCGCATCCCCCGCCGTCCAGCAGGGTGCGCAGCGCCTCGCACGGCCCGCTCACCTCGTCCGTGGTGAGGGGGCCGCTGAGCACGAGCACGGGCGGTGTCATGGCGTCCACGTGCGGTAGACCGGGCGGACACCGGTAACTCATCGCGTGGCGCCGAGGATCACATTGACCTGGGCGCGGCCCTCCCCAGAGGGTTGGCTGTATGCGCCACAGATCATCCCCGCCCCTGGTGTCCGGTGCCCTTCACCGCCAGGGGGAGCCGCCGTGCAGGGGGTGCTGAGCGGGTTCCTGGTGATCGCCGTCGTCATCGGCGTCGGCTACCTCATCGGCCGGCGGGGGGATCTGGGCGCCCAGGGCCGTGAGGTCCTGACCAGGCTGGCGTTCCACGTGGCGTCCCCGGCGCTGCTGTTCACGACGCTCGCCCGCGCCGACCTGTCCGTGGTGTTCTCCGGCCGCCTGCTGGTCACCGCGCTGAGCACGGCGGCCGTGGCGGGGGTCTTCGTGGCGGTGGGCGTGGCCCGCGGCTGGGGCGTGGGCCGCACCACCGTCGGTGCCCTGTGCTCCAGCTACGTCAACTCCGGCAACCTGGGCATCCCCATCGCGGTGTACGTGCTGGGGGACGCCTCGCTGGTGGCGCCGGTGCTGCTGTTCCAGCTGGTCGGGGTCACGCCGGTCGCGCTGACGATCCTGGACCTGTCGACGGCGGGCGGGAAGCTGCCGCTGTGGCGCAGGCTGCTGGCTCCGCTGCGCAACCCGATCGCGCTGGGGTCGCTGGCGGGGGTGGCGGTGTCGGCGGCGGGGGTGGAGATCCCCGGGCCGGTGTGGGACCCGGTGCAGCTGATCGGCAACATGGCCGTGCCCGCCGTGCTCCTCGCCTTCGGCATCTCGCTGCGGGGCAGCACCCTGCCGCTGCGCGGCGGCGACCGGGGGGCCGTGCTGCTGGCCGTGGGGCTGAAGGCGGTGGGCCAGCCGCTGGCCGCCTGGGCGCTGGCAGTGGGCGTGTTCGGCCTGCGCGGGGCGCACCTGCTGGACGTGGTGGTGACCTCGGCGCTACCGGCCGCCCAGAACCTCTACACCTACGCGAGCAGTTACGGCGTCGGTGAGCGCCTGGCCCGGGAGACCATCCTGATCTCGACGGCCCTCGCGGTCCCGGTCCTGGTGGTGGTGGCGGCGGTGCTGGGGTGATCAGGCCCTGGGGAACTCTGCGGTGTCGATGACCAGGTCGAAGGGGGCGGGAAGCTCGATCGGCTCGCCGAACTTCACGCTCTTCAGCGGCCGGTAGACGTCGTCCTTCGGTTCCCCGTAGAGCGTCACGGTCGGGCCCTCGGGGGCCCAGGCGTCGACCAACAGGTAGAGGGGAATGCCGGCGGCCGCGTACGCGGCGGGCTTGCTGACGCGGTCGTGGCGGGCGTTCGACTTCGAGGTGACCTCAACGACCAGCTCGGCCAGACCGGCGGGGATGTGGGTCTCGGACTCGGTGTGGTCCCGCCTGGGAGCGACTACAAGATCCGGGATGAGCATGCCCATGCGTGACGGTACGGCGATCGCCAGCGTCTGAAAGATCCCCCAGTCCGGCGGGATCACTGAGTAAAGGCGCCGCTGAATACTTTCAGCGATCAGGTTGTGGCGATACGCGGGAGCGGGTGACACGGTGACGATCCCCTCGATGATCTCCACCTTGCTGCCCTCGGGCCACTCCATCTCCTCCCAGAACCGGACGAGGTCGTCCCAGCTCTGCTCGGGGTCCTGGCTCACGGTGAGTGCGCTCACGGCGGTCTCCTATCGGTACGTCGCCGAGTACAGCATGACGAACGGGACCGGCAGGGGTCCACCGGTCCCGTTCATCCGAAAGGGGAAAGCCCTGGTCAGGCGATGCGCTCCAGGACCACCGGCGTGGCGGTGAAGTCCGCGCCGGAGCCGATGTCGAAGGAGCCCTCCAGGGACTGGAGCGCGTAGTCGAAGCGGTCCGGGGTGTCGGTGTGGAGGGTGAGGAGGGGCTGGCCCTCGGTCACGCGGTCGCCGGGCTTGGCGTGCATCTCCACGCCCGCGCCCGCCTGCACCGGGTCCTCCTTGCGGGCCCGGCCGGCGCCCAGGCGCCAGGCGGCGACGCCCACGTCGTAGGCGTCCAGGCGGGTGAGGACGCCGGAGGACGGGGCCTTGACGACGTGCTGCTCGCGCGCCACCGGGAGGTCCGCGTCCGGGTCGCCGCCCTGGGCGCTGATCATGCGGCGCCAGACGTCCATCGCGGAGCCGTCGGCGAGGGCCTTCGCCGGGTCGGCGTCACGGATGCCGGCCGCCTCCAGCATCTCCCGGGCCAGCGCGACGGTCAGCTCGACGACGTCCGCCGGGCCGCCGCCCGCGAGGACCTCGACGGACTCGCGGACCTCCAGCGCGTTGCCGGCGGTCAGGCCGAGCGGGGTGGACATGTCGGTGAGCAGGGCGACCGTCTTCACGCCGGAGTCGGTGCCGAGGCCCACCATGGTCGAGGCCAGCTCGCGGGCGTCCTCGACCGTCTTCATGAAGGCGCCGGAGCCGACCTTGACGTCCAGGACCAGCGAGCCGGTGCCCTCGGCGATCTTCTTCGACATGATCGAGGAGGCGATCAGCGGGATCGCCTCGACGGTGCCGGTGACGTCACGCAGGGCGTAGAGCTTCTTGTCGGCGGGGGCGAGACCGTCACCGGCCGCGCAGATCACCGCGCCGACGCCGTCGAGCACGGAGAGCATCTCCTCGTTGGAGAGCAGGGCGCGCCAGCCGGGGATGGACTCCAGCTTGTCCAGGGTGCCGCCGGTGTGGCCGAGGCCGCGGCCGGAGAGCTGCGGGACGGCGGCGCCGCAGGCGGCGACGAGGGGCGCCAGCGGAAGGGTGATCTTGTCGCCGACACCGCCCGTGGAGTGCTTGTCGGCGGTGGGGCGGGACAGGGACGAGAAGTCCATGCGCTCGCCGGAGGCGATCATCGCGGCGGTCCAGCGGGCGATCTCGCGCCGGTCCATGCCGTTGAGCAGGATCGCCATGGCGAGGGCCGACATCTGCTCGTCGGCCACCTCCCCGCGGGTGTACGCGTCGATGACCCAGTCGATCTGTTCGTCGGTGAGTTCGCCGCGGTCCCGCTTGGTGCGGATGACGGAGATGGCGTCCATGGCCATGGCTGGCGTTCCTTCCGGGGTGCGAAGAGCACGGCCCCTCCGTTCGACGCCGCCCGGTGTGCCGGGCGCCGCCCGGAGGGGCCGCACGGGAATTACTTGGTGAGGTGCTGGGGGCCGAAGGCCTGGGGCAGCATCTCCGACAGGGGCAGGATGCCCGCGGGCGTCTCCAGCAGCAGTCCGGGTCCGCCGAACTCGTACAGCAGCTGCCGGCAGCGGCCGCACGGGACGAGGACCTCGCCGCCGCCGTCCACGCACGTGAAGTGCGTGAGCCGGCCGCCCCCGGTGCGCTGCAGCTCCGAGACCAGCCCGCACTCGGCGCACAGTCCGATGCCGTACGAGGCGTTCTCGACGTTGCAGCCGGTGACCGTGCGTCCGTCGTCGACGCGGGCCGCGGCGCCGACCGGGTACCCCGAGTAGGGGGCGTAGGCGTGGGACATGGCGTCCCGCGCCGCCGCGCGCAGCGTCTCCCAGTCGGCGTCGTCGGCCCCGGTCACTTGCCCTGTCCCTTCCGGTACGGCATGCCGTCCGCCTTCGGCATGCGCAGCCGTTGGGCGGAGAGGGCGAGGACGACCAGGGTGATGACGTACGGCGTGGCGGCGACGACCTGGCTCGGGACCTCGTTGGTGCCGGCGTACCAGGCGAAGACGAGGGCGCCGACGATCAGGGTGATCACCGCGTTGACGTACTTCTTGCGGATGGCCAGCCAGATGGCGCCGATCACCAGGAGCAGCGCGCCGAGCAGCAGCAGGGCGTGCACGTTGGTGGAGCCGCCGCGCAGGTTGAGGCTGTCGGTGTAGCCGAACAGGCCGGCGCCGATGGCGAGGCCGCCCGGCATCCAGTTGCCGAAGATCATCGCGGCGAGGCCGATGTAGCCGCGTCCGCTGGTCTGGCCCTCCAGGTAGAAGGGGTTGGCCACGATGGACAGGAAGACACCGCCGAGGCCGGCCAGTCCACCGGAGATGATCACGGCGAGGTACTTGTACTTGTAGACGTTGACGCCGAGGGACTCGGCGGCCACCGGGTTCTCGCCGCAGGAGCGCAGCCGCAGGCCGAACGCGGTGCGCCAGAGGATCCACCAGGTGGCGGGGACGAGCGCGACGGCGATCAGGGTCAGCCAGGAGACGTTGGTGACCAGGCCGCCGAGCAGGCCGGCGATGTCGGAGAGGAAGAACCAGCCCTTGGCGTTGAGGTCGGTCAGCCAGTCGGACAGTCCTGGCACGGTGAAGTGGCCGAGGGACTCGACCGCCGGGGACTGCTTGGCGGAGCCGCCCTGGTGGCCCTCGAAGGCGAGCGGGGCCAGGTAGCGGGTGGCGCCGAGGGCGAGGATGTTGATCGCCACACCGGAGACGATGTGGTTGACGTTGAAGGTGACGGTCACGATGGCGTGCAGCAGGCCGCCGAGGCAGCCGCCGATGATGCCGACGAGGACGCCGGTCCACGGACCCCACTGGAATCCGGCCCAGGCGCCGAACCAGGTGCCCAGGATCAGCATGCCTTCGAGGCCGATGTTCACCACGCCCGCGCGCTCGGCCCACAGGCCGCCGAGGCCGGCGAGGCCGATGGGCACGGCGAGCTGGAGCGCGGTGGACATCTGGCTGACGTTGGTGATGCCGTCGGCGCCGGTGATCAGGCGCACGATCGAGGTCAGGGCCAGGGCTCCGGCGATGACCAGCATCAGGACGGGCAGCGACATGCGGCGGCCGGTCTGCGGTGCGTGCTCCAGCGACGGCTGGTTGACGTCGGTCGCTGTGGTCGGAGCGGTCATCGGCCGGCCACCTCCTTCGTGGTGTTGTTGTCGGCGCCCAGGACGTGTCCCGCGGCGAGTTCGGCGCCGACCCGGCGCTGCTGGCGGCGCAGGCCCCACTCACGGACGGCCTCGTAGGAGACGACCACCGACAGGACGATCAGGCCCTGCATGATGACGGCGATCTCCTTGTCGTAGCCGTGGAAGTCCAGCTCGGGCGAGGCCTTGTCGAGCCAGGCCCACAGCAGGGCGGCGAAGACGATGCCGACCGGGCTGTTGCGGCCGAGCAGGGCGATGCCGATGCCGAGGAAACCGATGCCGGTGGGGAAGTTGAGGTTGTAGGTGTGCGAGTCGCCGAGCAGGATCGGCAGGCCCGCGAGACCGGCGATGGCGCCGGAGAGCAGCATGGCGGTGAGGACCATGCGCTTGGGGTCGACGCCGCTGGCGGCCGCCGCGGAGCTGGAGGAGCCGGAGGCGCGCAGGTCGAATCCGAAGCGGGTGCGGTTGAGGACGACCCAGTAGCCGATGCCGAGGAGGACGGCCAGGATCACCAGGCCGTAGATCTCGCCGGACTCGCCGAGGTCGATGCCCGGGATCCAGCCGGACTCGTGCATCTCGCCGGTGGTGCTGTTGTTGCCGATCTTGACGCCGAAGACGTCGGGCTTCCACATGTAGACGATCAGCGAGGTGGCGATCGCGTTGAGCATGATCGTGGCGACGACCTCGCTGACGCCGCGGGTGACCTTGAGGACGCCGGCGATGCCGGCCCAGAAGGCGCCGGTGCACACGGCGGTCAGCAGCAGCAGCGGCACCTGGAGGAACGCCGGCAGGTTGGCGTGCGCGCCGACGATGGCGGCCATCATCGCGCCGAGCTGGTACTGGCCGTCGACGCCGATGTTGAACAGGTTCATGCGGAAGCCGATGGCCACCGCGAGGGCCGCGATGTAGTACATCGAGGCCTGGTTGATGATCAGGACCTGGACGTCCGAGAACCCGGCCTGTTCGAACATGAGGGCGAACGGCTCGACGGGGTTCTTGCCGGAGGCGATCAGCACGATCGCGCTCAGCACGAAGGCCACGGCGAGCGCGATGACCGGTCCGGCCACCGCGAGGAGCACGCGCTCCTTGTCGAACTTCTTCATCAGCGGGCCTCGTCTTCCGGAGACTCGGCGGACTTGGACAGGTCGGCCTGGGTCTCGGGGGTCTCTTCGTGTTCGAGGTGGCCCTCGGCGGCGCCGGTCATGGCGGTGCCGAGTTCCTCCGGGGTGATGGTGGCCGGGTCGGCGTCGGCGACCAGCTTGCCGTCGTAGATCACGCGGAGGGTGTCGGACAGGCCGATCAGCTCGTCCAGGTCGGCGGAGATCAGCAGCACGGCCAGACCCTCGCGGCGGGCCTCGCGGATGTGGTCCCAGATGGCGGCCTGCGCGCCGACGTCCACACCGCGGGTGGGGTGGGCGGCGATCAGGAAGCGCGGCTTGTGGCTCATCTCGCGGCCGACGATCAGCTTCTGCTGGTTGCCGCCGGACAGGGAGGCCGCGGTGACGTCGATGCCGGGCGTGCGGACGTCGTACTCCGTCACGATCCGGCGGGTGTCCTCCTGGGCCGCCTTCGGGTCCAGCCAGACGCCCTTGGCGTTGGGCTTCTCGGTGACGTGGCCGAGGATGCGGTTCTCCCAGAGGGGGGCCTCCAGGAGCAGGCCGTGGCGGTGACGGTCCTCGGGGATGTAGCCGATGCCCTGCTCGCGGCGCTTGCGGGTGGGCCAGGCGGTGATCTCCTCGTCGGCCAGCCGGATGACGCCGGAGTCCCCCTGGCGCAGGCCGATCAGGGCGTCGACCAGTTCGGTCTGGCCGTTGCCCTCCACGCCGGCGATGCCCAGGACCTCGCCCTCGTGGATGGTGAAGGTGATGTCGTCCAGCAGCGGCTTGCCGCCGGGGGCGACCATGCGCAGCTTGTCGACGACGATCACGGGCCGGTCGGTGACCGTGGACTCGGCCGTCTCCGGCGTCGGCAGCTCACTGCCGACCATCAGCTCGGCGAGCTGGCGCGGGGTGGTCTCGGAGGGCACGGCGGTGCCGACCGTGGTGCCGCGGCGGATGACGGTGATGTCGTCGGCGACGGAGAGGACCTCGCCCAGCTTGTGGGAGATGAAGATGACGGACAGGCCCTCGGCCTTGAGCTCGCGCAGGTTGTCGAAGAGCGCGTCGACCTCCTGCGGGACGAGGACCGCGGTGGGCTCGTCGAGGATGAGGGTGGTGGCGCCGCGGTAGAGGACCTTGAGGATCTCCACGCGCTGGCGGGCGGCGACGCCGAGCTCCTCGACCAGGACGTCGGGGCGGACCTCCAGGCCGTAGCGCTCGCCGAGCTCCTTGATGCGGCGTCGGGCCTTGCCGCCGATGCCGTGGAGCTTCTCGCTGCCGAGGACGACGTTCTCGAGGACGGTGAGGTTGTCGGCCAGCATGAAGTGCTGGTGCACCATGCCGATGCCGCGGGCGATGGCGTCGGCGGGCGAGGAGAAGCTGACCTGTTCGCCGTGGACCGTGATGGTGCCCTCGTCCGGCTTCTGCATGCCGTAGAGGATCTTCATCAGGGTCGACTTGCCGGCGCCGTTCTCGCCGACGAGGGCGTGGACGGTGCCCTTGCGGACGGTCAGGTGGATGTCGTGGTTGGCGACGACACCGGGGAAGCGCTTGGTGATCCCGGCGAGCTCCACGGCGGTCACCGTTTTGTTGACCGCCGCTCCGGCCGGAGGGCTGCTGGACGCGTTGATGACGCACTCTCCTGGGGACGGGGGCCGTCTACGCGCGTAGCGCCCCTACGGCATACAAAGGGGTGGCACACCTGACCGACGGGGTGCGAGGAGCCCGGCTCCTCGCACCCCGTCGAGCGGTCGCGACCCCGCGTGGTTCAGGGTGTGACTCAGCTCGACTTGACCTTGATCTCGCCGCTGATGATCTTCTCCTTGGCCGTCTCGATGGCTTTCTGGAGCTCGGCGTCGTCCGCGAACTTCGGGTTGGAGTTCGACAGGCTCACCTCACCCGTCTTGAGATCGCCCTTGACGATACCGGTCGCGGGCTTGCCGTCCTCGACCGACTTCGCCAGGTTGTACACCGCCTTGGCGACGTCCTTCATCGCCGAGGTGAGGATCGAGTCCTTGTACTTGGCGAGGGCTTCCTGCTTGTACTGGTCGGAGTCGACACCGATCGCCCACACCTTGTTGGCGGCGGCGGCCTCGATGACACCCTGACCGGACAGACCGGCGGCCGCGTAGACGACGTCGGCCTTCTTCTCGATCTGGCCCTCGGCGGCGCTCTTGCCCTTGTCGGGGCTGGAGAAGCCGCCCTCCTCCGCGGTCTGCGTGAGGAACTGGGAGATGACCTTGACCTTGGGGTCGGTGTCCTTGACGCCCTGCTCGAAGCCGGCGCGGAACTTGTGGATCAGCGGGATGTCCACACCGCCCACGAAGCCGACGACGTCCGTCTTGGTGGTCTTGGCGGCGGCGACACCGGCCAGGTAGGAGGCCTGCTCCTCGGAGAACACCAGGTCGGCGACGTTCTTCGACTCGACGGTGGCGTCGTCGACGATGCCGAAGGTGGTGTCGGGGAACTTCTCCGCGGCGCCCTTGACGGCGGACGCGTAGGCGTAGCCGACGCCGACGATCGGGTTGTAGCCCTGCTTCGCCAGCGAGACCAGGCGCTGCTCCTTGTCGGCGTCCGTCTCACCGTCGGTGGGCTCGACGTCGGCCGTCTCGTAGCCGAACTCCGACTTGGCCTTCTCCAGGCCGGCGAAGGCGGCGTCGTTGAAGGACTGGTCGCCCTTGCCGCCGACGTCGTAGGCGATGGCGAGGCCCTTGTCACCCTTCGACTCCGAGGAGCCCGAGGAGGTCGAGGTGCCGCCGCAGGCGGAGAGGGCGAGGGCCAGGGAGGCGGTCGCTGCGCCTGCGACCGTGATCCGGGAAATCCGGCGCATGTGTGGTGCTCCTAGTCTTACAAGCGCCGGGGAACGGTACGGGGTACGGCGCTGGCTTCGCCGCAGATTAACGCGCGTAGACCTGCCTGAAAACCCCTTCTGTCCACCTTGTTATGCGCCCGTGAGCAACCCGGTTCCGCCGACCGGGACGGGGCGTCGCTGTGCGCAGACGCGGGGTGGCTTTGGGTGAGCGCGCGGCCCCTCCCGGACGCCCCCGGAACGGCTCGGCAGCCTCCGGTGGCGACACGGCGAAGCGGGCGGGCGCCCGGGGCGCCCGCCCGCTTCGTACGGGAGGTCCGTGCCGGGAGGGACCCGGCACGGGGGGTCACTCGGTGTTGACCTTGATCGTGCCGTCGGTGATGCCCTTCTTGGCCTCGTCCACGGCCTCCTTCAGGCCCGGGATCTCGGCCATCCTGGGGTTGCTGTCGGACAGGCCGACGCCGTTCACCTTGAGGTCGAAGACCTGGGTGCCGGTGAGCGGCTTGCCGTCGTGCACGGACTTGGACAGCGTGTAGACCGCGCCGCCGACGTCCTTCAGGGCGGAGGTGAGGATGAAGTCCTTGTAGCCGGCGAGGGCTTCCTGGTTGTACTGGTCGGAGTCGACACCGATCGCCCAGACCTTGGCCTTGGCCGCGGCCTCGATGACGCCCTGCCCGGACAGACCCGCCGCCTGGTAGATGACGTCGGCGCCCTTCTCGATCTGGCCCTCGGCGGCGGCCTTGCCCTTGTCGGGGCTGGAGAAGCCGCCCTCCTCCGCGGTCTGCGTCAGGTACTGCGAGACGACCTTGACCTTGGAGTTGGTCGCCTTCACGCCCTGCTCGTAGCCGGCCTGGAACTTGTGGATCAGCGGGATGTCCACACCGCCCACGAAGCCCACGGTGTTGCTCTTGGTCGCCTTGGCGGCGGCCACACCGGCGAGGTAGGAGGCCTGCTCCTCGGCGAAGACCAGGGAGGCGACGTTGTCGCCCTCGACGACGGAGTCGACGATGCCGAAGGTGGTGTCGGGGTACTTGGCGGCGACGGCCTCCATGGCGGGGCCGTAGGCGAAGCCGACGCCGATGACCGGGTTGTAGCCCTGGCGGGCCAGCGAGGCCAGGCGCTGCTCCTTGTCCGCGTCGGTCTCGCCCTCGGTGGGCTCGACGTCGGCGGTCTTGAAGCCGAATTCCTTCTTGGCCTTCTCCAGGCCCGCGAAGGCGGCGTCGTTGAAGGACTGGTCGCCCTTGCCGCCGATGTCGTAGGCGATGGCGAGACCGAGGTCGTCCTTGGAGGAGCCCCCGCTGTCACCGTTGTCACTGCTGGTTCCACCGCAGGCGGTGGCGGCGAGCGCGAGCGAAGCGACCCCCACCGCTACGCGGGTCAGTTTGGATATCCGACGCATCTGAAGTTCCCCATTCTCCAAAGCCCCGCAGCGGGTGCTCGGTTCGGCGCACATTAACGCGCGTAGACACTCCTGGGAACGGGGTCGTGCGGGGCCGTTACCCATTCGTGCCGATGGCCGGTTACGCCCGTGTGAACCAGGGGGTCGCAGGGGAGCGAAACGGGCATACGCGTGTGCACGGGGCCCACGCTGCACCCCGCCGGACCACGCCGCAACCTGGGTGCGCGGGGCAGGTGACACAGGTGAGGGCGGCCGCGTCCACCGGGGACTCGGCCGCCCTCACCGCGCGTACGCCTTACCGCAGGGCGTCCAGGAAGGCCGCGGCGGTGAAGAGCTCCACGCCCACCGTGATCGCGTGCTCGTCCACGTCGAAGTCGCCCTGGTGCAGGTCGCGCACGGTGCGCTCGCCGGGGGTGCGGACGCCGAGGCGGGCCATGGCGCCGGGGACGCGCTCCAGGTACCAGGAAAAGTCCTCGCCGCCCAGGCTCTGTTCGGTGCCCTCGACGGACTCCACCCCGCGTCGCGCGATCATCGCGTCGCGCAGCAGCTCGGTGGCCCCGGCCTCGTTGACGACGGGCGGGACGCCGCGCACATAGGTGATCTCCGACTTGGCGCGGTGCAGGTTGGCCACCTCGTCGATGGCCGCGACCACCAGGTCGGGTGCCTGCCGCCAGGTCTCCAGGTCCAGGCAGCGCACGGTGCCGGAGAGCTCCGCGTGCTGCGGGATGACGTTGGGCGCGTGGCCGGACTCGACCCGCCCCCAGGTGACGGCGAGCCCGCTGCGGCTGTCGACCCGGCGGCCGACCAGCGCGGGCACGTCGGTGACGACGCGGGCGGCGGCGGTGACCAGGTCGGTGGTCAGGTGCGGGCGGGCGGTGTGCCCGCCGGGGCCGTCGAGGGCGATCTCCAGCCGGTCGCAGGCGGAGGTGATGGAGCCCTGGCGCAGCCCGATCCTCCCCGCGTCGACCCGGGGGTCGCAGTGCACGGCGAGGATGCGGCCGACGCCCTCCAGCGCGCCGTCGGCGATGGCGTCGACGGCGCCGCCGGGCAGCACCTCCTCGGCGGGCTGGAAGATCAGCCGGACCGGGCGGGGCAGCAGGCCCTGGCGGTGCAGTTCGGCCAGCACCAGGCCGGTGCCGAGGACCACGGTGGTGTGCACGTCGTGACCACAGGCGTGGGCGCGGTCGGGGACGGTGGACCGGTAGGCGCAGCCGGTCTTCATGTCGGGGATGGGCAGGGCGTCGATGTCGGCGCGCAGGGCGAGCATCGCCGAGTCGGTGCCGGCCTCGTCGTCGGTACCGATGTCACAGACCAGGCCGGTCCCGCCGGAGAGCACCCGGGGGCGCAGTCCCGCCCGCTGGAGGCGTTCCTTGATCGCGGCGGTCGTACGGAACTCCTGGTTGCCCAGCTCCGGGTGCATGTGGAGGTCTCGCCGGAACGCCACGAGTTCGGCGCGCAGGGCCTCGGGCAGCGCGCCGGGGAGCACCGCTCCCCCGGGGAGATCGATCTCGGACTCCAGTGACATCAGTGGCTTCACCCTTTGAAGAGTAGGGCGCCGGAGCCGTCCACTGACCCCTGATCAAGAAAAATCAGCCCGTTGGAGGGAGAAAATCCGGCCGCCCTACGCATAGCCGTTCAGCGAGATGGGTACACTCACCGCCCTTTTGGGAGGGTAGGAGCTCTCGGCCTGCCGGGCCATGAGGTCGGTCACAGCCGCGGCGCCGGCGTCGGCACCTTTCGTTCTTCCACGGTTACCACGCTCGGCCCAACCCACGCTGAGCGGTTCATCTGGCGGACACCCGGGCGCCGTCCGGGTGTGTCCGCGCGGTTCAGCTCGTGCGGAGGCGCGCCGCCGCCGGGCCTGCGGGGCGGGGTGCCGGGACGGAGCGCAGCCGGTGGACGTCCTTCGCGGTGCTCGTGACGTCGGCGAGGAAGCCTCGGGCGCGCGGGGAGGCGTGCGGGGTGAGCCAGGCGGTGTCGATGTCGCACACCGCCACCTCCACGCCGGTCCCGGCCAGCGCGAGGGGCAGGGTGTGGACGACCGTGGAGGGGAAGCTGACGACCGTACGGCCCACGGGGCCTCGCCGGGCGACCAGTTCCAGGGGCAGCTCGGGGCGGACGATCTCCAGGCCGGTGTCCACCGCCAGCCGGTGCAGCTTCTCGGTGGTCTCGCGGCGGTGCGCGAAGTAGCGCCGGGCGCCGTGCGTCCGGGCCAGGGAGCGGACGGCGGCCACGTAGGCGTCGGCGTCCACCACCCCGGTCTCCACCAGGGAGGTGCCCACCAGGTCGGCGCCCCGGGTGACGCGCGGCGGTCCGAAACGGTCCCGGGTCCAGGCGAAGGTGTGGGTGCGGACGGTGACGCCGGGCGGGACGTCCGCCATCGGCATGGAGGTGAAGACCTCCACCGTGCGCCCCGCGCCGGGGGTGAGCCGGCGCCGGGCGGCGGCGGACACGGGGGCGAGGACCAGGTCACGGGGGCCGGGGCGGCCGCCCTTGCGGTGCCAGCGCACCAGGCGCTCGCCCCGGGCCAGCTGGCCGGCGAACTCCATGGTGGCCGTGCCGTCGTCGACGACCACCGTCTCGGGGGCGCGGGTGATGGTCAGCAGGAGCTGCACGTACCGGGAGAACGGGTCGCCGAGGACGACCCGCTCCGCCCGGCGCAGCGGCACGGCCAGTCCGCCGATGGTGCGCAGCGGGGCGCCCGCTCCCCCGCGCGCCTCCTCCCAGCGGACCTCGTGGCCCTCCTCGCGGGCCAGCTCCGCCATCCGGCGCAGCTGGCCGCGGGTCATCGGGTCGACCGGGGACAGCACCACGAGGTCGAGTCCCGCGCCGGACGCGTGCGCGTGCGCCCACTCCAGCACGTTGAGCAACTGCACCGGGCTCTCCACGAAGGCGAGGGTGCGGGGGCCGGTCCGGCCGGCGCGGGGGCTCATCGACGTACGACCGTCCCGTCGTAGGGGTGGGTGGGGGAGGGTCAGACGGCCACGGGCTCGCCGGCGGCCGTGGCGATCTCCGCCTCGGCGACGGCACCGGCCACGCGGCGCAGCTTCTTCATCGGGCCGAGCTCGGACTCGTAGACCTTCTTCACGCCGTCGCCGAGGGACGCCTCGATGGTGCGGATGTCGCGCACCAGGCGGGCCAGGCCCTGCGGTTCGACGGAGGCGGCCTGGTCGGAGCCCCACATGGCGCGGTCGAGGGTGATGTGCCGCTCGACGAAGACGGCGCCGAGGGCGACGGCCGCGAGGGTGGTCTGCAGGCCCGTCTCGTGGCCGGAGTAGCCGATCGGGACGTTCGGGTACTCCTGCTGCAGGGTGTTGATGACGCGGAGGTTGAGCTCCTCGGCCTGCGCCGGGTACGTCGACGTGGCGTGGCACATGAGGATGTTGTCGCTGCCCAGGACCTCGACCGCGTGACGGATCTGCTTCGGGGTGGACATGCCGGTGGAGAGGATGACCGTGCGGCCGGTGGCGCGCAGTTCGCGCAGCAGCTCGTCGTCGGTGAGGGAGGCGGAGGCCACCTTGTGGGCGGGCACGTCGAACTTCTCCAGGAAGGCGACGGCCTCGGTGTCCCACGGGGAGGCGAACCAGTCGATGCCCTTCTTCCTGCAGTAGGCATCGATCTGGCGGTACTCGTCCTCGCCGAACTCCACGCGGTGGCGGTAGTCGATGTACGTCATCCGGCCCCAGGGGGTGTCCCGTTCGATGTCCCACTGGTCGCGCGGGGTGCAGATCTCCGGGGTGCGCTTCTGGAACTTGACGGCGTCGCAGCCGGCCTCGGCGGCGGCGTCGATCAGCTTGAACGCGTTCTCGATGTCGCCGTTGTGGTTGATGCCGATCTCACCGGTGACGTAGACGGGACGGCCGGGGCCGGCCTCGCGCGAACCGAGGGTGCGGATGCGGGAGTTGGTGCTCATGACCAGGGTTTCCTTACTGGGGGAGGGAATCGAGGGAGGGGCCGAGGAGCCAGCCGGCGATCTCCCGGACAGCGCCGTCACCGCCGGGGAGGGTGGTGACCGCGCGGGCGGCGCCGCGTACGGCGTCGTGGGCGCTCGCGACCGCCACGGGCCAGCCGACGAGGGCGAAGCACGGGAGGTCGTTGACGTCGTTGCCGACGTAGAGCACGCGCTCGGGCGCGATGCCCTGTTCCTCGCACCACTGCTTGAGGGCGAGGTCCTTGCGGTCGATGCCGTGCAGCACGGGGAGTTTCAGCTTCCGCGCGCGGGCGGCGACGACCGGGTTCTGCTCGGTGGACAGGATCAGCAGCTTCAGGCCGCTGCGGCGCAGGGCGGCGACGCCGAGGCCGTCGCCGCGGTGCACGGAGACGAACTCCCGTCCGTCCGCGTCGATCAGCACCCGGTCGTCGGTCTGGGTGCCGTCGAAGTCGAGGACGACCGCGTCGATGTCGGCGGCGGCCGGCAGCCCGGTCCGGCCCGTGTCGAGGAGGGGGGCGAGGGCGCGGGCCCGGGCGAGGTCGTGCGGGTCGTCGATCTCCAGGACGCGGGCCGGATCGGTGCGGACCAGTTCGGTGCGGCCGAAGAAGCGGTGGCCGTGCGTGCGGAAGCCCGCGGCGTCCATGGCGTAGGCGGCGCCGGTCTCCAGGAAGTCCTGGGGGCGGTCCTGGCGGCGGGGGCGGACGGCCTTGTCGTGGTTGACGCCGTGGCCCTGGCCTTCCCCGGCCGTCCCGGCACCGGTGTCGCGCCACACGAAGCCGTGGAACGGGGCGACCGTCACCGCCGTGTCGGCGCCGCCGTGGGCGACCGCGGCGGCCACCCCGTCGACGTCCTCGCGGGTGAGGAAGGGGCTGGTGCACTGCACGAGCAGGACGACGTCGGTCCGGGCGCCGTGCAGGGCCTCGTGGGCGTCCAGGGCGTGCAGCACGGCCGCCTCGGAGGTGGCGGTGTCCCCGGCGAGGTCGGCGGGCCGCAGCACGACCTCGGCACCCGCCTGCCGCGCGGCCTGCGCGACGGCCGGGTCGTCGGTGGAGACGACCACGTCCGTGACGTGGCGGGCGGCGCGGCACTCGCGCACGGCGCGGGCCACCAGGGGCACGCCGCCGACGGGGGCGAGGTTCTTCGCGGGCACTCCCTTGGAGCCGCCGCGGGCGGGTATCACGGCGAGCACCCGGCGTACGGCCGGAGAGTCGGGCATGGGGTCAGCTCCTCGATGAAGGGCGGGCGCGGTCACAGCTCGCCCATGCGGCGGATCACGGGGGCCACGCGCTGCACGCCGTGGCGGTAGGCGCCCCGTGCCGTGCGGCGCACGATCCGGCGGACCGGACCGGGCTCCCGGCCGGCGGCGGGCGCGCCGGGCAGCGGCGTCCCGTCGGGGGCCAGGTGGTGGCGGGCGAGGACGCCGGGCAGATAGCCGGGCGCAGTGACGGGTGTGTAGTACGGGGCGAGCGGCGGGAGTCCGCCGGGCGCGTCGAGCAGGCCGGCGATGCGGGCGCGGGCGGCGTCGAAGGCGGTCGCGTACGAACCGTCGGCCGCGACGCCCTGCCGGGTCAGCCAGCGCGGGTCGGGCACCGGGCGGTGTCCGGCGTCGAGCTGGTCCCAGGAGGCGAGGCAGCCGGAGCCCGTGAAGTGGTGGTTCCCGAGCGCCTCGCGGACACCGAGGTCGGTGAGGACGGCGGTCGGGACGCGCCGGTGCAGCGCCTCCAGGGCGGCCGTCGAGCTGACGGTGACGAGGAGGTCGGTGCGGTCCAGGACCTCGCCCATGTGCCCGTACACCAGGCGGAGGTTGGCGGGCAGGTCGAGGCCTCGGGCCAGTTTCTGGTAGGGCAGCTCCTCGATGTGCGTGGTGTGTTCGCCGGGCCGGGAGCGCAGCTTCAGCAGCACCTCGCGCTCCGGGTGGAGGCGGGCGTGCCGGACCAGGCGGTCCAGCAGGTACGTACGGTCCGTACGGGTCTCCGGCACGGACGGCTGGGCGGCGAAGACGACCGTGCGGGGCTCGTGCCCGCCGGTGTGGGGCTCGCCCCCGAGGAACGGCAGCGCGACCTCCGTGACCGCGCCGGCGTCGGCGCCCACCCCCTCGTACACGGCGCGGAAACGCTCCGCGTCCTGGCGGGAGTTGGCCAGCACCAGGTCGGCTCCGTGCCGCAGCAGCAGGCCGTCGGTGAGCTTCTCGTAGACGACGCCGACGTAACCGGTGACCACCACGGGCCGGTCGGGCCGGTCCTCCCACACGCGTCCCAGCCCGTGCAGCATCGCCTGCACGCCGCCGCCGACCAGCGCGAGCACGAGCACGTCGTACGGCTCCTCGCGCATCGCACGCAGGAAACCGGCCGCGGTGACCTCCCGCAGGGAGTCCGCGCGGACGCCTACCTCCCCGAGCTGGCGGGGGGTGGGGGTGGCGCGGCCCCGCAGCAGATATCCGTCCAGGCGGATGTCGCGCGGCGCGACGCGTTTCGCGGTGAGCGTGCCCCATTTCCACCGGGTGTCGGAATCCGCGAGGACCGCCACCCTGAGGGGCTTCTTTGCACTGGCTGGCACACCGAAGACGTTAGGAAGCGAATTTCGACAACGGCCCAACCGCGCCTCAACGAAAAGTTAACAGCACCCCACGGAGAACCGAACCGGGCTGCGGGAACGTCCGAGGCAGGCGCGATCCACCGGACCGACACACGGAGTTCACGCTCCGTACGGCCGACGGAAAGAAGGCCCGACGGAGGGGCTCCTAATGTTTCACGGGTGCCGAAGCTTTCCGTGATCGTTCCCTTTCACAATGTCCAGCAATACGCGCCGGACGCGCTCAGAAGTCTCCGGGAGAATGCCCGGAGCGATTTCGAGTTCGTCCTGGTCGACGACGCTTCGCGGGACGACACCCCGGTGATCGTCGAGCGGGCGGCCGGGGAGCTGGCCCGTGTCGCGCGGGTGCGTCACATCCGCCGTGACCGCAACGGCGGGATCGCCTCCGCCCGCAACACAGGCCTGGACGCGGCGCGGGGCGAGTACCTGACCTTCCTGGACGGCGACGACTGGTTCGCCCCGGGGTACCTGCCCCGGCTGGTCGCGGCGGCCGAGGAGTCGGGGTGCGACTTCCTGCGCACCGACCACGTACGGGTCACCGGCCGTGCCCGGACCGTGCACCGGGTGCCCGTGGGGCTGCGGGACGAGGTGCTGGACCCGCGCGAGGCGATCCTGCCCGCCGACCGGACGACCGCGGTGGACTACCCGCAGGCGTGGGCGGGTGTGTACCACCGGCGGCTGCTGGAGCGGGGGCTGCTGCACTTCCCCGAGGGACTGCGCACCGCCGAGGACCGGCCGTGGATCTGGCGGCTGCACCGGGAGGCGGAGTCGTTCGCCGTGGTGGGGCTGCTCGGGGTGTTCTACCGCAAGGGCGTCGCCTCCTCCCTCACCCGGATCGGGGACGAGCGGCAGCTGGACTTCGTCCGCGCCTTCGACCGGGTGGTCGCGGAGACGGCGGCGGACCGGGACGCGGCCCGGTTGCTGCCCAAGGCGGTGCGGACGTACTGCGCGGTGATCGCCCACCACCTGGCCGAGCAGGACAAGTTCGAGCCGGCCGTGGCCGCGCGGCTGCGGGCGACGTGCGCGGCGGCGCTGCGGCGGCTGCCGCGGGACGTGCTGGACGGGGTGCTGGACTCGATGGACCCGCGACGGGCGGCGCGGCTGCGGAAGCTGCGGCGGGCGCCGCTCCTGGTGGGGAAGGAGGCCGCGTGATGGCGGCGAGGACGCAGATCTTCTGTGCCTCCGGCCCGTCGGCCGTGGTCACCATGGTGGCCGCGGCCGAGGCCGGACGGCTCCCGGACGCGGAACGCCGGGTGCTGCTGGTGTGCGACGACTCCCCGGTGCCGGAGGCGGCACCGGCGTGGGACGAGGTGCCCGGCTTCGGCCGGCTGCGCGCCCGCTTCGACGCGGTGCTGTCCTGGAACGAGACCGTCCGGCCGTTCCACCCGGCGGCCTGGACACCCCGCGTGGAGGACGTACCGCTCCTGGAGCGGCACGTCCGGCGGCTGTGGGGGCTCGGCGACGACCGGGTGGAGCTGGTGCTCGGTCCCCCGGACGTCCCGCCCGCCCTGGCGGTGGCGCGGGTGTTCACCGGGGCGCCGCTGCACGTCTGCGCGGGGGGTCCCGCGGACTACGGGCCCACCCGGGGCAAGCTCGACCCGCTGATCGGCACGCGTGTACGGCAGGTGCTGCACCTCGATCTGGTGCCGGGTCTGACGCCCCTGCTGCTGGACGAGTTCGGGGTGCCGGCGCGTGCGGTGCCGGCGGACGCCTACCGGGCGGTGGCCGGCGAGGTGGCCTCTGCGGTGGCGGGGGTCCCGGAGGGGGCGGCGCTGGTCGTCGGGGAGAGCCTGGCCGCGCTCGGGGCCGGCGCGGAGGGCGTGCGGGACGGGGAGGACGCCCTGCACGGGGCGATGCTGCGGGCGGCGGCCGGACGCGGTCACCGCCGGGCGGTGTTCGTGCCGCATCCCGCGGCCGGGGCGGGACCCGGCGGCGCGCCGCGGGCGGAGGCGGAGCGACTGGGGGTGGACCTCACCGTCCTGGACTCCCCCGTCCCCGCCGAGCTGCTGCTACCGTCCCGGCCTGCGCTGGTCGTGGGCTGCTCGTCTGCCGCGCTGTTCACGGCGTCGGCGCTGTACGGCCTTCCGGTGGCCCGGGTCGGCACGGACCGCCGGCTGGCCCGGCTCACGCCGTACGACCACCCGCACCGGGTGGCGCTGGTGCTGGCGGAGGCGGTACTGCCGGGGGTGGGGTCCGAGGTCGGGACGAGGGTGCCCGGGGCCGGCGCGGGGGACGCCTCGGCCGGTGGGAAGGCGCCGACGGGCGGGGAGCGGGGCGGTGGGGGCGTGCCGTCGGCCGGAGAGAGGGCTGACGGCGACGGGCTCGTACCGGCGCGTGACGAGCTGGGTGACCTGCTGGCCGCGCTCTCCTTCACCATGCGGCCGCGGGTGCACCCCGCGCTGAGGGGCGTCGCCGAGCGGTATCTCGGGGCGCGGGCGCGGGACCGGCGGTGGTTCCCGCGCGGGCGGCTCACCGCGCTGGCGCTGCCCGGGGGTGTGCCGAGGGGGCTGGCGTTCCTGCCGCGCACCCGGGCCGCCCGGCGGGTGGTGCGGAGGGTGCGGGCAGTACGGAAGGCCGTACGGGGCTGACGCGCACTGCGCGGCGGTGTCCGTGAAGGGCTCGCCCGCCCGGCGGGCGGGCGAGGACCACGGGGTGGCCCGTTGGCAGGGGACTGTTCACCGGGTGTCCATCCGGGCGCCACCGGCGGACCGCCGTGCTGGGGCACATTCGGCCTCCGGGGCCGCGTGCGCCCGCCGCATCCCGGCCGTCGGCCCGCCGCGCCGCCCGACGGCCCCGCCGTGCCGGACAGCAGGGCCGCCGCGCCCCGTACCCGCGAGAAAGAGGTCCACGTGCCCAAGCTGTCCGTCGTCGTCGCCCTGCACAACGTGGAGGCGTACGCGGAGACCACCCTGCGCAGTCTCGCCCGCAACGCGGGCCCGGACGTCGAGTTCCTGCTCGTCGACGACTGCTCCACGGACGCCACCGCCGAGGTGGTCGACCGGTGGGCGGAGCGGCTCCCGGGCGCGCGGGTGATCCGGCACGACACCAACCTGGGGATAGCGCAGGCCCGCAACTCCGGCATCGACGTGGCCGGCGGCGAGTACGTCACGTTCCTCGACGGGGACGACTGGTACGGGCCGGGCCATCTCGCCGGGCTGACGCGGGCCATGGACGAACTGGGGTGCGACTTCGCTCGCACCGACCATGTGCAGGCGACCGGCACCGACCGGGTGGTGAAGCGGCCCCCGGCCCGGGTGCGCCACGCGGTGATGGACCCGCGCGACGGGATCGCCCCCGCCGACACCGAGACGATGGTGGACTACCCGTTCGTCTGGGCGGGGGTCTACCGCCGGCACCTGTTCGAGGACGGCGGCCTGCGCTTCGCGACGGAACTGCGCACCGCCGAGGACCGGTTGTGGATCTGGAGGCTGCACCTGCGGGCCCGGACGTACGCCTCGCTGGGTCTGCACGGCGTGTTCTACCGGCGCGGGGTGGCCACCTCCCTCACCCAGGTCCGGGACGAACGGCAGCTGGACTTCATCCCGGCCTACGACGCCCTGCTGCGGGAGGTCCGCGAGGACCCGGAGGCGGACCGCTTCCTGCTCAAGGCGGTCCGCACCTACTGCGCCATGATCGCGTTCCACGTCGGCAAGGCGCACGACTACGAGCCCGCGGCGGCCCGGCGGCTGCGGCACGAGGCGCGGGCCGCGCTGCACCGCATGCCCGAGCGGGAGCTCGACCGGACCCTCGCCACCATCGACAGCACCCGGGGCAGGCTGCTCGGCCGCCTGCGCGACGGGCGGAAGGCTGCCTGAGACATGCACACCCAGATCTTCCAGGTCTCCACGCTGTACGGAGCGGCCACGCTGGCCGCCGCGCTGGACGCGGGCCTGTTCGGACCGCGCGCGGAGTCCCGGCGCCTGCTGCTGGTCTCGCAGAACGCCGCCGTGCCGGAGACGGCGCTGCGCCTGGACGAGATGCGCGGCCACGGCCCGCTCGCCGGGCGGTTCGACGAGGTGGTGAGCTGGAACGAGGCGATCAGCCCGTACCACCCGAGCGCCTGGGGGCCGCGCGGGAACGACACGGTGCTGTGGCAGCGGGCCTTCCGGCTGCTGTGGGGCATCGGGGAGCGGGAGACGGTCCAGCTGGCCGTCGAGTCGGTCCAGGCCAACCCGGCGCGCGCGCTGACGGCGATCTTCTCCGAGAGCGCCGTCGACGTGTACGCGGACGGCCTGATGAGCTACGGCCCGACCCGGGAGAGGCTGCCGCTGACCGTCGCGAGCCGGGTGCAACGGCTGCTCCACCTGGACCTGGTCCCCGGTCTGCGGCCGCTGCTGCTGTCCGAGTACGGCGTGGAGCCGGTGATCGTTCCGGACGAGGCGTTCCGCGCGGTGCTGGACGAGGTCGCCCGGGACGCGGCGGACGACCCGCTCCTCGCACCCGTGCGGGCGGATGCGCCGACCGCCGTGCTGCTCGGCCAGTACCTCGCGGCGCTCGGCATCCTGACCCCCGCCGAGGAGGAGGACCTGCACGTCCGCATGCTCACCGGGGCGGTGCGCGCCGGGCACCGTTCGGTGCTGTTCAAGCCCCATCCGACGGCTCCGGCCGGCTACTCGGCGGCGCTGGCGAAGGCGGCGGCGGACGCGGGTGTGCGGTTCGCGGTGCTGGACGCGCCGCTGCTCGCGGAGACGCTGTACCACCACGCCCGGCCACAGCTCGTCGTCGGCTGCTTCTCCACGGCGATGGTCACCGCGTCCGCCTACTACGGCGTGCCCGTGGCGCGGGTGGGGACGGGGCTGGTGCTGGACCGGCTGCGGCCGTACCAGAACAGCAACCGGATCCCGCTGGTGCTGGTCGACCACCTGGTGCCCGACCTGGAGCGGGACGAGACGCCGGCCGTGCTGGGCGCGGCGCCGGAGAGCCTGGCGCCGCTGGTGCGGACGACGGGCTTCTGCATGCAGCCCCGCACGTATCCGGAGCTGCGCGAGCCGGCCGAGGAATGGCTGCGTGAACGTCTCGCCGACAGCCCCGCCGCCTACTTCCCCGCCCTGCGCCTGGCCGAGCTGGGTCTCCCGGGCAGCAGCCCCGGCACCCGGGCCCGGGTCCGCGCGGGGCGCGCGAAGCGGAAAGTGGGGCGGGCGGTGCGCCGGGGCGGGAGGCGGTAGGCACGCGGCCGAGGCTCGGGAAGCGACTTCGACCACCGGCCGGCGAGGGCTTGTCGCGCAGTTCCCCGCGCCCCTTGAGGGTGACGGTCGAGCGGCCCACCCAGAGGCGCGGCCGGTGGCCACTCGGCCAAGCCTCAGCAAGCCACTTCGACCACCGGCGCTGAGGCCCCCGCTCAGTTCGTCCCGTAGCGGGCCTCGATCCCCGTGACGATCAGGGCGAGGCCCTCCTCGAACTGCTCCTCGAAGTCGCCGAAGAGGGCCGCTCCGGCCTCGGCGGCGAGGGGGTGAGCGGCCATCAGCCGGGCGCGGGCCTCGACGTCGAAGCCCTCGCGGCGCTCCCCCGGGCGCGGTTCCACGCCCTGCTCCTCGGCCACGAAGCCGAGCGTGTAGAGGAACGTCGTCTGGAGCGCCCGTGCCGCCTGGGTGAGAGTGAGGCCGGCGGACGTGAGCAGGCGCAGGCCGGCCTCCTGCTGCTCGGCGTGTTCGAGCCCCGTGAAGCGGGTGCCGCTGAACACCTTGGCGCCGTCGCGGTAGGCGAGCAGCGTCCGGCGCAGCACCCGGTTGCTCCTGAGCAGCCGCTCCTGCCAGCTGTCGTCCGGGTCGAGTTCGATCCCGTCGGTCATGCGGCGGAACATCTCGGTCGCCATCTCGTCGAGCAGCGCCTGCTTGTCCTTGAAGTGCCAGTACAGGGCGGGCGCCTTGACGTCCAGCTCCCTGGCGATGGCGCGCAGCGTCAGACCGTCGAGACCTGTCTCGTTCAGCAGGGTCAGTGCCGTGTCGGCGACCCGTCGGCGGTCCAGCGGGGCGCGTCGTTCCGTACTCACGCTTGACAACTTAACACCGTTAGGGAGACGCTCGGGCGGCAGGTCACTTAACAGCGTTAAGGAGAGTGCGCATGAGCGACACCCATGTCCTGATCGCGGGCGCGGGGCCGACCGGCCTGGCGCTCGGCATCGACCTGGCCCGGCGCGGTGTGCCGGCGCTGATCGTGGAGCGGGCGGACGACCTGTTCCCCGGGTCACGCGGAAAGGGACTCCAGCCGCGCACCATGGAGGTCTTCGACGACCTCGGCGTGCTGGACCGGATCCGGGCGGGCGGCGGCCGCTACCCGCGCCAGATGCTCTGGCGCGACGGCAGGCAGCTGGGTGAGCACCGCCTGATGGAGCCGGTGGAGCCCACCGAGGAGGCGCCCTACGAGGGCTGGATGGTGCCGCAGTGGCGCACCCAGCGGATCCTGCGCGACCGGCTGGAGGAGCTCGGCGGAAAGATCGCCTTCGGCCGCGAGGTCACCGGCGTCACCCAGGACGAGGACGGCGTGAATGCCCACTTCGCCGCCGGCCCGCCGCTGCGCGCCCGCTACCTGGTCGCCGCGGACGGGGGGCGGTCGGCGGTGCGCCGGGCGGTCGGCACCGGCATGACCGGCGAGGCGGTCGACCCGCTGCCGATGCTGGTGGCGGACGTGCGGATCGACGGCCTGGACCGGGACTGGTGGCACCTGTTCCCGCCGCACGACGGCGAGGACGAGTTCCTCACCCTTTGCCCGCTCGCCGGGACGGACGACTTCCAGTTGGTCGCCCGGTTCACCGAGGGCACCCGGGTGGACGTCTCCCCCGGCGCCGTGCGGCGGGTCGTGGCCGCCCGCACGCACCTCGCCGCCGAGGACGTGACCGAGGTGCTGTGGGCCTCCGACTTCCGGCCGCGTGCCGCGCTCGCCGACCGGTTCCGCGTCGGCCGGGTGTTCCTCGCGGGCGACGCGGCGCACGTGCACTCCCCGGCCGGCGGACAGGGCCTCAACACCAGCGTCCAGGACGCCTACAACCTGGGCTGGAAGCTCGACGCGGTGCTGTCCGGCGGGGCGGACGCCTCCCTGCTCGACAGCTACGAGGAGGAGCGGAGGGCCGTCGCCGCGGCGATGCTCGGCCTGTCCACCCGCATCCACCGGGGCGAGGCGAAGCGCGGCGGTGCCACCCTGCAACTGGACCTGGAGTACCGGGAGTCCTCGCTCAGCGCGGAGACCCGCGCGGAGCCCGGGCCGGTGCGCGCGGGCGACCGGGCGCCGGACGGCAGGGTGGACGGCGTGCGCCTCTTCGACGCCTTCCGGGGGCCGAACTGGACCCTGCTGGCGCTGGGCACGGACGCCCCCGAACCGCCCGCGGGCGTGCGGCTCGTGCGCGGCCCGTCCCACCGCACGTACGGCACGGGCCTGTTCCTGGTCCGCCCGGACGGCTACGTGGGCTGGACCGGGGACACCCCGGACGGGCTCGGCACCTACCTCGCCCGACACGGCCGGCCCTGACGGCCCGTCCGGGACACGGACGCCGGACAGGCCCTACGCGCTCGCCGTCGACAGCTTCGCCGCGAAACCCAGGAACAGGGCGCCCGCCGCCGAGGTGGCGCCCGCCGACAGCCGGCGACGGCGGCGGAAGGCGGCGGCCAGCCGGGTGCCGCTGAAGATCAGCGCGCTGAGGTACAGCACGCTGGCGATCTGGGCGAACGCGCCGAGGACCACGAAGGACAGCGCCGGGTAGGCGTAGGCGGGGTCGACGAACTGCACGAAGAAGGCGATGAAGAACAGGATCGCCTTCGGGTTGAGCAGGCTGACGACCAGCGCCCGGCGGAACGGACGCTCACCGGCCGCCTCCGCGGCGGGAGCCTCCTGCGCGCTCTCCTCCCCGCGGGTGCGCCACATGCCCCACGCGGCCCGCAGCATCCCGACGGCCAGCCAGGCCAGATAGCCGGCGCCGGCGTACTTCACGATGCCGAACAGCACGGCGTTGGCCTGGAGCAGGGAGGCGACCCCGGCGGCCGACAGCGTCATCAGGACGGCGTCCCCGCACCAGACGCCGGCGGCGGCCGTGTAGCCGGAGCGCACCCCGCGGCGGGCGGCGACGGACAGGACGTACAGCGAGTTGGGCCCCGGCAGCAGGATGATCAGGGCCAGGCCCGCCAGGTAGGTGGGAAGGTCGACGACACCGAACATGGCAAGGAGTGTCGCACGCCGTGCGACACTCCTCGCTCCTGTCTCGACCTGCGAGAACGCCGCCTAGAAGGCGTCGCTCGGCACGTACGTGCCCCACACCTCGCGCAGGGCGTTGCAGACCTCGCCGACGGTGGCGCGGGCCTTGAGGGCGTCCTTCATGGGGTAGAGGACGTTGTCCTCGCCCTCGGCGGCCTTCTTCAGCGCGGCCAGCGCGGTGTCGACGGCCTCCTGGTCGCGTTCGGCGCGCAGCTTGGCGAGGCGTTCGGCCTGCTGGGCCTCGATGGCGGGGTCGACGCGGAGCGGCTCGTAGGGCTCCTCCTCGTCGAGCTGGAAGCGGTTGACGCCGACCACGACCCGCTCGGCGGAGTCGGTCTCCTGGGCGATGCGGTAGGCGGAGCGCTCGATCTCGTTCTTCTGGAAGCCGTGCTCGATGGCGTTGACCGCGCCGCCGAGGTCCTCGACCTTCCGCATCAGCTCCAGCGCCGCGGACTCGACCTCGTCGGTCATCCTCTCGATGACGTAGGAGCCGGCGAACGGGTCGACGGTCGCGGTCACGTCGGTCTCGTAGGCGAGGACCTGCTGGGTACGCAGCGCCAGCCGGGCGGACTTGTCCGTCGGCAGGGCGATCGCCTCGTCGAAGGAGTTGGTGTGCAGCGACTGCGTGCCGCCCAGCACCGCCGCCAGGCCCTGCACGGCGACACGCACCAGGTTCACCTCGGGCTGCTGGGCCGTGAGCTGCACCCCGGCCGTCTGCGTGTGGAAGCGCAGCATCAGCGACTTGGGGTTCTTCGCCCCGAACTCCTCCCGCATCACCCGCGCCCAGATCCGGCGCGCGGCACGGAACTTGGCGACCTCCTCCAGGATCGTCGTCCGCGCCACGAAGAAGAACGACAGGCGGGGGGCGAAGTCGTCGACGTCCATGCCGGCCGCCACCGCGGTGCGCACGTACTCGATGCCGTCGGCGAGGGTGAACGCGATCTCCTGCGCGGGCGAGGCGCCCGCCTCGGCCATGTGGTAGCCGGAGATCGAGATCGTGTTCCACTTCGGGATCTCGGCCCGGCAGTACTTGAAGATGTCCGCGATCAGCCGCAGCGACGGCTTCGGCGGGAAGATGTACGTCCCCCGCGCGATGTACTCCTTCAGCACGTCGTTCTGGATCGTCCCCGTGAGCTGGTCCGCGGACACGCCCTGCTCCTCCGCGACCAGTTGGTACAGCAGGAGCAGCAAGGAGGCCGGCGCGTTGATCGTCATCGACGTGGACACCTTGTCCAGCGGAATCCCGCCGAACAGCACCCGCATGTCGTCGATCGAGTCGATCGCCACACCCACCTTGCCGACCTCACCACTCGCGATCGGCG
Source organism: Streptomyces sp. NPDC085937 (assembly GCF_044540535.1). NCBI lineage: Bacteria > Bacillati > Actinomycetota > Actinomycetes > Kitasatosporales > Streptomycetaceae > Streptomyces > Streptomyces sp. NPDC085937. The sequence continues at coordinate 62,575 of NZ_JBITSH010000004.1, read as the reverse complement.
CGTCGGAGTCGTGCCCCATCTGGGTCGGCAGGTCGAACGCGACCGACAGACCCATCGTCCCGTTGGCGATCAGCTGCTTGTAGCGGGCGTTGGACTCCGTCGCCGTACCGAAACCCGCGTACTGGCGCATCGTCCACGGACGGCCCGTGTACATGGTCGGATAGACGCCCCGGGTGAACGGGTAGGCGCCCGGCTCGCCCAGCTTCTCGGCCGGGTCCCAGCCCTCGAGGGACTCCGGCCCGTAGACCGGTTCGATGGGCAGTCCGGACTCCGACTCGCGCGCCATGATGTGCATGCCTCCCGCTGAGCAGCGTTGCTCGATCCGATCGCCGGTCACTCGCCAGTTACTCACCAGTACAGGCCGACCCTTCGACGGACTGTAGCGGTGCGCGTGCGGCCCGGTGGAGGGGCACACGCTGGGACCTTCCTCACAGCCTCGGTGGGACCCCGCTCACAGGGCTGTCCCGGGACGTCGTCCGGTCACTCCCCACCATGCCCCCTTGTTCCGCCCCGGTCACGTCCGGGGTAGAACTCAGGTGACGACCGGACCGGTCCGGTGGGGCGGGACGAACGGGGGCAGGGGTGCGCGGGAAGATCACGAGCGGGCGGGGGATCACCGTCCTGGCGGCGCTGGCGGCCGGTGCCGTGGGTGCGACCGGGTGCACGGTGCAGCCGGCCGGTACGGACGGGCAGGGCAGGTCGCCGGTGCGGATCGAGGTGCCGGACCGGACGCCGGACGCGACACGGTCCGCGCCGCCGGCCCGGACGCCGGACGCCCCGGCGAAGCCGTCGCCGTCTCACCCGCCGTCGACCCGGCCGGCACCCGCGCGGGTGCTGTGGTCGCCCGGGGACAAGGGGCGGGACATACGTGAGCTGCAGGCGCGGCTGCGGCAGATCGCCTGGGTCTTCCACGGGCCCACCGGGACCTACGACGACCTGACGGCGGAGGCGGTCCGGGGCTTCCAGGGCAAGCGCGGGCTGCCGAGGACGGGCGTGACCGACACGGTCACCTGGCAGCGGCTGCGCGCGATGACGCGTGAACCGGGCCGCTGGGAGTTGTACCTGATGGGCGGCCAGCCCGCCGACGCACCGGATCCGCGCTGCATGACCGGCCGGGTGATGTGCATCAGCAAGTCGAGCCGCACCCTGCGCTGGATGATCGACGGCCGCACGGTGTCGACGATGCCGGTCCGCTTCGGCTCGGAGTACACCCCGACCCGCGAGGGCGTCTTCCAGGTCTTCTGGAAGTCCCGGCACCACGTGTCCACGCTCTACGACTCCCCGATGCCGTACGCGATGTTCTTCAGCGGCGGCCAGGCGGTGCACTTCTCGTCGGACTTCGCCGCCCGGGGCTACGCGGGGGCCTCGCACGGCTGCGTCAACGTGCGCGACGAGGCGGCGATCGCGGAGCTGTACGAGCAGGTGCGCGACGGCGACAAGGTCGTCGTCCACTGGTGAAAGGGGCGCGGGCGGGACCGGGGGAACGTGTCCCGCCCGCGCCAGGTGCACGAGCCGCGGGTACGGGGGGAACCCAGGCTCCGTGCGACGGCCGATGACCAGTCGGCTCACTCAGTACTGCGTCACGAGCGCCGGAAGTGTCACACCCGGCGGTACGCGATCACGTCACGGAGGGCGTCACCGCAGGTCAGGAGGGCTTTCCGGGCCCTTTGTCGCCCGCCTCGGCCTTGTTGCCCTTGCCTTCGTTCCGGTCCGGGCCCTTGCCGTTGCCCTTGCCGTTGCCGCCGCCGTTCCCCTTGCCCTGGTCCTTGTCCTGGCCCCCGTTCCCGCCGTCGTCGCCCGGGTCCTGGTGGCCCTTGCCCTGGCCCGGGTTCGCGGCGTGGTCCCCGGCGTCGCCCGGGTCGAGCCGGGTCTCGGCGTCGTGCGTGTCGCCCCGGTCCCCGGCGTCCCGGTCGCCGGTCTTCCCGCCGGCCGTGACACCGCGGCAGTACCCGGGCACGCGGGAGGCGCCGCCCGCCGCCTCGTGCAGCACCCGGCGGCGTTCGCCGTTCACCGGCCGGCCCTCGTGCCACGCGCGGCACGCCGACATGACCAGTTGCCGGCGGGCGGCGAGGGACGCCGGACCGTCGTCGGGATCGGCCGGCGCGCTGGTGCGGCCGGTGTCCCCGTCGGCCCCGGCACCGGCCCGGCCGCCGTCGGCGCCTCCGTCCGCCTTCCGGTCGTCGGGGGAGACGGAACCGCTTGTCGACGGAGGGGAGAACAGGGGGCGTTCGGGGTGGGTGGCCGTGGCGGAGCCCGCGGGGCCGGACCGGGAGTCGTCGGAGGGGGTGCGCAGCAGTCCGGTCCCGGCCAGCACCGCGGCGCCGCCGACCATGCCCGCGACCAGCGCGGCGGCCAGCAGCAGCCGCGCGGGACGCGGCCGGCGGGGTCCGTCCAGGGTTCCGTTACGTCCGGCGCGCGGGGCGCCGAGGCGGATCAGGCCGACGTCGGCGCCCGCCGGTCCGGTTCCCTGACCGGCGTGCGGGGCCGAGTCGGCCTGTCCCGCCCGCTCGTCCCTGGACTTGCGGAAGGCGGCCAGCGCGGCCGCCTCGCCGGGGAGTTCCCCGCCCTCGGAGGGCGGCGGCGCGGACAGCGCGCGGAGCGTTCCGGCGAGCCGTTCGGCCCGGTCACGGTCGGGCGGGCCGGCAGCCTCGGGGGGCTCACCGCTCAGCAGGCGCTCCGCCGCCTCGGGGTCCAGCCACCTGTACTGCTCATCGGCCATCACATGTCCTTCTGCGTCCGCGTTCGCAACTGCGTCACACTCGCGGACGTCACCGTACGACGGCGTGGTTCTCTTTGGGGTGGTAGGGCGTCGAGCACTCCCGCGGCTTCCGGATGGCCTTCCGGATCGTCGAGCAGCTCGGCCAGCCGGCGCAGACCGCGGTGGGCCGCCGTCCGGACGGCGCCGGGCCGCTTGCCCAGGGTCTCCGCGGCGGTCTTGGCGTCCAGGCCGACGACCACGCGCAGGACGACGGCCTCGGCCTGGTCCTGCGGCAGCCGGGAGATGAGGGAGAACGCGCCGTCGGTGGCCAGCGCCTCCATGGCCTCGCCGGCCGTGTCGGACTCGGCGGGCCGGCCGGTCAGCTCGGTCTCGTCGCCGCCTATCGCCGGGCGGCGCCCGCGCATGCGTATGTGGTCCAGCGCGCGGTTGCGGGCGATACGGGCGGCCCAGCCGCGGAAGCGGTCCGCGTCGCCGCTGAAGCGTTCCAGGTCACGGGCGATCTGCAGCCACGCCTCGGACGTCACGTCCTCGGCGTCGGGCTCGCCGACGAGTGTCCTGACGTACCCGAGCAGCCGTGGGTGCACGGCGCGGTACACGGTCCGGAACGCGGTCTCGTCCCCGTCCTGTGCCGCACGCACCGCGGCAGTCAGCTCCGCGTCGTCCCCCAGCACGCGTGCGCCCTTCTGCGCCTAAGCCGGCGCCGCTCTCGCGGACCGGGTTGCTCGCCGTCGTCATTGCTCAGTCGGTCGTTGCGGTCTCTAGGCCGCGCACGGAGGTTGTGGTCGTTTGCCTCCCGCGGCCTGGCGCGAAAGGCACGTTACGACCTGAAACCACTCCCCGTCCATGACCGTACAAGATGCAACTAACCCGTGACACCCGACGTGTGACAGAAAACGCATGCCCGGCGCTGTAGAAGGTACGGGTCGCCGCGCGGCCCGTACCGCGCGACGGCCGGGGCCTCTCCTGTGGGGGGTGGCGGCCCCGGCCGTCTCCGCGCCCACCTCACTGGTCGGTTGAGGACCCATCAGGTGTCGCCCCCGGCCGCGGGCAGTCGTGCCGCTCGGGCGGCACGGGTGGGCGCGACGGCACCCACCGGTGGGGAACGCGACCCTAGGGCTTCCCGGAGCCAGGCTCCCCCCGCCCACCGTTCCCGTTCCCGGCACCGTTCGCCCCGTCACTCGCGTCGGCCCCCGCCCCCTCCCCCGCGGGGCGACCGGGCCGCTGGGTGGCCTGCGGGGCCGGAGGCACGGTGGTAGGCCCCGGTGCGGGGGCCGTGCGCCCGGCGCAGTACGCCCCCACCCGCTCCTCACCTCCCGCCGCCGCGACCAACCGCTCCCACACCGTCGCGTCCAATGCCCGGCCCCGCCCCGCGACCGCCTCGTAGGCCCGGCAGTGGGCCTCGGTGTCCCGGGCGGTGTCCGGGCGTTCGCCGTCGGACCGCCCACCCGCGCCGACGGCCTCCGGAGCGGAGGCTGCGGAGCCCGGCGCCTCCCCGGGGGCCGCCGAAGCCGCCGGAGCCTCCGGAGCGGAGGCGGCGGACGTGGCGGACGGCGGCCCCGTGGGCCGGGGCTTCTCGGACGAGCCGTCGGTCGAGGAGCCCGCCGCCCCGATGCCGGCCACCGCCACCCCGCTCAGCGCGCAGCCCGCGGCCAGCGCGGCGAGGGCGGCCCGGAGCGAACGCCCGCCGAACCGCCGTCGAGGGGCCCGCCAGTCGTCCCGGCGGCGGGTGCGCGCGCCATGCGCCCCCGACTCCCGGGCGGCCACGAACGCGGCGACGGCCCGCTGTTCCGCCCCGGCGTCCACGCGGTGGTGGACCAGGACGGCGGCGAGCGCCGCCTCCAGGCGGGCCGTGTCACGGGCCGGCCCCTCGACGGAGACGGGAGCGGGACGGCCGTGCGCGGACGGTGTGCCCTCGGGGCGCGCACGCCGACGGCCGGCCCGCCCGCCGTCGCTCTGCCGTTCACCCATGTCCGTTCCGTCCCTGCTCGATCGTGTGTCCGGATGCGCCCGGCTCCGGTCCGTCGTCCGGCCGCCGGGCCCGTCCGTGTGCGGCCGTGCGGCCGACGCACCCCCTCCCACCAGGCGGGAGGCCGGTGGCCCCGGACAGACGGATACGGTCCGTCCGCCCCGGCCGTTCAGCCGCGGGCCCGGCCGTGCCGTGCGACACGGCCGCCGTTCCGTCCCGCGGTCATGTCGACTCACCCAGCGTCCGCGGTGCCTCATCCGTCACACCGTCGCCGCCGAGCTGCCGCGCCAGACGCCGCAGGCCCCGGTGCGCGGCGGTCCGTACGGCGCCCGGTCGCTTGCCCAGCACCCGGGCGGCGGAGGGTCCGTCGAGGCCGACGACCACGCGCAGCAGCACGGCCTCGGCCTGGTCCCGGGGCAGTCCGCCGACGAGGGCGAGGGCCTGCTCGGTGGACATGGCCTCCATGGCCTGGTCGTGGGTGCTGTGCGGCGCGGGCAGTTCCAGTACGTCCTGTTCGAGGGCGGACGGCCGGGGCCGCACCCGCTGCCGGCGCAGGTGGTCCAGCGCGCGGTGCCGGGCGATGGTCGCCGTCCAGCCGCGGAACCCGGCGCCGTCGCCCTGGAACCGGCTGAGGTCGCGGGCGATCTCCAGCCAGGCGTCCGACATCACGTCCTCGGCGTCGCCGCCGACGAGTCCGCGTACATAGGCGAGCAGTCCGGGCTGCACGAGCCGGTAGGCCACGGCGAACGCGGCCTCGTCGCCCTCCTGGGCGCGCGCGACGGCCGCGCCCAGCTCCCCGTCGTACGCCTGTGCGCGGCGGGATTCCCCTCCGTGGCCCAAGAACCGTCCTCGTCCGTACCGAGCGCGTAGCGCCTCGCTCCCGCATGACGTGTGCACGCCGGCCGTGTCACGCCCCCAGGGTCCTCAGCGCGCGCCGCCGGCAAAGTGTCACAGGTCAACCCACGTCCCCGACGCCCCACCGGCCCCGCGCGGTCAGGACGGCCGAGGCACGCCGGGCCCGGCCGCCGTCGCGCCCCCGCGGGGCCACCCGGCCGCCGTCACCTGGGCGCACGCCCGGACGACACCGGCCGCAAGGAGCAGGACGACGAGGCGTGCCGTCCAGGTGTCCTTCTCGATCGCCCGGCGGATCGTCCGCCGGAACTCGTTCGCCATGAGGCCGGCCCCCTCGCCGTCGCGGTGTCGGACGGCCGGTGACCGGTCGGCTCACTCGACGCTGCGTCGTGCCGCCCGAGAACGTCACACCGCGCGACACCCTCACGGGCGCCGGGCGCCTGCCGTCGCGTCCCTGCACAGCAGGCGCAGGGAGCCGTCGTGGGTGTAGCAGCGGCGGGCCTCGTCGACGGGGTCCCAGAGGCGGCCGTCGGGGGTGCGCACCCAGTGGTCGCCGCCGGAGGCCCACCACTCGCCCCCGGTCTGACGCACGATCACCTCGCCGGCGTAGGCCCCGAAGCCGCGCAGCACCAGCTCCACGGCGGCGTACGGGGCCGACTCCCGGCGGATGTCCTCGATCATGCGGTCGACGCTCCACAGACTGCGCGCCGAGTAGTCGAGGCGCAGCCGTGCCCCCTCGCGCATCGCCGCCACCGCGTCCGCCGCCCAGCGGACCGGCTTCGTCGCCGCCGAGGGCCTGGTCTCCTGCTGTGTCGTCACAGTCGTCGCAGTCGTCACACTCTGGAGAGCGCTGCGGCGAAGCGTTTCGTCACCCCGAACCGGCGACTTCCCACAACCGGCGCACGACCGCCCCAGGACCCGCACACGACCGTTGCCGCACGCCCCCGCCGGGCACGGGCTCTCACCCGTCCCGGCGGCTGCGGCGGGAGACCGCGGCGCGCAGCACCCGACGCCCCTCCGTGGACACCTCCAGCGCGCCGCGCAGCCCGGCCGTGCCGTGGGCGGCGACGAGTTCCAGGACGGCGATCTGGCGGCGCAGTTCCGCGGCGAGCAACGGCGACAGACCCTCCACGCGGTCCTCGCGGCGCGCGGCGGCCGGATCGGTGTCGCCGGCGCCGTCGAGCAACGAGTGGACGCGCAGCGCGTCGGCGGAGCAGCGGTCGGCCCACTCCCGCAGCGCCGGCGCGGACCGTACGGCCGGGGCGGCGGCGAGCATCCCGCGCGCCAGTCCCGCCGCCTCGTCCGTACCGCACGCCGGGCCGGCCGCCGCGTCCAGCTTCCCGCGCGTCTGCTCCAGCAGTTCGCCCCAGTCGCCGTCGGCGGGACCCTCCGCGAGGCTCCCCCACAGCGGCCGCAGCACCTCGTCGTCACCGCCCAGCAGTGGCGCGCACCGATCCAAACAAGCCAACCCGCTCACGGCCAGTCCGCGCTCGTCGGCCCGCGTGATCAGTTCCTCCAGGCTCATCCACGCCTCCCTCAGCGGGTCTCCGCAGGCCCCCTGATGAGGCCTCGACGGGCCTCGTCCCTCACGGAGCCCACATTTCCCCTTACTGCGTGCGACAAGCCGGGAGTGTCACTCGGGCACCACACGCAACCGGTCGAGCAGCCGGAAGAAGAGGTTTTCGGCCAGCGGTCCGGGGTCCGCGGTCAGTACCTCCAGGACGTCCTCGACGGCCACCACGCGCCCGGCCTCCTCGGCCCAGAACACGGCGCGTTCGGCGGCGTCGGCGGGTTCCAGGAAGTAGTCGTCGACGGTGAGCCCCTCCTGCCGGCCGTCGAGATACCCGGCCATCGCGTCCCGGGCGAGGCAGGCCGTCCACACCCCGCTCTCGGGGGACGCCGCCTCCACGGCCACGCAGTCGCTGTCCATCACGTACCCGAAGAGCGCGGGTGCCCCGGTCTCCCGGGCCAGGCCGGCCATGCCGCCCACCTCGCCCTCGCGTCCCGGGTACTCCCACACCTGCCACCCGTCCGGGGCCGAGGTGCGCAGGGTCAGTCCCCCGGCCGCTCCGGCCAGCGCGTCCAGTCCGGCGAGCGGCCGCTCCCCGCGGCCCACGACGAAATAGCCCCAATAACCCATGTGCCGGTGTCCCCCCGCATGTCGGTTCCCGGCCCGGCGCGCCGAGCCGTCGGCTCGCCGAGAACACCACCACAGCCGCCCGGGGGTTCGCAGGCGTTCGCGGCAATCCGCTCCTCAGTCCAGCCGGTCCGCCAGCTCGCGGAACTCGCTCCAGGACAGCTCGGGCTCGCCCGGGTCCCACAGCTTCTGGACCAGCGCCCGCAGCGGCATCCGGATGCCCGCCGCGACCTGTTCCTGGGTCTGGGAGCGCGGCAGGTCGCCCCAGACGGCGAAGGACCCGCCGAGGATCTGCCGGTCGTACTTCGCGGGGACGGCGGTGGTGCCGCGCAGCACCCGCGGCGTCCACTGCTCGTAGATCCGCTCACCGGTCGGGTAGACGAAGGTGAGCGGCTCGCCGAGCACGTAGTAGAGGAACTCGTCGTTGTAGTTGATCACGTCGCGGCCCTCGGCGAGGTACTCGGCGGGCTTGCGGGCGCCGATCTCCTTGCCGGTCCAGTAGGCGACCCGGATGTCCTCGTCGGCCTGGACGGACCCGCCGAAGAAGAAGCCGTCGTTCCAGGCGCGGGGGACGCGGTCGTTCGCGCGGACGGTGGCGGCGCGGTCGTTGAGCCAGCCGGTGGTCAGGTCCTCGACGGTGGCGCCGGCGCCGTACTTGTCGCGGGCCGCGGCGGCGAGGCCGGGGAAGGTCGCCTCGGGGTCGGAGACCACCAGGGCCTGGTACTCGTCGCCGCCGAGGTGCCACTGGTCGCCGGGGAAGAGACCGGCGTACTCGTCCAGCAGGTCGTCGACGATCTCGGCGGCCTCGGGGTTCGCGATGTCGACGGCGCCGCGCACCGCCTCGCCGTTCGCCTTGCGCAGCTGGAGGTCGGGGTGGGCGTCGATGACGGCGCCGAGGTGTCCGGGCGAGTCGATCTCGGGGACGACGGTGATGTGCCGGCTCTCCGCGAGCTCGACGATCTTCCGGACCTGCGCCTTGGTGAGGTGGTCCTCGGAGACGATCTCCGGGTGCGAGTCGGACTCGATGCGGAAGCCCTGGTCGTCGGAGAAGTGCAGGCCGATCTCGTTGTACTTCAGGTCGCCCAGCTCGCGTATGCGGTCCTCTATCCAGCCGGCGTCGTAGTGCTTGCGCGCGATGTCCAGCATCATGCCGCGCCGCGGCTTGGCCGGCTCGTCGCGCACCACGCCCTCGGGGGCGGCGCCGGCGCCGCGTATCTCCTGCTTGAGCGTGCGGGTGCCGTGGAAGACGCCCGCCTCCCCCGGCCCGCTCACGGTCACCCGTCCGCCGCGCACCGTCAGGGTGTACGACTCCGGGTTCGCCCCCTCGTCGCGGTTCAGCTCCAGGCGCACGTCCCCGGCCCGCTCGTCGTCCCGCTCGCCCGCGTACGTCAGCCCCAGCTCGCGGGCGGTCAGCCGGCCCTCGTCGGCCAGCGCCGGGTCGGACACGACCACCCGGTGGCCGGGCACCGGGCGCCAGCCGGGACCGCGTTCGGCCGTGTGCTCGCGGACGGCGGGTATGGTCCGCGGCGCCTCGGACAGCGGATAGCTGCGGGTCGGGCTCGGCGTCGGGGAGGCGGAGGACGAGGGGGAGGCGGCCGCGTCGCCGTCCCCGCCCGAGGCCCACAGACCGAGGCCCACGCCGGAGGCGACCACCACCGCGCCCGCCGCCACGGCCGCCGCCGCCACCCGTCGCCGTCGCGTCGCCCCCTCGGCGGGGCGACGCCTGCGCTGACCGTGCTGCCTGTGCCGACTCACTCTGCCAACGTACGACCCGTTCGGGTGAGAGGCGTCCACAAGCCGTTCCCAAACTCTGCCGTCCGGGTGAAATGGGGTACCGATCGGACACGTCTCGGACTCACTCGATAACGTGACGTCACAACTCTCACAGCATCTGCCACCGACACACACGAGACGCCCACGAGGACCCACGCTGCCTGCGCACCGTCTCCCAGACCTCCCCGGCCGAGTCGCCATACCCGGACAGTCCCGCGGCGCGCCCGGCTCGCCGTCCCCGCTCGAGTGGTTCAACACCGCCCCCGAGCCGGACGCCGAGCGCGCCCTCCTGGCCTGTCTGCGCAGCCGGCGCTGGGCGCTGCTGCTCGCCGGCCACCGCCCCTACCCCGACGTGGCGTCCCTCCTGGCGGCCTCGGACGAGGCGGCGTACGACCTCTCTCCGGAGGAGATCGCCGAGGCGCTGGCCGCCGAGCCGGTCCCCTCCCTCCCCGAGGACACCTACACGGCCGCCCACACCGCCCTGAACGCCGCGCACGCGGCCTACGAGGCCAAGTTCGGCCACGTGTTCGTCATCTGCCTGGACGGCGTCCCCGGGGACGAGATCCTGGACCGCGTCCTGGAGAACATCCGGTCACGATTGGCGAACGATCCCGACGAGGAGCACGCGGTCACCAGAGACCAGCTCCGCCTCCTGGCCAGGGAACGTCTGAACGACACCCTCAGGGGCGCGGGGCTGTAGCGATGTGCGGCTCCGCCGCGTGAGCGCGAGCGACCCAAGGACCGCCGCACCCGGCAAATGACCGCAAACCCCCCACCCCGGTAGCCGCGCCCAAACCCCCCGCCCCCTTTTCGAGTGCAAGTTTGATCACACCGGCAGGCCCCCCGTAAGCGCCACAGGCAACCGTCGCTACCATGCTGGGGGCCGGTGGACCGTACCCGGCCGGGCCCGACCGACAAGGAAAGCCGGCGCGGCCCCAATCACCGCTCCCGGAGGAAATTTCCGTGCCGGCTGGAACGCTGTACCGCGGCCGGGAAGGAATGTGGTCCTGGGTGGCTCATCGAGTCACCGGCGTCCTCATCTTCTTCTTCCTGTTCGTTCACGTGCTGGACACCGCCCTCGTGCGCGTGTCCCCGGAGGCCTACGACAACGTCGTGGCCACGTACAAGACGCCGATCGTCGCGCTGCTGGAGTACGGCCTCGTCGCCGCCATCCTCTTCCACGCGCTCAACGGCCTGCGTGTCATCGCCGTCGACTTCTGGATCAAGGGCGCCCGGTACCAGAAGCAGATGCTCTGGACCGTCGTCGCCGTGTGGATCGTGCTGATGCTCGGGGCGATCTACCCCGTCCTCGGCCACGCCGCTCGTGAACTGTTCGGGAGCTGACGCAGATGTCCACGACTGAAACCTCCGCCTCGGGCATCGGCCCCGTCGAGGGCGGGTCCCTCTACTCCGTCGACAACCCGGCGCCGGTCATCGAGCCCCCGCGCAAGCGGACCAGGAAGACCCCGAAGAGCACCCGCGGCAACTTCGAGCTGGCCGCGTGGCTGTTCATGCGTCTGTCCGGTGTCGTCCTGGTCGTGCTGGTCATCGGCCACCTGCTGATCCAGCTGGTGCTGGACGGCGGCGTCTCGAAGATCGGCTTCGCCTTCGTGGCGGGCCGCTGGGCGAGCCCCTTCTGGCAGGTCTGGGACCTGGCGATGCTGTGGCTGGCCATGCTGCACGGCGCCAACGGCCTGCGCACGGTCATCAACGACTACGCCGAGCGGCCGAACACCCGCCTGTGGCTGAAGGGCCTGCTCTACACGGCCACGGTGTTCACCATCCTGCTGGGCACGCTGGTGATCTTCACCTTCGACCCGAACATCCGCTAGGCACGGGGCTGCGAGAATCATGAAGATCCACAAGTACGACACCGTCATCGTCGGCGCCGGTGGCGCCGGTATGCGCGCCGCCATCGAGTCGACGAAGCGCAGCCGCACCGCCGTGCTGACCAAGCTCTACCCCACCCGCTCCCACACGGGCGCCGCGCAGGGCGGCATGGCCGCCGCGCTCGCCAACGTGGAGGAGGACAACTGGGAGTGGCACACCTTCGACACGGTCAAGGGCGGTGACTACCTGGTCGACCAGGACGCCGCCGAGATCCTGGCGAAGGAGGCCATCGACTCCGTCCTCGACCTGGAGAAGATGGGCCTGCCGTTCAACCGCACCCCGAACGGCACCATCGACCAGCGCCGCTTCGGCGGCCACTCCCGCAACCACGGCGAGGCCCCGGTCCGCCGGTCCTGCTACGCCGCGGACCGCACCGGCCACATGATCCTCCAGACGCTGTACCAGAACTGCGTCAAGGAGGGCGTGGAGTTCTTCAACGAGTTCTACGTCCTGGACCAGCTGATCACCGAGGTCGACGGCGTCAAGAAGTCGGCCGGTGTCGTGGCGTACGAGCTGGCGACCGGCGAGATCCACGTCTTCCAGGCGAAGTCCGTGATCTACGCGTCCGGTGGCACCGGCAAGTTCTTCAAGGTGACGTCCAACGCGCACACGCTGACCGGTGACGGCCAGGCGGCCGTGTACCGGCGCGGACTGCCGCTGGAGGACATGGAGTTCTTCCAGTTCCACCCGACCGGCATCTGGCGCATGGGCATCCTGCTGACGGAGGGCGCCCGCGGTGAGGGCGGCATCCTGCGCAACAAGGACGGCGAGCGCTTCATGGAGAAGTACGCGCCGGTCATGAAGGACCTCGCCTCGCGTGACGTCGTCTCGCGCTCCATCTACACGGAGATCCGCGAGGGCCGCGGCTGCGGTCCCGAGGGCGACCACGTCTACCTGGACCTCACCCACCTCCCGCCGGAGCAGCTGGACGCCAAGCTGCCCGACATCACCGAGTTCGCGCGGACCTACCTCGGGATCGAGCCCTACACGGACCCGATCCCGATCCAGCCCACGGCGCACTACGCGATGGGCGGCATCCCGACCAACGTCCAGGGCGAGGTGCTGGCGGACAACACCACCGTCGTCCCCGGCCTGTACGCGGCCGGCGAGGTGGCCTGCGTGTCGGTGCACGGCGCCAACCGTCTGGGCACCAACTCGCTGCTGGACATCAACGTGTTCGGCAAGCGGGCCGGCATCGCCGCCGCGGAGTACGCGCAGACCGCGGACTTCGTCGAGCTGCCGGAGAACCCGGAGTCCCTCGTCGTCAGCCAGATCGAGCGGCTGCGGTCCTCCACCGGCAACGAGCGGGTGGCCGAGCTGCGCCGCGAGCTGCAGGAGACCATGGACGCCAACGTGATGGTGTTCCGCACCGAGCAGACGATCAAGACGGCGGTCGAGAAGATCGCCGAGCTGCGCGAGCGTTACAAGAACGTCGCGATCCAGGACAAGGGCAAGCGGTTCAACACCGACCTGCTGGAGGCCGTCGAGCTGGGCAACCTGCTCGACCTGGCCGAGGTCATGGCCGTCTCCGCGCTGGCCCGCAAGGAGTCCCGGGGCGGTCACTACCGCGAGGACTACCCGAACCGCGACGACGTCAACTTCATGCGCCACACGATGGCGTACCGCGAGGTCGGCGCCGACGGCACCGAGACCGTCCGTCTGGACTACAAGCCGGTCGTCCAGACCCGCTACCAGCCGATGGAGCGTAAGTACTGATGGCTACCCCCGTACTGGACAAGGCGGACGCGTCCGGCTCCCCCGAGCCCGGCTTCGCCGACTCCCCCTACATCACCGTCACCCTGCGGATCCGCCGGTTCAACCCGGAGGTCTCCGCGGACGCGACCTGGGAAGACTTCCAGCTGGAGATCGACCCCAAGGAGCGTGTTCTCGACGCGCTGCACAAGATCAAGTGGGACCTGGACGGCACCCTGACCTTCCGCCGTTCCTGCGCCCACGGCATCTGCGGCTCCGACGCCATGCGGATCAACGGCAAGAACCGCCTGGCGTGCAAGACGCTGATCAAGGACATCAACCCCGAGAAGCCGATCACGGTCGAGGCCATCAAGGGCCTGACGGTCCTGAAGGACCTGGTCGTCGACATGGAGCCGTTCTTCCAGGCGTACCGGGACGTGATGCCCTTCCTGATCACGAAGGACACCAACGAGCCGACGCGTGAGCGGCTGCAGTCCGCCGAGGACCGCGAGCGCTTCGACGACACGACCAAGTGCATCCTGTGCGCGGCGTGCACCTCGTCGTGCCCGGTGTTCTGGAACGACGGCCAGTACTTCGGCCCGGCCGCGATCGTCAACGCGCACCGCTTCATCTTCGACTCGCGTGACGAGGCCGGCGAGCAGCGCCTGGAGATCCTCAACGACAAGGACGGCGTGTGGCGTTGCCGCACGACGTTCAACTGCACGGACGCCTGCCCGCGTGGCATCGAGGTCACCAAGGCGATCGCCGAGGTGAAGCGCGCGCTGATCACGCGCCGCTACTGAGGCACCGCGCCGTACATCCCCGAGGGCCCGTCTCCGATCCGGAGACGGGCCCTCGGGCGTTCCCCGGTGCGGGCGGGTGGTGCGTACGCACCAGGCGGCGCGCTCCTGTGCTGCGTACGCACCAGAGGGGACCACCCCCGAGGACGATGCCCGGCCGGTGGCGGGCCCGGAGGGTGGGAGTATGCGCACTTCCGTGAACAGGGCCCCTAGGCTGGGCCGCGTGCTGCCGACACCGGACACCGCGGACACGGGGGTGCCGCGTCCCGGGCGGCGGCGGGAAGGCGCGGTCGTCGCGGCCGCCTTCGTGGTCTGTCTGCTCGGCGGGACCGTGCGGGTCGAGGACACCCTCACCGCGCCGCCCCTCGCGGCCTGGCTGCTCGCCCTGGTGTCCTGCGCCGTACTGCCCGCACGGCATCGGCGTCCCCTGGCCCTGCTGGCCGTCACCACGGCGGCCGGTGTCGTGGCCCAGCCCCTCGGCCTGGTGCTGAGTCCGCTCGTGGCCGCACCCGCCCTGGTCGCCGCCTATGCCTGCACGCTGCACGTCCCCGGAGAACGGCGTGCGGCGGGCGCCGTCGCGCTGGCCGCCGTGGCCTTGTTCGCCGGGTCCGAGCCGCTGTCCGGGGACCACTCCTGGCGGGACGCGAGCCGGATGGGGACGGTGGTGGCGGCGCCGCTGGTGGCGGGGCTGATCGGGCACGCGGTACGGACCCGGCGGGCGTATCTCGCGGCGGTGGAGGAGCGGGCGCGACGGGCCGAGGAGAGCAGGGAGCTGGAGGCGCGGCGGCGGGTCGCGGAGGAGCGGGTGCGGATCGCCCGGGAGCTGCACGACCTGGTGGCGCATCAGATCACCCTGGCCAACGCGCAGGCCACGGTTGCCGCCCACTTCTTCGACTCCCGTCCGGAGCAGACCCGCGCGAGCCTGCGGGAGCTCGTCGAGACCACCGGACACGCCCTCGACGAACTGCGTGCCACGGTCGGGCTGCTGAGGCAGACCGGGGACACGGCCGCGCCCGACGGGCCCGCGCCCGGGCTGGACCGGCTGCCGGACCTGCTGGAGTCCTTCCGGCGGGCCGGGCTGGAGGTGTCGGCGCGTGAGGAGGGCGCGGCGCGGGCGGTGCCGCCGGGCGTGGACCTCACGGCGTACCGGATCGTGCAGGAGGCTTTGACCAACGTGACCAAGCACGCGGCGGGCCGTGGCGCCCGGGTGGGGCTGGACTGGGGCGGCGGGCGGCTGACCGTCACCGTGTCCGACGACGGGGGCGCCCCGGGCGGGCCGCCCGCGCTGTCGGAGCGGCCACCCGGGTACGGGCTGATCGGCATGCGGGAGCGCGCCGCCGCCGTGGGCGGGGAGCTGACGGCGGGCCCGCGCCCGGAGGGGGGTTTCCTGGTGACCGCCCGGCTGCCCCTGCCGCCCGTACGGGAATCGGCGACGGACGGCGAGGAGGGGCGGATGCCCGGAGCCACGGACGGGGGACGGACGGCATGACGTTGAGGGTGCTGCTCGCCGACGACCAGGCGCTGCTGCGCGGCGCCTTCCGGCTGCTGCTGGAGAGCACCGACGACATCACCGTGGTGGGCGAGGCCGGCGACGGCCGGGAGGCGGTGCGGCTGACCCGCGAACTGCGTCCGGACGTCGTGGTGATGGACATCCGGATGCCGGAGGCGGACGGTCTGGCCGCCACCACGGAGATCTGCGCGGACCCGGATCTGCGGGCCACCCGGGTGCTGATCCTCACCACGTACGAGACGGACGAGAACGTGGCGCGGGCGCTGCGCGCGGGGGCCGCCGGTTTCATCGGCAAGGGCATCGGCGCGGAGGACCTGGCGGACGCCGTGCGGACGGTCGCGGAGGGCGAGACGCTGCTGTCCCCGGCCGCGACCCGCTCGCTGGTCGCCCGCTTCCTGGCCGCGCCGGCCGGCACCCCTCCGCAGGACGCCGGCCGGCTGGACGTGCTCACCCCGCGCGAACGCGAGATGGTGGCGCTGGTGGCGACGGGCCTGTCCAACCAGGAGATCGCCGAGCGGATGGTCCTCAGCCCGTTCACCGTGCGCGCCCATGTGCAGCGCGCGATGACGAAGCTGGAGGCCCGCGACCGCGCGCAGCTCGTCGTCACCGCCTACCGGACCGGCCTGGCCCGGGTCACGCCGGAGGACGGGGCCGGACGTTCGTCGTAGTCCGGCAGGGTCAAGGCGGTGTGGGCCGGGCGGGGCCGCGCGGAGGGCAGGGCGTCGAGGGTGCGCAGGCGTGCGTCGCGCTGTTCCAGGGCCTGGGCGGTGACGGGGAAGAGTGTGGCGCCGCCCTCGTCGACGAGCGCCTGGTTGGCCGTCACGTAGGGGCGCATGCGGTCCTCGTAGGCGGCGAAGGCGGCCGTGTGGTCCCGGTGGGCGGCCAGGGCGTGGGCGAGCACGTAGGCGCCGGACAGCGCGAGGCTGGTGCCCTGCCCGGTGAGGAAGGACGGGGCGTACGCCGCGTCGCCGACGAGGGCGGCGCGGCCGTGCGTCCAGCGGGGCATGCGGATCTGTCCGGCCGTGTCGAAGAACAGGTCGTCGGTGTCGCGCGCGGCCGCGACCATGCGCGGGATCTCCCAGCCCTCCCCCGCGAACACCTCGGCCACCAGGGCGCGCTGGGCGTCCGGGTCGCGGAGGGCGTCGCGCGGGGGTTCCGGGCGGTGGAAGGTGAGGAAGCCGTGCACCTCGGGTCCTTCGCCGGTGGCGTAGAGGGCGGCGGCCTTCCCCGGGGCGTTCCACAGGACCAGTTCACGGTGAAGGTGCGCGGGGTTCGGCAGGGTGAACAGGGCGAAGCAGTGGGCGAGGTAGCGGTGGTATCGGTCCTCGGGACCGAAGAGGGCGGCCCGGGTGGCCGAGTGCATGCCGTCCGCGCCGATCACCAGGTCGTACGTGCCCTGCCGCCCGCTGCGGAAGGTGACGTCCACGCCGTGCGCGGCCGGGTCGAAGCGGGCGACGGAGTCGCCGAAGAGGAATTCCACGTCGTCGCGGACCAGCCCGTACAGGGCGTCGGCGAGGTCGCCCCGCCGTATCTCCAGGTCGCGGGGCTCGCCCTCGTCGGCGGGGGCCCGGAGGGAGGCGACGGTGCGGCCGGCGGCGTCGAGGAAGGTGGCGCGGCGGGGGCCGACGTGTGCCTGGCGCAGCCGCGGCCACAGGCCCATCCGCCGGACCACCTCCGTCGCGGTGCCGCGGATGTCGACGGGGTAGCCGCCGCCGCGCAGGGTGCCGGCCTTCTCCACGACGGTGACCGCGAACCCGGCCCGGTGCAGCCAGTACGCGAGGGCGGGTCCGGAGACGCTGGCTCCGGAGATCAGGACGGTGCGGGGGCCGGTCATGAACGGGTCCCTTCCTTCGCGGGGGTGTGGGCGGGCTCGACGGGGTGCGGGGAACGGGAGGCGCGCGTGGCGCGGACGAGGAGCAGGCCGAGCGCCGCCATGACGCCGGTGACGGCGAAGCCGGTGGTGAAGGCCGCCTCGGCGGGCAGGTCCGTGCCGGGGCCGGTGCCGGCGGTGAGGACCGCGCCCGCGATCTGGACGCCCAGGACGACGCCGATCACCCGCGTGACCACGAGCAGGCTGGTGGCGATGCCGGTGTCCCCGGGGTCGACGGCGGTGGCGGTGCCGGCCAGCAGCGCGGTGGTGGCGAGGCCCGCGGCGAACGCGGTGAGCGTCTTGGCGAGGGCGAGCTGCCAGGCGGAGTGGTGCTGGGCCGCGAGGCCGAACATGACGGCGGCGGTGGCGAGGGCGGCCACGGCGACCACGGCACGAGGGCCGAACCGCCGCGCGGCGACCCCGCCGACCGCGTCGCTCATGGCCCCGGCGATCGCGCCGGGCAGCAGGTAGAGGCCGATCGTGGTGGTGTCGGCGTCGAAGCCGTAGCCGTCGCCCGACGCGGCGAGGAGCTGCGGCAGCAGCAGGGTGACCATGCCGAGGGTGACGGTGACGAGCAGGGTGAGCAGGCACGCCTGCCACATCGCGGGCCGGGCGAGCATGCGCAGGTCGACCATCGGGGAGACGGCCCGCCGCTCGACGCGCACCCAGGCGGTGGCGAGCAGGGCCACGAGCACGAGCGACGCGGCCGCGGCGAGGGGCGGAAGGCCACCGCCGGTCAGGAGGACGAGGCCGAGCATGAAGGCGAGCAGGGTGGCGCTCAGCAGGACCACGCCGGGCCAGTCGATCCGCTCGTCCTGCCGGACCGGTGCGTCGGACGGCATCAGCCGCGCCACGAAGACGGTGGCCGCGACGACCACGAGGGTGGGCAGTACGAACATCCAGTGCCAGGAGAGATGGTCGGCGATCAGACCGGCGCCCAGCATGCCGAGCATGCCGCCGCCGGTGAACAGGGCGACGACCACGCCGATCGCCGCCTGGGTGCGCCCGGCCGGCAGATGGGCGCGGACCAGGATGAAGGACAGCGGCAGCACGCCGACCATGGCGCCCTGAAGGACCTGGCCGAGCAGCAGCAGCGGCAGTCCGGGGGCCAGCCCGGCCAGCAGTCCGCCGGCCGCGACGACGGCCATCAGCCGCATCAGGACGCGTTTGCCGCCGTAGCGGTCGCCGAGCTTCCCGGCGACGGGGGTGAGGACCGCGCCGGTGACGAGCAGGGTGTTGGCGACCAGCGCGCCCTCGGAGGGGCCGAGCCCCAGTTCGCGCTGGAGCAGCGGAAGCGCGGGCTCCACCACGGACTGGAGCGCGCCCAGGGCGAGCGCCAGCACCCCGAGGGCGGCGATCGCGGGCCGCCGTAAACGCGGCGGCGGGAGCAGGGTGTCGGACATGGACGTCCCGTTCTCGTAGGGGTCGGTGAGCACGTCCCACGGTTCCGCTCGGCGCCCCTCCCGGGCATCGTCGCCCGTCACCGTCTTCGCCTGGTGCGTACGCACGAGTGGGAGCGCGGCCCTGGTGCCGGGACACGACACGGCCGCCAGCGGCAAGCGAGTTGAACATGTTCAAAAGAAGGCGCTACAGTCGTTCCCGTCAGCGTTTTGAACGCGTTCAAGAAGGGGTGGGGCATGGACCGCACCGTCATCGCCTACGTCATCTACCTGACCGTCAGCATCGGGCTGACCGTCTGGGTGGCCCGCACGCTCAGCAGGAACGGGCGGGTCTTCCTCGCCGACGTGCTGCACGGCAACGAGAATCTCGCCGACGCCGTCAACCACCTGCTGGTCGTCGGCTTCTACCTCGTGAACCTCGGCTTCGTCGCCCTGTACCTGAGTGACGACGGCACGATCACCGACACCCGCGGCATCTTCGAGGCGCTGTCCACCAAGCTCGGCGTGGTGCTGCTGGTGCTGGGCGTGATGCACCTGGGCAACGTGTACGTGCTCAGCAGGATCCGGCGACGCGGGGTGATGGAGCGGGAGCAGCTGCCGCCGGTGCCCCCGCAGGGCTGGACCGCCCCGGCGGCCCAGGTATGAACGCGGTCGCCGGCGGACCAACGCCCCCCGGGGCGCGGGGAACTGCGCGCCCGGCCCCCGACGGGCCGCACCCGGCGTACAACACGGCGAGGTACCCCCTCGGCCGCGGGTACGACGCCCGCCGCGTCCCGCTCCGCAGGCTGACCGTGCTGTACGACGCGGACTGCGCCCTGTGCACGTACGTCCGCGACTGGCTCGTCAAACGGCCCCAGCTCGTCCCCCTGGAGTTCGTCCCGGCGGGATCACCCGCCGCCCGGGACCGCTTCCCCGGCCTCGACCACGGGTCCACCCTCGACGAGATCACCGTGGTCGGGGACGGCGGGCAGGTGTACCGGGGCGCGGCCGCCTGGATCGTCACCCTGTGGGCGCTGCGCGACCACCGGCGGCTGGCGCACCGGCTGAGCACGCCTTCCGGGATGCGGTTCGCCAAGGGCGCGGTGCTGGCCGCCGCCAAGTGGCGCGGGGCGACGGCGCCGGCCGTCGGCCGGACGTACCGCCCGGCCGACGGGTGGACGTACGATCCGCGCGACGGCTGGCACCACACCCCGCCGGTGTGCGACGCCGGCACCTGCGCCGCCCCGTAGGGCGCAGGTCGCTGGCGTTAGGCTCTGTTCCCGTGCCCGCGAAGAACGACGGCCCCGGCCCCGGTGCCCCCCTCAGCAAGTCCGAGCAGACCCGCGCCCTGATCCTCGAGACGGCCATGCGGCTGTTCCAGGAGCGCGGGTACGACAAGACGACCATGCGGGCCATCGCCCAGGAGGCCGGGGTCTCCGTCGGCAACGCGTACTACTACTTCCAGGGCAAGGAACACCTGATCCAGGGGTTCTACGACCGGATCGCGGGCGAGCACCAGGCCGCGGTCCGGGAGATCCTGGCCCGGGAGACCGACCTGGAGGCCCGCCTCGCCGGGGTGCTGAAGGCGTGGCTGGACATCGCCACGCCGTACCACGAGTTCGCGGTGCAGTTCTTCAAGAACGCCGCCGACCCGGACAGCCCGCTGAGCCCCTTCTCCCCGGAGTCGGAGCACGCGCGCCAGGAGGCGATCAGCGTGCACCGGGCGGTGCTGGCCGGCACGAGGACCAAGGTTCCCGAGGAACTGCGGGACATCCTGCCCGAGTTGATGTGGCTGTCCCAGATGGGGCTGTGCCTGTACTGGATCTTCGACCGCACCGAGGGCCGTGAGCGCAGCTACCGGCTCGCCGAGCGCGGCGCCCGGCTCACCGCGCGGGGCGTGGTCCTGGCCCGGTTCCGGGTGCTGCGGCCGCTGGTGCGGGACGTGCACGAGCTGTTCACGGAGTTCCTGCCCGGGATGACCAGGGCGCTCCCCGACCCCGCCGGCCGTAAGGACACCGGCCGACGGGGTGCGCGGGGCAGACACGAGGAGGAGGGGGCCGAGGGGACGCCCCCCGCCGACGGGAGTCCCGGCGACGTCAGTTGACGACGTCCACCCCGCCGGGCGTGAGCTCCACGTCGTGCACATACGGCCCGTCCGCCACGGTCACGTGCGCCGCCCGCGAGCCGTACGGGGAGGCGGTGACCGCGAGCAGGTAGGTGCCCGGCGCCGGCACGGCCACGATGTACGCCCCGTCGGCCAGGGACACCACCCGGTCCAGCTGACGGCCGCCGGGGGTGAGCAGCGTGACGGCCGCGCCCCGCACCGGCTCGCCCTCGGGGGTGCGGACGAAGCCGTGGACCACCGAGGCGGCCCCGTCCGGGGCGCCCTCCGCCGGCAGCGTGGCGGGCGCGCCCGCGTCCTCCTTCGGCTCGACCGCCAGGTGCGGCAGCCGCTTCTCCAGTGCGGCCGGCAGCCACCAGTTGGCACGGCCCAGCAGGTGCATCACGGCCGGGACCAGCGCGGTGCGCAGCACGAACGCGTCCAGCGCGACCGCGGCGGCCAGACCCACGCCCGCCATGGCGGCGCCGTAGTCGCCGCTGAGCACGAAGGCGAGGAAGACGCAGACCATGATGAGGGCGGCGGAGTTGATGACCCGGCTGGTCTCCGCGAGGCCGACCCGCACCGCGCGGGCGTTGTCCCGGGTGTGCACCCACTCCTCGTGCATCCGGCTCACCAGGAACACCTGGTAGTCCATGGAGAGGCCGAACAGCAGCGACAGCATGATGATCGGCAGGAAGGCCGCGATCGGCCCCTCCTCGCCGAGGCCCAGCACGTCGAGTCCGACGCCCCACTGGAACACCACCACCAGCACGCCGAAGGAGGCCGCCGCCGCGAGCAGGTTCATCACGGCGGCCGTCAGCGGCACCACCAGCGAGCGGAACGCCAGCAGCAGGAGCAGGAAGCCGAGGCCGATGATCGTGCCGACGAACAGCGGCAGCCGGTCGCCCGTCACCGCGGCGAAGTCCTTCGACACCGCCGTGACACCGCCGACGTGTGCCTCGACGCCCGCGGCGGGGATGACGTCCTCGCGCAGCGTGTCGATCAGCCGGTCGGTCGCCACGTCCTGCGGGGAGGTGTCGGGGACGACCTGGATGACAGTGACCCCGCCGGCGGGCGGGGCGGCCGCCACCTGGGCGACGCCCTCGGTGTCCTCGACGGCACGCAGCAGACCGGCCGGGGCAGCGCCGTCCACGACCACCTGGAGCGGCCCGTTGAAGCCGGGCCCGAAGCCCTCGGCGAGCAGGTCGTAGGCCTGCCGGGTGGTCGTCGAGGCGTCGTCGTTGCCCTGGTCCACGGTGCCCAGGCGCAGCGACAGCAGCGGCACGGCCAGCGCCGCCATCAGGACCACCGCCACCGCGGCCACGGCCCGCGGCCGGCGCTGCACGGTGGCCGACCAGCGGGCGGCGGGTCCGCCCACCGTCTCGCCGCGCGGGCCCGCGGCCTCCAGCCGGCGGCGCTGACGGCGGCTGAGCACCCGGTGCCCGAGCAGGCCGAGCAGCGCGGGCAGCAGCGTGACGGCGGCGAGCACGCTGAGCACGACCGTCAGCGAGGTGCCGATGACCACGCCGTCCAGGAAGCGCAGGTTCGTCACCAGCATCCCGGCGAGCGCGATGCACACCGTGCCGCCCGCGAACAGCACCGCCCGGCCGGAGGTGTCGAGCGCGGTGACCGCCGCCTCCTCCGGGTCCATGCCGCGCAGGATGCCCCGCCGGTGCCGGGTGACGATGAACAGGGCGTAGTCGATGCCGACGCCCAGGCCGATCAACGTGGCCAGCAGGGACGCCAGTTCGGGGACGTCGGTGACGTGGCTGATCAGCTGGGTGCCGAACATGCCGGTGCCGACGCCGAACACGGCGACGACCAGGGGCAGCAGCATCGCGAACAGCGAGCCGAACGCGACGAACAGCACCACGGCGGCGGCGAGGATGCCGACCAGCTCGGCCGTGCCCGTCGGCGGTTCCTGGACCCGGGTGACGGCCTGCCCGCCCAGCTCCACCTGGAGCCCGTCGCGCGCCGCCTCCTGGGCCGTGTCGACGACGTCCTGGACCAGTGTCTTCGGCACCGCGTCCGCCTGCTCGGCGAACGTGACCTGCGCGTAGGCGATCCGTCCGTCCTCGCTGATCTGCGCCGCGCCCCGCTCGCCGTAGGGGCCGGCGACCGCGCCGACGCCCTCCATGCGTCCGATCTCCGCGAGCGCCGTCTCCATCCGGGAGCGCACCGCCTCGTCGCGCACGGTGCCCTCGTCCACCTTCCACACCACGGTGTCGGTGTCCCCGGCGCGCTCCGGGAACGCCTTGCGCATCAGGTCGTACGCCTGCTTGGAGTCCGTGTTCGGCAGCGAGAAGACCTCGGCGTAGTTCGTGCCCGCACTGCTCGCCGTCACCCCCAGTCCGAACAGCGCCCCCACCCACAGCAGGAGGACCACCAGCCGATGCCGATAGCACCAGCGTGCCAATACCGCCACGTGTCCGCTCCTTCGTCGCTCGGTCGGTCCCCCGGGTCCTGGCAGCAGAATCGGCGGCGGCACCCGCCCGGCGACACGGCTCGCCCGGGACTCTCAAGGAACTCCAAAGCGACAACCGGTACTTCGGCGGACGGTCACGCCGATACTGGGGAACATGACGACAGCTCCCGGCACCGTGCTCGTCGTGGAGGACGAGGAGAGCATCGCGGACGTCCTCGCGATCGCCCTGCGCTACCACCGCTTCGAGGTGATGACCGCGGGGTCGGTCCGTGAGGCGCTCGCGCTGACCGAGCACACGCGGCCCGACTGCGCGCTGCTCGACGTGATGCTGCCGGACGGCGACGGCCGCGCCCTGGGCCGCGAACTGCGCGGGCGCCGGCCGGAGACGGCGCTGGTGTTCCTCACCGCGCGGGACGCGCCCGCCGAGGTCGTCGGGGCGCTGGGATTCGGCGACGACTACATCACCAAGCCGTTCAACATCGACGAGGTGGTCGCCCGGATCACGGCCGTGCTGCGCCGCACCCGCCCCGCCGACGTGCTGCCGCAGCGGGCTCCCCTGCGCCACGGCGACCTGGAGCTGGACGAGACGACGTACTCCGTGCGCCGCGCCGGCCGCAGCGTCGAGCTGACGCCCACCGAGTACGCCCTGCTGCGCTTCCTGGTGCGCAACGCGGGCCGGATCGTGCCCAAGGAACAGCTGCTGCGGCACGTCTGGCAGTACGAGCACGTCCCGCAGGAGTCGACCGTCGTGGAGACCTACATCAGCTATCTGCGGCGCAAGCTGGACACCCTCGGCCCTCCGGTCATCACCACCCGGCGCGGCGTCGGGTACGGGCTGACGTGACACGCCGGACGCGCCTGCCGCGCCCCGGCCGCCCCCGGGTGCGGTCGCTGCGCGCGCAGCTCACCCTGGCGAACGTGGTGCTGCTGGCGCTGGGCATCGTCGCCGCGACCGCGGTGAGCGTGCTCGGCATGCGCTACTACCTGCTCGACCAGATCGACACGGAGCTGGTCCGCACCCGCGACTCGCTCGGCGGCTCGGAGCTGACGCTGCGGCAGATCGACTCGCTGAGCGCGCTGAGCTTCTTCCGTGACCGGGTGGAACCGGAGTGGAACCAGGACGACAGCGACCCCGACTCGGTCTTCGCCGCCGTGGACCGCGAGGGCGAGCCGGTCCCCGTGTTCGGCTTCGCACCGTCCCGGGCGCAGCGCGACCTGGCGGACGCCGTGGGCGACCCGGACCCGCTGATCCGGGACCCGGAGCCGCGGGACGTCACCGTGCGGGGCAGCACCTACCGCGTCACCGCCACCCGTCTCGCCGACGGCACCGGCGTCCTCATCGCCGGCTCCACCGAGCCGCTGCACGAGGGCGTGGCCAAGGCGGTCCGGTTCGACCTGGCCATCGGGACGCTGCTGCTGCTGGTGCTGGCCTGTCTGACCATGTTCGGGGTGCGGCGCCGGATGCGGCCGCTGGAGGACATGGTGGAGACCTCGTCGGCGATCGCCGAGGGTGACCTGACCCGGCGGGTGCCGTCCAGCTGCGATCCGACCCTGGAGGTGGAGCAGCTGCGGCTGGCGCTCAACTCGATGCTCCAGCAGGTGGAGTCGGCGTACCGGACCCGGGAGCGCAGCGCGGCGCAGCTGCGGCGGTTCGTGGCCGACGCCTCGCACGAGCTGCGCACCCCGCTGGCCGCGATCCGCGGCTACCTCCAGCTGTACGAGCGGGGGATGCTGCGCGACCCCACGGAGCGCAAGCGGGCCTGGGACCGGATGATGACCGAGTCCGACCGGATGGGGCGGCTGGTCGACGAGCTGCTGGTGCTGGCCCGCCTCGACCAGCGTCCCGAACTGCGGCTGCGGAACGTGGACGTGTGCCGGCTGGTGCGGGACGCGGCGCAGGACCTGCGGGTGCAGCAGCCGGACCGGCCGGTGCGGGTGGACGCGGACGGCGCGGTGCTGGTGCGCGCCGACGAGGCCGGGCTGCGGCAGGTGCTGGGCAACCTGGTGGGCAACGCGCGCACGCACACCCCGGCGGACGTGCCGGTGCGGCTGGGCGTGGCCCGCTCGGACGGCGCGGTGCGGCTGTGGGTGGCGGACGAGGGGCCCGGGCTCGCGCCGGACGACGCGGCGCGGGTCTTCGACCGGTTCTTCCGCGCGGGCGGGGGCGCGGGCAGCGGCCTGGGCATGGCGATCGTGCAGGGCGTCGTACGGGCGCACGGCGGCGAGGTCACCGTGGACACGGCGAGGGGCGAGGGCCTGACCGTCACGGTGACGCTGCCGTCCCTCACCCCCCACGCCGTCCCGTCCACACACACGGAGGAAACCGCCGCCACCGGGTGAGCCGCGGGGTCAGGCCTGGCGGGAGGCCAGTTCGATCACCGTGATGTCCGAGGGGGCGCCCACCCGGGTGGGCGGGCCCCAGGCTCCGGCGCCGCGGCTGACGTAGAGCTGGGTGTCGCCGTAGCGGTCGAGGCCGGCCACGGTCGGGTTCGCGCCGCGCGCGATCAGGTTGCCGGGCCAGAGCTGGCCGCCGTGCGTGTGCCCGGAGAGCTGGAGGTCCACGCCGTGGTCCACGGCGTCGTGGATCTGCACCGGCTGGTGGGCCAGCAGCACGCACGCCCGCGCGCGGTCCCGGTCGCCGAGCGCCCGCGCGAAGTCGGGGCCCTGGCCCTCGTCCTCGCCGGCCACGTCGTTGACGCCCGCGAGGTCGAAGTGCGGCAGCTCGGTGCGCGCGTTCTCCAGCGGGTTCAGGCCGAGCCGCCGGACCTCCTCGACCCACTGCCCGGCGCCGGAGAAGTACTCGTGGTTGCCGGTGACGAAGTACGACCCGTGACGTGCCGTCAGCTGGGCGAGCGGCGCCGCCGCCGGACCGAGGTCCTTCACGCTGCCGTCCACCAGGTCACCGACCACGGCGATCAGGTCGGGCCGGGTCGAGTTGATCGTGTCGACGACCCGTTGCGCGAAGCCCCGCCCGAGCACCGGGCCCAGGTGGATGTCGCTGACCACGGCGATGCGGTAACCGTGCGCCGCGCGGGGCAGCTTGGCCAGCGGCACGGTGACCCGCTTGACCTTCGGTCCGCGCAGCACGCCGTAGGTGCCGTACCCGACGGTGCCGACCGCCGCCGCGGCGGCGGCCCCGCCGACGACGCGGGAGACGAACAGTCTGCGGGAGGGGGTCGCGGGGGCCACGGAGGCGCCGCTTCCGGCCGTACCGGCGACCGTCGCGCCGCCTTCCGCCGGGTCGGCCGCCACCGATCCGCCCGTCGTGGAACCGGCACCCGCCGCCCCGGCCGCCGCGCTCTTCGCCGGCGCGCCGTTCGCGGTGACGCCCCGCGCCGGGGCGTTGGCCGCCGCGTCGCTCCCCGCCGGCGCCGCCGTGGCGTCCCGGGCCGGGCCGCTCGCCGCCCTCCGCTCCAGGACCCTGCGCAGCACCGGGCGGACGAGCTCGCCGACGAGCAGGGCCAGCAGCAGGTACAGACTGAGGGCGAGCCACAGGTAGCCCGGCCAGGC
The DNA here is from genome assembly GCF_044540535.1 of Streptomyces sp. NPDC085937. Taxonomy (NCBI): domain Bacteria; kingdom Bacillati; phylum Actinomycetota; class Actinomycetes; order Kitasatosporales; family Streptomycetaceae; genus Streptomyces; species Streptomyces sp. NPDC085937. Next base: position 35,951 of record NZ_JBITSH010000004.1, on the reverse strand, counting down.
CAGCACCCGCTGGAGGGCGAACGGCGCGTCGGTGCGGGAGGCGACCATGCCGCCGACGAACAGCAGCCACCCGCCGGCGATCACCGCCGCGCCCGCGCGGCGCACGGCGCCGGGGCCCGCGGTGGTGTCCCGGAACAGACGACGCCACACGTACCAGTTGCCCGTCACCAGGACGGCGACGACCAGCAGCGCGACGAGTACGAAGACGATGGCCACGAGGCGGACTTCCCCTGCTTCCCGTTACGGCGTCACGTGGTCCGTGACGTCCGGCTCAATGCGCGCACACCGCGCAACCCGATGCCCCCGACGACCGTCCCCAGTACGAAAGAGACGACGGCGAGCGTCAGGTGAACGAAGAAGTAGGCCGTGGGGTGCCCGTCGTCGAACGCGAGTCCACTGCTGTCCTTGACCAGGTTCTTGACGAAAGTGATCCAGATGACCCAGCTCCACACCCCGAAGGCGAGCAGGAACCAGGAGACGGGGCGGCTGAGCTTCATGCGTCCAGTATCGCCGCGCCGTGTCCGGTTCCCTGCGCGGGGTGGGGGCCGGGCCGGGACACCGACCGGGATGGCATGTACCTTGCGGACCGTGCCCGCTTCCCAGAAGACCGCCCGGCGCTCCCTGCTGGTCGCCTCCGCCGTCCTGCTGTCCACCGCGCTGACCGCGCCGGCCGCCCTGGCCGCCCCCAAGCCCTCCACGACACCGTCGGCCACACCCCCGGCGAACATGTCGGTCGTGGGCGGCGAGCGGCTGGCGAAGCCGGGGACCCAGGTGAACCTGGCCGCCGGGGTGCCGGTGCTGCCCAAGGAGCTGTCCGCCCGGTCCTGGATCGTCGCGGACGCCGAGAGCGGCGAGGTGCTCGCCGCCCACAACGCCCACTGGCGGCTGGCCCCCGCCAGCACCCTGAAGATGCTGTTCGCCGACACCCTGCTGCCGAAGTGGCCGGGGACGACCACGCACCGCGTGCAGACCTCCGACATGGCCGGTGTCGGAGCGAACTCCAGCATGGTCGGGATCAAGGAGAACGAGACCTACACGGTCCACGACCTGTGGCTGGGCGTCTTCCTGCGCTCCGGGAACGACGCGGTGCACGTGCTGTCGGCGATGAACGGCGGCGTGGAGAAGACCGTCGCGGAGATGAACGCGCACGCCAAGGAACTCCAGGCCCTCGACACCACCGCCGTCAGCCCGGACGGCTACGACGCCCCGGGCCAGGTGTCCTCCGCGTACGACCTGACGCTGATCGCCCGCTCCGGGCTGCAGAAGAAGGACTTCCGGGAGTACTGCTCGACGGTGCGGGCGCAGTTCCCCGGGGAGACGAAGAAGAACAAGAAGGGCAAGCGGGTCCGCGGGTCCTTCGAGATCCAGAACACCAACCGGCTGCTGAGCGGCGACTACGACGTGCCCGTCTACCAGGGCATAGCCGGTGTGAAGAACGGCAACACCACCAACGCCGGCGCGACCTTCACCGGTGTCGCCGAGCGCGGCGGCAAGGTGCTGCTGGTCACCGTGATGAACCCGCAGAAGGAGGAGTCCAACGAGGTCTACAAGGAGACCGCGCGGCTCTTCGACTGGGGCTTCGCCGCCGCCGGCAAGGTCGAACCGGTGGGTGAGCTGGTGCCGCCGCGCGGCGCCGCGCAGGCCGGTGCCGCGCCCGGCCCGTCCGCGTCGCCCGGTGAGGCGGGCGGCACCGTGGCCGGGTCCAGGCCGGTGGCGAGCGCCGACACGGGCGGTGGCGCCGACGGCATGGGCGTGGCGCTGGGCATCGCCGGAGGGGTGCTGGTGCTGCTCGCGGGCGGCGCGTTCCTGGTCAACCGGCGCTGGCCGCTGCCGGACCTGGTGCGCCGTCGTCCCCGTCCGTGACTCGCGGGGGCTCGTCCTCCTTGCCGGGCGTGGCCGTCCAGGCGGCGCAGAACAGGACCAGTTTGGTGGTGAGGTTGATCCACAGCAGCAGCGCCACCGGGACACCGAACGCGCCGTACATGCTCTTCGCGGCCACGCCCTGCAGATAGCCGCTGAGCAGCAGCTTCAGCAGTTCGAAGCCGACGGCGCCGGTGAGCGCGGCGACGGTCAGCCGGCGCCGGGACGGCTCGACGCCGGGCAGCAGGGTAAGGACGTACAGCAGGAGCAGGAAGTCGGTGGCGACGGCCACGGCGAACGCCGCGGCCTGCAGGACGACGCCGCCCCAGCCGCCCTTCTCCAGTCCGGCGGCGTCGCTGATCCGGCCGACCAGCGCGGAGGCGACCGCGGAGGCGGCCAGGGTGACCAGGACCGCCCCGCCGAGCCCGACGAGGATGCCCGCGTCCTTGCCCTTGCGCAGGACCGGGTTCTCCTCGTCGTCCGGCAGCTCCCACACCACGCGCAGGCACTCGCGCATGAGGCCGGCCCAGCTGATCCCGGTGAACACCAGCGCGGCGCCGGCGATCAGCCCGACGGTGCCCGCGTTGTCCACCAGCTCCCCGACGTCCAACTGGTCGGAGATGCCGGGCACCTGGTCGGTGATGGTGTCCTGGAGGGTGTCCTGCCGCTCCTTGCCGAGGGTGGCCGCGCCGATCGCCGCGGCCACGGTGAGCAGCGGGAACAGCGCGACGAAACTGCGGAACGTCATCGCGGCGGCCAGCCGCGTCCAGTGCACCCGGTCCAGCCGCTCGAACGACCGCCACGCGTGCGTGAGCGACAGCCGGGTCACCCACGGACCCACCACCGGAAGCTTCTTCAGCCAGTCCACGAACCGACTCTGCCCGCGTCACGGAAGACCAATGTCCTGGTGCCCCAGAAACGGACGACGGTGGCGAGGGTCATGCCGACCACCGCGCCGGACACGGTGTCCGCGCGCTGCGAGGTGAGCCCCAGCCCGTAGTGGCTGACGGCCAGGCACAGCAGTTGCACGGCGGCGCCGGCCAGGTTGACGGCGAAGAACAGCGCGAAGGGGCGGGCGCCGCGCACCCGGGTCCCCCGGTAGGTGCCGTGGGCGTTGCCCGCGTAGGCGACCGCGCAGCCGGCGACGAAGGAGAGCGCCTTCGCGGTGAGCGGGCCGAGTCCGCCGGGGCCGCGCAGGTAGGTGAAGAGGGCGAGGTCGACGGCGTAGGCGAGCAGGCCGGCGGTCGCGAAGCCGAGGAGTTCCCGCCGGTGCCGGCGCAGGCGGTCCCTCACCAGTCGACCACCGCCGCGGCGTACATCGCCGCCCACACCACGCCGATGAGGGCGAGCGCGCGGTCGCCCAGCACCACGTCCTCCGGTTCGCCGGCCGTGCCCCGGTCGGCGAAGACGGCGTAGCGCAGGACGGCGAGGACGAAGGCCACCACGGACAGCTGGCGCCAGGGCAGCACGCTGGTGTGCGGCACACCGCCCTCCTCCAGCGCCCACAGGCAGTAGCCGAGGACGGCGACCCCGGCGGCGAGCTGCCAGACGAAGCGGAGGTAGCCGGTGGTGTACTCGGTGAGGAGCGCGCGGGTGGCTCCCCCGTTGCCCGCCAGCTGCACGGCCTCGGAGTAGCGCTTGGCGGCGACCATGAACAGGGCGCCGAAGCCGGTGGTGATCAGGAACCAGCGGGACAGCGGGATGCCGAGGGCGAGCCCGCCGGCCACCGCGCGCATCACGAACCCGGCGGTGACGACGGCGAGGTCGACGACGAGCACATGCTTCAGGGCGACGCAGTACGCCAGTTGCATGACGAGGTAGGCGGTCAGCAGTGCGGCCAGCTCCGGCGGGCACAGCAGCGCGGCGGCGGCCGGCGCGAGCACGCCGAGCGCGATCCCGGCGGCGTAGGCGACGGGCACCGGGACCTGCCCGGCGGCGACCGGGCGGCGGCACTTGACGGGGTGGGCGCGGTCGGCCTCGGCGTCGCGCGCGTCGTTGACGAGGTAGACGGCGGCGGCGCAGGCGGTGAACAGGACGAACACCAGGGCGAGCCGGGACAGGGCGTGGCGGGTGAAGAGGTCTCCCGCGGCGGCCGGGGCGGCGGCCACCAGGACGTTCTTGACCCACTGCTTGGGCCGCGCGGTGCGCAGCAGGCCGGTGAGGATCCCGCCCCGGACGGACGGCTCGGCCTGCCCGCGCTCGGAGCGCTCGCGCAGCAGCGTCACGCCGTGCCCCCGTTCATCCAGCGGGCGCCGAGCCGCGCGGTGAGCGCGCCGAGGGCGGCGCCGGCCGCCACGTCCGACGGGTAGTGGACGCCGGCCACCAGGCGGGACACGCACACCGCGGCGGCCAGCGGCGGCACCGCGCGGGCGCCGAGCGCGCCGAAGGCGACGGCGGCGGCCGCCGCGGAGGTGGCGTGCGCGCTGGGGAAGGAGTGCCGGCCGACGGTGCCGACCAGCGGCTCGACGTGCGCGGGCCGGGGACGGCGCACCACCCGCTTCACGAGCGAACTGGTCGCGTGCGCGCCCGCGGTGAGCGCCGTGCCGCGCAGCCAGGCACCGCGCCGCGGACGGTCCACGACCGCGCCCGCGAGGCCCACCGCGACCCATACGGCCCCGTGTTCCCCCACCCAGGACAGGGCGCGCGCGGCACCGGCCACGCGGGGGTCCGCGCCGCACGCTCTGAGCGCGGAGACGATCCGGTGGTCCACCCCGTGGAGACCGCGGGGCCGGAGGAGGTCGTGGTGGTCGTCCATGTGGCTCACTGTTCACCCCCGGCGCACCGGAATTCCATCGCTTCGGGACGACATCCCATTAATCACCCGTTTCGGGGACGGGATTGACGTTTCAAAACCAACGGCTCACACAGGGGCGATACGGTCGCCGTCATGCCTGCCGACACCGTTTCCGTCACGGGGTGGGGCCGCACCGCTCCGTCCGCCGCCCGGCTGATCCGCCCGCGGACGTTCGAGGAGGCCGCCCTGGCCGTCCGGGGCTGCGGGGCGCGCGGGGGCATCGCCCGGGGCCTGGGGCGGGCGTACGGGGACGCCGCGCAGAACGCGGGCGGCGAGGTCTTCGACATGACCGGCCTGGACCGGATCCACACGATCGACGCCGACGGCGGCACCGTGCTGTGCGACGCGGGCGTGTCCCTGCACCGGCTGATGGAGGTGCTGCTGCCGCTCGGCTGGTTCGTGCCGGTGACGCCCGGCACCCGGTACGTGACGGTCGGCGGGGCGATCGGCGCCGACATCCACGGCAAGAACCACCATGTCTCCGGGTCGTTCTCGCGCCATGTGGAGTCCTTCGAGCTGCTGACCGCCGACGGGCGGGTCCGCACCGTCGTCCCGGGCACGCCGCTGTTCGAGGCGACCGCGGGCGGCATGGGCCTGACCGGGGTGATCCTCACCGCGACGGTCCGGCTGCAGCCCGTCGAGACCTCCTGGATGTCCGTCGACACCGAACGCGCGTCCGACCTGGACGACCTGATGGCCCGGCTGGCAGACACCGACCACCGCTACCGCTACTCGGTCGCCTGGATCGACCTGCTGGCGCGCGGGAAGGCAACCGGCCGCGCGGTCCTCACCCGCGGCGACCACGCCCCGCTGGACGCGCTGCCGCGCTCCGCCCGCCATGAGCCGCTGTCGTTCCGCACCTCCCGCCTCCCGGCCGCCCCCTCGTTCGTGCCGGAGGGCCTGCTCAGCCGGACGACCGTGGGGCTGTTCAACGAGCTGTGGTTCCGCAAGGCGCCCCGCGCGCGGACCGGGGAACTGCAGCGGATCCCCGCCTTCTTCCACCCCCTGGACGGCGTGCCGCACTGGAACCGGATCTACGGGCGGGGCGGCTTCGTGCAGTACCAGTTCGTCGTCGGGCACGGGCGGGAGGACACCCTGCGCCGGATCGTGCGCCGGATCTCCGAGCGCCGCTGCCCGTCGTTCCTCGCCGTCCTCAAACGCTTCGGGGACGCCGACCCGGGCTGGCTGTCGTTCCCGGTGCCGGGCTGGACGCTGGCCCTGGACATCCCCGCGTCCCTGCCGGGCCTCGGCGGCTTCCTCGACGAGCTCGACGAGGAGGTCGCCGGCGCGGACGGCCGCGTCTACCTCGCCAAGGACTCCCGGCTGCGCCCCGAACTGCTCGCCGCCATGTACCCGCGGCTGGACGACTTCCGCTCCGTGCGCGCCGAGCTGGACCCGCGCGGCGTGTTCACCTCGGACCTGTCCCGCCGCCTCCGCCTGTGACCCCTCCCCCTCTCCCGGCCCCCTGAGGAGCTGTCGTGAAGGACGCCTTCGGCCTCCCCCAGTCCCTGCTCGTGCTCGGCGGTACGTCCGAGATCGCGCTCGCCGTCGCCCGGCGGCTGATCGCCCGCCGCACCCGCACGGTGTGGCTGGCCGGCCGCCCCTCCCCCGGCCTGGACGCGGCGGCCGACCAACTGCGCGGCCTCGGCGCCGAGGTCCACACGGTCGCCTTCGACGCGCTCGACCCCGCCACCCACGAGGAGGCGCTCGGCAAGGTGTTCGCCGAGGACGACGTCGACATGGTGCTGCTCGCCTTCGGCACCCTGGGCGACCAGGCGCGCGACGAACGGGACCCGGGGGCCGCGGTGCGGGTCGCGCAGACCAACTACACCGGCGCGGTCTCCGCGGGTCTGGTGTGCGCGGGCGCCCTCCAGGCGCAGGGGCACGGCTCCCTGGTGGTGCTGTCGTCCGTCGCGGGCGAGCGGGCCCGCCGCGCCAACTTCATCTACGGTTCCAGCAAGGCCGGCCTGGACGCCTTCGCGCAGGGCCTGGGCGACGCGCTGTACGGCACGGGCGTGCATGTGATGGTGGTGCGGCCCGGGTTCGTGCGCACCCGCATGACGGCGGGGCTCCCCGAGGCGCCGCTGGCCACCACCCCGGAGGCGGTGGCGTCGGCCGTCGAACTGGGGCTGCGGCGCCGCTCGGAGACGGTGTGGGTGCCGGGCGCCCTGCGGATGGTGATGTCGGCGCTGCGGCATCTGCCCCGCGGGGTGTTCCGCCGGCTGCCGGTGTGAGGCCCTGGCTCCTCCGCACGGAAGGCCCGGGGTGCCCGGCTCAGCAGGCGGAGACGGAGCCCCGGTCGACGTGGCCGGCCTGCGGGGGCACCACGACGGTCCCGAAGGGGAACTCGCGCAGCTTGCGCCACACCGCGTCGGCGCCCTGCTCGTAGAGGGCGAAGCCGGTGCAGGGCCACGCGGCCTCGTAGCCGGCGAGGTCCTCGTAGGCGCGGTCCATGGCCGCCTCGTCGATGCCGTGGGCCACGGTGACGTGCGGGTGGTAGGGGAACTGCAGGTCACGGGCGACGGGCCCGGACGGGTCCCGTACCTGCTGCTGGAGCGTGGCGCATGCCTCGGCGCCCTCGACGACCCGGACGTACACCACCGGCGACAGCGGCCGGAAGGTGCCCGTGCCCGACAGCCTCATCGGGAACGGCCGGCCCACCGCGGCGACGTCGGCCAGGTGGGCCTCGACGGCGGGCAGGGCGCCGGCCGCGACCTCCGTCGGCGGCAGCAGGGTGACGTGCGTGGGGATGCCGTAGGCGGCGGCGTCGCCGAAGCCCGCGCGCAGCTGCTGAAGCCGGCTGCCGTGAGGCTCCGGGACCGCGATCGACACACCGATCGTTACGGTCCCCACGTCGTCTCCTGTCGTTGTGATGGTGAAGCGCGGTGGTGGAACTGCGGTGCGCGTCCGGTGACCGCCGAAGCGGTCACCCGCTTATCGACTGTACGACCACGACCCGCGTGCGGGCAGGCGCAGTCGGAGTGATGTGCAGCGCTGTGCGGTGGTACGGACGGGGCCCCTGGGCCCGTTCACTACGCCGGTTCAGTGCTTGGCGGGCAGGAAGCCGACCCGCTCGTACGCCTGGGAGAGGGTCTCCGCGGCCACGGCGCGCGCCTTCTCAGCCCCCTTGGCGAGGATCGAGTCGAGCGTCTCGGGGTCGTCCAGGTACTGCTGGGTGCGCTCCCGGAACGGCGTCACGAAGTCGACCATGATCTCGGCGAGGTCCGTCTTGAGCGCGCCGTAGCCCTTGCCGGCGTACTTCTCCTCCAGCTCGGGGATGCCCGTGCCGGTGAGGACGGAGTAGATGGTGAGCAAGTTGCTGACGCCGGGCTTCTCCACCACGTCGTAGCGGATCACCGTGTCGGTGTCGGTGACCGCGCTCCTCACCTTCTTGGCGGTGGCCTTCGGCTCGTCGAGCAGGTTGATCAGGCCCTTCGGCGTGGACGCCGACTTGCTCATCTTGACCGCCGGGTCCTGCAGGTCGTAGATCTTCGCCGTCTCCTTGAGGATGTACGGCTTCGGCAGCGTGAAGGTGTCGCCGAACCGGCCGTTGAAGCGCGTGGCGAGGTCACGGGTGAGCTCGATGTGCTGGCGCTGGTCCTCGCCCACCGGCACCTCGTGCGCCTGGTAGAGCAGGATGTCCGCGACCTGGAGGATCGGGTACGTGAACAGCCCGACGGAGGCGCGCTCGGCGCCCTGCTTCGCGGACTTGTCCTTGAACTGGGTCATGCGGGAGGCCTCGCCGAAGCCGGTGAGGCAGTTCATCACCCACGCGAGCTGGGCGTGCTCCGGCACGTGGCTCTGCACGAAGAGGGTGCAGCGGTCCGGGTCGAGTCCGGCGGCCAGCAGCTGGGCCGTGGCCAGACGCGTGTTGGCCCGCAGCTCCTCCGGGTCCTGCGGGACCGTGATCGCGTGCAGGTCGACGACCATGTAGAAGGCGTCGTGCGACTCCTGGAGCGCCACCCACTGGCGGACGGCACCGAGGTAGTTGCCGAGATGGAAAGAACCTGCGGTGGGCTGGATTCCGGAGAGCACGCGGGGTCGATCAGTCGCCATGCCCACCATTCTCTCAGGTTCCGGGGGGCGGTCCGGAACGGACCGGGAACAGCCGGGAACCGATCCGTTCCGCGTGGTGTAACAAGAGTGTGAGGACGCGGGAGGGGGGCCGCATCGTCGATGAGGCCGCGGTGATCGCTCGCGTGCGCGCCGGACAGCCGGAGGCGTACGCGCAGCTGGTGCGGGCGCATACGGCCATCGCGCTCAGGGCGGCCGCCGCGCTCGGGGCGGGGGCGGACGCGGAGGACGTGGTGCAGCAGGCCTTCGTCAAGGCGTACTGCGCGCTGGGCCGGTTCCGGGACGGCGCGGCGTTCCGGCCGTGGCTGTTGTCGATCGTGGCCAATGAGACGAGGAACACAGTGCGCGCGGCGGCACGCAGGAGGACCCTGGCCGGCCGGGAGGCGGCTCTCGTCGGGGCGGACCCGGTGATACCGGAGTCGGCCGACCCCGCCGCGGCCACGCTGGAGACCGAGCGCCGCGCCGCCCTGCTGGCGGCGCTGGAGAAGCTGAGCGAGGAGCACCGGCTGGTCGTCACCTACCGCTATCTGCTGGAGATGGACGAGCGGGAGACCGCCGAGGCCCTGGGCTGGCCCCGGGGGACGGTGAAGTCGCGCCTGAACCGCGCCCTGCGCAGGCTGCGGCGGCTGCTGCCGGACGTCCGGCCCGGGGAGACCCGGGAAGGGGGTGCGCCGGCGTGAGCGGACGCCAGGAGGAGGAGCTGCGGCGGCTGCGCGAGGAGTTGCGGGCCTACGGCCGCTCCCTGGACGGCCCGGAGGGGGCGGCGGGCGGCGCGACGATGGCCGAGCGCGTGCTCGCCCGGATACTCGCCGAGCAGGCGCCCGTCCCGGCGGCCGTCCCCCGGTCCCGGATGCGGGCGGTGCGGCGCTGGACGCGGACGCGTTGGCGCTCCCTGCTGGCGACGCTGTGCGGACTGCTGACGGTGCTGGCGCTGACCCCTCCGGTGTGGGCGGCGGTGACCGACTGGTTCGGCTTCCACGGGGTGGAGGTACGGCACGACCCGTCGGCGGTGCCCTCGCCGGGCGGCCGGGTGCCGGGCTGCGCCGTTCCGGTGCGGCTGGAGGAGGCGTCGCGGCGGGCCGGCTTCACCCCCGTGGTCCCGGAGAGACTGGGCCCGCCGGACGCGGTCTCCGTGGGTGCGCTGCCGCACGGGCGTTCCCTGGTCAGCCTGTGCTGGAGGGACGGCGACGGCCGGACGATCCGCCTGGACCAGTTCCCGGGCCGCCTGGACATCTCGTTCACGAAGACGGTGCGGGAACAGCCGGAATGGCTGGACGTGAGCGGCCCCGCTCTGTGGTTCCCACGCCCTCACGTGCTGACGTTCTGGATGACGGACGCGGAGGGGGACCGCTTCACGCGGAAGGAACGTACGGCGGGGCCGACCCTCCTGTGGAGCCCCACGGGTTCGGTGACCCTCCGCCTTGAGGGGGTGCGGTCCCGCGAGCGGGCACAGGAGATCGCGACCTCAAGCATGTGACGGCCCCGGCCCCCGCTCCTCGTACGCCGGACGGGCCACTTCTAGCCCGTCCGGCGTTTGAGGACGAGGCCCGCAGGGCCGAAAGGGGCGTCTGGGGGCGCAGCCCCCAGGGACGGGAAGGGAAGGGGCGGCGGGGGCGAAAACCGATCGGGAACCCGCCCGGCCCGGCCGGTGTACCAGAAGTGACAGGCGGCCCGCGCAGCGAGCCGCACGGCGTCCACCCGACCACATGGGGGGTCACGCATGCGCGACCGGAAACAACGTCTCCGACGACTGACGGCCGCAGCGGCAGCCGCCTTGACCGCCCCCGTCCTGCTCCTGTGGGCCACCACCCCCGCCTCCGCGGGGGGCCCGACCAGCGTGCTGGTGGTATCGGTGTCGAGCACCGAGACGGCCTCGCTGTACTACACCGACAAGCAGTACACCGAGCTGGAGCGCCTCCTCGGCCCGATGAACACGGGCACGCGCGAGCGCCCGCCGACGCTCTCCCTCGCCTCGGGACGCCAGATCAACGTGACCTGGATGGTGCACGACGTGACGCCGTGGCGGGTGGACCAGATCTTCCTGCCGGACGGGGCCCGGGACGCGTGGATCCACACGGCGTCCCGCATCGCCGACGGCAACGAGGGTGTCTGGCACGCCGCCAAGGACCCGTACGACCTGCGTAAGTTCCTGTACGAACTGGGCGTGATGGGCCCGGCCACCGGGCACGAGCCATTCGCGGTGCCCCCGGCGCCGCCGGAGGACGGGCAGGCAGCCCCGGACGACGCGGGCAGCACGGCACCGGTGGTCTCCGCGGCCCCGCCGACGGCGGGCGACGGCACCGACTGGTGGTGGGCGATACCGGGTCTGGCGGCAGGAGCCGTCCTGGCCCTCCTCCTGCGTCCCTACGCGCTCCGGGGAGCTGCCGCCGTACGCGCCCGGCGGGACGGGGACGGCCCAGGACCCCGGCAACAGCTGCTGGACCACTGACACCGGGGCCGCCGCGGCCCGCCTCAGCCGAGGTCGATCTCCGGGTACAGCGGGAAGCCGGCCACGAGGTCGGTGGCCCGGCGCGAGATCTCGTCGGCGACCTTCTCGTCGAGGACGTGGGACGCCTTGGACGGCGCACCGGACTTCGTGGTGCCGGGCTCGGTGGTGGTGAGGACGCGGTCGATGAGTCCGGCGACCTCGTCCATCTCCGCCGTGCCGAGACCGCGCGTGGTCAGCGCCGGGGTGCCGATCCGGATGCCGGAGGTGTACCAGGCGCCGTTGGGGTCGGCGGGGATGGCGTTGCGGTTGGTGACGATGCCCGAGTCGAGCAGGGCCGCCTCGGCCTGCCGGCCGGTGAGGCCGTAGGAGGAGGCGACGTCGATCAGGTTGAGGTGGTTGTCGGTGCCGCCGGTGACCAGGGTGGCGCCGCGGCGCATCAGGCCCTCGGCGAGCGCGCGGGAGTTGTCCACGATGCGCTGGGCGTAGTCCTGGAAGGCGGGCCGGCGGGCCTCGGCGAGGGCGACGGCCTTCGCGGCCATGACGTGCGGCAGCGGACCGCCGAGGACCATCGGGCAGCCGCGGTCGACCTGGTCCTTGAGCGAGTCGTCGCACAGGACCATGCCGCCGCGCGGCCCGCGCAGCGACTTGTGGGTGGTGGTGGTGACGATCTGGGCGTGCGGCACCGGGTCGAAGTCGCCGGTGAGGACCTTGCCGGCGACCAGGCCCGCGAAGTGCGCCATGTCGACCATGAGCGTGGCGCCCACCTCGTCGGCGATCTCCCGCATGATCCGGAAGTTCACCAGGCGGGGGTAGGCGGAGTAGCCGGCGACGATGATCAGCGGCTTGAACTCGCGGGCGGAGGCGCGCAGCGCGTCGTAGTCGATCAGTCCGGTGGCCGGGTCGGTGCCGTAGGAGCGCTGGTCGAACATCTTGCCGGAGATGTTGGGCCGGAAGCCGTGGGTGAGGTGGCCGCCGGCGTCCAGGGACATGCCGAGCATGCGCTGGTTGCCGAAGGCGCGGCGCAGTTCGGCCCAGTCCGCCTCGGAGAGGTCGTTGACCTGGCGGACGCCCGCCTTCTCCAGGGCGGGCAGCTCGACGCGCTGGGCGAGGACGGACCAGAAGGCGACCAGGTTGGCGTCGATGCCGGAGTGCGGCTGGACGTAGGCGTGGCGGGCGCCGAACAGCTCCTTGGCGTGCTCGGCGGCGAGCGACTCCACGGTGTCCACGTTGCGGCAGCCGGCGTAGAAGCGGCGGCCGACGGTGCCCTCGGCGTACTTGTCGCTGAACCAGTTGCCCATCGCCAGGAGGGTGGCCGGGGAGGCGTAGTTCTCGGAGGCGATCAGCTTGAGCATCTCGCGCTGGTCGGCGACCTCCTGTCCGATCGCGTCGGCGACGCGCGGCTCGACGGCGCGGATCACGTCGAGGGCGGAGCGGAAGGCGGTGGACTCGGGGGTGAGCGGCTGCTCGGCAGACATGGGGACCTCCGGACGTTGCGTTCAGCGTTCACGGTACGGATGGCCCAGGCGCACGGCACGTTGCTCTCGGGCCGCTCCCCGATGGTTGGTCCCATCCCAGCGCGCCAGTCACGGCCCGCGGGCCAGGTTACCGGGTGGGTTCCGGCGGCGCGGCCGGTGTCCGCGATGCGGGAGCGCCCGCCGCGCCGCCGCACCGACGCGCCGTGCCGTGCTGTGCTGTGCTGTGCTGTGCCGCGCCTACAGGATCACGTGCGGCAGGAAGCGGGCGTACTCGTCCGTCACCAGACCGGACGACTCGCGGATGCCGAGGCCCGCCGCCTCGTGGTCCACCACCCAGGTGCCGAGGACGACGCGGTTGCCGTCGAAGTCGGGCAGCGGGGCCAGTTCCTGGTAGCAGCAGGGTTCGTCGCGGACCACGGGGGCCGTGCCGGGCTCGTGGATCGTCACGCCCGCGCCCTCACGGCCGAGCAGCGGCTTCGCGACCCAGCCCACGGTGTCCGCGAGCTCGCGGGGGCCGTCCAGGTAGGCGGGGAGGAGGTTCGGGTGGCCGGGGTTCAGCTCCCAGAGGATCGCCAGCAGCGCCTTGTTGCTGAGCAGCATCTTCCAGGCGGGCTCGATCCACAGGGTCGAGCCGCTGCCGCCGCCGTTGTCGAGGGTGTCGATCACATGCCCGGCGAAGCGGTCGGTGGTCAGCCACTCCCACGGGTACAGCTTGAAGATGCTGCGGATGAACCGCAGCCGCTTGTCGACGAAGCGTCCGGAGAGGCGGTCCCAGCCGATCTCCTCCACGGAGAGCCAGTCGGTCTCCAGGCCGGCCTGCTCGGCCGTCTCCTTGAGGTAGGCGACGGTCATCAGGTCCTCGCCGCACTCGTCGCCCGCGGAGTGCGCGAAGTACAGCGGGCTGCCCGGCGGGAGGAGGGCGGCCTGCTTCTTCCAGGCGTCCACGAGCCGTTCGTGCAGGGAGTTCCACTGGTCGGCGCCCGGGAAGCGCTCCTCCATCCAGAACCACTGGGGGGAGGCGGCCTCCACCAGGGAGGTGGGGGTGTCGGCGTTGTACTCCAGCAGCTTCGCCGGGCCGGTGCCGTCGTAGCGGAGGTCGAAGCGGCCGTAGAGGGAGGGCAGTTCGGACCGCCGGTGCCAGGACTCGGTGACGGCGTGCACGATGCGGGGATCGGTGATGCCGAGGTCGGCGAAGCGCCCCTCGGTGACGATGTGCCCGGCCGCCGCCAGGCTCAGCGCGTGCAGTTCCTCGACGACCTCCTCCAGGGCCTCGACCTCGTCCAGGCCGAAGACGTAGTAGGCGCTCTCGTCCCAGTAGGGGCGCAGGGAGTCGTCGGGGTAGCGGGTCAGGGGATAGATGAGCCCCTGCTCCTCCACGGTCCGCTGCCAGCCGGGGCGGGGCTCGGTGGTGCGCCGTTCCACCGCGGCTCAGCCCCCGCCGCTGCCGGAGCAGCCGAAGCCGCCGCGGTCGACGGCCTCGCTGCGGCTGAAGGTGCCGCGGTCGGCGTAGCCGTTGCTGACGTCGGCGTCGTAGTACCAGTCGGCGTTCGTCGCGCGGGACCGGCTCTTGCCCGCCGACCCGGAGGAGGACGAGCAGTTCTTGTCGGCGACGACCTTGTAGCCGTCGGTGAAGTCGTAGCTGTTGCGGTCCACGCACCGCCGGTCCGGGTCCGACCCGCAGGCCGACAGTGCCGCCGCCAGCATTCCCATGCCGCCCAGCACCACCGTGCTGGACCGCAGCCGTCGCCGTGTCTGCGCCATGCCTTCCGCTCCCCCTCGTGTCGCGCCGGCCCGTCCCCGTGTGGTCGCCGGCTCGCGGCGGACAGCCTAGAGACCCCGCGGGCCGCGCGCACGGGAGCCCCTCCCCTCACCCGCCTGCCCGCTGACTGTTTGTCACCTCTTGGTCAGGAATGGCCGTCGATGGTCACGGAACCACCACAGGGGCGGGTCACGGCAGGGCGCGGAGCAGGGCTTCCAGGGTGCCCGTCCAGGCGTGGTCGGGCGGGGTCGCGTAGCCGACCACCAGGGCGTCCCCGGCGGGGTCGGTCGCGTCGGGATGCCGGAAACGCTCCAGGCCCTTGACCGCGAGCCCCTGCCAGGTGGCCGCCTGTTCGACCGACCGCTCGGTGCCGGGCGGCAGCCGCAGGACCGCGTGCAGACCGGCCGCGACTCCGGTGACGCGGATGTGCGGGGCCCGTTCGGCGAGGGCCCGGACCAGGGCGTCGCGGCGCCGGCGGTAGCGCAGGCGGGCGGCGCGGACCTGCCGGTCGTAGGCGCCGGAGGTGAGGAACTCGGCGAGGGTGAGCTGGTCCACCACGCCGACGGATCGGCCGCCGCCGTGGGTGAGGACGTCCGGCAGCAGCCAGGGCGGCACCACCATCCAGCCGAGCCGCAGGCCGGGGGCGAGGGACTTGCTGGCGGTGCCGAGATACACCACTCGGCCGGGGTCCAGGTCCTGGAGTGCGCCGACGGGCTGGCGGTCGTAGCGGAACTCGCCGTCGTAGTCGTCCTCCAGGATCAGGCCGCCGGTGCGGCGCGCCCACTCGACCACGGCGGCCCGGCGCTCGGGGCGCAGCGCACCGCCGAGCGGGAACTGGTGCGCCGGGCTGAGCAGCACCGCGTCGGCGTCGCCTGGGTCCTGGACGCGGGTGCCGAGGGCGTCCCGGGCGAGCGGGACGGTCTTCAGGCCGGCACGGGCGGCGAGGTCCCAGTGGACGTCCAGGCCGTAGGACTCCACGGCGAGGGTGCGGGCGCCGCGGGCCCGCAGCACCTCGCTCAGCAGTTGGAGGCCGTGCGCGAAGCCGGAGCAGACCACCACGTGCTCCGGGTCGGCGCGCACGCCCCGGACCCGGGCGAGGTAGCCGGCGAGGGCCTCGCGCAGTTCCGGACGGCCGCGCGGGTCGCCGTACCCGAAGGCGTCGTGGGGTGCGGCGGCGAGGGCGCGGCGGGTGGCCCTGACCCATTCGGTGCGGGGGAAGGAGGCGAGGTCGGGGACGCCGGGGGTCAGGCTGTAAGGGAGCCGGCCGGGGGTGCGGCGGGGCGCGGGGGCCGGGGTCCGCGGGCCGGCGGCGGGACGCGCGGCGACCCGGGTGCCGGATCCTTGGCGGGCGGTGAGCCAGCCCTCGGCGACCAGGTCGGCGTAGGCGTCGGCGACGGTGTTGCGGGCGATGCCCAGGTCTGCGGCGAGGGAGCGGGAGGACGGCAGCCGGGTGTCCGGGGCGAGCCGGCCGCCGCGGACCGCTTCGCGCAGGGCGTCGGTCAGGCCGCGCCGCAGTCCGGGCCCGGCCGGGTCGAGGTGCAGGTCGATGCCGAAAGTGGCCCAGCGTTCCGCCATGGAACTGGACCATACTCCTGGGCTTCCTCGCTCCTAGGGTCGACGGCATGACGAACACCGACACGACCGGGACGGCTCCGTACGCGGCCGAGGAACCCGCCCGTCTGGAGTGGCCGAAGCACGCCCCCGAGGTCTACAAGGCGATGGTCCGGCTGGACGTCGCGGCCCGCAAGGGACTGGACCCGAAGCTGGCCGAGCTGGTCAAGGTCCGCGCCTCGCAGCTCAACCACTGCGCCTTCTGCCTGGACATGCACACCAAGGACGCCCTCGCGGCGGGCGAGAGCGTCGAGCGGATCATCCAGCTGTCCGCGTGGGAGGAGTCGCGGCACTTCTACACGGAGAAGGAGCTGGCCGCGATCGAGCTGACCGACGCGGTCACCGTCCTCACCGACGGCTTCGTGCCCGACGAGGTGTACCAGCGGGCCGCCAAGCAGTTCGACGAGGCGGAGCTGTCCCAGCTGATCGCCGCCATCGCGGTGATCAACGCATGGAACCGGTTCGGCGTGACCTGCCGGATGACTCCGGGCCACTACCAGCCGGGACAGCACCACTAGACGCTCAGGGCAGCCACTTCTCCCACACGGAGCGGTGGCCGTCCACCCACTTCTCCGCCGCCTCCTGCGGCGACAGCTTCTGCTCGGCGATCATCAGGGAGACCTCGTTCTGGTCCTCGGTCGTCCACCGGAAGTTCCTGAGCAGCTCGGCCGCCTTCCCGCCGCCCCGCGCGAAGTCCGCGTTGAGGTACTTCTGCAGCGGGGTGTGCGGGTAGGCGCAGGCGACCTCGTCCGGTTCCGCGTCGCAGCCCTCCTCGTACGGCGGCAGCTTCACCTCCGTCATCGGCACCTGCTCGGACAGCCACTGCGGGGTGTACCAGTAGGTGAGGAAGGGCTTCTTCTCCTTGGCGAACTGCTGGATCTGGGTGATCTGCGCCGCCTCGGAGCCGGCGAACACCACCCGGTAGTCCAGCTTCAGGTTCTTCACCAGCGCCTTGTCGTTGGTGACGTAGGACGGCGAGCCGTCAAGGAGCTGGCCCTTGCCGCCGCTCTCCGGGGTCCGGAACTCACCGGCGTACTTGTTCAGGTTCTTCCAGTCGGTGACGTCCGGGTGCTCCTTCGCGAAGTACGTCGGCACGAACCAGCCGATGTGCCCGGTGACGCCGAGGTCGCCCCCGGCCACGATGGTCTTCTTGTCCTCGACGTACCGCTGCTCCTGGTCGGGGTGGCCCCAGTCCTCCAGGATCGCGTCGACCCGGCCCTGGCTGAGGGCGTCCCAGGCGGGCACCTCGTCGACCTGGACGGTGTCCACGCGGTAGCCGAGCTCGTGCTCCAGCAGGTACTGGGCGACGGCCACGTTGGCCTGGGCACCGACCCAGGACTGCACCGACAGGGTGACCGTCCTGGCCCCCCGCGCGTTGGCGAACGGCGAGGCCTGCTTGGTCATGTCGGCGGCACCGCACCCGGTCAGCAGCAGGAGCGCGGAGCCCGCCGCCACCGCGGGGATCGTACGGAATCGCATGTCACGCTCCCTTCTTCGCGCGGCGTTCGGTGGGCTGGGTCACCCGGTCGAGCATCAGGCCCAGGCAGACGATCGCGGCGCCGGCCACCAGACCGGTCGCCAGGTCGCCCTGGGCGAGACCGAAGACGACGTCGTAACCGAGCGCGCCGCCGCCGACCAGGCCGCCGATGATGACCACGGCGAGGACCAGGACCACGCCCTGGTTGACGGCGAGCAGCAGGGCCGGGCGGGCCAGCGGGAACTGCACCTGCCGCAGTTGCTGGGCACCGGTCGCGCCGAGCGAGCGCGCCGACTCCAGGGCGGCCGGGTCGACCTGGCGCAGGCCCTGGGCGGTGATGCGGACGACGGCGGGCAGCGCGTAGACGACCGCCGCGGCGACGGCCGGCGCGCGGCCCACCCCGAACAGGGCGACCACCGGGATCAGGTACACGAACTGCGGCATGGTCTGGAAGACGTCCAGCACCGGGCGCAGCAGCCGCTCGACCCGGTCGCTGCGGGCGGCGGCCACCCCTGCGGCGAAGCCGATGACGAGGGTCACGGCGACGGCGGCGAGGACCTGGGACAGCGTGTCGAGCGACGGCTGCCACACGCCGAGCACCCCGATGGCGGCCATGGCGAGCACGGCGGTGAGCGTGGTGCGCCAGGTGCCGATCAGCCAGGCCAGGGCGGCCACGATCAGCAGCACACCCCACCAGGGCAGCCACTGCAGCCCGTCGCGGAGCGGGTCGAGCACCCAGGTGGTGAAGCGGCCGGCCCAGTCGGCGGTGCCACCGACCACGGGCACCCCCGAGTACAGGTGCGCGGTCATCCAGTCGACGGCCCGGTTGACGGGTTCCGCGAGGCCGACGACCCAGCTCTCGGGCCACTCCAGCCGGCCCGCGAGGCGTCCGGCGACCGCGACGACGACCGCGCCGGCCAGGGCGTACGCCCCGAGCAGACGGGCGTTCGGGGCGGGCGCGTCCCCGAGCCGGGCGCCGGCCGCGCCGGTGACCCGGTCGAGGACGACGGCCAGCAGCACGATCGGGATGCCGGCGGCGAGCGCGGCCCCCACGTCGACGGAGGCCAGCGCCTGGTAGACGCGGTCGCCCAGGCCGCCTGCGCCGATCACCGAGGCGATCACGGCCATGGACAGCGCCATCATGATCGTCTGGTTGAGGCCGAGCAGCAGTTCCTTGCGGGCCAGCGGGATACGGGCGGTCAGCAGGCGCTGGCGGGCGGTCGTCCCGAACGACTCGACCGCCTCCAGCACCTCCTTGTCCGCGCCGCGCAGCCCGAGCGCGGTGAGCCGGGCCATCGGCGGGGCGGCGTAGACGACCGTGGCCAGGACGGCCGCGGGGACGCCGATGCCGAAGACCAGCACCACGGGGAGCAGGTAGGCGAAGGCCGGCAGGACCTGCATGGTGTCGAGGACCGGGCGCAGGCCCCGGTACATGCGGTCGGACAGCCCGGCGGCCAGCCCGAGCAGCACCCCGACCAGGACGGACGCGGCGACCGCGACCACCATGAGGGCGAGCGTCTGCATGGTGGGCACCCACATGCCCAGCAGCCCGCAGGCGAGGAACGCGGCGGCGGTCCCGAGCGCCTGCCGGATCCCCGCAACGCGCCAGGCGGTCAGCGCGGCCACGGCCGTCACTCCCGCCCAGCCGACGGCGAGGAGGGCGAGGTAGACGGCGCGTACGGCGATGACGACGACGTTGCTGATGTGTCCGAGGAAGTGGAGGAAGAGGGGGTGGGAGTCCCGGTTGTCGACGATCCAGTCGCTGGCGCTGCCGAGCGGCCCCGAGAGGTCGACGGTGAGTGCGTCCGGCCAGGCCCCGCTCCCCCAGCGACCCGCGGCGAGGGGGACCAGCACGGCCGCGACGACGGCGAGCGCGGCCAGCTTGCGGACGGCGGGGCGGCGGAGCACGCCCGGCGGTGCGGTGTTCGGCGTGGCAGCGGTGAGCGTCGCCATCACACGGGCTCCTCACCGGCGGCGGCAGCGGGCGGCGCGGCCGGCTCACCCCGCTGAGCGGGCACCTCACGGGAGTCCGGGGCCTGTGCGGCACCCGGCGCGTGACCGGTACCCGGCGCGGCGGAGGCGTCCGCCGCCTCGCGTGACGTGCGGCCGGGGGTGGCCACGTCGCCGGCGACCACGTTCAGCAGGGCCCGCGCGTCGACCACGCCGACGCACCGGCCGGCGTCCAGGACGCGGGCGGAGGTGCCGGCCCGGGACACCGCCTCGATGGCTTCGGAGACCGTGGCGTCGGGGCGGATCGCCGGGCCGGTGTCCGCCTCCGCCGCCGAGGAGGCGGGGCGCATGGCCGTACGGACGGTCAGCACCTGCTCGCGGGGGACGTCCCGGACGAAGGCGCGCACGTAGTCGTCGGCGGGCAAGCCCACGATCTCCTCGGGCGTGCCGAGCTGGACCACGCGTCCGTCGCGCATCAGGGCGATGCGGTCACCCAGCTTGAGGGCCTCCTGGAGGTCGTGGGTGATGAAGACCATCGTGCGGCCCTCGTCGCGGTGCAGCCGCACCACCTCCTCCTGCATGTCGCGCCGGATCAGCGGGTCGAGCGCGCTGAACGGCTCGTCGAACAGCAGGACCTCGGGGTCGACGGCGAGGGCGCGGGCCAGCCCCACCCGCTGCCGCTGGCCGCCGGAGAGCTGGGCGGGTCTGCGCTGCTCCATGCCCTCCAGGCCGACCTTGGCGACGACGTCGGCGGCCTTCGCGCGCCGCTCGGACCGGCCCATGCCCTGGATCTCGAGGCCGTAGGCGACGTTGTCGAGGACGGTGCGGTGCGGCAGCAGGCCGAAGTGCTGGAAGACCATGGCGGCGCGGTGCCGGCGCAGCGCGCGCAGTCCGGCCTTGTCCATGGCGCGGACGTCCTCGCCGTCGATGACGATGCGGCCCGCGGTCGGCTCGATCAGCCGGGTGAGGCAGCGGACCAGCGTGGACTTGCCCGATCCGGACAGGCCCATGACGACGAAGACCTCGCCCTTGCGGACGTCGAAGGAGACGTCGCGGACGGCGGCCGTGCAGCCGGTGCGGGCGCGCAGCCCGGCCGGGTCGAGGGCGGCGAGCTCGGGGTCGCCGGGGACCCGGTCGGCCTTGGGGCCGAACACCTTCCACAGCCCGTCGACGGAGAAGACGGGGGCGGCGGCGTCGGACGCGGGGGCGGCGGGGGCGCTCGCGGTCATCGGGCGTCACCGCCGATCAGCTCGACGGCGCGCTCGCCGACCATCAGCACACCGATCATCGGGTTGACGGCGGTCATGGTCGGGAAGACGGAGGCGTCCGCGATCCGGATGCCCTGCAGTCCCCTGATCCGCAGCTCGGGGTCGACCACGGCCAGGTCGTCGTCGGCGGCGCCCATCCTGCAGGTGCCGGCCGGGTGGTAGACGGTGTGCGCGACCTTGCGGGCGTACTCGCCGAGTTCCTCGTCGCCGGTGACGTCCGGGCCGGGGGCCACCTCGCGCTTGAGCCAGTGGGCGAGCGGCTCGGTCTTCGCGATCTCGCGGGCGATGCGGATGCCGTCCACCAGGGTGCGGCCGTCGTAGTCGTCCTCGTCGGTGAAGTAACGGAAGTCCAGGGCCGGCTTGACGTCGGGGTCGGCGCTGGTGAGGTACAGCCGTCCGCGGCTCTTCGGCTTGGGGATGTTCGGGGTCATCGAGACGCCGAACTCCGGCCGCTCGTAACCCAGTCGCTCCGGGTTGTCGGTGAACGGGACCTGGTAGAAGTGGAACATCAGGTCGGGGCCCGCGTGTTCGGGGTCGCGGCGCACGAACAGCCCGGCGTCGGAGTCCATCGCGGAATTCTCCGGGAGGGGTCCGTCCGTCTCCCAGACGATCACCGACTCGGGGTGGTCGAGCAGGTTCTCGCCGACACCGGGCAGGGGGTGCGCCACGGGTATGCCGAGCGCCTCCAGGTCGGCCCGGGGACCGATGCCGGAGTGCAGCAGCAGGCGCGGCGAGTCGACGGCGCCCGCGCAGAGCACCACCTCGTTGCGGGCGCGCACCAGCACCTCCTCGCCGTCCTTGGTGCGCACGTGCACCCCTTCGGCGCGGGTGCCGTTCAGCTCCAGCCGGTACGCCCAGGTCTCCAGCCAGAGCGTCAGGTTGGGCCGCTCGTCCATCACCGGGTGCAGATACGCCACCGACGCCGAGGAGCGCTTGTTGTTCTCGGGGTGGTAGGCCAGGTCGAAGAAGCCGACGCCCTCGGTGAACGGCTTCTTGTTGAAGCTCTCGACGCGGGGCACCTCGAGGGCCGTCCGCGCGGCGTCGACGAAGTCCCGGGCGATGGCGTTCCGGTCCTTCTCGTCGACCGGGACGATGTTGTTCTTCAGGCGCGCGTAGTACGCCTCCATCTGCACGGCGCCCCAGCCCTTGGCGCCGGCCCGCTCCCACTCGTCCCAGTCGGACGGCAGCGGCTTGAAGGCGATCAGGGTGTTGTGCGACGAGCAGCCGCCGAGGACGCGGGCGCGGCTGTGCCGGATGTGCGAGTTGCCGCGTGGCTGCTCGGTGGTGGGGTAGTCGTAGTCCAGTTCACCGCCGAGCAGGCCCATCCAGCGGCGCAGCGTCAGCACGTCGTCGCGGCCGACGTCGCTGGGGCCGCCCTCGATGACGGCGACGGTGACGTCCGGGTTCTCGGTGAGGCGGGAGGCGATGACGGAACCCGCGGTCCCGCCGCCTATGACGACGTAGTCGTAGACAGGTGTGTTCATGGAGGTACTCCAGGACATGAGGCGCCCCGAAGGGGCGCGGGGAACTGCGCGATCAGCCCCCACGGCGCCGCGCCCGCCCACGAGGCGACGCGGCACCGCCGGGACGCGGCGGCCTCAGCCGCGGAACCACCGAACCGGCGCCGGCGCCAGGTTCTGGTACACGTGCTTCGTCTCGCGGTACTCCGCCAGCCCGGCAGGGCCGAGCTCGCGGCCCGTGCCGCTCCTGCCGAAGCCGCCCCACTCCGCCTGCGGGAGGTAGGGGTGGAAGTCGTTGATCCACACGGTGCCGTGACGCAGCCGTCCGGCCACCCGCCGGGCGCGGCCCGGGTCGGCGGTCCATACGCCGCCGGCCAGCCCGTACTCGGTGTCGTTGGCGAGGGTGACGGCCTCGTCCTCGGTGCGGAAGGTCTCGACGGTGAGGACCGGCCCGAAGACCTCCTCGCGCACCACACGCATCTCGCGGTGGCAGCGGTCGAGGACGGTCGGCTCGTAGAAGTAGCCGGCGGCGGGGCGTTCGGGGGACGGCTCGGGACGCTTGCCGCCGCAGCGCAGCACCGCGCCCTCCTTGAGGGCGGACTCGACGTAGGCCTCGACCTTGTCGCGCTGCTGCGCGGAGACCAGCGGCCCGCACTCGACGCCGTCCTCGGTGCCCCGGCCGAGCCGGATCCGCTCGGCGCGGCGGGCGAGTTCGGCGACGAACCGGTCGCGCACGGACTCCTCGACGATGAGCCGCGCGCCCGCCGAGCACACCTGGCCGCTGTGGATGAAGGCCGCGTTGAGGGCCTGGTCGACGGCGGTGTCGAAGCCCTCCTCGGTGGCGCAGGCGTCGGCGAAGACCACGTTGGGGTTCTTGCCGCCGAGTTCCAGGGCCACCTTCTTCACGGAGGGGGCGGCGGCCTGGGCGACCTTGGTGCCGCTGACCAGGCCGCCGGTGAAGGAGACCAGGTCGACGTCCGGGTGCTCGGCCAGCCGGGCGCCGACGGTGTGCCCGGGGCCGGTGACGATGTTGGCGACGCCGGCGGGCAGTCCCGCCTCGGCCAGCAGGCCGATCAGGGCGACGGTGGTCAGCGGGGTGATCTCGCTGGGCTTCACGACGAAGGTGTTGCCCGCCGCGAGGGCCGGGGCTATCTTCCAACTCGCTTGCAGCAGAGGGTAGTTCCACGGTGTGATGAGCGCGCAGACCCCGACCGGCTCGTGCACCACGACGCTGTGCACGTCGGGTGAGCCGGCGTCGACCACCCGGCCGGGCGCCTCGGCGGCGACGAGGTCGGCGAAGTAACGGAAGGCGTCGGCGACGCAGTCGATGTCGACGCGCCCCTCCTCGACGGTCTTGCCCGCGTCCCGGCTCTCCAGCAGGCCCAGTTCCTCCCGGTCCCGTGCGAGGAATTCGGCCACGCGGCGCAGCAGCGCGGCCCGCTCGGCGACGGGGGTGTGCGGCCACGGGCCCTCGTCGAAGGCGCGGCGCGCGGCGGCCACCGCGAGGTCGGTGTCCTTCTCGTCCCCCTCGGCGACCAGGGCGAACGGCCGGGCGTCCGCCGGGTCGAGGATCTCCCGGGTGGCCCCGGAGACGGCGGCCCGCCACTCGCCTCCCGCGTGGATGGTGTCGCGCGCTCGAAGTTCTGTGCTGTCCGCCATGATCGGTTACTGCCTTCCGTTCCTGTTCAGCACCCGGGGGTCACATGGGTGCTACCCGGGACCGGGTGCTCCTGCCCATGGGGCCCGGATGCATGCGAGATCCGCGGCCGGAAGTGCGCCTCGTCACGGGCGGGTGGGGCGGAATGGGAGGAAGGGCGCGGGGACGGCGATCACGGGCGCGGAGTCGTACGCGGGACGACCGGAGGGCGCGCCGGATCACTCCGGGGCGCAGGTCGTGGACGGCGGGCAGAAGTGCGCGAGGGCCGTCAGCGCCAGGTCCAGTTCGGGATCGATGCCGTCGGTGGCCGCCCCGTACGCGGCGATCGCGTACACCTTGCCGTCCCCGGGGGCGCGGAAGCGCACGTCCTGGATGTGCCAGCTGCCCACCTCGGGTTCGCCGCGCAGGGAGTCGGCCCGGTACTCCAGCCGCATCCCGGACGTCTCCCCCGTCTCGACGGGCACCAGGGCGACCTTCTCGAAGCCGTCCGCCTTCGGCGTGGCGTCCGACAGGAACACCTGGAAGGACTCATCCGGCGAGGACTCCGCGATCTCGTACACCTGGAGCCGGCGGAACCCGTCGGGGGCGCGGTAGTTGACGACGTCCATGCCGTGCTGGGACGTCACGCTCTCCCGCTCCCAGCCCGTCGGGCGGGCGATGGTGAAGCCCTCGGGGTCCTCGTGGAGCTCGTAGCCCTCGGGGAGTTCAGGCGTCCCGCCGGACGGGGACGCGAGGGGGTCGGACGACGGGTCCGCGCCGCTGGTGCCCACGTCCGTCGGACCGGGCGCCTCCTCGTCGGACGGCGGCGGTGCCTGGGTGTCCACCACGCCGCCGGCCCGGTCGCCCGGGCGGCCGTCCGTGCCGTCGTCCCCGAGGACCGACGTCAGGACCAGTGCCACGGCGACACCGGCCGCGGCGGCGCCGCCCAGCACGCCCCACACCAGCCGGCGGCCGGCGAGGGGCCGGGCGGCGGGGCGTGGCGGCTCCGGCAGGGACCAGTTCCCGACGGGAGGCGGGGGCAGTGTTCCCGTCGGCGCGTCCGGGTCCGTCACGCCGCCCGGGCTCACGCCGGGAGCGGGCGGGAGGAACTCCGGTCGGGGCGGGGGCGGCGGCGTGGCCGGGGCGGTGGCGCCGGCGCCGTCCTCCCAGCGCTGGGTTTCCTCGTTCCAGTACCGCTGTCCCCCGGTCATGGCGTCCCTCTCACATTCCCAGCAGCCCGGCGACGGTCCCGGCCGACGCGAACAGGGTGAGGATGCTCTGGGCGTCCGCGAGCCCCTCCCGCAGCCGCCGTATACGGCCCTCGCCGGCCGTACCGGTCCGGGTGATCTCCTCCTCGGTCTCGGCGAGGGTCGCGTCCAGGCGCGCGGCCTGCTCGTTCTCCCTCAGCCGGGCGAGGTCGCCGCGCAGTTCACGCACGGCCGCCAGGAGCTGCTCGGCGGTCTCGTCGCGTGCCGGCGCGGTGGTGTTGCGGGTCTCCGCACGGGCGTTCGCGCCGAACGCGAAGGCGGAGTTGTCGGCGCGGCCGATGCTGACGTTGGGCTCGTCGGGTGCCATGGCTAGTCGGATCCCCTCTGCGGCGCGGAGCCGCCCCTGGTCTGGGCGCGCGCGTGGTCTCCGAAGGCGAACGAGGAGTTGTCGGCCCGCCCGATGTGCACCGCGCCGTTGCTGATGTTGACGATCTTCTGGACGAACTCACCGGTCTCGTAGCCCGCTTCGCCCAGGGCCAGCCGCACCCCGCGGCTGATGCGGTCCTGGACGCTGCGCAGATACCGGGCGACGTCCATCTGCTGGAAGGTGGACCCGGTGCGGACCGCGGCCAGTTCCCGCACCGACAGGGCGGGACCCTCGGGCAGCGCCTGCGCGTGGCCGCCGGTCAGCAGCCGCCACGCGTAGGGCACGCCCCGGCCGAGGGTGAACAGCGCGTCGCCGACGGAGCGGGGCACCCGGACGGCCGCGCCGGCGATCCGGCCCGTCCGGTTCTCCTGGAACCCCTGCCAGGTGCGGTCGGCGTCCTTGAAGTCCAGGCGGATCGGGGTGAGTACGTGCGGGGCGACCTCCAGCATCAGCATCCGGCCCTGGGTGTGGAGGCGGACGAAGACGGTGACGACCAGCTCCTCCTCCCAGCCGCCGACGCGGATGCGCAGGAAGTGCCGGCGCTTCTCGCCGCCCTCCTCGACAGCTCGGGCACGGTGCTGCTCGAACTCCGCGTCCCCGTACGGCGCCTCGTCGCGGCGGCGCAACCCCTCGACGGGAAGGAACACGCACTCGTCGATCTCCAGGCGGCGCAGCCGGTCCCGGACGCCGGGGCCCGCGTGCTCGGAGGGCACCCGCAGCTGCTCCAGCAGGGGCCGGATCCGGTCGAGGATCGCCCGGTTGCTGAGCGGCTGCTGCTCCTTCTCCTCGTCGGGCCGCAGTTCGACGGCGAGCACCCAGGTGTCGTACGCCGTGCCCGCCCCGTTGAACGGGCGCGCCTCCCGGTACATGACGAGCGGGGCGTGCTGTTCGGTCCGGATGCGGTGCGTCAGCCGCCGGAACCGCTCCCCGGGGGCCTGCTCGGCGAGGTCGCCGGTGGCGTCGGGGAAGCGGGCCGGGGAGAGTTCCACCGAGAGGACGCGGGCGAACTGGTCGCGCCGGGCCGCCACGCACAGGCCGATGAGGACGAGCACGCCGATCCCGAACCAGGCCTGCCACGGCCGGACGCCCGCCGTGATGCCGTCGGTGACCGGACCCAGCACATCGCCGCCGCCGGAGTCGTAGGAGGAGTACCCCACCTCGCCGTCCCGCCCGCCGCCGAACGCGGCGGAGCCCAGGATGAACAGGAACCACACGGTCGCGGCGCGGCCGGCCCAGCGGAGCACCGACGCGACGGTCCCGTCCGACAGGGACGCGGAGGCGAGCAGCAGGCCGGGGATCAGGAGCCAGGCGAGCAGACCCCCGCTGACCGGCGTGCCCACCACCCACAGGCCGAGGATCGCCGCCGCCCACTGCGCCTCCAGGCGCCGGGCGCGCAGCGCGTGGGCGAGGACCCGGGCGGCGTCGAAGCCGAGTGAGGGCGCCACGACCCGCTGCTCGTTGAGGTAGAGCTCCTCGATGACACAGTTGCGGTACTCGGGATTCACGTAGGTCCCCACGCACAGCAGCCTCGACGCCTCGCTGGCGTACGGGGGCACGGGCGGCAGGCCGGCCGGCGTCCCGTCCGTGCGCTGTGGCTGCTGCGGCACATGGGCAGTGCTCACGCGGATCCCCCGATACGCGAATGATCGACACCGTCACGAGAAGTGACGGGGCATCAGCATAGGGGAAGGGCGGGCCCGGGCGGACCGGTTCGCCGGGAGTTGCGGCGGGGCCCTCAGTGACTCGGGGCCCCGCACCGGTCGAATCGGTACGGGGCCCCGAGAAGGGTGGAGGAGGCGGGGATCAGATGAGGCCGAGGCCGCGGACCGCCTCGCGCTCCTCCTCGAGCTCCTTGACGGAGGCGTCGATGCGGGTGCGGGAGAACTCGTTGATCTCCAGGCCCTGGACGATCTCGTACGCGCCGTCCTTGACGGTGACCGGGAAGGAGGAGATGAGGCCCTCGGGGACGCCGTAGGAGCCGTCGGACGGGATGCCCATGGAGACCCAGTCGCCCTCCGGGGTGCCGTTGACCCAGGAGTGAACGTGGTCGATGGCGGCGTTGGCGGCGGAGGCGGCCGACGAGGCGCCACGGGCCTCGATGATGGCGGCGCCGCGCTTGGCGACGGTCGGGATGAAGTCCTCGGCCAGCCACTTCTCGTCGTTCACGACCTCGGCGGCGTTCTTGCCGCCGACCGTGGCGTGGAAGATGTCGGGGTACTGGGTGGCGGAGTGGTTGCCCCAGATGGTGAGCCGCTTGATGTCGGCGACCGTCGAGCCCGTCTTCTTCGCGAGCTGGGTCAGCGCGCGGTTGTGGTCCAGGCGGGTCATCGCGGTGAAGCGCTCGGCCGGCACGTCCGGGGCGGCGGCCTGGGCGATCAGGGCGTTGGTGTTGGCCGGGTTGCCGACGACGAGGACGCGGATGTCGTCCGCGGCGTGGTCGTTGATGGCCTTGCCCTGCGGCTTGAAGATGCCGCCGTTGGCCTCGAGGAGGTCACCGCGCTCCATGCCCTTGGTGCGGGGGCGGGCGCCGACGAGCAGACCGACGTTGGCGCCGTCGAAGGCCACGTTCGGGTCGTCCGTGATGTCGATGCCCTGCAGGAGCGGGAACGCGCAGTCGTCGAGCTCCATGGCGGTGCCCTCGGCGGCCTTGAGCGCCGGGGTGATCTCCAGCAGGCGCAGCTTGACCGGCACGTCCGCGCCGAGCAGCTGGCCGGAGGCGATGCGGAAGAGCAGGGCGTAACCGATCTGGCCGGCCGCGCCGGTGACGGTGACGTTCACGGGAGTGCGGGTCATGGCGTTCTCCGTATGACAGCTGGCGGTGGGGCGGTCCCTGCCCCCTGGTGCGGGATCCCGCTCCGGCTCGTGACCGGCGTCCGCCACGATGATCGATCACCGGTTCGAATGATCGATCTCTTGGCGTCAAGAGAGATCCAGCGGTCAGGCTATCGCGCATCCGAGGGCGCGCACGGCCGGGCTCCCTGTGGCCCGTCCCACAGAGTGACCGTCCGGGCACCGGGTAACCGGCAGCGGCGAAGAGATGGGGAGAGAGGGGGGCGGCCGCACCGTCCGGGAGAGGTGAGGACGGGGCGGCCGCCGCTCGGGACCGACCGTGCCGGAATCCCGTGGGGGTACTTTTCGCGTGCCCGTCCTCCGGCGCACCATTCGCATCACCACGGATCCCTCACATGAAAGGGCCCTTACGGCCCCTGCAAAAGAGGGATCCGGCCACCGCACCGGGGGCCGCCCCCGCTACTCCGTGCAGCCCTTCTCGCCGGTCGCGGCCAGCACCGCGCAGGCCTTGGCCTCGGTGGCGCTGCCGGCCGGCACCATCGGGGTGTACGTGACGGTGTCACCGGCCGCGTCGACGGAGTCGGTCTGCTGGAAGGCACCCGCCGTGATGTCGACCGTGTCGCCCTGCGTGGCCTGGGTGATGCGCCCCCACGCGGCACCGCAGACCTTGCTGTAGCGGACCTCGACGGTGGTGGCGCCGACGGTCGCCGTGCTCGCCGTGGTGACCAGGTCGCCGCTGCATCCCATGACCTCGGCGTCCTTGCCGTCACAGCTCTCGCCGCTGCATTTCACGCCCGGGGGCAGCTTGGCCTCCTTGGTGACGGTGGGCGACGGGGACGCCTGCGCCTTCTTCTTGTCGTCCTCGGTTCCCGTGACGTACAGCGCGGCGGCGACCACCACCAGCGCGCCCAGCGCGCCGACGAGGAACGTCCCCGTCCGCCGACGGCCCGCGGGCCGTCCGGAACCGCCGTCGTGACCGGACGGGTCCACGGGCGGCGGGCCGTAACCGCCGGCCGCGGAGGCCCTGGGGCCGTACGCCCCCGGATGCACGGCGTCCGGCGTGGCGACGCCCCAGGAGTTGCCGCCATGCGTGCCGGTGGCGCCGGCCGCGTCGCGCACGTCGGTGGCGGTGGGCTGCGGCGGCACGCTCGGTGACACACCGGCCGGGCCGGCCACCCCCGGACGCGCCGCGCCCCCGCGCGGACGTCCGCCCCCGCCCGACGGCGGTCCGGCCAGCTCGCTGAGCGCGGCACGCGCCTGCGAGATCCGGATCGCCTCCATGGTCATGTCGTGCCGCATCTCCGAGCGGCTCCAGGCACGCTCGGCGAGCTCCCACATGGTGGTGAGGTGCACCGGGTTGGTCCCGGTGACCTCGGCCAGGGCCACGATCGCGCCCTTCGGCGCGAGCAGCCGCCCGTTCAGATAGCGCTCCCAGGACGTCTTGCTGTAGCCCGTGCGGTCGGCGACGGACGCGACGCCGAGACCGCTGCGGTCCACCAGCCGCCTGAGCTGGCTGGTGAACTCCCTGATCTGCGGATCGAGTTCCTCCGGCAAAGCCTTCCAACGAGGCATTGCTCTCCCCCTCTTCCCCCCGGTTCGTGCTGGTGTTTCGCTCGCGCATGGTGCCCATGGCCACGTCCCGACTGGCTACCCACAGGGATGCCACCGGGCCGGGTCTCAGTTCCCGGGGTGGGGGCGCACGGGAGCAACAGGGCGCGTGCGGCGACGCCGCCCGGTTGCTTGCGCCCCAGTGTCCCACCGGTCGGCCCCCCGCCCGAACGGAACCCCGGAAACCGCGGATGACTCATCGCAAGGCTGTACGGGGATTCCGGGGCGCGTACCGGAACGGTCACTTCCGTGCCACAGCGGCCGGGCAGCCGTTGAACAGGCCGTTCACCGTGCAGGAGTGTGGTGCGCGGCGGCGGCCCGTCCTCTCACGGGGGTGTGGACGGGCCGCCGTCCCGGCTCAGCTGTCGACCGTGAAGTGCAGCATGTCCTGCAGGAAGGGAATCCGCAGCAGCGGATCCGGCTGCACCATCAGCGCCAGCACCACGATCACCAGGCCCAGTCCGCCGTACGTGACGATGTCGGTGAAGCGGGAGCGCACGGCGAGCATCCCGACGTCGGGCACCACCCACCGCAGGACGGCCCCGGCCAGCAGCGCCGCGCCGATCAGCAGCAGCCCGACCCGGAACACGTCCAGCGCGGTCAGCAGCAGCCCGAGGCCCACGGTGAGCAGCACGGCCAGGATCGGCCACTGCCGGGCGGGCGCGGGCGCGTCACCGGGGGCCGCCCGGCCACCGCCCTCGGGGCGCGCGGTGTCCCGGGTGAACAAGGGGAACCGGCGGGTGACCCGCCGCGGCCTGCCCTCGGCGTCGGGTGCGCTGACGGGGTCGCGGACGGTGAGGTCCTCGGCCTCCTCCGGCGCCGCGGGAGCGTCGGAGGTGTCCGGTGCGTTCCGCTCAGCCGACACTGCGCTCCGCCGCCTCGACCACGTTGACCAGCAACTGGGCGCGAGTCATCGGGCCGACGCCGCCGGGGTTCGGCGCGACCCAGCCGGCCACCTCGGCGACGCCCGGGTGGACGTCGCCCACGATCTTGCCCTCGGCGCTGCGGGAGACACCGACGTCGAGGACGGCGGCACCCGGCTTGACGTCCTCCGGCCGGATCAGGTGCGCGCTGCCCGCGGCGGCCACGATGATGTCCGCGCGGCGCAGGTGCGCCGCGAGGTCACGGGTGCCGGTGTGGCACTGGGTCACGGTGGCGTTCTCGCTGCGCCGGGTCAGCAGCAGCGGCATCGGGCGGCCGATGGTGACGCCGCGCCCGACGACCACGACCTCGGCGCCCTTGATCTCCACGCCGTGGCGGCGCAGCAAGGTGATGATGCCGTTGGGCGTGCAGGGCAGCGGGGCCGGCTCGTTGAGGACGAGGCGGCCGAGGTTCATCGGGTGGAGGCCGTCGGCGTCCTTCTCCGGGTCCATCAGCTCGAGGATGCGGTTCTCGTCGATGCCCTTGGGGAGCGGCAGCTGGACGATGTACCCGGTGCAGGCAGGGTCCTCGTTCAGCTCGCGGACGACCGCCTCGATCTCCTCCTGCGTGGCGGTGCCGGGCAGTTCGCGCTGGATGGAGGCGATGCCCACCTGGGCGCAGTCCCGGTGCTTGCCGGCGACGTACTTCTGGCTGCCGGGGTCGTCCCCCACGAGGATCGTGCCGAGGCCGGGCGTGACGCCCTTCTCCTTCAGCGCCGCCACGCGGGCGGTCAGATCGGACTTGATCTCGGCTGCGGTGGCCTTGCCATCGAGAATCTGGGCGGTCATGGCCCCATCCTCGCGGATGACCGGCCCCCGGTTCCAATCCGCCCGCATTCCGGTCCGCCGTGCCGGGCCGTACCGGGCATTCGATCATCATCGGTCTCAATCCGAGCAAGATCGCGATGTTGCACTTGCACAACACATATGTCGTACGGCTGGACAAGGAAAGGAACGGTCAAGAACGATGAGCGCACAGTGCCGCGGGCAGAACCGGGGGGACGGACCGCATCTGTAGTACTTCCTCCGCGCCGTGCCTCGCGTCGTCCCCGCACCAGCAGCGCAACGGAGGAAGAACCGCCATGAGTTACGGCGACCCGAACAACCCCTACGGGGCTCCCCAGGGCCAGCCGCCCGGCTACGGCTACCCCCAGCAGCCGGGCCAGCCCGGTCAGCCCGGCTACGGGTACCCCTCGGCCCCGCCGGTCCAGCCCTACGGCCACCCCGGCGGCCCGGTGATCATGCCCGGCAGCGTCAAGGCCGCCCGCGTCATGCTCTACGTGCTCGGCGGCTTCCAGGCGATCGGCGGCCTCCTGATGGTGCTCGCCAGCAGCTGGTTCGCGGACCAGCTGGAGGAGCTCATCTCCGACGACCCGGCCTTCACCGCGGAGGACGCGGACACCGTGGCGAGCGTCGGCGCGGGCGTCATGATCGTGCTCGGACTGATCGTGCTGGCGTTCGCTGCCTGGGCGATCTTCACGGCTGCCAAGTTCGCCACGGGGCGCGGCGGTGTACGCGTCTCCGCGATCATCTACGCCTCGCTCGTCACGCTGTTCAGCGTGATCAACCTGCTCGGCGCCAACGTGTTCGCGCTGATCAGCCTGATACTCGGCATCCTGATCATCGTGTTCTGCGCCAACAGGAACGGCAGCTACTGGTTCAACCGGCCGCCGCAGTACTGAGCCGTACCGCTCCGCGCGCCCGCCGCCGCACAGGTCACGAGGCCGTGTTCCCGTTCCCGGGGGACACGGCCTCGGCGCGTTCCGGGGGTGCCCCGGCACACCGCCCCGCGCCCCGGGCGCCGGGCGCCGGGCGCCGGGCGCCGGGCGCCGGGACCGCGCCTTTCACGCCGAATCCGCCGTACGCCCGTGTCGCACCCGTTCGGGGGAGGCCCGGCGGCGGGGTGCCGCCCTACCCTGGCCGAGCAGCTGTCAGGCATGGGGGGATGCACCGTGTACAGCCTCATCGTCGTTCCTCCGGCGACCGCGCCGGGGGGTTCCGCAGACCGTGACCGCCTCCGTCTGGCCCCCGGCGAGCGCCTCTCCTTCGGCCGCGCCCCGCGTGGCAACGGCCTGTGCATCGCGCATGACGGGGTTTCCCGCAGAGCCGGTGAGATCACCGCGCAGGGTGCCTACTGGCTGCTGAGCAACCTCAGCCGGGAGCAGACGTACGTGGTGGAGAACCCGGAGGGCGCGGGCGAGCACCTCAAGGTCGGCCCGGGGCGGCTGGACGCGCCGGTGCCGTTCGAGTTCTCGCGGATCGTGCTGCCTGCCTGCGGCGACCTGCTGCCGCTGGAGGTGTGGGCGCCGTGCCACGAACACGTGCGGCCCGACGGCGACGACGACGGCACGGCCACCGCGCCCGCCTTCTCCCTGGACCGCTCCAAGCGCTACTTCGCGGTGCTGGCCGCGCTGTGCGAGCCCCGGCTGCGCGGTGCGCCGCACGCGCCCGTGCCCACGGTCGAGCAGGTGGCGGAGCGGTTGCGCCCGCTGTGGCCGGCCGTGTCCCGCGCCTCGGTGCAGTGGAACATCGACTACCTGGCGGTGAAACTGCGCCTCAAGCCGGGCCCGGAGACCGCGGAACCGGGCCCGCGACTGAACGGCAAGAAGGAGTCGCTGGTCTCGCTGGCGCTCCGTTTCGACCTGGTCCGCGAGGACGACCTGACGGTCCTGGCGGTGCCGCTCCGCCCGCGGTCCCGGTGACCGGGACGTACGCCGTGCCGGTGCCCAAGGGGTACCGGGTGGGCGGGTGGGAGGTGCGCGAGCCGATCGCGACCGGCGCCTTCGGCAGCGTGTACGCCGCCCGCCGCACCGGGGGCGGCGCGGACGGACCGCGGGACGTCGCGCTGAAGTTCCTGCCCACCGGCACCCGCACCCCGCGCCAGCTGCACCACCTGCGCGAACTGGCCGAGCGGGAGGTCGACGTGCTGCGCCGGCTGAGGCAGCCGCGCCTCATCCGGATGTACGAGACGCTCACCGTGGACGACCCCGGCCACCCGGAACTGGACGGCGCCACCGTGCTGGTGCTGGAGAAGGCCGAGGGCTCCCTGTCCGCCCTGCTCGCCGCCACGCCCCGGCCCGACGCCGGTCCCGCGCTGCTCGCCCAGACCTGCGAGGGGCTGGCCCAGCTGCACCGGGCGGGCTGGGTGCACGGCGACCTGAAGCCGGCCAACGTGCTGCTGATGGAGGATGGTTCGGCCCGCCTCGCCGACTTCAACATGGCGGCCGAGCTGGAGGGCACGCACGCCTACACCTCCGCCTTCTCCACCCCCGACTACACCCCGCCCGAGCTGCTGTGGTCCGAGATCGGTGAACGGGGCCGCCGCATCCGCCCGTCCGCCGACGTGTGGGCCTTCGGGGTGCTCGCCCACCTGGTCCTCACCGGCGCGTACCCACTGCCCGGCGCCACCCCGGCGGCCCGCCGCACGGCCGCGGCCGCCTACGCCTCCGGCACCGACGAGCTGCGGCTGTCCCCCGGACTCCCGGACGCCTGGCGGGACGTCGTGCGGGACTGCCTGGCCCGTACACACGAGGAACGCGTCGGGATCGAGGAGCTGCTGCGACGGGTGCGGGAGGCGGCAGGTGCCGGGGGCCCGTCCCGGCTGCCGCGGCTGCTGCCCGTGCGCCGCCGCTCCCGCCGGGTGGTCGCCGTCTCGGCGGCCGCCGTCTCGGCGGCCGCCGCCACCGTGGCCGTGGCGGTCCTCGGGTACGGCCCCGACGGGTGGGCCACGTCCGGCGAGAAGCGCGGCGCGGGCGGGAGCACCGCCGCCACCTACGGCGCCACCGAGCTGCGCACGGACCGGGGCGTGCCGCCCGCCTACCGGCTGCTGATCGTGGAGACCGCGCACGACTGCAGGGTCGCGGACGTCTCCCCACCGCTGATCGCCGCCATGCTGAAGGTCGAGAGCGACTTCGACCCCGGCCTGTCCGACCCGGCCAAGGACGAGTACGGCATCGCCCGCTGGACGCCCAAGGTGCTGCGGTGGTGGATGAACGCGGACGGCACCCCCGGCACCACCGTGCCCGAACCGCCGTTCCCGCCCGCCGAGTCGGTGCCCGCCATGGGCCGCTACCTCTGCTGGATCGCGCCGCGGCTCGACGAGGAGCTCCGGGAGGACCGCCGGGTGCTGATCGCCGCCGCCTACCGCACCTCGTACCGCCGGGTGAACGAGGCGGGCGGCGTCCCCGCGAAGTACCGCGCCTACGCCGACCGGATCGCCCAGTACCTCAAGGAGTACACCCCGCCGGGGCGTTCGTGACCCTCGCAGGTGTGAGGTACCGGGCGGCGCCCTCCCCGGGGGACGGTGTGAGCACACCGCCCCGGCGGTACCACCACCACGTTCATGGGGGAAACAGTGAACACGCTCAAGTCCGCCGCGCTGCTCGTCGCGGCCACCTCCCTGGTCGCCGGCAGCACGGTCGCGGCCACCGCCGCACCCGGCCCGCACGGCACCCGGGTCACCTCGCTGCGGGAGACGGCCGACCGGGTGCTCGCGGGCAGCCCGAAGGTCCTGGAGGCGACCGCCGACGCGGTCCGCTACGACGGCCTGACCGTCACCGCGGTGCCCGAGGGCCAGGTCACCACCAAGGCCCTGGCCTGCGACTACGGGCACCTGTGCATGCTCGTCAAGGACACCAAGTTCGACTTCTACAAGTGCCAGACATGGGAGCTGAGCAACTGGACCGGTGACGGCCCGTTCACCAACAACCAGACGCCGGGCACGGTGGCCCGGTTCTACAACAAGGACGGCAGCGTCCGCTGGACGTCCACGGCCTACCAGGCGGGGACGGCCACCTGGGACCCGATCTGGTCCCTGCGCCCCTGCTGATCCGTCACGCGGGCGGGGCGGGGGGCCCGGGGGCCCCCCCCCCCCCCCCCGGGGGGGGGGGTAATGACCCGAGCCCGGGAAGTTACTTGTCGCGCCCCCCCTCTTAGCCGCCACGCACCCCACCCCCGCGCCGCCCCCACCCCCCCCCCCCCCCGCCCCCCCCCCGCCCCGCCGGCGGCGGGGGGGGGGGCGGGGGCTGTGGGCGCCGCCGGGGGCGGGGTGCCGCCGCGCCCACCCTCCCCCACTCTCGGCTTCGCTCGCGCGGGGGTGGCACGACGGCCCGCGGTTGGCGGAGGGTCGGCCCCTCCGCCCGGCCGCGCGCCCGCGGGTTGGCGGAGCGGGTGCCCCGCCGCCCCG
>NZ_JBITSH010000003.1:384279-659798 GCF_044540535.1 Streptomyces sp. NPDC085937 | reverse complement strand
GTTGATAGGCCGGATATGGAAGCACGGTAACGTGTGGAGTTGACCGGTACTAATAGGCCGAGGGCTTGTCCTCAGTTGCTCGCGTCCACTGTGTTAGTTCTGAGACAACGACCGTTGTCGGCTTTGAGCAGAACAAACAAAAGAAAAGTGTGCTTGTTCGCTCGAAACCATTAGGGTTTCGGTGGTCATAGCGTAGGGGAAACGCCCGGTTACATTTCGAACCCGGAAGCTAAGCCTTACAGCGCCGATGGTACTGCAGGGGGGACCCTGTGGGAGAGTAGGACGCCGCCGAACAATCTTTGGAAGGGACCCCTGGTCACCAGCGTTCAGCTGGGACCAGGGGTCCTTTTGTATTTATGCTTGCAGTACCTAAGACAGGAGTTACCGATGGCCACCAACTCTCCCGAGGACCGACCGGAGCGCGACCAGCGGCGACGGGACAGTGGTGACCGCTCGGACCGCCCCGACCGTGGCGGCCAGCGCGGAGGCCCCCGTCGCGACAACGACCGCGACCGCGGCTTCCGCAGGGACGGTGACCGCCCCGCGTTCCGTCGCGACGACCGTGACCGGGACCGTGACCGCAGCGGCGGCCGGCCCGAGCGTGGCGGCTTCCGCGGCCGGGACGACAACCGGGGGGGTGAGCGCGGCGGTTACCGGGGTCGCAGCGATGACCGCAGGGACGACCGGCGTGACGACCGCAGGGACGACCGGCGTGACGGCGACCGCGGTGGCTACCGGGGCCGCAGCGACGACCGTGGTGACCGTGGCGGCTTCCGCCGTGACGACAACCGTGGTGACCGTGGCGGCTTCCGCCGTGACGACAACCGAGGCGACCGTGGCGGCTTCCGGCGTGACGACCGTCCGGAGCGCGACAACCGCGGTGACCGTGGCGGCTTCCGCCGCGATGACAACCGCGGTGGCGGTGGCGGCTTCCGTCGCGAGGACGACCGCGGTGACCGCGGGGGCTTGCGCCGTGACGACGACCGTGGGTACGGCCGGCGTGACGATCGGGGCGGTGACCGTGACCGTGGAGGCTACCGGGGCCGCAGTGACGACCGTGGTGACCGTGGCGGCTTCCGGCGTGACGACCGTCCGGAGCGCGACAACCGTGGCGACCGTGGTGGTTTCCGCCGCGATGACAACCGCGGCGACAACCGCGGTGACCGCGGGGGCTTCCGTCGCGACGACGACCGTGGATACGGACGCCGCGACGACCGAGGCCGTGACGACCGTGGCGGCCACCGGCGCAACGACAGTCGCAACGACAGTCGCACCGACAGCCGTCCGGGCGACCGTACCGACAGCCGCGGTGACCGTGGTGGCTTCCGTCGCGAGGACAGCCGTGGCGGGGACCGGGGCGGTTACCGGGGCCGTGACGACCGGGGCCGTGGGCCGCGGCGGGACGACCGGGGCGGCCGTCCCGGCGGGTTCCGCGGGCGTGACGACCGCCAGGGCGGCGGCGGCCGGTTCCGTGACGACCGTGACCGTGACCGCGAGCCCATCAAGCGGCTGCCGATCCCCGAGGACGTCACCGGCGAGGAGATCGACAAGGACGTACGGCAGGAGCTGCAGAGCCTGCCCAAGACGCTCGCCGAGGACGTCGCCAAGAACCTGGTGATGGTCGCCCGGCTGATCGACGAGGAGCCCGAGCGCGCCTACGCCTACTCGCGGGTGGCCCTGCGTCTCGCCTCGCGCGTGGCCGCCGTACGGGAGGCCGCCGGATTCGCCGCGTACGCGACGCAGAAGTACGGCGAGGCCCTCGCCGAGTTCCGGGCGGCGCGGCGGATGACCGGGACCGTGGAGCTGTGGCCGCTGATGGCGGACTGCGAGCGCGGGCTCGGACGGCCGGAGAAGGCCCTCGACATGGCCGGCGCCCCCGAGGTGCAGAAGCTGGACAAGGCCGGGCAGGTCGAGATGCGGCTCGTCGCGGCCGGCGCCCGGCGCGACATGGGGCAGCTGGACGCGGCGATCGTCACCCTGCAGAGCTCCGAGCTGGCGTCGAACTCCGTGCAGCCGTGGACCGCGCGTCTGCGGTACGCCTACGCCGACGCGCTGCTCGCGGCCGGCCGTGAGGGCGAGGCGCGCGAGTGGTTCGCCAAGGCCGTCGAGGCCGACCGCGACGGCAGCACGGACGCCTCCGACCGGCTGGCCGAGCTGGACGGCGTGGAGTTCACGGACGCCTTCGTCGAGGACGAGGGCGAGGACGACGACGCCGGCGACGAGGACGTCGACGTGGCCGCGGACGACACCGACGGTGCCGAGCAGGACGAGAAGGGCGAGCGCGGCGACGACAAGCACTGACGTCCGCAGGGCGGGACGCAGCGGAACGTAGGTGAAAGGGGCGGGTCCCGGCCGGGACCCGCCCCTTTCGTGTACCCGGACGCTCAGAGGTCGAGCGCGCGCAGCACCAGACCCGACGCCGGCTTCGGGCCGAACGACGTCGACTTGCGGGGCATCGTCACCCCCTGGCGGGCCAGGTCCCGGACCACGTCCTCGTGCACCGGGTGCATCAGGACCGCCGTGCCGCCGTCGCGTTCCGCCTTCTTCACCGTGGCCGCCGTGTCGTGGATGTACGCGATGTGCGCGGGGGAGTCGGGGACCCGCCACACGTGGTCGAGGAGCGTGGCGTGCAGGATCGTCGCGTCGAGGGTGCGCCAGGCCTCCGGGCGGTCCGCCGGGACCGTACGGTCCAGCAGACCCGGGTCCGGGCGGTCGACGAGGTGGAAGGCGCCGTCCCCGGCGAGGAGGTACGCGTTGCCCGTCGCGGCCGACTCGGCGAGCGCGTCCATGGCCTTCGGCAGTGGCAGGTCCAGGCGGCGGACGCGGAACCGGCCGTCGAGTGCGGCCAGGGCCTCGGTGACCGTCAGGTCGTGCAGCAGGCGGTGGATGGCGCGGACCCGCAGCGGATAGCGGGCCGTGTCGACGAGGAGGACCAGGCCGTGGTCCCACGGGCCGGGGGAAGGGTGTTCCGCGCGCAGCCGCCGGTAGGTCGCCCAGCGGTGGTGACCGTCGGCGATGAGGGCCTGGTGGGCGGAGAGTTCACCGCTCACCACGGCAAGGTCGGCGGGGGCGGTGACGGACCACAGGCGGTGGTGGACGCCGTCCTCGGTGGTGGTCGCCAGCAGCGGCGGCTGCTCGGCCGTGCGTTCGATGAGGTCGGCCGTGGCGGTCGCCGTGCCGTCGCCCCGGTAGGTGAGCAGCAGCGGTTCGAGGTTCGCCGAGGTGGCCCGCATCAGGTCCGCGCGGTCGGCCACGATGTGCGGCATGACGTCCTCGTGCGGCAGCACCAGGTGCTCGTCCGGGTCGGAGACGCGCAGGGCGCCGATGACGCCGCGCTGCACCAGGCCGTCGCCGTCGCGCTGCTCGTAGACGTACAGGCCGGGCTCGGGGTCGGTGGTCAGAACGCCCTCGGCGCGCCAGCGGCGGAGCGTCTCGGCGGCCTGGGCGTTGCGCTCCTCGGGGGTGGCGGCCTCGGGCAGGATCAGCCGGACGATGTTGTACGGGTCGGCGGACTGGAGGTGGTGCAGGCCGTCGGGGCGGACCACGACGTCGTAGGGCGGGGATGTCACGGCGGCCAGGCTGCCGACCCGGTCGGGGTCGTAACGAAGGCCTCGGAACGGGGTGAGTTCCAGGCCTCGGGGCGCCGTTGCCTTCGAGTGACCTGCAGTGTTCATCCCGGCATCGTACGGGTGTCGGTGCGATGGGGGATGATCGGGGGAAAGCCGTCGAACGAGGAGCGATGCGGAATGAGCCGGAGCGTCAGGACGAGGCCCGAGGGCAGTGGGCAGGCCCTGAGCGAGGCGTACGACACGGCGCTGCTCGACCTCGACGGAGTGGTGTACGCGGGCGGTGAGGCCATCGAGCACGCGGTCCCCTCGCTCGCCACGGCACGCGACGGCGGCATGCGGCTCGCCTACGTGACCAACAACGCGCTGCGCACGCCCGATGCCGTGGCCGCGCACCTGACCGAGCTGGGCATACCGGCCGAGGCCGGTGACGTCATCACCTCGGCGCAGGCGGTGGCGCGGCTCGTCGCCGAGCAGGTGCCGCAGGGCTCCCGGGTCCTGGTGGTCGGCGGTGAGGGCCTGCGGGTGGCGCTGCGCGAGCGGGGTCTCGAGCCGGTGGAGTCGGCGGACGACGAGCCGGTGGCGGTGGTGCAGGGGTACGGCGGACCGGAGCTGGCGTGGGGGCGGTTCGCCGAGGCGAGCTACGCCGTCGCGCGCGGGCTGCCGTGGTTCGCGTCCAACACCGACCTGACGATTCCCAGCGGCCGGGGCATCGCGCCGGGCAACGGCGCGGCGGTGGAGGTCGTGCGGATCGCCACCGGTGCCGAGCCGCAGGTGGCGGGCAAGCCGTTGCCGCCGATGCACCGGGAGACGATCCTGCGTACCGGCGCCGAGCGGCCGCTGGTGGTGGGGGACCGGCTGGACACGGACATCGAGGGCGCGTTCAACGGCGGGGTGGACTCGCTGCTGGTGCTCACCGGGGTGACCGACGGGGCGCAGCTTCTGGCGGCGCCGCCGCGGCATCGGCCGACGTACGTGGACGCCGATCTGCGGGGGCTGCTCACCGGTCAGCCCGAGGTCGTCGCGGTGGACGGCGGTTTCCGGTGCGGCGGCTGGACGGCGGCGGCCGGGACCGGACGGCTGGAGCTGGACGGCGACGGCGAGGCCGTGGACGGGCTGCGGGCGCTGTGCGCGGCGGCCTGGACGTCGGCGGGTGAGGACGCGTGCGGGCTGGACGCGGGGAAGGCGCTGGCCCGGCTGGGTCTGTGACGCCCCGCCGGAAGGGCGGTCCCGGGGATCGTGATCGAACTGGAGGGTAGGCTAACCTAACCGGGTGTTGGTCGAGAGTCCCCCCGAACAGCGCGCGGAGACCGCCCCCGCGCCCCCGAACCGCCGGGCGATACGCGCCGTCGGTCTGCTCGTCTCGCTCGCGCTGCTAGTGCTCGTCGCGCTGGCGAGCATCGCGGTCGGGGCGAAGGAACTGTCGCTGGAGCAGGTCTGGCACGGGCTGTTCCACGCGTCGGGCACCTACACCGACACCGTCGTGTCCGACCGGCTGTCCCGCACCCTGCTGGGCCTGCTCGCCGGCGCCGCGCTGGGGCTCGCCGGGGCGGTGCTGCAGGCGCTGACCCGCAACC
Organism: Streptomyces sp. NPDC085937; assembly: GCF_044540535.1. Classification (NCBI taxonomy): domain Bacteria; kingdom Bacillati; phylum Actinomycetota; class Actinomycetes; order Kitasatosporales; family Streptomycetaceae; genus Streptomyces; species Streptomyces sp. NPDC085937. Next base: position 654,655 of record NZ_JBITSH010000003.1, on the reverse strand, counting down.
CGCTGGCCGACCCGGGACTCCTCGGCCTCAACGCGGGTGCCTCCGCCGCGGTCGTCACCGCCATCACCTTCTTCGGCGTCACCTCGCTGTCCGGGTACGTGTGGTTCGCGTTCTGCGGGGCGGCCGCCGTCGGGGCGGTGGTGTGGTTCCTCGGCGGCCGCCGGGGCGCGACCCCGGTGCGGCTGGTGCTCGCCGGAACCGCCATCAGCGCCGCGCTCTACGGCTATCTCCAGGCCATCATGATCCTCGACGACGCCGCGCTCGGCCGGATGCGCTTCTGGACGGTCGGCTCGCTCGCCTCCGGCAGCCCCGAGGCAGTCAAGCAGGTGGTGCCGTTCCTGGTCGTCGGCAGCCTGCTGGCGCTGGCGCTCGCCCGGCCGCTGAACGCCATGGCCATGGGTGACGACACCGCCAAGGCACTCGGCGCCGATCTGAACCGCACCCGGGCGCTGTCCATGCTGGTCGCGACCATGCTCAGCGGAGCCGCGACCGCCGCGTGCGGGCCGATCGTCTTCGTCGGCCTGATGGTGCCGCACGTCGTGCGTTCCTTCACCGGACCGGACCAGCGCTGGATCCTGCCGTACGCGGCGATCCTGTCGCCGGTGCTGCTGCTCGGCGCCGATGTGCTCGGCCGGATCGTGGCCCGGCCCGCCGAGCTTCAGGTGGGCATCGTCACCGCGATCATCGGCGGCCCGGTCTTCATCTTTCTCGTACGACGGCGGAGGACGGCCCAGCTGTGAAGACCAACCGTGCGGTGCGCGTTCCCGGCGGCCTCTCGGTCCGGCTGGACGTGCGTGCCTTCACCGTCGTCGTGCTCCTGCTGCTGCTGGCGCTCGGCGCGAGCGTGCTGCTCATCGGCACCGGCGACTTCCCGATGTCCGCCTCCGACGTGCTGACCACCCTCGTCGGCCAGGGCGACGCCGGGCAGGAGTTCATCGTCACCGAGTTGCGGCTGCCCCGGGTCCTGGTGGGACTCCTGGTCGGCGCCTCGCTCGGGCTCGGCGGCGCGCTGTTCCAGTCCATCTCCCGCAACCCGCTGGGCAGCCCGGACGTGCTGGGTCTCGGGCAGGGCGCCACGGCCGGCGCGCTCACCGTCATCGTGCTGTTCTCCGGCAGCGCCAACCAGGTGGCCCTCGGCGCGCTGGCAGGCGGACTGATCACCGGCACCGCCATCTACGTCCTCGCCTGGAAGCGCGGCGTGCACGGGTACCGGCTGGTGCTGGTCGGCATCGGCGTCTCCGCGATCGTCACGGCCGTCAACGGCTACCTGCTCACCAAGTCCGACATCGTCGACGCGGCGCGCGCCGTCGTCTGGATGACCGGGTCCCTCGACGGGCGGGACTGGGACCAGGTGTGGCCGCTGCTCGCGCTGTGCGCCGTCCTCGTCCCCGTGGTCCTCGCCAACTCCCGGGCGCTGCGCATGACGGAGATGGGCGACGACGTCTCCAACGCCCTCGGGGTGCGCGTGGAACGCCTCCGGCTGGTGCTGATGCTGTCCGCGGTGCTGCTCACCGCGTCGGCGACCGCCGCCGCCGGACCGGTCAGCTTCGTCGCGCTCACCGCGCCGCAGCTCGCCCGGCGCCTGACCCGCTCGCCCGGCCCCAACCTCGTGGCCGCCATGTGCATGGGTGCCGCCCTGCTGGTCCTCGCCGACTTCGTCTCCCAGCGGGCGTTCGGCGCCGAACAGCTGCCCGTGGGCGTCGTCACCGGCGTGCTCGGCGGTGTCTACCTGCTGTGGCTGCTGGTCACCGAGCGCAGGGCGGGCCGGCTATGAGCCCCGCCGGTCCCGACCGCAGCGAGCCGAACCCCCGAAGGAGCCCCGTGAACCGCCTGTCCGCCGAGAACGTCACCCTGGCCTACGACCAGCGGGTCATCGCCGAACAGCTGTCCGTGGAGATACCGGACAACTCCTTCACCGTCGTCGTCGGGCCCAACGCCTGCGGCAAGTCCACCCTGCTGCGTGCCCTGTCCCGGATGCTCAAGCCGTCCGAGGGACGGGTGCTGCTGGACGGGCAGGCCATCCACTCGATGCCCGCCAAGAAGGTCGCCCGCACCCTGGGCCTGCTGCCGCAGTCGTCCATCGCGCCCGAGGGCATCACCGTGGGCGATCTGGTGGGCCGCGGCCGCTACCCGCACCAGAGCCTGCTGCGCCAGTGGTCCGCCGAGGACGAGCGGGTCGTCCAGGAGTCGATGGCCCACACCGGCGTCGCCGACCTCGCGGAACGCTACGTCGACGAGCTCTCCGGAGGGCAGCGGCAGCGGGTGTGGATCGCGATGGCCCTCGCCCAGCAGACGCCGCTGCTGCTGCTCGACGAGCCGACCACCTTCCTGGACATCCAGCACCAGATCGACGTGCTGGACCTGTGCGCGGACCTGCACGAGCAGGGGCGCACCCTGGTCGCCGTCCTGCACGACCTCAACCACGCCGCCCGGTACGCGACCCACCTCATCGCGCTGCGGGCCGGCCGGGTGGTCGCCCAGGGCGCGCCGAAGGACATCGTCACCGCGGAACTGGTGGAGGAGGTCTTCGGGCTGCGCTGTCAGGTCATCGACGACCCCGAGACGGGAACCCCGCTGGTGGTGCCGGCCGCCCGCGCGTCCCGGGTGAAGACGGAGGCCACGAAGGTCTGAGAAGACCAGGAGGGTCCGAGCGGAGGCCACCACGGTCCGAGCGGGGCCACGAAGGGCCCGGGACGGGTGCTAGAGCAGCTTCCTGAGCGTGAACAGGTCGCGCAGCCCCGCCTCCAGCCGTACCCGGCCCGACCCCCACGCGCGGGCGAAGTGCAGCTCGCCGTCGACCAGGGCCACCAGGTCGTCGCCCTTCATCGCGAGCCGTATCTGCGCCTTCTCGCGCGGCGGCCCGGGGACGGTGTCGCGCACCTCGATCCGGCCGCCGGTGAGCCGGCCCGCGAAGGTCACGTCCAGGTCCGTGATGTGGCAGCTGACCGACCGGTCCATCGACGCCGCCGCGCGGACGTCCCCCTCGGCGCTCCCCATGCTGTCCGAAAGCTTGTCGAGTGCGGCACGGCACTCCTCGATCGTGGCCATCGCGCACGACGGTACCGCAGCCGTTCGCGGTAGCGTCGGGGCATGAACGACGCAGTGCCGCAGGTGGCGGACACGGAGCCGGACGCCGAGGCCCCGGGGGACGGGCAGCACGGCCCCGCCGAGCCGGAGCGGGCCGCGCCGCCACCGCAGGACGACGGCCCCGCCGGTCCCGCACCCCTGGGCGTGCCGCGCGCCCCCACCGGACGCGCGGAGATCGACGCCCACGTGGAGCGGCTGGCCGACGCCGACCACCTCACCACCGACGGCCACCTCGAGGTGTACGAGGATGTACACCGGGGGCTGCGCGACGCGCTCACCGCGCTCGACACCCACCCGGGGCCCCCGCCGGCACAAGGACACAGGAGCTGAACCGAACGTGGCAGGAGTCGCACGCCGCCGTCTCGACGCGGAGCTGGTCCGCCGTAAGCTGGCGCGCTCGCGCGAGCACGCCAGCCAGCTGATCGCCGCCGGGCGGGTCAGCGTGGGCAGGACGGTGGCCACCAAGCCCGCCACCCAGGTGGAGACCGCGGCCGCCATCGTGGTCGCCGAGGACGCGGGCGACCCGGACTATGTCTCGCGCGGCGGTCACAAACTGGCCGGTGCCCTGGACGCCTTCGTGCCGCAGGGGCTGGTCGTCGAGGGCCGGCGGGCGCTCGACGCCGGCGCCTCCACGGGCGGTTTCACCGATGTGCTGCTGCGGGCCGGGGCCGCGCACGTGGTCGCGGTCGACGTCGGATACGGCCAACTCGCGTGGCCTCTGCAGAAAGATGAACGTGTGACCGTCAAGGACCGTACAAACGTACGGGAGTTGACGCTCGAGGTCATCGATGGGAAGCCAGTGGATCTTGTCGTGGGGGACCTGTCGTTCATCCCGCTCGGCCTGGTGCTGCCCGCTCTGAAGCGGTGCGTGACGCCGGACGCCGATCTGGTGATGATGGTGAAACCGCAGTTCGAGGTGGGCAAGGAGCGGCTGGGCAGCGGCGGTGTCGTGCGCAGCCCGCAGCTGCGCGCCGAGGCCGTCCGAGGGGTGGCCGCCAGGGCCTGGGAGCTGGGACTCGGGGCGAAGGGCGTGACGGCGAGTCCGCTGCCCGGACCCTCGGGGAATGTCGAATACTTCCTGTGGCTGCGGGCCGGGGCACCGGAACTGGACCCGGCCGATGTTGACCGTGCTGTGGCGGAGGGGCCGCGTTGACGCAGAACCGAGCTCGTACTGTTTTCCTGCTGGCCCACACGGGGCGCGCCGCGGCCATCCGCAGCGCCGAACTGGTGGTCAAGGGCCTGCTGCGGTCGGGGCTGGGGGTGCGGGTCCTGGAGGAGGAGGCCCGCGACCTGCCGCTCCCGGACGACGTGGAGACGGTCAAGGAGGCCACCCCGCAGTGCCTGGACGACTGCGAGCTGCTGATCGTCCTCGGCGGTGACGGCACGCTGCTGCGCGGCGCCGAGTTCGCCCGCGCCTCCGGGGTGCCGATGCTCGGCGTCAACCTCGGCAGCGTGGGCTTCCTCGCCGAGGCCGAGCGGGACGACCTGGAGAAGGTCGTCGACCGGGTGGTGAGCCGGGCGTACGAGGTCGAGGAGCGGATGACCGTCGACGTCGTGGTCCACCGCAACGGCGACATCGTGCACACCGACTGGGCGCTGAACGAGGCGGCCGTGCAGAAGGTGTCCGCCGAGCGGATGCTGGAGGTCGTCCTGGAGATCGACGGGCGGCCGGTGACCGGCTTCGGCTGCGACGGCATCGTGTGCGCCACGCCCACCGGGTCCACCGCGTACGCGTTCTCCGCGGGCGGGCCCGTGGTGTGGCCGGAGGTCGAGGCGCTGCTGATGGTGCCGATCAGCGCGCACGCGTTGTTCGCCAAGCCGCTGGTGACCTCGCCGAACTCGGTGCTGGCGGTGGAGGTGCTGCCGCACGTGCCGCCGGGGGTGCTGTGGTGCGACGGGCGGCGGACCGTCGAGCTGCCCGCGGGGGCTCGGGTGGAGGTGCGGCGGGGGGCTGTGCCGGTCAGGCTGGCTCGCCTGCACCACGCTTCGTTCACCGACCGGCTGGTCGCGAAGTTCGCCTTGCCCGTGTCCGGGTGGCGGGGGGCGCCGCAGTAGCCGTCACCGAAGGGGTGGTGTCCCGACGTGGGCGGCTGCGGGTGGATCGTGGCTTGTCGCGCCCGCGCGGCGGAGCCGCATGTCGGCACAGCCCCGCGCCCCTGCAGGAGGGGGACACTCCCGTGGGTGACAAAGGCGGGGCGGTCGCATCCCGCAGCGTCGACCTCGTATGGTCGTGTCCGTGCTAGAGGAGATGCGGATACGGTCGCTCGGTGTCATCGACGATGCCGTCGTCGAGCTGTCGCCAGGCTTCACCGCCGTCACCGGTGAGACGGGTGCGGGCAAGACCATGGTGGTCACCAGCCTGGGCCTGCTGCTGGGCGGACGCGCGGATGCGGCGCTGGTGCGGATCGGCGCGCGCAACGCCGTGGTCGAGGGACGGATCGCCGTGCCCGAGGGCTCGGCGGCCGTCGTGCGCGCCGAGGAGGCCGGGGCCGAGCTCGACGAGGGGACGCTGCTGGTCAGCCGTACCGTCTCGGCCGAGGGGCGGTCACGGGCGCATCTGGGCGGGCGGAGCGTGCCGGTGGGGCTGCTGGCCGAGCTCGCCGACGACCTGGTGGCCGTGCACGGGCAGAGCGACCAGCAGGGGCTGCTGAAGCTGTCCCGGCAGCGGCAGGCGCTCGACCGGTACGCGGGCTACGCGGTCGCCGTGCCGCTCGGCAAGTACACGGAGGCGTACAAGCGGCTGCGGGCCGTCACCGCCGAGCTCGAGGAGATCACCACCCGTGCGCGGGAGCGGGCCCAGGAGGCCGACATGCTGCGCTTCGGGCTGGAGGAGATCGCCGCCGTCGAGCCCCGCGCGGGCGAGGACACGGAGCTCGCGGAGGAGGCCGGGCGGCTCGGTCACGCAGAGGCGCTGGCGTCGGCCGCCGCGGTCGCGCACGCCGCGCTCGCGGGCAATCCGGAGGACCCCGAGGGCGTCGACGCCGGGACGCTCGTCGCGGGCGCCCAGCGGGCCCTGGAGGCCGTGCGGGCGCACGACCCGGCGCTGGCCGCGCTGACCGACCGCATCGGCGAGATCGGCATCCTGCTGCGGGACGTGGCGGGCGAGCTGGCCGGTTACGCCGACGACCTGGACGCCGATCCGCTGCGGCTGGCGGCGGTCGAGGAACGGCGGGCGGCGCTCACCGCGCTGACCCGCAAGTACGGCGAGGACGTCGCCGAGGTGCTGGCCTGGGCGGAGCGGAGCGCCGCGCGGCTCACCGACCTGGAGGGCGACGACGAGCGGATCGGGGAGCTGACCGCCGAGCGTGACGGGCTGCGCGCCGAACTGGGCGTGCTGGCGCAGGAGTTGTCGGAGGCCCGGGCGGAGGCGGCGGAGCGGTTCGCGGCGGCCGTGACGGAGGAGCTGGCGTCGCTCGCCATGCCGCACGCGCGCGTGTCGTTCGACATCCGGCAGACCGAGGACTCCGAGGGCGTCGAGGTGAACGGGCGCACGGTGGCGTACGGGCCGTCGGGGGTGGACGAGGTGGAGCTGCTGCTGGCTCCGCACCCCGGGGCGCCGCCCCGGCCGATCGCCAAGGGCGCCTCGGGCGGTGAGCTGTCGCGCGTGATGCTGGCCGTGGAGGTCGTGTTCGCGGGGACCGACCCGGTGCCGACGTACCTCTTCGACGAGGTGGACGCCGGCGTCGGCGGCAAGGCGGCGGTGGAGATCGGCCGGCGCCTCGCCCGTCTGGCGAGGAAGGCCCAGGTCGTGGTCGTCACGCATCTGCCGCAGGTGGCCGCGTTCGCCGACCGGCAGCTGCTGGTGGAGAAGACCAACGACGGCTCGGTGACCCGGTCCGGCGTGAAGGTGCTCGAAGGTGAGGACCGGGTGCGGGAGTTGTCCCGGATGCTGGCCGGCCAGGAGGACTCGGAGACGGCCCGGGCGCACGCGGAGGAGCTGCTGGCGGCGGCCCGCGCGGACGGCTAGCCCCACCGGAAGGCAAAGTTCCGTCATCCGTACGGGTGATGTGGCGTCCCGTGTGGACACAGGCGTGCGCCCGCGCGTTTCCCGGAACGGCCGTGTGTCCTGGCATGCTTGACGGAGTACGCGGAGGACGCCGCGCGGTACACCCCTCCGCGGGATCCTTCGGTACGTTCGTCGTGACCGTCCGACCCGAACCAGGAGCCCGGCCACGTGACCCCCGTGAGCAGCCACGCATCGCACGGCCAGTCGTCGCTGCGCACCGTGCAGGTGCTGGGCGGCGGCAACGCCGCCAGCGGCGCGCACGTGCGCTCGCTGGCCGCGGGGCTCGTCGCGCGGGGCGTGCGGGTCACCGTGTGCGCCCCCGCGGAGGCCGACCACGCCTACGACTTCACCGGGGTCGGGGCCGAGCACGTGCACGTGCCCCGCAGCAGCGACCCGGGGTCGGTGGCCGCCCTGCGTGCCGCCTGCTCGGGCGCCGACCTGGTCCACGCGCACGGGCTGCACGCCTCGTTCCGTGCCGCCCTGGCGCTCAGCGGGCGGCACACCCCCTTCGTCGTCACCTGGCACGACCGGGCGCACGCCGAAGGCCCGCGCGCCCATTTCCTGCGTGTGCTGGAACGGCGGGTCGTCCGCGCGGCCACCGTGGTGCTGGGGACGACCTCGGCGCTGGTGGACCGGGCCCGCCGTTCGGGAGCGCGTGACGCGCGGCTGGCCGCGGTGTCCCTGCCCGGCCTCCGCAGCGTGCCGGCGCCGGACGAGGCCGACCGGCTGCGGCCGAAGGTGCGGGCCGAACTCGGTGCCGTGGACCGCCCGTTGATCATCGCGGTCGGTTCCCTGGAACGGCACCGCGGCTACGACGACCTGCTGGACGCCGCCCACGCCTGGCGTCTCCTGGAGCCGGTGCCGCTGGTGGTGATCGCGGGGGAGGGGTCGCTGCACGGCGAACTGCGGCGCCGGATCGAGGACGAGGAACTGCCGGTCCTGCTGGCCGGCCCGCGCGAGGACGTCCCCGACCTGCTCGCCGCGGCCGACGTGGCGGTGCTGCCGAGCCGCCGGGAGGAGGCGCGCTCGCCGTTCGCCCAGGAGGCCCTGCACGCGCGCGTACCGCTGGTCGCCACCCGGGTGGGCGGTGTCCCCGAACTCGTCGGCGACGCCGCCGAGCTCGTGCCCCGGGGCAACCCGCGGGCGCTCGCCGACGCCGTGACCCGCCTGCTGGAGGACCCCGGACGGCGCGCGCTGCTGGCGGAGCGGGGCCCCGGGCAGGCCGCGACCTGGCCGACCGAGGACCAGACGGTCGCCCAGGTGCTCAGCGTCTACGACGAGCTGACCCGGCCCCGGCCGCTGCCCTGACCCTCGCGGACAGCGCCCGGTGGGTCAGGGCACGTGCCGCCGCGCCCGCAGGGCCAGGCTCAACGTCAGCACCGTCTGCGGGTCGTCGAGGTCCGTGCCCAGCAACTCCCCGATGCGGGCCAGCCGGTTGTAGAGCGTCTGCCGGTTCAGGTGCAGCTCCCGCGCCGTCTCCGCCTTGCGCCCGGCGTGCGCCAGATACGTCTCCAGCGTGGGCAGCAGCGCGGGCCGCGAGCGCCGGTCGTGCTGCAGGACCGGACCGATCGCCCGGTCCACGAAGTCCGCCAGGTCCGGATGGTCGCGCAGCCGCCACAGCAGCAGGTCGATGTCCAGCCGCCGTGCGTCGTACCAGGGGCGCTCGGGCAGGCCCTGTGCCGCCGTCGCCGTCTCCACCGCGTGCCGCAGCCCGGTCGGCACCGCCGCCCAGCCGCCGGCCGGGCCGACCACCACCACCGGCGGCCGCCCGCCCGGCCTGAGCATCCCCGCGCGCTCAACACCGGCGCGCAGCGCGGCCGCCACCCGGTCCGCGGCGGCCGGACGGTCCGCCTCGGCGCGCAGCCCGAGCAGCAGCGGCACACGCCCCTCGACCGGCCGCACACCGAGCAGCACGGGCACGCCGACCGACGACAGTTCCTCGCCCACCGCGCGGGCCAGCACCGCCCAGCCGCCGCTCTGCGGCGACAGCGTGTCGCCGAGCCGCATGACGACCGGGAGCAGAGGCCCCCGGCCCGGCTTGAAGCCCAGGACGCGGGCCTGCGCGGGCGCGTCCTCGGCGGTGATCCGGCCCTCGGCGAGGTCGGTGAGGAAGTCACCGCGGCCCCGCGCCGCCAGCTCCTCCTCCTGGCGTGCCTGCATCAACACCACGGCGAGGATGCCCGCGGCCCGCTCGGCCGCCATCCGGTGCACCGGCTCCGGCGCGCTGCGCACCGGCAGCAGCGCCAGGCGCGCGCGGACACCGCCGCTGCCGGGGCCGCCACCGGGCACGTCCACGAGGACCGAGCCGGCCGGCGGATCGTCCCGCTGCCGGTCGCGCAGCCCCTCCCACACCTGCAGCGGATCCGCGCCCTCGGGGCCCTCGCCGGCCGCGTACAGCAGCTGCCCGTCGGTGGTCTCCAGGAACACGGGGTTGCCGGTGAACCCGGCGAGGATCTCCAGGACCTGGGGCACGCCCCCGCCGCCGAGGAGCGCCTCGGTGCAGCGGCGGTGCACCTCCTCCGCGCGCTGCAGCAGCGCGTAGTGCCCGTTGACGATCTCGGTGTGGATCTCCTCGGTGACCGTCACGAACGGCACCTCGCGGTGCAGCTGGACCAGCGGCAGCCCGGCGGCGCGGGCCGCGTCGACCAGGGCGGCGGGCAGCCGGGTGAAGCGCGGGCCGAGCTCGACGACCAGGGCCGCGATGCCCCGGTCCGCCAGCGTGCGCACGAAGGCCCGCTGGTCGGCCGGGCGGGTACCGAGCCCGTACCCGGTGGTCAGCAGGAGTTCGCCGCCCTTGAGCAGGGAGGCGATGTTGGGCACCTCACCGGCGTGCACCCAGCGCACCGTGCGCCCCAGCCGCTCGGCGCCGGCGAGGACCTCCGGGAGGCCGCCGCGCAGGCCGGGGAGTTCCAGGGCGCGCTGCACGGTGATGCCCGAGGGCGGGGGTGTACGGGGGGTGCTCATGCAGCGGACGGTACCCGGGGGTGTGTCCCGGGCACACGTCCGGCCTGCACATATTCCTCACGAACGGTGCCGGCGGCGGCCCCGCACCAGCTTGCGCGCCCGCTCACGCACCGGCCGGCGCCCCCGCCCCCGGTCCGGCCCAGGGGGCGGGCGTCCGCGTCAGCCCCCGTACGCCCCCGACGCCGTCAGGCGCAGGGCCGTGTCGATGAGCGGGACGTGGCTGAAGGCCTGCGGGAAGTTGCCCACCTGGCGCTGCAGGCGCGGGTCCCACTCCTCCGCCAGCAGACCGAGGTCGTTGCGCAGCGAGAGCAGCTTCTCGAACAGCTTCCGCGCCTCGTCCACCCGGCCGATCATCGCCAGGTCGTCGGCCATCCAGAACGAGCAGGCGAGGAACGCGCCCTCGTCGCCCGGCAGGCCGTCCACGCCCTCGTCCACGCCCTCGGTCGGGTAGCGCAGGATGAAGCCGTCGGACGTGGACAGCTCGCGCTGGATCGCCTCGACGGTGCCGATGACCCGCTTGTCGTCCGGCGGCAGGAATCCCACCTGGGGGATCAGCAGCAGGGCCGCGTCCAGCTCCTTGGAGCCGTAGGACTGCGTGAACGTGTTGCGTTCCTTGTCGTAGCCCTTCTCGCACACGTCCCGGTGGATGTCGTCGCGCAGCTGCTTCCACTCCTCCAGCGGGCCGTCGGCGTCGCCGGACTCGATGAGCTTGATGGTGCGGTCGACGGCGACCCAGGCCATCACCTTGGAGTGCACGAAGTGGCGGCGCGGCCCGCGCACCTCCCAGATGCCCTCGTCCGGCTCCTGCCAGTGCTTCTCCAGGTACTGGATCAGCTTGAGCTGGAGCAGCGAGGCGTAGTCGTTGCGCGCGAGACCGGTCATGTGGGCGAGGTGCAGGGCCTCGGTGACCTCGCCGTACACGTCCAGCTGGAGCTGGTGCGCCGCGCCGTTGCCCACCCGGACGGGGGCGGAGGCCTCGTAGCCGGGCAGCCAGTCCAGCTCCGCCTCGCCGAGCTCGCGCTCGCCGGCGATGCCGTACATGATCTGCAGGTTCTCCGGGTCGCCCGCGACCGCGCGCAGCAGCCACTCGCGCCAGGCGCGGGCCTCCTCGCGGTAGCCGGTGCGCAGCAGCGAGGACAGGGTGATCGCCGCGTCCCGCAGCCAGGTGTAGCGGTAGTCCCAGTTGCGGACGCCGCCGATGTCCTCGGGCAGCGAGGTGGTGGGCGCGGCGACGATGCCGCCGGTCGGCGCGTACGTCAGCGCCTTGAGCGTGATCAGGGAGCGGATCACGGCCTCGCGGTAGGGACCGTGGTACGTACAGTGCTCGACCCACTCGCGCCAGAAGTCCTCGGTGGCCTCAAGGGACTGCTCCGGCTCCGGCAGCGCCGGGGGCTGCTTGTGGGACGGTTCCCAGGAGATGGCGAAGGCGACCCGGTCACCCGGCGCGACGGTGAAGTCCGAGTACGTGGTCAGGTCCTCGCCGTAGGTCTCGGCGGACGTGTCGAACCACACGGAGTCCGGGCCGGCCACGGCGACCGTACGGCCCTCGTGGCGGTGCACCCAGGGCACCACACGGCCGTAGGAGAAGCGCATCCGCAGCGCCGAGCGCATGGGGACCCGGCCCGAGACGCCCTCCACGATGCGGATCAGCTGCGGGGCGCCGTCGCGCGGGGGCATGAAATCCGTCACGCGGACCGTGCCGCGTGGGGTGTCCCACTCGGATTCCAGGATCAGCGAGTCGCCGCGGTAGCTCCGCCGCGTCGCCGCGGGCGGCCGGGAGTCCTCGGCGTAGGCCGGCCCCAGCCGCCAGAAGCCGTGTTCCTCGGTTCCCAGCAGCCCGGCGAAGATGGCGTGCGAGTCGAAGCGCGGCAGGCACAGCCAGTCGACCGTGCCGTCCCGGCAGACCAGCGCCGCGGTCTGCATGTCTCCGATGAGTGCGTAGTCTTCGATGCGCCCGGCCACGTGCATCTCCAGTCGAACGGCCACGTCACCCCACAAGGGGGCTGTCGCTAGTGCGGTCAAGGGGGGTCTTGCCATGCGTCGTTGAGCTGTGAAGCAAAGCAGTCGCTCAGCCGTGAATGCAAAGCGCCAATCTTTGCTCAACGAACTGTCGAGCTCACGTTGTTCCGGAACTTACGGGCGGGGGTGGTGCCGTTCGGCCGGCCGGGCTCGGCAGCGAGTGTCCGAGCAGGATACGACGCACGTAGATGATCTGTGTGCCGCTCGCGGCAACGCGCCTCCGCCGAACGAGTGGCCCACGGGTGAGGGTTCCATGCGTGATACATGCTGCGTGCCGCCCCGTGCGCGGAGCGTGGCCGTCAGCCGACCCCCCGCGGCGCTGATACGCTGGTAGCCCGTGGACCGGTGGGCGAGAAACCCCGGAACCGCACCCACAGACCGCGACCACGGGAGCCCCCTCTTGGCCATGCCGCCCGCTGCTTTCCGAAACAGCACAGCTTCGACGACCAAGCACATCTTCGTCACCGGGGGTGTCGCCTCCTCTCTCGGCAAGGGGCTGACCGCCTCCAGCCTCGGCATGCTGCTCAAGGCCCGCGGTCTGCGCGTCGTGATGCAGAAGCTCGACCCGTACCTGAACGTCGACCCGGGCACGATGAACCCCTTCCAGCACGGTGAGGTGTTCGTCACCAACGACGGCGCCGAGACCGACCTGGACATCGGCCACTACGAGCGCTTCCTCGACCGCGACCTCGACGGCTCCGCCAACGTCACCACCGGCCAGGTCTACTCCACGGTCATCGCCAAGGAGCGGCGCGGCGAGTACCTGGGCGACACCGTGCAGGTCATCCCGCACATCACCAACGAGATCAAGCACCGCATCCGGCGCATGGCGACCGACGAGGTCGACGTCGTGATCACCGAGGTCGGGGGCACGGTCGGCGACATCGAGTCGCTGCCCTTCCTGGAGACGGTGCGCCAGGTGCGGCACGAGGTCGGCCGCGACAACGTGTTCGTGGTCCACATCTCCCTCCTGCCCTACATCGGCCCCTCCGGTGAGCTGAAGACCAAGCCGACCCAGCACTCGGTGGCGGCGCTGCGCAACATCGGTATCCAGCCGGACGCCATCGTGCTGCGCTGCGACCGCGAGGTGCCCACCGCGATCAAGCGCAAGATCTCGCTGATGTGCGACGTCGACGAGGCCGCCGTGGTCGCCTGCCCCGACGCCCGCTCCATCTACGACATCCCGAAGACGGTGCACGGCGAGGGCCTGGACGCCTACGTGGTCCGCAAGCTGGACCTGCCCTTCCGTGACGTCGACTGGACGACCTGGGACGACCTGCTGGACCGGGTCCACAACCCCGACCACGAGATCACCCTGGCCCTGGTCGGCAAGTACATCGACCTGCCGGACGCCTACCTGTCGGTCACCGAGGCGCTGCGCGCCGGCGGCTTCGCCAACAAGGCCCGGGTGAAGATCAAGTGGGTCACCTCCGACGACTGCAAGACCCCGGCGGGCGCCCAGGCGCAGCTCGGTGACGTCGACGGCATCTGCATCCCCGGCGGCTTCGGCGACCGCGGTGTGCTGGGCAAGGTCGGCGCGATCAAGTTCGCCCGCGAGAACGGCATCCCGCTGCTGGGCCTCTGCCTCGGCCTGCAGTGCATCGTGATCGAGGCCGCGCGGAGCCTGGCGGACATCTCCGACGCCAACTCCACCGAGTTCGACCCGGCCACCTCCCACCCGGTGATCTCCACCATGGCCGAGCAGCTCGACATCGTCGCCGGTGAGGGCGACATGGGCGGCACCATGCGGCTCGGCATGTACCCGGCCAAGCTGGCCGAGGGCTCCATCGTGCGCGAGGTGTACGACGGCAAGGAGTACGTCGAGGAGCGCCACCGGCACCGCTACGAGGTGAACAACGCCTACCGCGCGGAGCTGGAGAAGAAGGCGGGCCTGGTCTTCTCCGGCACCTCGCCCGACGGCAAGCTCGTCGAGTACGTCGAGTACCCGCGTGACGTCCACCCCTACCTGGTCGCCACCCAGGCGCACCCGGAGCTCCGGTCGCGTCCGACCCGTCCGCACCCGCTCTTCGCGGGACTGGTGAAGGCCGCGGTCGAGCGGAAGATCTCGCAGTAGCACGTCCAGTTGTACGGTTGCCGGGGTGCGAATCTTCAACGGTTCGCGCCCCGGCTGCTTTTCCGCAGGCCACGGCAGGACCGCTTCACTTCGGAAGGACAGGCATGGCGATCAAGGACACTCCGGAGGAGTGGGAGATCCGCGGGACGAAGACCCCCTTCACGGGCAAGAAGACGTCCGTCCGCACGGACGAGGTCGTCATGCCCGGGGGCGCCGTGGTCAGCCGCGACTACCAGGTCCACCCGGGTTCCGTGGCCGTCCTCGCCCTCGACGACGCCGACCGGGTCGTGGTGCTGCGCCAGTACCGGCACCCGGTGCGCCAGAAGCTGTGGGAGATCCCGGCCGGCCTGCTCGACGTCCCCGGCGAGAACCCGCTGCACGCCGCCCAGCGCGAGCTGTACGAGGAGGCGCACGTCAAGGCGGAGGACTGGCGGGTGCTGGCCGACGTCTACACCACGCCCGGCGGCTGCGACGAGGCCGTACGGATCTTCCTCGCCCGCGGGCTGTCGGAGGCCGAGGGTGACCGCTTCGCGGTGGAGGACGAGGAGGCCGACATGGAGCTGTCCCGGGTCCCCGTCGACGAGCTGGTGCGCGGCGTGCTGGCCGGTGACCTGCACAACAACTGCCTGGTGGTGGGCGCGCTGTCCCTGGTCGCCGCCCGCGCCGGTGACGGCCTGGACGCCCTGCGCCCGGCGGAGGCGCCGTGGCCGGCCCGGCCGTTCGAGGCGTGACGCCGCTCGTGGCATGACGCCGTCCCGCCGCCGAAGCCGTCCCGCCGTCGAAGTTGTCCGGGGCCGAAGCCGGCCGAGGCGTGAAGCGGACCGATGGGCGCCGGGGGTGTAACTCCTACGATCTGTTGATCCGATCGAGGGAGTCTCGTCCTCCGCGCCGCGCTCCTCACGGAACGTCGCAGAGCGTGAACTAGGCTCTGGAAAACGCCCGAACCGGAGACCCGGCGGGCTTGCGCGTGCGGTGGGACGGGAGTGTGGCCCGTGACGGATCAGGCGGTGGACCCGGACGGTGTGCGGCTCCCTCGGGACGCTGCCCCGGAAGGTCGATTCCTGGGCCGTACCAGGGAGTTGAAGGAGCTGCTCGCCGACATCGAGCGAGCGGGACTCGACACCCTCTCGGGCCGCAAGGCCCCCCGCGCACGGGTGCTCCTCATCGCGGGCCGGCCCGGCTCCGGCCGGTCGGCCCTCGCCGAGGAACTGGTCCGCCGGGTCACCGGCCGTTACCCCGACGGGGTACTGCGCGTCCGGCTCAGCGACCCCGACGGCACACCCGTACCGGTCGGGCGCGCCGCACGCGAACTGCTCGAGGCGCTGGACGAGCCCGCCCCCGCCGGCGCCCCCGAGGACGAGCTCGGCGAGGCGCTGCGCATCGCCCTGGCCGACCGCCGCGCGGTGCTGCTGCTCGACGACGCCGCCGACGCCGGACAGGTCGACGCCCTGCTCCCGGACAACCCCGACTGCCTCGCCGTCACCGTCTCCTCGGGTCCGCTCACCGGTATCGCCGACGTCCGCCCCTGCACCCTGGGCGGCCTCGACACCAAGTCCGGCGTGGAACTGCTGTCCCGCTTCACCGGTTCCGTGCGCATCACCGTCGACCCGCGCGCCGCCGAGCGCCTCGCCGAGCAGTGCCAGGGCCAGCCGGCCGCGCTGGTGCTGGCCGGCGGCTGGCTCGCGGCCCGGCCCAAGGCCGCCGTCGCCGACCTCGCCAAGCAGCTGCACACCGATCCCGGTACCGAGCCCGTCGTCGGCCGGCTGCTGCGCCTGGTGCACGACTCGCTGCCGCAGGCTGCCGCCCGCACCCTGCGCCTGCTTTCCCTCGCCCCGGCCGGACTGGCCGACCCGCACACCGCCGCCGCGCTCACCGGCTGCTCGGTGGAGGCCGCCCACACCACCCTGGACGACTTCGCCGCCCACGGCCTGCTGCACTCGGTGGGCTCCTCCGTGCCGCAGTACCGCGTGCCCGGCTGCCTGCACGGCGAGCTGGGCCGGCTCGCCGCCGACCACGAGCGGCCCGCCGAGCTGCAGCTGGCGCGCGCCCGCATGCTGGAGCGCACGGTGCGCCTGCTCCAGTCCTGCCGCGCGATCACCGAGACCGACAGTCCCGAGGCCCGCGAGAGACTCCTCGCCCTGCCGCCCCCGCTGCGCTTCCCCACCCCCCGCGCCGCCGCCGACTGGCTGCGGCTGCGCCGGCCCGCCCTGCTGGCCTGCGCCCGGCTCGCGGTCGCCGACGGGGAGCTGGACACCCTGGCCCGGCGGCTGATGTCCCAGCTGGTGCGGGCCATGGTCGCCCACTTCGGCACCCGGGCCGCCGCCGGCGACCTCTACGACATCCACAACCTGGTCCTCGACGTGGCCGAGCGCCGGGACCTCCCCCGGGAGCGCGCCGCCGCCCTGCTGAACCTCGGCGACCTCGACGCGCGGACCGGCCGTACGGCGGAGGCGCTGGTGAGGTACCGGGCGGCGCTGGACGCCGGACGCGAGGCGAACGACCCGTACGCCACCGGCCGCGCGATGGAATCCGTAGGCGGCGCGCACCTGGACCTCGGGGACTACGACCGGGCGGCGGACTGGTTCGGCCGCGCCCTCGCCGAGCGGCTGGCCCGCGGCGAGGGCCCCGAGGCCGCCCGGCTCTACGGACGCATCGGCGCCGCCCACACCTACGCGGGCCGCTACGGCGAGGCGCTGCGCGACTGGCGCGCGGCCGTCGCCGGGCACCGCCGGGACGGCGACGTGGCCGCGCAGGCGCGGGCGTTGAGCGAACTGGCCCGGGTGCAGGAGTACGCGGGCCGGCTGGAGGAGTCGCTGCGCACCTGCCGGGAGGCCGTGGAGTGGGCGCGCCGGGCCGAGGACACCCGGCTGCAGGCCGCGCTGCACCTGCGTCTGGCCGACTCCTTCGAACGGCTCGGCGACCCCGCCTCCGCCGCGCTGCACCGCACCACGGCGGAGCACATGCTGGCCGAAGAGGCCCCGGAGAGCGACTCCGAGCCGGAACACGGCGCTAACGCCTGCGAAATCCGTAGCACTTCCGCAGAAGATTGATGCAATGGAAGGCTAGACAGCAGGAACACCTTCATTAGACTGGCTCTGCCGCACCATCTCCTGCGGTCTCTCCCGGTGTGCCCGTGCGTGCCCGGGTATGTGTAGTGATATCCCCATACCCTCTGAGCCAAGGACCGTGATCCACGTGAAGGTCGGCATCCCCCGCGAGGTCAAGAACAACGAGTTCCGGGTGGCCATCACCCCCGCCGGCGTGCACGAGCTCGTGCGCCACGGCCACCAGGTCGTCATCGAGCGCGGCGCCGGTGTCGGCTCCTCGATCCCGGACGGCGAGTACATCGCCGCGGGCGGGCAGATCCTGGACACCGCCGACGAGGTCTGGGCCGCCGCCGACCTGCTGCTGAAGGTGAAGGAGCCGGTCGCGGAGGAGTACCACCGTCTGCGCAAGGACCAGACCCTCTTCACCTACCTGCACCTGGCCGCGTCCAAGGAGTGCACGGACGCCCTCCTGGAGTCCGGCACCACCGCCATCGCCTACGAGACCGTCGAGCTGCCCAGCCGGGCGCTGCCGCTGCTCGCCCCGATGTCCGAGGTCGCGGGCCGGCTGTCCACCCAGGTCGGTGCCTACCACCTGATGCGCGCCCACGGCGGCCGCGGTGTGCTGCCCGGCGGCGTCCCCGGTGTGCTGGCCGGCCGCGCGGTCGTCATCGGCGCCGGCGTCTCCGGCTGGAACGCCGCGCAGATCGCCATCGGCATGGGCTTCCACGTGACCCTGCTCGACAAGGACATCAACAAGCTCAAGGAGGCCGACAAGGTCTTCGGCACGCGCATCCAGACCGTCGTCTCCAACGCCTTCGAGCTGGAGAAGGCCTGCCTGGAGGCCGACCTCGTGATCGGCGCGGTGCTGGTCCCCGGCGCGAAGGCGCCCAAGCTGGTCACCAACGAGCTGGTCTCCCGGATGAAGGCCGGAAGTGTCCTTGTCGACATCGCGATCGACCAGGGCGGCTGCTTCGAGGACTCCCGCCCCACCACGCACGCCGAGCCGACCTTCAAGGTCCACGAGTCGGTCTTCTACTGCGTCGCCAACATGCCCGGCGCGGTGCCCAACACCTCGACCTACGCGCTCACCAACGCCACGCTGCCGTACATCGTCGAACTCGCCAACCGCGGCTGGGTGGAGGCGCTGCGCCGGGACCCGGCGCTCGCCAAGGGTCTCAACACGCATGACGGCAAGGTCGTTTACCGCGAGGTCGCCGAGGCGCACGGACTGGAGCACGTGGAGCTCGCCTCGCTGCTCGGCTGAACCGTCCAGGACGGTAAGCGGGACGGTAAGTCGACCAAGTCACGGACTCGCAAAGGCGATACGTCAACTTCGGACGTCAACGCCTCGCACCAGGCCGGACCTTGCGCGCCAAGGTCCGGCCGGATGTGTGTATGGTCACGTCCTGGTTCAGGGGCAACTCGCCTCGAACGTAACTGTTCTACCGATTCGCACACCCGTGAAACCTGCCGTGCGACGGCCGTACGCCCTTGACAGAGGGGTGTTTCATTACCGACACATCGTGCCGGGTCCGGCGGATTGTGTTGCTGCGGACGGCCGACACGCCATAGAGTCGCCAACCGTCGGCATGGTGCCACGCTGACCTGTCTAGAAGTTTCCTGGTCACCAAGGAGGTAAGACGACTTGTGAATGAGTCGACATTTACTCCCGGGGGTGGTCAACCAGGAATGCCTGCGCCGGGCCAGGGGTCCGCGGGATTCGCTGCTGTCGGCTCCGTCGCTGTGCGCACCTTCGCAGCCCACCAGAGTCACGCAACTCCAGGAGTGACTCACCCAGCACACCAGAGCATGGATGGCCATCACGTGAACGCCATGGCCGGCGACGGAAGTGGCGCGCCCCACAACCATTTCGCCGACTACGACGAACTGCCCGAGGGGCACTTCTACGACCCCGACGCCGAGTACGAGCCCGATCCGGAGTACGCGGCCACGCTCGCGCCCGACGCGGCACGCCAGCGCCGTGAGCGCATCGGCCCGACCGGGCGCCCGCTGCCGTACTTCCCGATCCCGGGCCCGCTGACCGACCACGGCCCCGCGAAGATCATCGCGATGTGCAACCAGAAGGGCGGCGTCGGCAAGACCACGTCGACCATCAACCTGGGTGCCGCGCTCGCGGAGTACGGACGCCGGGTGCTGCTCGTCGACTTCGACCCGCAGGGCGCGCTGTCGGTCGGACTCGGCGTCAACCCGATGGAACTCGACCTCACCGTCTACAACCTGCTCATGGAGCGGGGCATGGCGGCCGACGAGGTGCTGCTGAAGACCGCGGTCCCCAACATGGACCTGCTGCCCAGCAACATCGACCTGTCGGCGGCCGAGGTCCAGTTGGTGAGCGAGGTCGCGCGCGAGTCGACGCTGCAGCGGGCGCTGAAGCCGCTGATGGACGACTACGACTACATCGTCATCGACTGCCAGCCCTCGCTCGGTCTCCTGACGGTCAACGCGCTCACCGCGGCGCACAAGGTGATCGTGCCGCTGGAGTGCGAGTTCTTCGCGCTGCGCGGTGTGGCCCTGCTGACCGAGACGATCGAGAAGGTCCAGGAGCGGCTCAACCCGGAGCTGGAACTCGACGGCATCCTCGCCACCATGTACGACTCGCGCACGGTGCACAGCCGTGAGGTGCTCGCGCGGGTGGTCGAGGCGTTCGACGACCACGTCTACCACACGGTCATCGGGCGCACGGTCCGCTTCCCGGAGACCACGGTCGCCGGTGAGCCGATCACCACGTACGCGTCCAACTCCGTCGGTGCCGCCGCCTATCGCCAGCTCGCCAGGGAGGTGCTCGCCCGGTGTCACGCCGAGTGAGTCTGCCGGGGGCCGACGAACTCTTCCGTACGACAGGGGGGATGGCGCTCCAGGCGTCCACCCCCAGGCGCGGCGGCGACGCCCGGGTCCCCGCTCCCGCGGGGGAGGGCGACGCTGCCGCGGCCGCCCACGAGGACGCGCCGCAGTCGGTGCCCGCACAGGGCGGCGACGGCGAGGGCGCGGAGCACGCCGCGGCGGACGTGGAACCGGCCGAGGCCGGGGAGTCCCGCAGCCGGGGCGCCTCGGGCGCCGGACGCCGCGCGGCGGCGACGCCGGACGGTGCGGCCGCCGCGGCCCCGCGCAAGCGGGGACGGGCCGCGGCACGGCGGCCCAGCGGACGTGAGCGGCACGACGAGAAGATCACCGTGTACGTGTCCGCGGAAGAGCTGATGGATCTGGAGCACGCCCGCCTCGTGCTGCGCGGTGAGCACGGTCTCGCCGTCGACCGCGGCCGGATCGTCCGCGAGGCGGTCGCCGTGGTCCTCGCGGACCTGGAGAGCCGGGGGGACGCCAGCATCCTCGTACGACGCCTGCGGGGACGGTAGCGGTAGCCTGCGGGGGCCATGACCTCGAACGACGCAGCCGCCTCCGCGCCCCGCCGCCGTGCCCTCGGCCGCGGCCCGGACGCCGCGGCCTCCCCCGCTGCGCGGGACGCCGCGTCCGAGGCCGGGGCGGACTCGACCGCCCCGACTGCCGCACCGGACACCTCCGCCGACGACGCGGCCGGATCGCCCCGGCCGCCGTCGGCCCCGGCCGTCGAGCCCCGCGACCCGGCAGCCGCCCGGTCCGGGCGGGCTGCCGCTCACGGCGCCTTCGCCGACGGGCCGCGGGTGCCGGCCGACCCGGCTGTGGGTCACGAGGACGCGTACGCGCCGGGTGCCGAGGCCGGCCGGCAGGCGCCAGACGGCGGGGCCATGACGCCCCGGGTGCCGTCGGTTCCGGCCGGCGCGCCGGGTGCGCCCGGGGGCGTGGTTGCGGGCTCCGACCGTGCGGGTGCGCAGGGCGCCGTCGTGGAGGGCCCGACGTCCGCGGGTCCCGCTGTGCCCGCCGCGCGGCCCGAAGGAGCTGCCGCCGGGCGGATGGGCGTGCCCGCGTCGGGCGGGGGCGGCGGTGTGACGGAGGTGTCCGTCGGAGGCCGGGTGGCGCCGCTCAAGGGGCCTGGCGCGCCCGAGGAGGCCGCTCCGGGGCCGGAGGGCGTCGGGAAGGCTCACGGGGCGCCTGAGGGCGGTGCCGAGGGGGGCGACGGCGACGGGCGGTTCAAGGTTCGGCTGGCCAACTTCGAGGGGCCGTTCGATCTGCTGTTGCAGCTGATCGCCAAGCACAAGCTGGACGTCACCGAGGTCGCGCTGTCCAGGGTGACCGACGAGTTCATGGCGTACATCCGGGCGCTTGGGCCGGACTGGGATCTCGACGAGACGACCGAGTTCCTCGTCGTGGCCGCCACCCTGCTCGACCTGAAGGCGGCGCGGCTGCTCCCCGCCGCCGAGGTGGAGGACGAGGCCGACCTCGCCCTGCTGGAGGCCCGCGACCTGCTGTTCGCACGGCTGCTGCAGTACCGCGCGTACAAGCGGATCGCCGACATCTTCAGCCGGCGGCTCGACGACGAGGCCCGCCGTTTCCCTCGTACCGTCGGGCTGGAGCCGCACCACGCCGAGCTGCTGCCCGACGTGGTCATCAGCATCGGCCCCGATGGCTTCGCCAGGCTGGCCGTCAAGGCCATGCAGCCCAAACCCCGGCCGCAGGTGTACGTGGACCACATCCACGCCCCGCTGGTCAGCGTGCAGGAGCAGGCCGGGATCGTCGTCGCGCGGCTCAAGGAGCTGGGCGAGGCGAGCTTCCGGGACCTCGTCGAGGACACCGACGACACCCTGACCGTCGTGGCCCGCTTCCTCGCCCTGCTGGAGCTGTACCGGGAGAAGGCCGTCGCCCTCGACCAGGAGACCGCGCTGGGCGAGCTGACCGTGCGCTGGACCGGCGGCGACGGGGACGCCGTACCCGCGGTGACCGACGAGTTCGACCGGCCGCCCGAGCCGCCGCAGGAGGAGAGGACACCGTGAGCGAGGACACGAGCGGCGCCCCCGCCGGGGCGGGTGGCGTCGCGGAGCTCGATCTGAAGCCCGCCCTGGAGGCCGTGCTGATGGTTGTGGACGAGCCCGCGACCGAGGAGCACCTGGCGAAGATCCTGGAGCGCCCCAGGCGCCAGGTCGCCGACGCCCTGGCCGAGCTGGCCGACGAGTACACCGCCCAGGGACGCGGCTTCGAGCTCCGCCGGGTCGCCGGCGGCTGGCGTTTCTACACCCGCCCCGAGTACGCCGCGGCCGTCGAGGGCTTCGTCCTGGACGGGCAGCAGGCCCGGCTCACCCAGGCCGCCCTCGAGACCCTCGCGGTCGTCGCCTACCGGCAGCCGGTCAGCCGCAGCAGGGTCTCCGCGGTCCGCGGAGTCAACTGCGACGGCGTGATGCGGACCCTCCTCCAGCGGGGTCTGATCGGGGAGGCGGGCACGGAACCCGAAACAGGTGCGATCCTGTACACGACGACGAACCACTTCCTGGAGCGGATGGGCCTGCGCGGCCTGGACGAGCTCCCGGAGCTCGCGCCCTTCCTCCCGGAGGCGGAGGCGATCGAGGCCGAGACACTGGAAGGGGTCCCGTCGTTCGATCCGGACGCCCCGGATTCCGAGGACGCAGACGACAAGACGGAACTTTGATGCGAAGCAGCAGCGGCAGGAACAGCAGCGGAAACAACGGCGGGAGCCGTGGTGGCAACAGCGGCGGCCGCGGCGGGAGCGGCGGTGGCCGCGGTAACCACCGCGGCGCCGGCAACAACCGTGACGACCGGCAGGGCGGCCGTCCGAAGAAGCCGCGCCCGGAGGAGCGGCGTTACGACGTGGGCCCCGGCGCCTCCCAGGAGGGACCCAAGTCGGGCCGTGGCCCGGGGGCGCGCGGAGGCGCCAAGGGCGGGCCGAAGAAGCCCCTGCAGCGGGGCCGCTCGGTCCCGGCGACGTCCCGTGAGTACGAGGCGCGGGCCGAGGAGCGCAACCGGGAGCGGTACGCGGGCCGGAAGGACGTCAAGCTGCCCAAGACCTTCCCGGGCGCCGAGCAGGAGGGCGAGCGGCTGCAGAAGGTGCTCGCGCGGGCCGGCTACGGCTCCCGGCGGGCCTGCGAGGAGCTGATCGAGCAGGCGCGCGTCGAGGTCAACGGCGAGATCGTGCTGGAGCAGGGCAAGCGGGTCGACCCGGAGAAGGACGAGGTCAAGGTCGACGGTCTGACCGTGGCCACGCAGTCGTACCAGTTCTTCTCGCTGAACAAGCCCGCCGGGGTCGTCTCCACGATGGAGGACCCGGACGGCCGCCAGTGCCTGGGCGACTACGTCACCAACCGGGAGACCCGGCTCTTCCACGTCGGCCGGCTCGACACCGAGACCGAGGGCGTCATCCTGCTCACCAACCACGGTGAGCTGGCGCACCGCCTGACCCACCCGCGGTACGGCGTGAAGAAGACCTACCTCGCGCACATCGTCGGACCCATCCCGCGTGACCTGGGCAAGCGGCTCAAGGACGGCATCCAGCTGGAGGACGGCTACGCGCGCGCCGACCACTTCCGGGTGGTGGAGCAGACCGGCAAGAACTACCTCGTAGAGGTGACCCTGCACGAGGGCCGCAAGCACATCGTGCGCCGCATGCTCGCGGAGGCCGGCTTCCCGGTCGACAAGCTGGTGCGCACCGCCTTCGGGCCGATCACCCTGGGCGACCAGAAGTCGGGCTGGCTGCGGCGGCTGTCGAACACCGAGGTCGGGATGCTGATGCAGGAGGTCGACCTCTAAGGGCTTGTGCTCCCGCCTGCCCACCCCCTTTAATAGTCGCACCGACTATTAAAGGGGGTGGGCGTCGTGCCGGACGGCTACGACAAGCACGCCTTCGAACCCTTCGCCGTGACCGTCGACCTCGCCGTGTTCACGATCCGCGGGGCCGCGCTGCACGTCCTGCTCGTCGAGCGCGGCCAGGAACCGTACGCCGGCCGCTGGGCGCTGCCCGGCGGCTTCCTGCGGCCCGACGAGTCCGCGGAGCGCGCCGCCCGCCGCGAACTGGGCGAGGAGACCGGCCTGACGGACGTCTCCGTGCCGCACCTGGAACAGCTGCGCACCTACAGCGAGCCCGGGCGGGACCCCCGGATGCGGGTGGTGTCCGTGGCCTTCGCCGCCCTCCTGCCCGACGCGCCGGAGGCGCACGGCGGCGGCGACGCGGCCCAGGCCCGCTGGACGCCGTACGACGCGGCGCGGGACCTGGCCTTCGACCACGACCGGATCCTCGCCGACGCGCGGGACCGGGTCGGCGCCAAGCTGGAGTACACCGGGCTCGCCACCGCGTTCTGCCCGCCCGAGTTCACCCTCGGCGAGCT
This sequence comes from Streptomyces sp. NPDC085937, assembly GCF_044540535.1. Classification (NCBI taxonomy): domain Bacteria; kingdom Bacillati; phylum Actinomycetota; class Actinomycetes; order Kitasatosporales; family Streptomycetaceae; genus Streptomyces; species Streptomyces sp. NPDC085937. Next base: position 630,235 of record NZ_JBITSH010000003.1, on the reverse strand, counting down.
CCAGAAGGTCTACGAGACCGTCTGGGGCACGGCCCTGGACCGCCCCAACTTCCGGCGCAAGGTGCTCGCCACCCCCGGCTTCGTCGAAGCCGTGCCCGGCGCCGCGCGCCTCACCGGCGGCCGGGGCAAGCCCGCCGCGCTGTACCGCGCGGGCACCGCCGCCGCCCTCCGCCCGCCCCTGCTCCGGCCGACCCCGGAAGGACGTCCCGCATGACCACGACCACCGTCACCAAGCGCGCCGCGACCGGAGCGCTCACCGGACTCGCCCTCGGGGACGCCCTCGGCTTCCCCACCGAGTTCAAGGACGTCCCCTCGATCCTCGCCGGGTTCGGCCCCTGGCGCGGGATGGACCTGCCCCGGCCGGCGATCGTCACCGACGACACGCAGATGACCCTCGCCCTCGGCCGGGGCCTGCGCACCGCGATGGACCGGGGGACGCTCACGCCGAAGCGGATGGAACGGCCGGTGCGCGAGGAGTTCGTGGAGTGGTGGCGTTCGCCCGAGAACAACCGCGCGCCCGGCAACACCTGCCTGAAGGCCTGCCACTTGCTGTCCCGCGAGGACCGGCCCTGGCAGGACGCCAGCCAGATCCACTCCAAGGGCTGCGGCGCCAACATGCGCGTCGCCCCGATCGGCCTGGCGCCCGGACTCACCGACGAACAGCGCGCGGGCGCCGCCCAGTTGCAGTCCGCCCTCACCCACGGGCACCCCACCGCGCTCGCCGCCTCCGACCTCACCGCACACGCCGTACGGCTGCTCGCCCAGGGCGCCGAACCGACCGGCCTGATCGGCCTGCTGCGCTCCTACGCCTACGACAACCGCACCCGCTACCACGAGTTCTGGCTCGGCGACCTGTGGACCCGCGCCCAGGACCCCTCCCCGGAACACTTCATCGCGCGCGGCTGGGACGAGTGCCTGGAGATCCTCGGCCGGCTCCAGGAGGCCGTACGGACCGTCTCGCCGGAGACCGACCCGTGCCTGGCCACCGGCGAGGGCTGGATCGCGGAGGAGGCCCTCGCGACCGGCCTGCTCTGCTTCCTCCTCTTCGTCGACGAGCCCGTCACCGCCCTGCGCCGTGCCGCCTGCACGGCCGGCGACTCCGACTCCATCGCCTGCCTCGCGGGCGCCTTCGCCGGCGCGTACCTGGGCGCGGACGCCTGGCCCGCCGACTGGGCGGACCGCATCGAGTACCGCGACGAGCTGCTGGCCCTCGGCACGCTCTGGGACCTTCGCCCTTGACCGGTCACGCCGCCCGGAGGGCCGAGGCGCGGCGGGTGCGGACGAGGAAGTCCTCCACCCGCCGCCGGTCCGGCTCCTCGGGGAGCGGGCTGTGCGCCGCCGCCTCCTCGGCCTCGGCGGTCAGGCGGTTCATGCGGGTCTCCACCTCGGCCCACGGCACCTCGCCGCGCTTCACCTCCAGCAGCTCCTCGCGGCGGTCGCCCACGTCGACCGTGAGGACACCCGTGCGCAGCAGGTCGCGGGCGGTCATCAGCAGACGGAGCAGATGCATGGCGTGCTTCCAGCGCGGGGCGCCGTGGGCGCGGACGTCGGCGTCCAGCTTGCGGCGCTGGCCGTGGGCGTACCGGACGAACGTCTCGTGGACCCCGCGGGAGAGGAACGCGCCGCGCAGCGCCAGCAGCTCGCGGCCGGTGGCGTCGGCGTACTCGACCAGCGGGGAGTGCAGGCACTCCAGCATGTTGGGGTTGCCGCGCAGCGCCAGCTCGCAGGAGCGCTCCAGCTCCCAGCTGAACTGCTCCTCGGCCGGTCCCTCCACGTGCGTGGGCGGCTTCTCGAAGCCCCAGAACAGGGGAGTGGGCGCCAGGAACACGCCCCGCAGGTCGGTGTCGCTGTCCTCCGTGACCAGACCGAAGGCGCGGGAGCCCATGACGCAGGTGTAGATCGTGTGGTCGGTGACCAGGCTCTCGGGGCGCATGCGGGGGAGCGTACGCGGAGGATCACGCCCGGCGGATCGTATTTCCGTCCACCGTGATCCGCTCCTCGGGCAGCGGCCGGGTCGCCGGGCCCCGCTCCACCGAGCCGTCGGCGACGCGGAAGCGGCTGCCGTGACACGGGCAGTTGATCGTGCCGTCCGAGACGTCGGAGACCAGGCACCTCTGATGGGTGCAGATCGCCGAGAACGCCTTGAACTCACCCTCCTCGGGCTGGGTGACCACGATCTCCTCCGCCCCGAGGACCCTGCCCCCGCCCACCGGCACGTCCGCCACCGGCAGCAGCTCCTGCCCGGGCGACCCCGCCCCTTCCGCGGTGTCCGAGGGCGTACCGGCTCCGCCGTCCTCCGAGCCGCAGCCCACGGTCAGCGCCACCGCTCCCGATACGAGCAGGACCGTGCGCCGCGTCGCCCGTGTGGTCATCTCGTCACTCCCCAGATTCGCCGTCGCCGCATCCTGACACCGAATACGGCGCAGGAGAAGCAAAACCGGCACGACGTCACCCACCGCGCATACCGCCCGTCTCAGCGGGCGGGCGCTCCGCACCGGTCCGGCCAGCTCCTGACTACGCTGGACGACCGAACAGCCTTTACGCACGTCAGCAAGGAGCATCGTCGTGGCGGTACGCGCGGTCCGGGGGGCCGTCCAGTTGGAGCGGGACGAGGCCGGACACATGGAGGAGCAGGTCGGCGCCCTGCTCACCGCCGTGCTGGAGCGCAACGAGCTGCACACGGACGACCTGATCAGCATCTGGTTCACGGCCACGCCCGACCTGCACTGCGACTTCCCGGCCGCCGCCGCCCGCAAGCTGGGCATCGTCGACGTCCCCCTGATCTGCGCCCAGGAACTCGACATCGAGGGAGCCATGCCCCGCGTCGTCCGCGTCCTCGCGCACGTCGAGTCCGACCGGCCCCGCGCCGACATCGCCCACGTGTACCTCGGCGCCGCGGCCGCCCTGCGCAAGGACATCGCCCAGTGAGAACCGCCCTCGTCATCGGCACCGGACTGATCGGCACGTCCGCCGCCCTCGCCCTGTCCCAGCGGGGCGTCGCCGTCCACCTCGCCGACCACGACCCCGAGCAGGCCCGCACCGCCGCCGCCCTCGGCGCCGGCACCGACGAGGCGCCGGACGGCCCGGTGGACCTCGCGATCGTCGCCGCCCCGCCCGCGCACGTCGCCGACGTGCTCACCGACGCCATGCGGCGCGGTCTGGCGCGCGGCTACATCGACGTCGCCAGCGTCAAGGGCGGCCCGCGCCGCGAGCTCCAGGCACGCGGACTCGACCTGACCCCCTACCTCGGCACCCATCCCATGTCCGGCCGGGAGAAGTCCGGCCCGCTGGCCGCCACCGGCGACCTCTTCGAGGGCCGCCCCTGGGTGCTCACCCCCACCCGGGACACCGACACGGAGGTCCTCAACCTCGCCCTGGAGCTGGTCTCCCACTGCCGTGCCGTGCCGGTCGTCATGGACGCCGACGCCCACGACCGTGCCGTGGCCCTCGTCTCCCACATGCCGCACCTGGTGTCCAGCATGGTCGCCGCCCGCCTGGAGCACGCCGACGAGGCCGCCGTACGGCTGTGCGGCCAGGGCATCCGGGACGTGACCCGGATCGCCGCCTCCGACCCGCGGATGTGGATCGACATCCTCTCCGCCAACCCCGGCCCGGTCGCCGACCTGCTCACCGACGTCGCCGCCGACCTGGAGGAGACCGTCCGCGCCCTGCGCGCCCTGGAGTCCTCCGACGAGGACAAGCGCCAGGAGGGCACCACGGGCATCGAGCACATGCTGCGCCGCGGCAACGCCGGCCAGGTCCGCGTCCCCGGCAAGCACGGCTCCGCGCCGCGCGTCTACGAGACCGTCGCCGTGCTCATCGACGACCAGCCGGGCCAGCTCGCCCGCATCTTCGCCGACGCCGAGCGCGCCGGCGTCAACATCGAGGACGTCCGCATCGAGCACGCCACCGGACAGCAGGCCGGCCTCATCCAGCTCATGGTGGAGCCCAAGGCGGCGCCGGTCCTCGGCGCCGCCCTGCGGGAGCGGGGCTGGGCGATCCGGCAGTGACCACCGCCTCCCCGGGCGGGGCAGGACGTCCGCATGTCGGAGGGGTTCCCGGGAGCCAGTAATCTGGTGCGGGGCGTGTCCACGCCCCGCACACCCCACCCCAGCGCACCAGGAAGGTGTTCCTCCGTGGAAAACGGCGCCGCCAAGCCCGTGATCGTCGCCATCGACGGTCCCTCCGGCACGGGCAAGTCGAGCACGTCGAAGGCCGTGGCGGCGCAGCTCGGGCTGAGCTACCTGGACACCGGCGCCCAGTACCGGGCGATCACCTGGTGGATGGTGACCAACGGCATCGACATAGCGGACCCGTCCGCGATCGCCGGCGCGGCCGGCAAGCCCGAGATCCTCTCCGGCACCGACCCCACGGGCCCGACGATCACGGTCGACGGGGTGGACGTAGCCGGCCCGATCCGCGAGCAGGACGTCACCTCCAAGGTCAGCGCGGTCAGCGCGGTGCCCGAGGTGCGCGCGCGGATCACCGAGCTGCAGCGCGCCATCGCCGCCTCCGCCGTCACCGGCATCGTCGTCGAGGGCCGCGACATCGGCACCACGGTGCTGCCCGACGCCGACCTGAAGATCTTCCTCACCGCCTCGGCGGAGGCCCGCGCCGCCCGTCGCAGCGGCGAGCTCAAGGGCGCCGACCTGCGCACCACCCGTGAGGCCCTGATCAAGCGGGACGCGGCCGACTCCAGCCGCAAGACCTCCCCGCTCGCCAAGGCCGACGACGCCGTCGAGGTGGACACCACCGACCTCACCCTTCAGCAGGTCATCGAGTGTGTCGTCACCCTCGTCGAGGAGAAGCGGGCCGGAAAGTGACCGACGTTCCCTCGATGCGGGGCGCCGAGGTCGGACGACGCATCGGCGTCGGCCTGATGTTCGGACTGTGGAAGCCGCGCGTGCTGGGCTCCTGGCGGGTCCCCGCGTCCGGCCCGGTGATCTTCGCCGTGAACCACTCGCACAACATCGACGGCCCCATGGTCATGGGCGTGGCGCCCCGGCCGACGCACTTCCTGATCAAGAAGGAGGCGTTCGTCGGCCCGCTCGACCCGTTCCTGACCGGCATCGGCCAGCTGAAGGTCGACCGGCACTCCACCGACCGCACGGCCATCGCGCGGGCGCTGGGCGTGCTGGAGCAGGGCGGCGTCCTCGGCATCTTCCCCGAGGGCACCCGCGGCGAGGGCGACTTCGCCTCGATACGGGCCGGCCTCGCGTACTTCGCGGTGCGCAGCGGGGCGCCGATCGTGCCGGTCGCCGTCCTGGGAAGTTCCGACCGGCCCGGCCGGTTGATAAAGGCGCTGCCCCCGCTGCGCTCCCGCGTCGACGTCGTCTTCGGCGACGCGTTCGAGGCCATCGAAGGGGCGCGAAGCTCCGATACGGGTGGTGGTGGGCGACGGGCGGGCGGCAGCGGGAGACGTACGCGCAAGGCGCTCGACGAGGCCACGGCACGCATCCAGAAGCAGCTCACCGCCCACCTGGAGAACGCCAGGCGTCTCACCGGCCGCTGAGCGACACTTGAGTAGTGGATCTCCGTCACCACGGGGTTCCACCGATCACCACGATGAACGAGGTACCGACTTCATGAACGACCACATCGAGCCCGGCGGCTCGGACGCGCACGACGCTGCGCACGAGCACGATCACGGGGCGCTGGGCGATGCCGAGTTCGCGGAGTTCATGGAGCTCGCCGCGGAGGAGGGCTTCGACCTCGAGGACGTCGAGGGCGCCATCGAGGAGGCCGGCCACGGCCCGCTGCCCGTGCTCGCCGTCGTCGGCCGCCCCAATGTCGGCAAGTCGACCCTGGTGAACCGCATCATCGGCCGCCGCGAGGCGGTCGTCGAGGACAAGCCGGGCGTCACCCGCGACCGCGTCACCTACGAGGCCGAGTGGGCGGGCCGCCGCTTCAAGGTCGTCGACACCGGCGGCTGGGAGCAGGACGTCCTCGGCATCGACGCCTCCGTCGCCGCCCAGGCCGAGTACGCCATCGAGGCGGCCGACGCGGTCGTCTTCGTGGTGGACGCCAAGGTCGGCGCCACCGACACCGACGAGGCCGTCGTCCGCCTGCTGCGCAAGGCGGGCAAGCCGGTCGTGCTGTGCGCCAACAAGGTGGACGGCCCGAGCGGCGAGGCGGACGCGTCCTACCTGTGGTCGCTGGGCCTCGGCGAGCCGCACCCCGTCTCCGCCCTGCACGGCCGCGGCACCGGCGACATGCTGGACAAGGTCCTGGAGGCGCTGCCGGAGGCCCCGGCGCAGAGGTTCGGCGCCGCCCTCGGCGGTCCGCGCCGGATCGCCCTGATCGGCCGCCCCAACGTCGGCAAGTCCTCCCTGCTGAACAAGGTCGCGGGCGAGGAGCGGGTCGTCGTCAACGAACTCGCCGGCACCACCCGTGACCCGGTCGACGAGATCATCGAACTCGGCGGCAAGACCTGGAAGTTCGTCGACACCGCGGGCATCCGCAAGCGGGTCCACCTCCAGCAGGGCGCCGACTACTACGCCTCGCTGCGCACCGCCGCCGCCGTCGAGAAGGCCGAGGTGGCGGTCGTCCTGATCGACGGCTCCGAGTCCATCTCGGTGCAGGACCAGCGCATCGTCACCATGGCCGTCGAGGCGGGCCGCGCGCTGGTCCTGGCGTACAACAAGTGGGACACCCTCGACGAGGAGCGCCGCTACTACCTGGAGCGGGAGATCGAGACCGAGCTCGGCCAGGTCGCCTGGGCGCCCCGGGTGAACGTCTCGGCCCTCACCGGCCGCCACATGGAGAAGCTCGTCCCGGCGATCGAGACGGCCCTGGCGGGCTGGGAGACCCGGGTCCCGACGGGCCGCCTCAACGCCTTCCTGGGCGAACTGGTCGCCGCCCACCCGCACCCGGTGCGGGGCGGCAAGCAGCCGCGCATCCTCTTCGGCACCCAGGCGGGCACCAAGCCGCCGCGGTTCGTGCTGTTCGCCTCCGGCTTCATCGAGGCGGGGTACCGGCGCTTCATCGAGCGCCGGCTGCGCGAGGAGTTCGGCTTCGAGGGCACCCCGATCCACATCTCGGTGCGGGTGCGCGAGAAGCGCGGCAAGAAGAAGTAGCCCTCGCCGGGCACGGCGAAGGGGCGGTCCCGTTCCGGGGACCGCCCCTTCGTCCGTCTGCCGCGCTCCTCAGACGCCGCTGCGGGGGGCCGGGGGCAGTCCGGCCGGCACGTGGTGCATCTCGGAGCCGCCCCGGCCGACCGCGCCCACGCGCTGCCACTGCGGGGGTTCGGCGGCGTGCCGGGCGAGGGACGCGGTGAAGGACCCGGGACTGTGATCCCGGTATCCGCCCGTACTCGGGATGTTCCCGAAGGCGGTGAACCCCCAGTCCTCCTCGCCGCTGCGGTCGCCCGGCAGCGTACGGAAGGACTTGACGTACTCGGTGTAGAGAGCGTCGTAGATCGGCGTGGCCGAGTGGCCGCTCCGGGAGTCCTGCGCCGGGCGCACGGGGGCGGGAACCGAGGCGAGGGACTGGCGGCGGGGAGCGTCATATGCGTGCACGTATGTCCAAACGACCCCGTGCCACAAGGGATGCGGCCCCCCTCAAGTTTTCGCAGGCTACGCCCGTCCCCGCCAGGCAACGAAGCCGACCACCACCCACCCCAGGGCCACCCACCAGCCACCCCTCAGGGGCGCGAGGAACTGCGCGCCCAGCCCCCACGGCGAGCCACCCGAGGACCGCACGCCAGCCACCCCTCAGGGGCGCGGGGAACTGCGCGCCCAGCCCCCACCGGCCGCCAGCCGAAGAAGCACGCCCCCGCGCCAGCCCCACGCTCGCCGGGATCAGATCCCGGCGAGCGGCAGCGCGGACGCCACCAGCTTCCCGTTGGCCGCCGCCTTGTCCAGCGCGTCCCGCAGCAGATCCTCCCGCGGCTGCCGCCCGATGGAGCCGACCGGAGCGGCGAACATCAGCACCTGCTGGTGCTTGTTCGCCGCCGCCCGCCACCCGTCGGTGACCTGGAGCGGCTGGTGGGCCTGCCACCAGGCCACCGGACGCCCACCACTGGGGCTCGGCTGGAGCACGGCGTGCAACTGCCCCGCGGCGAGCAGCACCGACCAGCCGTGCAGCACCGGCGGTACGCCCGCCAGCTCGGTCAGCGGCATGAAGCCCTGCTCGATCAGCAGCGGCAGGAAGTCGTCGCCGGAGCCGAGAGACCCGGGCCGGGCGACCGGAGCGGTCGGCTCGACCACCAGGGCCGGGTGCAACTCGCCCTGGAGCAGCACCAGTCCGCTGGTCACTCCGAGAACGGCCTGCTCAGGCACGGGCTTAGCGGCCGACTGCTGCTGCGGCTCATGCGGCGACTGCTGCACAGCCTCGTACTGCTGCTGCTGCAGCGGCGGCTGCTGCGGCTGCGGCGACCGGTACTGCTGCTGCGGCTCCGCCCCCGTGCCGCCGATGGCCCGCACAGCGCCCTGGAGCTGCTCCTCGGTGACCTGGACGACCTGCGAGGGCAGGCAGGTGGCGTGGGCGAAGGCGAGCACGGCGGTCTCGTCCCCGATGAACAGGACGGTGCTGGTGCGCTCCTGCGCCGAGTCGCCCGGAGTACGGCAGGAGGTGCAGTCGTAACTGCCCGGGGCGGACTCTCCGGCGAGCAGACGGGCTGCTTCTTCGTCGCCGATCTCGGCGCGTACCTCGTCGCTGACGTCGAGCATGCGCGGCACGGGTGGCTCCTCGGGATGCGGTGCGTGGCGAGGCCGGGTGGCTCCCGGCCCGTGGTCCGGGTGGGTCCCCGGCTCATGAAGAAGACAACGGGCGATCCGTGGCGGGAGTAACGCCCGACGGCGAACGGAATCGAACCATCCAGCGCCCAGGTTCACGTTCGGTGCGGAATGCGACACTCACCGTCAACTCCTCCTATGTGCGCAGGCGTTGAGGGGATGAAGCGGCTTGCAGCGGAAGCGGGCTCCTGGTCGACAAATCCGGAAATCAGGGAATGAAGTGGGTGGCCGAAAATCGCCGATGCTTCCGGGCTTCTTCGTCGTGTGCAACGAGTGCCGCTCGGGTACGTCCCGCCCGGAGGGAGCCCGGACCTCGGAGGAGGGCCCCGCGCCCGGGTGTACGCGCCCTCGGCCCCGGACGGGTCATGTGACGGAATTGCGCATGTCTTGTGCACATCGGTTGTGCGGACCGGCCGGGTGCCACGGCGAATTCACCTCGAGGTGCACAGGAATACCGCCGCGTCGCTTTCCTTACGAGTTTGCCGGGGTGATGACACGGCGCGCCGGAATTACACCCGAATAGTTCTCGGAGTGACAGGGAATCGCTCATTCGAGTGACGGCCGTCCGTACGCCGCTGTCGTGAGCCTGTGACACAAGTGTGACCGCGGACGCTCCGGCCCTCGGGTTCCGGTGCGGACTTCCGTGCTCGCGGAGCAGGGCATAGCGTGGCCGTATGGCACCCATTCCGACACCCCCCGCGGAACCTCAGGACAGTCCGGACGCCTATGTCGGCCTCACCGCCGACCGGGCCGAGCACCTCGCGCGCGAGCGCGGCTGGTCGGCGGTGCGGGCACTGGCGCCGGGGACCGTGATCACCATGGAGTACCGCGTGGGCCGGCTGAACTTCGAGGTGAAGGACGGCCGGGTGGCGCGGGCCTGGAAGGGCTGAGGAGACGGCGAAGGCCCCGGTCCGTGAGGGGACCGGGGCCTTCGCCCTGCTCGTCGGGTCCGCCGGACCGTCAGGGGCGCGGTGCCGGTGTCGTACCGCGCGGGTGCCGCTCCGCGTGCTGCGGGCGTCTGCTGCCCGCCGGCGTCACCGGTGAGCGCTCGGCGCGGCTGGTGTGCGGGCCGGGCGCCAGGTAGACGGGCGACCGGCCCGCGCGGCCGGCCGGGACCGTCTCGTGCGCCGTCGTCCCGGCGCGCTCGGCGAGCGGCCTGAGCACGACGGGCCGGCCCGCGGGGGCTGGCACCCGGGCCGGGGTGCGGCCGCGGTCACGCAGACGGTCGCGCACGGCGAGGATGCGGGCCTCGGCCCAGGTGATCACCGGCTCGAACCACGGCAGCGCCAGCAGGATCAGCAGGCCCGCCGCCCACCCCAGCAGCACGTCGCTCAGCCAGTGCGTCCCGATGTAGACGGTGGACATGCCGACGCCGAGGGAGGTCACCGCGGACAGTGCGGACAGCCAGCGGCGGGCCCGCGGAGTCGAGGCCAGATAGGCCAGAATGCCCCAGGTCACCACCGCGTTCGCGGTGTGACCGCTGGGAAATATATCGCCGCCGAGCCACATCTCGTTCGAACCGATCTCGGTCGCGTAGTGCGGCCCGAGTCTTCCCATGCCGTACTTGGCGGCGCCCACGGTGATGTTGAGCAGCAGCAGCGAGACGCCGAGGGCGAGGAGCGGGCGCAGCGTGTGCTGCCGCCAGGAGCGCCAGCCCAGCCAGGCCGCGACCATCACGGCGGTGGGGCCGCGCTGGCCGAGCACCACGTAGTAGTCGACGAAGGCGTGCAGCTCCGGCCACTGCTGGTAGGGGCGGAAGAACATCACCCGCCAGTCCAGGCGGACCAGCCAGGAGGTGACCACCACGGCCCACACGATCGCCCCGTAGAAGGCCAGGGTGGCGCCGAGGAGCACCATCCGGTGCCGGCTCATTCGCGGCATGCCGACGTGAGCCGGTCGCTCCGGCTCACGGTCCAGCCTCGCGAACACCCGGTCCAGACGGGTGTGACTCCGTTCGGTACGCACCCAATCGACGTTACAGCGAGTGAGTGCGGGACCCTGACGATTCAGCGGCTTTGTGATGACGATGTGATGTGGCATTCCTCTCAGTCGCGCCTTTATCTCAGGCGAATCCGAACCCCCGCACGTAATTGTTTTGCTCATGCCGTGCGCCCGGATTATCGGGCTTATGAATTGGTTCACCGGGGGCTCGTGCGGAATTTCCGTGGTGCTCACCGCCCGGCCGCGCGGCGGGTCAGGGCGGCCCGGACCCGTTCAGCCAGAAGGCGCCGTACACCGCCGAGGCCGCCGCGACCGCCCCCACGACCCGCACCAGGCGGTGGGTCCGTGTCCGCGCCAGGAGCAGGGCGAGCGGCAGCAGCAGGGGGAAGGCGGGCATCAGCAGCCGCGGCTTGGAACCGAAGTAACTCGACGCGCACAGGGCCAGCGCGGTGACCACACCGGCGTAGACCAGCAGCGGGAGCGGCTGCCGCTGCCGCACGCAGAGCACGTAGAGCCACACCACCAGGCCCACACCGGCCAGCAGCGCCACCCCGGCGAGCGCCGACGGGAAGGACGTGAACCGGGCGGCGACGAAGCGGGCGAAGGCGTAGCCGCCGTCGAAGCCGTTACGCCAGCCCGCCTGCACGTCGAGATATCCCAGAGGGCCGTCCCCGGTCCGGTGGCCGACCCACAGGACGTAACCGGCGGCTCCGAGGGGCGCGAGCAGCATCCCGGCCACCCGGCGCAGGCGGACACCGGGGGCGCCCGGTCCGTCCGGCGCGCCGCCGGACGCGCCTGTGCGCGGGCCGGCCGTCGGCGTACCGGCGCGACCGCCCTCGCGCGCGCCGGCCCCCGGCAGCGCACTGCCGCCCCCCACGAAGGAGGTGCCGCCCGACGCCGACCCGCCGCGCTCCCGTACGAAGGTGCCGTCCGACGCCGGCCCGCCGCGCTCCCGTAGAAAGGCGACGACGCCCGCCGTCCACACCGCCGCGACCACCGCGAGCCCCACCGGCCGGGTCAGCCCCGCCAGCCCCGCCAGCACACCCGCCGTCACCCAGCGCCCGGTCAGCACCGCGTACAGCGCCCAGGCCGCGAGCGCCGTGAACAGGGACTCGCTGTACGCCATCGACTGCACGATCCCGACCGGCAGCACCGCCCACAGCAGCACCGCGCACACCCCCGCCCGCCGCCCGTACACGTGGTCGGCCACCGCGAAGATCCCCCACGCCGCGGCCAGCGAGGCGAGCAGGCTCACCACGAAGCCGCCGTCGGCGTACGACAGCGGGGACACCGCCGCCGCCAGCCGCTCCAGCCACGGCAGCAGCGGGAAGAACGCCAGGTTGGAGTGCACGTCGCCGTTCGGCAACCGCACCTCGTAGCCGTACCCCAGCTCGGCGACCCGGGTGTACCAGAGGGAGTCCCAGCGGGCGGTCAGCAAGGTGTACGCGCTCTTGCCGCGCGCCTCGCTCCACCCGGCCAGGACGACCAGGCCCAGGGCACGCACGGCGGCGTACCCGAGGAGAGCCGGGGCGGCCCGGCGCAGTGCTCCGGGGCGGGCCACGGCGGCGCGCGTCTCGAGATCGTTCACGCGCCGATTATCGACCCGGCCCGGAACCGGACCGCCCGCGGTGGTGTGCGGACCGGACGCGGAGAGTGGTGTACGCCACACCGATCCGCCGCACGGTTGAGAGGCCCACCACTCGACCTCAGCGTTCCCTCGCGTACGCTGACGTGTCACTCGCCGTTCGCTGCGCGGGCCGGGGACGACCGCTTCTCTCCGGCCGAGTCACGGGGGAGTCCCCCACCCCGTGAGCCCGCCGTACCGCGAGGGAACATCTGGGAGGTACGTACATGTCCGGGACGACCACGGCCGCCGCGCTGCGCCGTAGGGCGGCCGGGGCCGGTGCCAACCGCTGGGTGGTGCTCGTCGTCCTCTGCGTCAGCCTGCTGCTGGTCGCCGTCGACGCCACCGTGCTGCACGTGGCGGTCCCCGCCGTCACGGAGGACCTCAAGCCCGGCGCCGTGGAACTGCTCTGGATCGTCGACGCCTACCCGCTGGTCTGCGCCTCGCTGCTGATCCTGTTCGGCACCCTGGGCGACCGGGTCGGCCGCAGACGCGTCCTCCTCCTCGGCTACACCCTGTTCGGCGTGGCCTCGGCGCTGGCGGCCTTCGCGGACAGCGCCGAGCTGCTGATCGCGGCACGGGCGCTGCTCGGCGTCGGCGGTGCGATGATCATGCCGGCCACGCTGTCGATCCTGCGCCAGGTCTTCCCCGACCGACGCGAGCGGGCGCTCGCCATCGGCATCTGGAGCGCCGTCGCCGCCGTGGGCGCCGCGGTCGGTCCGCTCCTCGGCGGCTTCCTGCTGGAGCACTTCTGGTGGGGCTCGGTCTTCCTGGTCAACATTCCGCTGATGCTGGTCAGTCTCCCCGTCGGGCGGATCCTGCTGCCCGAGTCGAAGGGCGACGGCAACGGCCCCTGGGACGTGGTCGGCGCGCTCACGGCCGCCGCCGGTCTCTTCGCGGTGGTCCTCGGCGTGAAGCAGCTCGGCGGCGGTGAGACCGGCCCGGGCACCTTCCTGCCGCTGGCCGCCGGAGTGGCCCTGCTGGTGGTGTTCGTACGCCGGCAGCGCCGACGCGCGCACCCCCTGATCGACCTGGGGATGTTCGCCCGGCCCGCGTTCAGCACCTCGGTGGGCTGCATCGTGCTGGCGATGCTCGCCCTGGTCGGTCTGGAGCTGATCGCGGCGCAGTACCTCCAGCTCGTGCTGGGACTGTCCCCGCTGGAGACCGGGCTGCGGCTGCTGCCGCTCACCGTCGCCGCGATGGCGGCGGGACTGGCCGGGGCGCGGGCGCTGCGCCGGTTCGGCCCGCGCCGCATGGTCTCCTTCGGCTTCTGCCTCACGGCCGGTGCGGTGGTGATGCTGACCGCGATGGGCGGCCAGGACAACGCCCCGCTGCTGCTCGGCGGCTTCGTCCTGCTCGGCTTCGGCCTGGAGACCACCCTGTTCGGCGCCTACGAGTCGATGCTCAGCGAGGCGCCGCAGGAGCAGGCCGGCGGGGCGGCGGCGATCGGCGAGACCTCCTACCAGCTCGGCGCCGGCATCGGCATCGCGCTGCTCGGCAGCGTGATGAACGGGGCCTACGCGCCCGGCCTCGCCCAGGTCCCCGGGGTGCCCGCCCAGGCGTCCGACGCGGCGGCCCACTCGCTGGGCGAGGCGTACGAGGTGGCGGCGCGGCTCGGCGGTCCCGCGGGGGAGGCGCTGCGACTCGCGGCGCGCCACTCCTTCGTGCACGGGCTGCATGTGACGCTGCTGGTCAGTGCGGGCCTGTTGCTGGCCGGCGCGGCGATGGCGCTGCGGCTGCCGCGGGTGATGCAGTGCGAGACCACCCCTGAGGCCACGCCCGGAACCACCCCTGGAGCCTCTTCCGGGACCCCCTCCGGGACCACCCCCGGGACCATTCCCACGACCGGTCCCGGGGCCGCCCCGGAGACCACCGCGCAGGCCGGCCCGGGTGGCGGCCCCGCGCAGATGCCCGCACCCCGGAAGGCCGCGGAATCCCGCGGGCCGGGCCTGAAGGTGTGAGCCACGCCCGAACCGCCCGGGGTGGACGCCGGAGGGACGGCGTCGTAACGTCGCCCCGAGCCTGACTAGCAGTGCTAGTCGTGCACGTCGACGTCCCGGCCCACCAGCCCCCGGAGGGTGCCCCCATGTCCGCGTCCGCGAAGCCGCCCGCGTTCGATCCCGCCGACCCCCTCGGCCTCGACGACCTGCTGGAGCCGGAGGACCTGGCGATCCGGGACACGGTGCGCGGCTGGGCGGCGGACCGCGTGCTGCCGTACGTGGCCGACTGGTACGAGAAGGGCGAGCTGCCCGGCATCCGGGACCTGGCCCGGGAGCTCGGCGGGATCGGCGCGCTCGGCATGTCCCTCGACGGCTACGGGTGCGCGGGCGCGAGCGCCGTGCAGTACGGGCTGGCCTGCCTGGAGCTGGAGGCGGCCGACTCCGGGATCCGCTCCCTGGTCTCCGTGCAGGGCTCGCTCGCCATGTACGCCATCCACCGCTTCGGCAGCGAGGAGCAGAAGCGGCAGTGGCTGCCCCGGATGGCGGCCGGCGAGGTCATCGGCTGCTTCGGGCTCACCGAACCCGACCACGGCTCCGACCCGGGCTCGATGCGCACCTACGCCAAGAAGGACGGCACCGACTGGGTGCTCAACGGCCGCAAGATGTGGATCACCAACGGGTCCGTCGCCGGGGTCGCCGTGGTGTGGGCGCAGACCGACGACGGCATCCGCGGCTTCGCCGTGCCGACCGACGTCCCGGGCTTCTCGGCCCCGGAGATCAAGCACAAGTGGTCCTTGCGCGCCTCCGTCACCAGCGAACTCGTCATGGACGACGTACGGCTGCCCGCCGACGCGGTGCTGCCGGAGGTGACCGGGCTGAAGGGCCCGCTGAGCTGTCTGTCGCACGCCCGGTACGGGATCGTGTGGGGCTCGATGGGCGCCGCGCGGAGCAGCTTCGAGGCGGCGGTCGACTACGCCAGGACACGGGAGCAGTTCGGTCGGCCCATCGGCGGCTTCCAGCTCACCCAGGCCAAGCTCGCCGACATGGCGGTGGAACTGCACAAGGGGATCCTGCTCGCCCACCATCTGGGGCGGCGGATGGACGCCGGCCGCCTGCGTCCCGAGCAGGTCAGCTTCGGCAAGCTCAACAACGTGCGCGAGGCCATCGACATCTGCCGCACGGCCCGGACGATCCTCGGGGCCAACGGGATCTCGCTCGAATACCCGGTGATGCGGCACGCGACGAACCTGGAGTCGGTGCTCACCTACGAGGGCACCGTCGAGATGCACCAGCTCGTGCTGGGCAAGGCGCTCACCGGAATCGACGCGTTCCGGTAGGACCACGCCTGCGGGGGCGGGGCCGGCGAGCGGCCCCGCCTCAGCTCTGGTTGAAGAAACCGTCGGTGCGGTGCGCGGCCGGTTCGCCGCTGACCACCTCGGTGTCGGCCGGGCTGAGCAGGAAGACCCGGTTGGAGACCCGCTCGATGGAGCCGCGCAGACCGAAGATCAGGCCCGCCGCGAAGTCGACGACGCGCTTGGCGTCGGTGGCGTCCATGGCCGTGAGGTTCATGATGACCGGCACGCCCTCGCGGAACAGCTCACCGATGGCGCGGGCGTCCCGGAAGCTGTCCGGGGTGATCGTGCCGATCCGTCGGCCCCGCTCCTCGGCGGCGTCCGCGGCCACCTTGACCCGCGGATCGGTGACCCATGCCTCCCCGGGCTCGGTCCCGTCGGAGTAGTCGTCGTCGTAGTAACGCTCGTCTTCGTTGTCGTCGACGAGGCCAAGCCAGGCACTCGCCTTGCGTACCGATCCCATGGACGCCTCCTCTCACAGCGGTCTTTCGTGCTTTCCGCATCCCTATGGTCGTCCATGATGCGGAGGGTGCGCCAAGTGGATAGACGCCGCGCGGGGGGTTTGTGACGGTACTGGTGCACAGCGGATCCGTCGAGAGTCCTGGTTTCCCAAGGGCCCTGACGTAAACGGCTGCTGACTGTGAGTGAAATATGATTCTACGCGGCGTACGGGTGATGAAGGCCGCATACGGGTGAACGCCGTGACCGATACGATGCCGCCGCTGAACGTCGCACGCATGCACGGGGGAACGTCGTGTTCGGAATCGTCAGGCCCTGCCGTCACCGGCTGGGCCAGAAGCTCACCGCCCAGTGGACGGCCCATCTCTGCGGTCTGTGCCTCGCACTGCGCGGGGACCACGGACAGCTCGCGCGGATCGTCACCAACTACGACGGACTGCTGGTCTCCGTCCTGACGGAGGCTCAGTCGGACGCCGGTGACGCGAAACGGCGCACCGCGGGGCCCTGTCCGCTGCGCGGCATGCGCACCGCGTCCGTCGCCCACGGTGAGGGCGCGCGGCTGGCCGCGGCCGTCTCCCTCGTCCTGGCCTCGGCCAAGGTGCGTGACCATGTCGCCGACGGGGACGGGCTGCTGGCCCGCCGTCCGGTGGCGGTCGCCGCCCGCCGGATCGCGGCGAGCTGGGACCGGGCGGGCGCCCGGACCGGTTCCGACCTCGGCTTCGACACCGCGGTCCTCGTCGACGCGGTGGACCGGCAGACCGGCATCGAGACCCTGGCCGGATTCGGCACCCCGCTCCTCACCGTCACCGAGCCGACCGAGACCGCGACCGCGGCGGCCTTCGCGCACACCGCGGTGCTGGCCGGACGGCCCGGCAACGCGGCGCCGCTCGCGGAGGCGGGGCGGCTCTTCGGGCGCCTCGCGCATCTGCTGGACGCCGTGGAGGACCGGGAGGCGGACGCCGCCTCCGGCGCATGGAACCCGCTCACCGCCACCGGCACCCCGCTCGAGGAGGCCCGGCGGCTCGCCGACGACGCGGTGCACGGCATCCGTCTCGCGCTGCGCGAGGTCGAGTTCACGGACGGCGGTCTCGCCCATCGCCTTCTCGTGCATGAACTCCCCGACTCCGTCCGACGTGCCTTCGGTACGCCCTCCTGTGCCCACGGTTCGCACCCCTACGCCCCTCCCGGTGCTCCGGGCGCCCCGACGCCCCCCGAGCCGCCGCGCCGCAACCGGCGCGGGCTGCTGGCGGGGTGCGCCGTGTGGCTGGGACTCGCCTGTACGTGCCAGATGTGCTGCGGGGAGTACGAGGATCCGTGGACGCGGGAGCGCAAGGAAGGCTGCGCCAACAACTGCGACTGTGACTGCTGCGAGTGCTGTGACTGCTGCAGCTGTTGCGGGGAGGACGGCGGGTGCGGCGGGTGCGACTGCGGGTGCGACTGCTGAACGGGAGGCCGGTGTCACCGGGTGGGTGCCGTGCGGTCCTGAGCGGAATCCGGCCATCCTGATTCTTGTTCGACCGGTCGTCACCGGGGTGTGACGACCGGTAACGCGATGTCGGGCGGGGAGCAACTCGACTACTCGTCCCTAAAGCACAGGCCAAAAGGCACCCTTGCGCCGAACGGTCGGTCGGCCGAATACTCGCCGCAGCGCTTGTCAGGGGCACGTCGGGTTCGGAATCCGAACGCCGTCGGGTCTCCTGACTGCGCCTCACGGGCCCACAAACCCCACGAGGGCCCCCTACTTCCTTTGTGGAGGAACGAAAAGTGAGGATCAAGCGCACCACCCCTCGCAGCGGCATTTCGAGACGGACTCGGCTGATCGCCGTCTCCACCGGCCTCGTGGCCGCCGCCGCGATCGCGATCCCCAGCGCGAACGCGGCCGACACCCCCACCACCTTCAGCTCCTCCGCGCTCAAGAGCGCGAGCAGCTCGGTGCTGAAGGCCGACATCCCGGGCACCGCCTGGGCCGTCGACAGCAAGACCAACCGGGTCGTCGTGACCGTCGACAGCACCGTCTCCCAGGCCGAGATCAACAAGATCAAGCAGCAGGCCGGGGACAACGCCGAGGCGATCACCGTCAAGCGCACCCCGGGCCAGTTCACCAAGCTCATCCAGGGCGGCGACGCCATCTACGCGAGCAGCTGGCGCTGCTCCCTCGGCTTCAACGTCCGCAGCAGCAGCGGGACCGAGTACTTCCTGACCGCCGGTCACTGCACCGACGGCGCGGGTACCTGGTACTCCAACTCCGCGCGCACCACGGCCATCGGTACGACGGCCGGATCCAGCTTCCCGGGCAACGACTACGGCATCGTCCGGTACACCGGCTCCGTCAGCCGGCCCGGCACCGCGAACGGCGTGGACATCACCCGCGCGGCCACCCCGAGCGTGGGCACCACGGTCATCCGTGACGGCTCCACCACCGGTACGCACAGCGGCCGGGTCACCGCGCTCAACGCGACCGTCAACTACGGCGGCGGCGACATCGTCTCCGGTCTCATCCAGACCACGGTCTGCGCCGAGCCCGGCGACTCCGGCGGCGCGCTCTACGGCAGCAACGGCACCGCGTACGGTCTGACCTCCGGCGGCAGCGGCAACTGCTCCTCCGGCGGTACGACCTTCTTCCAGCCGGTGACCGAGGCCCTGAGCGCCTACGGGGTCAGCGTCTACTAGGACGCCCTCCGGCGACGCCGGTCCCCGTGGCTCCGTCAGGAGCCGGCAGCCCGACGAGCCCCCGCACGCGATCCGCGTGCGGGGGCTCGTCCCTGTCCGGGGTCGGCGTCGCAACCGGTGCGGACGCAACGCCCGCTCGCCGCGCCCCGGCCGAATCCCGGCCGAGAGAGGGCGATTTTCGGCCACACTGCGAACGGGTGGGCCGTACCGGGAGTTACGCCGGTGTGTCGTTTGCAGTGCGAACCGTCGCCCGTGTCCATGAACTGTCAGGACATAGGGGGCGCACGCCTCTTGTCGTACGCGCGTCCTGAAGTCGACCTTGTGTGCTCCCTGTGAGGTTCGGAAGAGTAGGCGCTGTTCAACCGGCACGGGCGTGGCTTTTGTTGTGCGTCACCCCCGTGGCCGTACGCCTTCCGGTCCGGTGGGGTCCCCACAACCACCCCGGGCCGTCCCCCCACAGGAGGACGTGAGTTGAAGCACCGACGCATACCCAGGCGCCGTGCCGTCATGGCGGGTGCGGGCATCGCCGCACTGGCCGCGGGCGCGGTCACCTTCCAGACTGCGAACGCCAGCGAGGTCCCGGCCGACGCCGCGCCCCGCACCCTCTCGGTCCAGGCGGCCGGAAACCTCGCCTCGACGCTGCTCCGGGACCTGGGCACCGACGCGGCGGGAACGTACTACGACGCGAAGACCAAGAGCCTCGTGGTGAACGTGCTCGACGAGACCGCGGCCGAGGCCGTCACGTCGGCCGGGGCGCAGGCGAGAGTCGTGGCGAACTCCCTCGCCGATCTCAAGGGCGCGCGCACCACCCTCCAGCAGGACGCCACGATCCCGGGCACCTCCTGGGTGACCGACCCGGTCTCCAACAGGGTCGTCGTCACGGCGGACCGCACCGTCTCCAAGGCCGAGTGGGCCAAGCTCACCCAGGTCGTCGAGGGGCTCGGCGCCAAGGCCGAACTCAAGCGCACCAAGGGCGAGTACAAGCCCTTCATCGCGGGCGGCGACGCCATCACCGGCAACGGCGGGCGCTGCTCGCTCGGCTTCAACGTGACCAAGGGCGGCGAGCCGCACTTCCTCACCGCGGGCCACTGCACCGAGGGCATCTCGACCTGGTCGGACTCCTCGGGCAACGTGATCGGTGAGAACGCCGCGTCCAGCTTCCCGGGCGACGACTACGGCCTGGTCAAGTACACGGCCGACGTGGCCCACCCGAGCGAGGTGAACCTCTACAACGGCTCCTCGCAGTCCATCAGCGGCGCCGCCGAGGCCACCGTCGGCATGCAGGTGACCCGCAGCGGCTCCACCACCCAGGTGCACTCCGGCACGGTCACCGGCCTGGACGCCACGGTGAACTACGGCAACGGCGACATCGTCAACGGCCTGATCCAGACCGACGTCTGCGCCGAGCCCGGCGACAGCGGCGGCTCGCTCTTCTCGGGCAGCAGCGCGGTCGGCCTCACCTCCGGCGGCAGCGGCGACTGCTCCTCGGGCGGCGAGACCTTCTTCCAGCCCGTGACGGAGGCCCTGTCGGCCACCGGTACGCAGATCGGCTGAGCCCGCTCCGGCAGTACGACGTCCCGTCCCTCCACCACGGTGGGGCGGGACGTCGGCGTGCGCGGCGGGCGCCGTCTGCCTCAGTGCGCGGCCGGACGTCCTGGTTCCGGTGTCAGCCGTTTCCGCATGGCCGACATCAGCAGGGTGACGGCGGTCCCCGCCACCGCCCAGGCGGACAGCACCAGCAGCGAGACGGTCACGTCGTTGCCCCGGAAGTACACGATCGAGCGGGCCGCCCAGGTGCCGGCGCCCGGGGGCAGCGCCGGTCCGACGGCCGACCAGAACGGCGGCAGCAGCGGTGGCGGCAGCGCGCCGCCCGAGCTGGGGTTGCCCAGGATCACCACGATCAGGATCGCCACGCCGATCCCGAGGACCCCGAAGACGGCCTGGAGCGCGAGCGTGGCGGCGCCCACCGCGAAGATGATCAGCGCGCCCAGCCCCCACAGCCCCGCGAAACCGTCCGGCAGCGCGTCCAGGGCGGGCCCGACGATGAGGGCGCCGCCGAGTCCGCCGACGACGGCGACCAGCGCCATGGTGCCGAGCCGGATCGTCGCCCGGCGCAGGGTGGACGCCCGGGCGCCCGCGCTGATCGCCAGGATCGACGCGCACAGGTAGCCGCCCACGCACCAGCCCACCACCACGTAGAACGACGAGAGCCCGTTGGCGTCCTGGGCGGACGCCGGGGCGACGTCCTCGACCCGCAGGGTGCGCCGCTCGTCCTGCTCCACCTCGGTGAAGAGCCGCTCCAGGGCGGTGGCCAGCGAGGTGCCGCCGCCGGTGGCGACCAGCAGGGTGTCGGTGGTGCCCTCGGGGTCGACGAGCAGCGCGCCGTAGATGTCCCGGTCCTCGATCCGCTCCCGGGCGGTGCCCGCGTCGGCCACCGCCCGCGGGTCCAGCGGTGAGCCGGGCAGCTCCTTCAGCCGGCTGACCGTCTGCTCGGCCACGGACGCCGGCGCGACGACCCCGAAGGGTGTCTCCCGCAGCTTCGGGTGGTGCAGGGCGCCCACGTACGAGGTGATGAACAGCAGCATGAGCGCGAGCACGCCGAGCACGAGCAGGGTGGCCCGGGGGGTGACGGCGTCGCGCACCTCGCCGAGGAACGAGCGCGGGCGGGTGCCGGGGCCGGTGCTCTCCGTCATGCCCCCACGGTCCTGGGAAGCGGGTGTTTGCGCAGGTGGGACGGGGCCGAACGGATGTCGCACACTCATTCGAAAATTGGTCTATGGTGGGGGTGAGGTGACTGGGAACAGTTGTTCGATAGGCGGTCGGGACTCAGAGTGCGGGAGGTGCGTGTGCCGGGTTTCACGCATCTGCACACCGTCTCCGGGTTCTCCCTGCGCTACGGCGCCTCGCACCCGGAGCGGCTGGCCGAGCGGGCCTCGGAACGGGGCATGGACGCCCTCGCCCTCACCGACCGCGACACCCTCGCCGGGTCCGTCCGCTTCGCCAAGGCCTGCGCCAAGGCCGGCGTCCGTCCGCTGTTCGGCGCGGAGCTGGCGGTGACCGCCCCGGCGGCCGCCCCCGGGGACGTCTCCGTCCGGCGGGACCGCCTCCGCACCCCGGTGCGCGGCGGTGCCTTCATCGACGAGTCGACACCGCGCGTCACCTTCCTCGCCCGGGACGGCGCCCGCGGCTGGGCCGACCTGTGCCGCCTGGTCTCCGCCGCCCACACCGCCGACGGTCCGCCCCGGCTGGCCTGGGAGGACAACCGCGCCGACGGCCTGACCGTCCTGCTCGGCCCCGACTCCGACGTCGGCCGCGCCCTCGCCGCCGGCCGCCCCGACCGTGCCGCCCGGCTGCTCGCCCCCTGGCGCGAGGTGTACGGCGACGCCCTGCGCCTGGAGGCCGTCTGGCACGGCCGTACCGGCACCGGGCCCGGCTCGCTGCGGCTGGCCGCCCGCACCCTGGGCTTCGCCGCCGAGCAGCACGTACGGCCCGTACTCAGCAACGCCGTCCGGTACGCCGACCCCGGCCTCGGTCCGGTCGCCGACGTGCTGGACGCCGCCCGCCGTCTGGTCCCCGTCGACCCGGCCAAAGGGCTGGACCCGGGCGAGGCCTGGCTCAAGGACGAGGGCGCCATGCTGCGGGCCGCCGAGCGGATCGTCGAGGCCGCCGGCTTCCGGCGCGAGACCGCCCTGCGGCTGCTCGACCAGACCCGGGCGACGGCCGCCGAATGCCTGGTCGACCCCGAGGACGACCTCGGCATGGGCAGCGTCCACTTCCCCGAGCCGCACCTGGTCGGCGCCGGCCACCGCACCGCCCAGCGGGCACTGGCCTCCCGCGCGACCGCGGGCATGGTGCTGCGCGGCTACGACCGCCGCCGGGAGTACTGGGAGCGGATGCACCGCGAGCTGGACATCATCGCCCACCACGGCTTCGCCTCCTACTTCCTCACCGTCTCCCAGGTCGTCGACGACGTACGGGACATGGGGATCCGGGTCGCCGCGCGGGGCTCCGGCGCCGGCTCCCTGGTCAACCACCTGCTCGGCATCGCGCACGCCGACCCGGTCGAGCACGGGCTGCTGATGGAGCGCTTCCTGTCCAAGGAACGGGTGGTGCTGCCGGACATCGACATCGACGTGGAGTCGGCGCGGCGGCTGGAGGTGTACCGCGCGATCATCGGCCGGTTCGGCACCGAGCGGGTCGCCACGGTCGCCATGCCGGAGACCTACCGCGTACGCCACGCCATCCGGGACGTCGGCGCGGCCCTGTCCATGGACCCGGCCGAGATCGACCGGGTGGCCAAGTCCTTCCCGCACATCCGCGCCCGGGACGCCCGCGCGGCGCTCGAGGAACTGCCCGAACTGAGGCAGCTGGCGGGGGAGAAGGAGAAGTACGGCAGGCTGTGGGAGCTGGTCGAGGCCCTCGACGCGCTCCCGCGCGGTGTCGCCATGCATCCCTGCGGGGTGCTGCTGTCCGACGCCTCCCTGCTGTCCCGCACACCGGTCATGCCGACCAGCGGCGAGGGCTTCCCGATGGCGCAGTTCGACAAGGACGACGTGGAGGACCTCGGGCTGCTCAAGCTGGACGTGCTGGGTGTGCGGATGCAGTCGGCGATGGCACACGCGGTCACCGAGGTGGAGCGGGCGACGGGGGAGCGGATCGACCTGGACGCGGTGCCGGAGGGTGATCCGGCGACGTACGGGCTGATCCGGTCGACCGAGACGCTCGGCTGCTTCCAGATCGAGTCGCCCGGCCAGCGGGACCTGGTCGGGCGGCTCCAGCCGGCCACCTTCCACGACCTGGTCGTGGACATCTCCCTGTTCCGGCCCGGGCCGGTCGCCGCCGACATGGTGCGGCCGTTCATCGAGGCGCGGCACGGGCGGGCCCCGGTGCGCTACCCGCACCCGGACCTGGAGGAGGCGCTGAAGGGGACGTACGGGGTCGTGGTCTTCCACGAGCAGGTCATCGACATCGTCTCGGTGCTGACCGGCTGCGGGCGCGGCGAGGCGGACCGGGTGCGGCGCGGGCTGTCCGACCCGGAGTCGCAGGGGCGCATCAAGGTGTGGTTCGCGCAGCACGCGGCGGCCCGCGGCTATGACACGGAAACGATTCAGCGCACCTGGGAGATCGTCGAGGCCTTCGGCTCCTACGGCTTCTGCAAGGCGCACGCGGTCGCCTTCGCCGTACCGACGTACCAGTCGGCGTGGCTGAAAGCGCACCATCCGGCCGCCTTCTACGCCGGGCTGCTCACCCACGACCCCGGGATGTACCCGAAGCGGCTGCTGCTGGCGGACGCGCGGAGGCGGGGGGTGCCGGTGCTGCCGCTGGACGTGAACAGGTCGGGGGTCGCACACAGGATCGAACTGGTGTCTGAATCGGGGGATGTGAAGTCCGCATCAGGGGATGTGAAGGGGGCGCCGAAGGGCGACTCGAAGGACGGGAAGCAGGTGTGGGGCCTGCGCCTGGCGCTCTCCGACGTGCACGGCATCAGCGAGGCCGAGGCGGAGCGGATCGCCGAGGGGCAGCCGTACGCCTCGCTGCTCGACTTCTGGGAGCGGGCCCGGCCCAGCCGCCCGCTCGCCGGGCGGCTCGCCCAGGTCGGCGCGCTGGACGCGTTCGGCGCCAACCGCCGCGACCTGCAACTGCACCTGACCGAACTGCACCGCGGCGCCCGCGGCGGACGCGGCGACCAGCTCCCGCTGTCCGGCGGCCGGCGGACCGCCTCCGCCGGGCTGCCCGACCTCACCGAGCCGGAGAAGCTCAGCGCCGAACTCGGCGTGCTGTCCATGGACGCCTCCCGCCATCTGATGGACGACCACGGCACCTTCCTCAAGGAGCTGGGCGTGGTCTCCGCGCGGCGGCTGCGCGAACTGCGGCACGGGGAGACGGTGCTGGTCGCGGGTGCCAAGGCGGCCACCCAGACCCCGCCGATCCGCTCCGGGCGGCGGGTCATCTTCTCCACCCTGGACGACGGCACGGGCCTGGTCGACCTCGCCTTCTTCGACGACTCGCACGACACCTGCGCCCACACCGTCTTCCACTCCTGGCTGCTGCTGGTGCGCGGGGTGGTGCAGCGGCGCGGCCCGCGCAGCTTCAGCGTGGTCGGCTCCGCCGCCTGGAACCTCGCCGACCTGCTGGAGATCCGGCGGGAGGAGGGACTGGAAGGGGTCGCCGCGCGGCTCGCCGCCCCGGCCGGCAACGGCTCCGGGGCCGCCGACGACGAGGCCGCCCCGGCCCGCAGGCGGCTGGCCGGTTCGGACGGGCTGCCCGCGCCGGCCGGTTCGGCGGCCCGGGACCCGATGGAGGAGCGGACGATCCGCATGCCCACGGGGTACGAGATGCACCCTTGGGCCGATCTGCGCCCCGCGGGCGAAGGGCCCGCGGTGGGAAGGAAGTTGTGGCACCAGAGTCCGGGGAGTGCGGGATGACCATTCTCTGCGTACGTTTCCAGCTGCCGCCGATGTACGAGGCGGCCCTGCCGGGGCTGATCGGCCTGCTGGAGGAGTTCACCCCCGTCGTGCAGGCCCTGCCGCCGGACGGCGCGCTGGCCGATCTGCGCGGCGCCGAACGGTACTTCGGGCGCACCGCGGTGGAACTGGCCTCGGTGATCCGGGTGCGCGCCCTCGCCCTGCACGGCGTCGACTGCGTGATCGGAGCCGGTCCCGGCCCGATGCTGGCCCGCATGGCGCTGCGGGAGGCCCGGCCGGGGCTGACCCGCGCGGTGGACGGGGACGAGGTGCGGGAGTTCCTCGCCGGACAGCCCGTCGTCGCGCTGCCCGGCGTGGGCACCAAGACCGCCCGCACCCTGTGCGAGTACGGCCTGGACACCCTCGGCCGGGTCGCCGCCGCCCCGCTGTCCACGCTCCAGCGGCTGGTGGGCGCCCGCGCCGGACGCGAGCTGCACGAGAAGGCGAACGGCGTCGACCGCGGCCGGGTCGTGCCCGACGCCGTCTCCCGGTCACTGGCCACCGAACGCCCCTTCACCCGCGACGAACTGGACCCCGGCCGGCACCGCCGCGCCCTGCTCTCGGCCGCCGAGGAACTGGGCGCCCGGCTGCGCGCGCTGGACCAGGTCTGCCGCGGCCTCACCCTCACCGTCCGCTACGCCGACCGGTCGGCGACCACCCGCACCCGCACGCTCCCCGAGCCGACCGCGCACTCGCCCGCGCTCACCAGGGCGGCGTACGGCCTGTACGAGGCGCTCGGTCTGCAGCGCGCCCGGGTGCGCGCGGTGGTGCTGCGCGCGGAGGGTCTCGACCCCGCCGAACAGGCCTCCCACCAGCTCACCTTCGACCCGGTGGACGAGAAGGTGCGCAGGATCGAGGAGGTCGCGGACCGGCTCCGGGCGAAGTTCGGCCCGCACGCGGTGATCCCGGGCACGCTGGCCGCCTGACCTGAAGGGGGCGGGCTCAGTTGGCGCGCATCGCGCCCGGTGGGGGGATTCGTCCTGCTTGGTGACGCCCTATCAGGCGGTGGTGGGTGATCGTGTGGTGACGGGGAGAGTTTTTACCGACCCGTAACTTCCGGCTTTTCCTACTCGCCCGTAACTTGATGAGTGAACAGCATCCCGTGATCCGGATCACAGGGCGTAGGACCCCACCCTTCCCCTTGAGCCGCAAGGAGATCACACGATGCTGCCCTGGAAGCGGGTGATCAGACCGCTGGCCGCGTTCCTGCTGGCCGCGGCCGCCGTCACCGTCCCCACCGCCGCGAGCGCACAGGCCGCCGCCGCGCCCGGCTCCGGCTGGAACGACTTCACCTGCAAGCCCTCCGCCGCCCACCCCCGCCCCGTCGTCCTGGTCCACGGCACCTTCGGCAACTCCGTCGACAACTGGCTGGGCCTCGCGCCCTATCTGAAGAACCGCGGCTACTGCGTCTTCTCCCTCGACTACGGCCAACTCCCCGGCGTCCCCTTCTTCCACGGTCTCGGCCCCGTCGAGAAGTCCGCCGAGCAGCTCGACGCCTACGTCGACCGGGTGCGCGCCGCGACCGGCGCCGCGAAGGCCGACATCGTCGGCCACTCCCAGGGTGGCATGATGCCCCGTTACTACCTCAAGTTCCTCGGCGGCGCCGCCGAGGTGAACGCCCTCGTCGGCATCGCGCCCAGCAACCACGGCACCACCCTCGGCGGCCTCACCGCGCTCCTGCCGTACTTCCCCGGCGCCGAGGACCTGCTGAGCGAGGCCACCCCCGCCCTCGCCGACCAGGTCGCCGGCTCCGCCTTCCTCACCAAGCTCAACGCAGGCGGCGACACCGTGCCCGGCGTCCGCTACACCGTCATCGCCACCCGGTACGACCAGGTCGTCACCCCGTACCGCAGTGCCTTCCTGACCGGGCCGAACGTGCGGAACGTGGTGCTTCAGGACCTCTGTCCGGTCGACCTGTCCGAGCACCTGGCGATCGGGCTGCTCGACCGGATCGCCTTCCACGAGGTGGCGAACGCCCTCGATCCGGCCCACGCGAAACGGACCACCTGCGCCTCCGTGTTCAGCTGACACGTGTCATCTGCATGGGAAAAGCGGCGGGTCCCTGTCCGGCCTGAGCCGCCGGGCAGGGACCCGCCGCCGGTTCAGCGGCCGTGCCGCCCGGTCGCCGTGCGCCGCCGCGCCGAGGCGAACAGCGCGGCCGAGCCGAGCGCCAGCGCCGCGGCCCCGCCGATCATCAGATACGGCGTCCCCGCGTCCCCGCCGGTCTCCGCCAGGTTCTGCCCGCCGCCGGCCGCCTTCAGCTCGTTGCCCGTGCCGGCGTCCGCCGCGACCGGGTCGGCCGTGGTGGCGGGGTCGTCGTCACCGTGCCCGTGGTTCTCGACCGTCGACTTCTCCGCACCGGTCTCGATCTGCTCCTCGGACGGGGCGGAGGCCGCCGGTGCCGAGGCGGGCGCCTCCTTCGGGGTCTCCGCCTCCGCGGGTGCCTCACCGCCGTCCGCCTCACCGCCGCCGGTCCCGCCCCCACCGGCCTGCGCGCCGCCGAAGGTGACGTCCGAGCAGGAGTAGAACGCCTCCGGGCTGTCCGAGCGCTGCCACACCGCGTACAGCAGCTGCTTGCCGGAGCGCTCGGGCAGGGTGCCGGAGAAGGTGTAGAAACCGTCGACCGCGGCCGGGTCGGTGGACGTCGCCACCGGGTTCGTCAGGTCCAGGTCGTCCCAGGCCAGCGGCTGGGCCGGGTCGTAGCCGGGCTTGGTGATGTACACCGTGAAGGTGCCCTTGTGCGGGGCCGTCACCCGGTACTTGAAGGTGTGGTCGCCGCCGGACACGCTCGTCGCCGGCCAGTCGGCGCGGGCCAGGTCGAGTCCCTTGAACGCCTCGTTCCCGGCGCTGCACAGCTTGCCGTCCGGGATGAGCTCCTGGTGGCGTCCGCCGGCGTCACCGATGCGGACGCCGTTCCAGTCGTACAGCGCCTGGGTGCCGCCCGCCGCGACCGCCGCCTCGCACGCCTCCGACGTCGGGTTCTCGGGCCCCTCGCCGAAGCACTGGAAGACCCGGCTGACCGGGTCGCCCATCGAACCGTGGGCGGCGGCCGGCGCGGCGGACAGTCCGGTGAGGGCGAGCGGGGCGAGAGCCATGGCGGCGACAGCGGCCTTGCGGCGTGCGGACATGGGGCAGCAACTCCTCGACACGACGAACGGCGGATCTCTGGGGGTGAACCCGGGGGATCCCGTGGGGGGTGGCTCAGAACGTAGCCCCGTGAAACCCGGAAATCGCCCGGTGAGGGCGGTGCGGGGAGATCCTTATGGTCGCTTTAAGGAAGCGTTCGGACTGGGATCAGGTAGGTACGGTGCGGACATGACGAACGCGCGGATCAGACCGGCCGTCGCCGCCGACGTACCGGCCGTGCGGGCGGTGGTCGACGCGGCCTTCCGGCCCTACATCGCCCGCATCGGAGTGGTACCGGTGCCCATGGAGGCGGACCACGCGGCGAACGTGGCCGCGGGGCGGGTGTTCGTCGCGGAGATCCCGGACGAGGGCGGGGGCGGGCCCGTACGGGTGGCCGGGCTGGTCGTCCTGGAGCCGCGCCCGGACCACCTGTACCTGGACGTCGTCGCCGTCCGCCCCGACGCGCGGGGCACCGGGCTGGGGCGGCTGCTGCTGGAGTTCGCGGAGGACCGGGCACGGGCGCTCGGACTGCCCGAGATCAGGCTCTTCACGAACGCCATGATGTGGGAGAACCAGAGGATCTACCCGAGATTCGGCTACGAGGCCGTCGAGCGCGGGACGACCGGGCCGTACGACCGGATCCACTACCGCAAGCGGCTGGGCTGAGCCTCGCGCGGGGGCGTTCAGCCGTCGGGCCACCAGGTGCGGGCGACGTCCTTGCGGACCTCGGGGCGCTCCGCGGGACGCTCGTCGGCCTCCTCGCGGGCCCGACGGGTGTCCGTCCTCCTCGAGGGCTTCCGCACGGTGACGCGGCGCATGGCTGCCTCCTCGAAGGCCCACCGGGTCACCCGTTCCCACGGCGGTGAACCTTTCGGGGGAGAGTTCCTCATCCGTCCCGTCGTGTCTGTGGTACCGGTCACGAATCGACTGTCAGTGGCAGGTGTCACTCTGAGCCCATGACCACAGATCACGGTGACGGGACGGATGCCGGCGGTGTCGACTGGGACGCGCGGGCGGCCTCCTTCGACGAGGAGCCGGACCACGGACTGCGCGACCCGGCGGTGCGCGCCGCCTGGGCCGCACGGCTGAAGGACTGGCTGCCGGGCCGTCCCGGCGACGTCCTCGACCTCGGCTGCGGCACCGGCAGCCTCTCCCTCCTCGCCTCCGAGCAGGGCCACCGGGTCACCGGCGTCGACCGGTCCCCGGCCATGGTGGCGCTGGCCCGGCAGAAGCTCGCCGGGCGCCACGCGGTGTTCCTCACCGGCGACGCGGCGGCCCCTCCCGTCGACGGCGAGCGCTACGACGCCGTCCTCGTCCGGCACGTGCTGTGGACGCTGCCCGAGCCGGACCGGGTTTTGCGGCGCTGGCGCGACCTGCTGCGGCCGGGCGGGCGGCTCGTGCTGGTCGAGGGGGTGTGGGGGACCGTGAGCCCGGCCGGGATACCCGCGGACCGGCTCACCGCCCTCCTCGCCCCGCTCGCCGCGCGGGTGCGCGTGGAGCGGCTGTCCGGGGACCCCGCGCTGTGGGGGCGCGAGGTCGACGACGAGCGGTACGCGGTGGTCGCCCTGCGGGACTGAACCGGTCCGGTCTCCTTACGGAGCTGAACGGGTCCGGTCGCCGTGCGGGACCGAACCGGTCCGGCGGTGTCTCAGCCGAGCAGGGTCGCGAGGCCGGCCCCCCGGGCCAGGGCGTCGAGTTCGTCGAGGGCGGCCACCGCCGCCGACGCGGCGGCCGGGTCCGCCGTGGACAGACCGCTCGCCGCGAACTCGTCCTCGTCCAGCCGCCGTACGTCCGTGCCGTCCGCGGACACCCACAGGTCCAGGTCGAGGTCCTCGACGAGCAGGCGCCCGGCGGACACCTCGGCCGGACGGGTGACGTCGCAGTAGTGGCCCTTGAGGGTCCCCGCGGAGGTGCGCACCTCCTTCACGGAGTACCAGCGGTCGCGCCAGTAGTGCTCCGTGAAGACGTCCCCGGGCTCGAACCGGACGAAGCCGAAGTCGCGCACGCCCTCGCCCGCCCAGGGGGCGCGCACACTGACCCGGGTGCCGTCGTCGGCGAGCAGGGCCGCCGGGTACCGGATCTTCGTGCGGCCCGCCTTGACGAGGACCACCTCCACCGTGGCCGGACCGCCGGCCGGGAGGGCCGGGTCAGCCGAGCTCGCGGACATACCGCACCTCCGTACCGCAGACTTCGTAGCCGAACCACTTGTTGATCGCGATCATCGGGCCGTTCCCGGTGTCGTTGCCGGTGAAGGCATCCGTGAGCCCGGCGGCGCGGGCGCGGTGCAGCGAGTCGTTCTTGGCGAGCTTGGCCAGGCCCCGGCCGCGGTGGGCGCGGGCCGTCCCCGTCATGACCGTGCCGTACCGGGTGCCGCCGTCCGTGCGGGCCGCGGAGAACGCGGCGGGACGGCCGTCGACCAGGGCCACCGTGGTCAGCTCGGGGCTGAACAGCGGGTGCTGCCAGGTCTCCCTGAGCCACGCCTCGTAGTCGGTGAACTCGGTGTCCACGTCGCTCGGTTCGTCCGCCGTGGTCTCCGCGTCCAGCGCGAACAGCGGGCGGGGGTCGTCGGCGTAGTCCGAGCCCGGACGCAGCTCCACGCCGGGCGGCGGGTCCTGGAGCGGGGGCAGCGTGCCGTGCGCGAGGTCCAGACGCAGGAAGTGCGCGGAGCGGCTCGCCCGGTAGCCGTGCCGTTCGGCGAACGCGCGGTTGCCGGGCTCGTCCAGCACCCAGGCGAACAGCCTGGCCGCCCCGTGCGCGGCCAGGTGCTCCTCGGCGGCGCGCACCAGCAGCGTTCCCGCGCCCCGGCGGGTGTGCCGGGGGTGCACGTAGACGTTGAGGTTGGCCTGGCCCGGCACGGTGCTGTCATAGGTCAGGTGCACCTGGGCCGTGCCGATCACCTCGCCCTCGTCGTCCACGGCCACGAGGGGGCGGTAGTGGGCGTCGGGGTGCAGATGGGTGAGGTCGTGGGCGAGGGACTCCGGGGTGACGAGGACGAACGGCAGGGCGGCCTGCCGTACGCGGGCGAAGCCTTCCAGGTCTGCCCGGGCGTCGGGGCGGAGATCGCGGACGGTCACAGTCATGTGGGCGGACGCTACGAGGAAGTGAGGCGGGGTGCCTCCCATTTTTCCGGGGGTGCGCGAGAATCGCGGCGTGAGTGTGCAGATCCATATCGAGGACGGGGCGCCGCCGTACGAGCAGGTGCGGGCGCAGATCTCCGAGCAGGCGCGGTCGGGGGCGCTGCCCGTGGGGTACCGGCTGCCGACGGTGCGAGGGCTGGCCGAGACGCTCGGCCTCGCGGCGAACACGGTGGCGAAGGCGTACCGGGCGCTCGAGGCGGACGGGGTGATCGAGACCCGGGGGCGCAACGGGACGGTGATCGCTGCGGTGGGGTCGGCGGCGGAGCGGGAGGTTGCCGCGGCGGCGGAGGTATTCGCCGAGCGGGTTCGGCGGTTGGGGGTGGGGGAGGAGGTGGCGCTGGCCGCTGTCAGGGATGCGTTGCGGGCGGTTTCTGGGTGAGGTCGCGTGGCGGCTGCGGGTGGGTGGGGGCTGGGGGCCCGCGCCCCTGGGGTGGTGCGATTCGGGGTTGGCTGCGGGTGGTGGGGGTTGAGCGCGCAGTTCCCCGCGCCCCTTGAGGGGGTGGGGTGGGCGTTCAGGGGTGGGGCGTGGGGGGCGTCATGTTCATCAATGTTCTGGCGTTGTGGACCGCTGCCGCGTTGGGGTCGTTGTTGAAGTAGGCGTGGACGTCCGCGCTTGCCGGCCAGGTGGTGGTGATGCGGTCCAGCCAGGTGCGCAGGGCCTGGCGGCCGTAGTGGGGCCAGGGGTGGGCGCGGCCCTGGTGGAAGCGCACGTAGCCCCAGTCCGTGGTGCGCCACAGCGGGGTGACGGGGCGGGACAGCACGTCGGCCCAGCACAGCGCGGCGCCCCGGGCCTCCAACACCGCCCGCACCTGCGGTGTCCACCACGACGGATGGCGCGGCTCGACCGCCACCCGCGTCGACGCGGGGAAGCGGCGCAGGCAGGCGTCCAGCAGCGCGGGATCCGCCCGGAGCGTCGGCGGGAGCTGGAGGAGGACGGGGCCCAGCCGGTCGCCGAGGCAGGCGGCCCGGTCCATCAGGCGCTCCACCGGCTCCTCGGGGTCCCGCAGCCGCTTGATGTGCGTCAGGTAGCGGCTGGCCTTGAGCGCGACGACGAAGCCCGGCGGGGTGCGCACCCGCCAGGACTCGAAGGTCTCCCGGGACGGCAGCCGGTAGAAGGCGTTGTTGACCTCGACGGTGGCGAAGGCGGCCGCGTACTCCTCCAGCCACAGCCGTACCGGCAGACCGGGCGGGTACAGCACCCCGCGCCAGTCCTTGTACTGCCATCCCGAGGTCCCGACCAGCAGCGGCATGCGGCCCTCCCGGCTGTTACAGGTACAGGCCCGCGTCCGCGTCGCCGCGCGGTTCCGGCAGGGAGGTCGGGGAGGTGCCCCGGCGCAGGGCGTACAGCTCGGCCAGGCTCGCCCCCTCGCGTCCGACGCCTTCCACGCGGCCCAGCCAGTTCACCGCCTCCGTGCGGGTCAGCGGGCCCACCTCGATCCGGGCCAGGCAGCGGCCCGGACGCACCACGGCCGGGTGCAGGCGCTCCAGGTCCTCGTTGGTGGTGACGCCCACCAGCACGTTGCGGCCCTGGCCGAGCAGACCGTCCGTCAGGTTCAGCAGCCGGGACAGCGCCTGACCCGCCGTGTGCTTGGCCTCGCCCCGGATCAGCTCGTCGCAGTCCTCCAGGAGCAGCAGCCGCCAGCGGTTCTTGCCGGACGCGTCCTCCTCGCCGATCGCGATGTCCATGAGGTAGCCGACGTCGGAGAAGAGCCGCTCGGGGTCCAGGACGCAGTCCACCTGGCACCAGTCCCGCCAGGACCGGGCCAGGGTGCGCAGCGCGGAGGTCTTGCCGGTGCCCGGCGGGCCGTGCAGCAGGAGCAGCCGGCCCGAGATGTCCTCGGGGGTGGTCTTCATCAGACGGTCCATCGCGTCGGCGACCGGAGCCGTGTAGTTGGGCCGGATCTCCTCCCAGGTGCCGGCCGCGATCTGCCGGGTGGTGCGGTGCGGGCCGCGGCGCGGGGAGACGTACCAGAACCCCATGGTGACGTTCTCCGGCTGCGGTTCGGGTTCGTCCGCCGCGCCCTCGGTGGCCTCGTCCAGGACCTTGGCGGCCAGTTCGGCGCTGGTCGCGGTCACCGTGACGTCGGCGCCCCGGCTCCAGCGGGAGATCAGCAGCGTCCAGCCGTCACCCTCGGCCAGGGTGGCGCTGCGGTCGTCGTCCTTGGCGAGCCGCAGCACCCGGGCGTGCGGGGGCAGCAGGGTCGCACCGGAGCGCACCCGGTCGATGGAGACGGCGTGCGAGAAGGGCTGCTCGCCCGTCGCGAAACGGCCGAGGAACAGCGCGTCGACGACGTCGGACGGGGAGTCGTTGTCGTCGACGTTGAGCCGGATCGGCAGTGCGTCGTGCGGGTGGGAGGACATGTCGCCATGATCGGTCACGCGCGGGTCCCGTGCACCCGATTTGCCGGGTGCGCCGGTGCGCGGGTGTTTGTCCGGTACTCAACGGTAATAGTTTTGGCATGAACACTTCCACTCAACACGCGTAGGCGGTACGACGGTTGAGGCAGAGATCCTGCTAAAGGGAGGTTCCATGAGACGTTCCCGACTTGTCCTCTTCCTCGGCACGCTCCTCCTCGCCGTCACCACCGCCCTCACCGGGGCGGCCGCGGCGCACGCGTCACCACAGGCGGCCCCCGGGCCGTACGTGGCCCTCGGCGACTCCTACTCCTCCGGTGTCGGCGCCGGCAGTTACATCTCCTCCAGCGGCGACTGCAAGCGCAGCACGAAGGCCCACCCCTACCTCTGGGCGGCCGCCCACTCACCCTCGTCCTTCTCCTTCACCGCCTGCTCGGGCGCCCGAACGGGTGATGTCCTCTCCGGGCAGCTCGGCCCGCTCTCCGCGGGCACCGCCCTCGTCTCGATCAGCATCGGCGGCAACGACGCCGGTTTCGCCGACGTCATGACGACCTGTGTGCTCCAGTCCGACAGCTCCTGCCTCTCCCGCATCGCCACCGCCCGTGCCTTCGTCGACTCGACGCTGCCCGGCAGGCTCGACGGCGTCTACACGGCCATCCGCGACCGCGCCCCCAACGCCCACGTCGTGGTGCTCGGTTACCCCCGCTTCTACCGGCTCGGCGCCACCTGCATCGGCCTCTCCGAGACCAAGCGGAAGGCGATCAACGACGCCTCCGACCACCTCAACACCGCCATCGCCCAGCGCTCCCGGGCGTACGGCTTCACCTTCGGTGACGTCCGTACCACGTTCACCGGCCACGAGATCTGCTCCGGCGACTCCTGGCTGCACAGCGTGGACTGGCTGAACATCGGCAACTCGTACCACCCGAAGGCCTCCGGACAGTCCGGTGGCTACCTCCCCGTGCTCGACTCGGCGGCCTGACCCCGCGGGTTCAGTACCCGCCGCCGTCCGCACCGGACGCCGAAGCGGAGGCCCCGTCCGGCGGGGTCTCCGTCTCGCACACCACCGAGAACGGCACGGTCTTCGACGTCGCCCGCACCGGCTCGCGCACCTCGACCCCGATCCGGCTGTGGAACGTCCCGCTCTCCGCGTACGTCCGCACCACCACCGTGTCCTGCCGCGTCCGCCCGCCGTCCGCGGGGAACGACAGGGTCCGCCAGCCGCGGTCCACCACCGAACCGTCCTCGGCCGCCCAGCGGTAGGAGACCTCGGCGGGCAGCCGGTTCACCGTGAACGTCGCCGTGAACGCGGGCGCCCCGTCCTCCGGCGGCGGACAGGCCCCGGAGTACTCCGTGTGCGCGCCGGTCACCGTGACGGACACGGTGAGCGCCGGGGGAGTGGTCTCCCCTTCGTGCCCGTCGCCGCCACCGTCCCCGTCGTCCCCGTCGTCCGCCGAGGACGAGGAGGTGGCCGGGTCACCTGTGCGTCCCGTCCCGCCGGCGCCCTCGCCGTCGGTGCCGCTCCGGGCGGGCGAACTGGCCCCGCCGCCCCCGGCCTCCGGTCCACCGTCGTCCTGGTTCAGCAGCGCGTACGTCAGCCCGGCCAGCGCGAGCGCCAGCAGCACCACCCCCGCGACCAGCAGCACGGCACCCCGGCGACCGCGCCCGGACGGGGCGGCGGGCGACGTGACGGCCGTCGGCGTCCCCGTCACGGGCGTCCCCGCGACCGGTGCCGCTGAGGCCGGCGCCGGTGTCCCGGAGTACGACGGCGGAAGCGCGGCCACCGTCGGGGCGTACGACGAGGCCGTACGCCCCGGGTCCGCGCCCGGCGAGCCCCCGGCGCCGACGACCCGCAGATCCTGCAACACCTGGCCGGCCGGCAGCCGTCCGGCGGGGTCCTTGCGCAGCAGCTTCTCGATCACCGGCCCGAGCGGACCCGCCCGGCGGGGCGGCGGCAGTTCCTCGTCGACGATCGCCCGCAGCGTGCTCAGCGGGGTGTCCTGCCGGAACGGGGACCGGCCCTCGACCGCCGCGTACAGCAGCACACCGAGCGACCACAGGTCCGACTCCGGGCCCGGGGTACGGCCCAACGCCCGCTCCGGCGCGAGGAACTCCGGCGACCCGACGACCTCGCCCGTCATGGTCAGCGCGGAGCTGCCCTCGACCGTGGCGATCCCGAAGTCCGTGAGCACCACCCGGCCGTCGTTCGCGATCAGCACGTTGGCGGGCTTCACGTCCCGGTGCAGCACTCCCGCAGCGTGCGCGGCACTCAGCGCGGCCAGCACCTCCGCGCCGATGTGCGCCGCCCGCCGCGGCGACAGCGGGCCCTCGGCCTCCAGCACCTCCGCCAGCGACAGACCGCGCACCAGCTCCATGACGATCCACGGCCGTCCGTCCTCCGTAGCCACGTCGTACACGGTGACCACGTTGCGGTCGGTGATCCGGGCCGCCGCCCACGCCTCCCGTTCCAGACGGGCGTACATCCGCTCCACGTCGGACGCCGGCAACCCGGCCGGGGCGCGCACCT
Organism: Streptomyces sp. NPDC085937; assembly: GCF_044540535.1. Classification (NCBI taxonomy): domain Bacteria; kingdom Bacillati; phylum Actinomycetota; class Actinomycetes; order Kitasatosporales; family Streptomycetaceae; genus Streptomyces; species Streptomyces sp. NPDC085937. The sequence continues at coordinate 593,905 of NZ_JBITSH010000003.1, read as the reverse complement.
CCTTCACCGCGACCTCGCGGTTCAGCACCTCGTCGCGGGCCCGCCACACGGTGCCCATGCCGCCCTCGCCCAGCGGCGACAGCAGCCGGTAGCGGCCGGCGATCATCCGCTCACTGCCCGGTTCTTCGGACACGGCGCCCCCATTCGCGTCCGGGCGAATTCACCCTTTCCTCATGAAAGTAGCTCAGCCGAGTGCGGATGCCGCCCCCCTGAACACCAATCCGGCCCCCAGGACGAGGACGACGCACGCCGAAGCGAGGGGCGCGCTCCGGCGCACCAGCGCCGCCCACGGCGCGCTCGTCCAGCGCGGGCGCCGGGCCAGCAGCCGGGACACGCCCCCGCCCGCCCGCACCACCGCGTAGCCGGCGGCGGTGAGGGTGAGGGCCAGTCCGACGCCGTACGCGACGACGAGCAGCAGCCCGAACCAGGCGTGGCCGAGGGCGGCGGCGCCGACCAGCACGACGACGGCGGACGGGCTCGGCACCAGCCCGCCGGCGAAGCCGAGCAGGATCGTGCCGCGGAGGGTGGGCGCGGTGGGGTGGGTGTGGGTACGGCCGACGTGGGTGTGCGTGAGGGGGGTGTGGGGGTGGGGGTGCGCGTCGCCGTGGGGGTGGTCGTGGCTGTGGGGGTGATCGCGGTCGTGTGCGTGGGTGCTGTCGTGCCCGTGCTCGTGCTCGTGTGTATGCCCAGGCCCGTGCCCGTGTGTATGCCCGGGCCCGTGCTCGTGGGTATGCGCGTGCCCGTGGGCCTGGTTGCGGTGGTGGCGCCAGGCGCGGCGTACCAGCTGGGCGCCGGCCAGGGTGACCAGGGCGCCGCCGGCGATGCCCAGCCACGCGACCACCGAGGGCGCGGCGGCGGAGCCGGCCGTCACCATCAGGCCCAGGGCGATCACACCGAGGGTGTGGGTCACCGTCACGGAGGCGGCCATCGGCAGCACGTCACGGAGCCGGGCCCCGCTCCCGCGGGCCGCCGCGGTCGCGGCCATCAGCGTCTTGCCGTGGCCCGGGGCGAGCGCGTGCATCGCGCCGAGGACCACCGCGAGCAGCAAGGCCGACGCCGCGAGACCGGCGGTCAGGTCGCGCCGGGCGACGAGGTCGTCCAGCGCACGGGTCCAGCGGTCGGCGCCCCGGGGCAGCACGGCGGCGGCCGGAGCGTCCGCCTCGTCCGCCCCGTCCGCCGCCAGTGCCGGGCCGCCCGGCCGGACGCGCAGGGTCGCGGTCCGGGTGTCGGGCGGGGACGTGAGCCGCCGCTCCGGGTAGCGGGTCAGCCGGGCGGAGAGGGAGTCCTCCGGTACGTCCGAGGCGGTGAGCGTCGTACGGTCGCCCCGCGCCGTGATCTCCCGCCAGCCGGGGCCGGATTCTTCGCCCGCCGCGCGGAATCCGACGCCGACCGTACGGTGCCGGGGGAGGGACGCGGTCAGCCGGCACTCCACGCGCAGGGTGTCCAGGCCCGCCTGACCGGGGTTCACCCGCACGCGGGCGGAGCGCACCGTGAGCGGCGCCGGGCGCCCGTCGGCACGTACCGCGCTGTCCCGCGCGGCCGTCGCGCACCGCTGCCGGGCCCAGGCGTCCCGGCCCAGCCGGGTGAGGTCAGGACCGGCCTGGGTGGCGGGGATCTCGGCGAGGTCCTCGACGTGGTGCACGCGCAGTTCGCCGGGCGCCGCCACCAGTCCGTCGTAGCGGTTGACGGTGAAGTTGCCGAGCGGGTGCGCGCTCGCCCCGGCGGCCGGGCCCAGGGCGAGCGCCCCGGCGGCGGTGAGGACCGCGGCGCCGGCGGCGGCGGAGCGGAGCGGGGTCACCGTGCCGCCTCCCGTTCCGTCAGGCCCGTCCGTTCCGTCAGTTCCTCCAGCGCGGCGCGTGCCGCACGGGCGCCGAGCGGGGAGAAGCCCGGGTTCAGCTCCAGGGCGGCGGTGAGGGAGGCGTGGGCGGCGCGGTGGTGGCCGGCGGCCCGCTCGATCATGCCCCGGTGGTAGAGGAAGGCGGCGTCGCGGTAGCCGGTGGCCGTGGCGCGACGGGCGTAGGGAAGGGCCTCCGCGGAGCGGCCGGACCGGTGCAGGGCCCAGGCGAGTGCGTCCGCCGTGTGCACGGTGTGCCGGCGGCCCCACTCGGCACGGGCCGCGCGCAGCGCCTCGGCGGTGTCCCCGTGGTCGGCGGCGGCGAGCGCGGTGTCCAGGTCGGCGTCGACGCCCCCGGCCCGGGCCAGCGCGGTCCAGGCGTCGACCAGGGCGTACTGCTCCCGCGCCCTCGCGCGGTCTCCGGGGCCGCCGCGGGCCTCGTACAGCTCACCGAGGGCGACCAGCGGTCCGGGCAACGGGGAGCGGGCGACGACCTGCTCCAGCGTGCGGACGGCGCCCGCGCGGTCGCCGCCCGCCGACTGGGCGCGCGCCCGGCCCTCCAAGGCGGGGAGGTGGGCGTCGTCCGCCGCGAGCGCCCGCGCGTAGTGGTGAAGGGCCGCCGGGTACCGGCCCTGGCCGCGTTCGAGGTTGCCCAGCGCGGTCGCGACGTACGCCACGTCCGCGGCGGAGGCGGCGCCGTCGAGCGCGCGGTGCAGCACCCGCCGGGCGGTGGTCACGTCACCGCGCAGCTCCCGCACGTAGGCGTACCGCGTGAACACGGGTACGCCCGGACGCCTGCGGTCGGCGACCCGCGTGGCCCGCTCCGCCTCCTCGTACCGGCCGAGTTCCACCAGGGCGTCGATCCGGGAGCACAAGGCGCGCTCGCTGTACGGGTTCTGTGCCAGGGCGCGGTCGGCGTACTCCAGGGCGCCGGGGAAGTCGTGGCGGGCGGCGGCGAGGGCGGCCTGGCCGGCGAGCGCCTGGTCGTTGCCGGGACGCAGGGCGAGGGAACGGCCGAGGGCCTCTTCGGCGGGGGCGTAGCGGGTGGGGTCCCCGTCGGTGCGCGCCCGCTCGACGTGGACGAGGCCCAGGGTGGCCCAGGCGCCGAAGTCCTTGGGCTGGGCGTGCAGATGGGCCCGCAAGGAGCGGATCGCCGTGTCGAGGCCACCCCCGGTGAGCATCCCGGCGGTCACCGGCCCGGCCGCGGGCGCCGCCGCCCGGGCCGTGTCCCGCCCGTCGCCCCCCACGGCGACGGCTCCGGCGGTCATCGCCACCGCGAGCAGCACGGCACACGACACCAGATGCGGCCCCCGCCCCCGCCGCGCAGCAGCGGCGAACCGCCGCAGGGCGACGACCACCCGCTCGCCCCCACCGCCGCCCGCGGCCGACACCTCTGCCCCGTCACCGGGTCGCGGCGCGTCGGCGGCCGGTTGCGGGACGGCCGGGTGTCCGTGGGCATCCGCCGGCACGCCCTCGGCGGGCCGGTGCGGCGCGGGCCTGTGCTCCCCTGCCGGGTGCGGGCTGTCCGGGGCATCCCCCTCGCGGGGGGCCGGGCGCGGACCGTCCGGCGCGTCCTCGCCCCCGGCGCCCGGGCGTGGGGCGTCCGGCGCGTCCTCGCCCCCCACGCCCGCGCGTGGGGTGTCCTGCGCCGGTCCGCCCCGGGGGGCCGGGGCGGCGGCGGGGTGGCCGCCTTCGCGGGCCGGGTCGTTCGTGCGCGGGGCCATGGCTCTCCTCGGTGGTCGGCGGCGCGGCCCTGACGTGGGGGGACGGGAGGGCCGCGCCTGTCGGTGGGGGCGGCCGGACGTGCCGGCCGCCCGGGGGATCCGGGGCGGCGGTCAGTACGCCCGGCGTCGCATCCGCCGCCACCACATCAGCGCCACGCCGATCAGCAGCAGTCCGCCCGCTCCCGCGCCCGCGGACGCGGCGACGAGGACGGTGTCGCTCGTGCCGTCCGCCCCGGCGGGCCGCAGCGCGTCACCCAGCTGGTTGCGCACGTCGTTGCCGCTGTCGACGCCCTTGGCGAGCGGGCCGCGCGACCCTTCCGTGGGGTTCGCCAGGTAGGGGAAGGCCGCGCCGAACTCCTTGTCGTTGGCGTCGACCGCGTCCCCCAGGTCGTTCTTCGCCCCGACCAGTTCCCCCTCGACGACCTGGAGCGCGGCGTCGACGACGTCGTCCGTCAGCCGGCGCCCGTTGGGGAAGCCGGCGGTGTCGCCGTCCAGGACACCCAGCCGCTTCGGCTTCGCGGCCGGCTCGATCGAGGTGTTGAGGCGCAGCATCTCCGAAGGGCGCACATGCGGCGGCTGGTTGAGGCCCTCCACGCCCTTGAGGAACACGTCGACCAGGTCCTCGCGCGGCTCCTTCGGCGCGGGGATCTTGTAGATCGCCTCGATCAGCTTCGGCAGCTCCGGCTCGGTGACGTTCTTCAGGAACTGCGCGTCGTCCCACGGCGCGGACGCGTTGAACGTGTCCTTGTCCCCGATCGGGTTGACGACCTCGTTCACCAGCGGGTTGCCCAGCCGGGACACCTGCACGAGATGCCCCTCGGCGTTCTCCCGCTGGGTGGTGGACCAGATGCCGACCACCGGCTGGTCCGCCGACTCGGTGATCAGGTGCGTCGGCACCTGCAGCGCGACGGAGTTGACGTTGTAGCCCTTGAGGGTGTCGTTGCCGACCTCGGAGAGGTTCCCGCCGTACAGCAGGTCGAAGACCCGCAGGTCCAGGAAGAACGGGTCGTCGGCCTGCCCGGCGAACGTGGTCGTGCCGCCCGCCAGTTCACGCACCGCCTGTTCGCGCAGGGTGTCGTAGTCCGGCATGGACGCCTTGCCGACGTTCGACGGGGCCACCGGCACGTCGTGCGCGATCTTCGTACGGGACACCGCGTGCTGGTTCTTCAGCTTCAGCAGCTCGACGTCGTAGGTCTGCGTGACGTTGAGGTCCGGGTCGTCCAGGGCGGTGACCGGCCCGGTGTTGTACAGGAACGTCTTCTCGTTCTTCACGTGGGTCTCGAAGGTGTAGCGGAACAGCAGCTCGCCCTGGGCGTCACCGTTGTTGTCGATGTGGATGTCGTACTGCGCGTCCTCCGCGAACGTGAAGAAGTTCGGCCCCCCGGCCGGCTCCTCGAAGGGGATCCAGTTCGCGATGATCGTCGTCGTGTCCGGCTTGTCGGGACTGACGAACGCGTACAGGTCCGTGTTGTCGTACTGCGGGGTGCCCGAGATCAGCGGGGCCTCCCGGTGGGAGGAGGCGGAGGCCGCCTCGGGTTCCAGCGCGGACGCGCCGGCGGCTGCGAGCCCCCCGGCGGCCAGCGCACCACAGATCAGGGTCGCGAGGCCCCTGCGCCCCGCAGGGGTCCTGGAGTTAGGTGTCATGCCGTCCGTCCTCAGTGCCGACTTGCCTTGACGCACTGGGATTCGGAGCCCCGGGCGGGCCGGATTGGCCGAACCGTGAACTTGTTCCCGCACCCCTCCCCGACGGCCACCGCGCCCGTAGCATTTCTCCCCGCCGACCCGCGTTTTCGGCCCCGTGATCCGTACTTCCCATCCGGAGGCGCGCTCGCTGCGCATGCCGTGTGCGACCGGACGGTCCGGCGGGCCGGGGAAGGGGGAGGGGCGTTGGAGGCGGATCAGCTGCTGATCCAGGTGGCCGGCGGCGACCAGAAGGCGTTCGAGGATCTCTACGGGCTGGTCTCCGGACCGGTGTACGGGCTGGTGCGGCGCGTGGTGCGGGACCCGGCCCAGTCCGAGGAGGTGGCCCAGGAGGTGCTGCTCGAACTCTGGCGCTCCGCCGCGCGGTTCGACCCGGGCCGGGGCAGCGCGCTGTCCTGGGTGCTCACCCTGGCCCACCGCCGCGCCGTCGACCGGGTGCGCAGCGTCCGCGCGGCGGGCGAGCGCGAGCAGCGCGAGGCCCGGCGCGGCCACGGCCCCGCCTTCGACCAGGTCGCCGAGGAGGTCGAGGCCGGACTCGAACGCGAGTGGGTGCGCCGCTGTCTGGACCGGCTCACCGCACTGCAGCGCCAGTCGGTGACGCTCGCCTACTACGACGGCTACACCTACCGGGAGGTGGCCGAGCGGCTCAAACTGCCGCTGGGCACCGTCAAGACCCGTATGCGGGACGGGCTCACCCGCCTCCGGAACTGTCTGGGAGGCGCGGCATGAGTCCGTTCGGCCGGCTGTTCTCCCGGGAGGACCTGCACTCGCTCGCCGCCCCCTACGCCCTCGACGCCCTGGAACCCGCCGAGCGGGTCCGCTTCGAGAAGCACCTGAGGTCCTGCGCCCGGTGTGCCGCCGAGGTGCGCGACCTCGCCGAGGACGCCGTCCGGCTGGCGTGGTCCACGGCCGCGCCCGCGCCGCCCGCCCTGCGGGACCGGGTCCTCGCCGCCGTGCGCACCACCGCCCAGGAACCCGCGCCGCAGGCGGACTCCCGTGCGCGCGAACCGCGGCTGCCGCCGCACGTCTGGGGCTCGGCACCTCCGCCGCGCGTCCGGGAACGCCGCCCGCTGTTCGTGCCGTTCGCCACGGCCACCGCCGCCGCGGCACTCGTCGTCGCCGCGCTGTTCGGGGTGCAGGCGGACCGGACCCGGGACGAACTGAACGCCGCACGCGACCGGACACGTGAGATCGCCCACGTTCTCGCGGCCCCCGACGCCCGCGCGAGCAGCGGCCGGGACGCACGCGGCCGCACATTCGGAGTGATCGCTTCCGTATCGGCTCGCGGTGCCGTCGTCACTCTGGGCGGATACGGCGACCCTCCGAACGGACGTGTGCGCCAGCTCTGGCTCATGGACCAGGACGGCCGGCCCCGCTCCCTGGGCCTCTTCCAGGGCGACACGCCCTTGGTCGCGTCCGGTCTCGACACCTCGGCGACGTCACTCGCGGTAACCGTCGAACCGGACGGCGGCTCTCCACAACCCACCGGCCAGCCCATCGTCCAACTCGCCCTGAAAACGGTCGGATTCGGAGAGTAATCGTCGAGTGTTCGTCAACACCCTTACGGGGAAGGTGAATCCTGTGACCTCGATACACGGGTGCCCGTATGGGGCGATAGGGTTACCCTGCCCGGGCCGGGTGGAGTCGTACGGGTGGGGAGTGACATGGAACAGATAACAGTGCGCAGTAGGGCCAGGGTCCCTGCGATCACCTGCGGCAGCAGCGCGAGCAGTTCGCGTCTCGACCGCCATCTCTCGGTCCTCGCGGGGCCGGCGGTCCCGCAGCGGGAGACGGCCGAGGCGACGTCGCTCATGCGTGAGCTGACCGCGCGTGACAGCGCGCACCACGGCACCAGGGGCGCGCGGGCCCGCACGAGCCGCGTCTCGCTCTTCGCCCCGCTGCGCCGACTGCGCCGCTCCCTGTTCGGCAGCCGGTAGCGTCCGCGCCGGACGGTCCACCCGTCCCGGCGCGGCGCGCCCGCCCGCTCGCCGTCCCCACGGCCCACCGCCCCGTTCCGCCGGTCCACACAATCCCCGGCACCTCACCCTGCCGTCGCCACCGATCCCACCCGGCCGCGACCGCAGGGCCCGGTTCAGCGGCCCTCCCGCCCGCGCACCCACCGCGGACCCGGTGCTGCCGTGACCCCCGCGCGCACCCGGCGTGACCAGGGACCTCGTCGCCGTCCCCACGCGCCCGGCGCCTCTCCCGTCACCGCTTCCCGTGCGCGTACTGCCGTACCGCGAGCGGAACGAACACCGCGAGCAGCACCGCACACCAGGCCAGTGACCCCGCGACCGGGTGCGCCGTCGGCCAGGCCGAACCCTGAGGTACCGGAGCGTTGCCGAACAGATCCCGCAGCGCCGTCGCCACCGCGCTGATCGGATTCCACTCCGCCACCGTGCGCAGCCCGTCCGGCAGCCCCGCCGTCGGGATGTAGGCGCTCGACAGCAGCGGCAGCAGGAAGGTCGCCCCGCCCAGCTGACCGGCCGCCTCCTCGTTCCGCGTCAGCAGACCCAGGTAGATGCCGGCCCACACGCACGCGAACCGGAACAGCAGCAGCAGACCGACGGCGCCCGCCGCCTCCAGCACGCCGCCCTCCACCCGCCAGCCCACCGCGAGCCCCACCAGCAGGAACGGCACCGACCCCGCCGCCGTGACCAGGACGTCGGCGACCGCCTGGCCCGCCGGCACGGCCGCCCGGCTCATCGGCAGCGTCCGGAACCGGTCCGTCACCCCGCGGTGCACGTCCTGCGCCGACTGGAACATGCCGGTCATCACACCGCCCGCCGCCGTCGCGACCAGCAGCCCCGGCACCAGGAAGGACCGGTACCCGGCGCCCGGCACGGCGAGCGCGCTGCCGAAGACGTAGCCGAAGAACAGCAGCATGCTCACCGGCATCGTCTGGGTGAGGATCAGCAGCCCCGGGTTGTTCCGCATCCGCCGCAGCTGCCGGCCCAGCATCGCGGTGCCGTCGTACGCCAACGTGCTCAAGCGGCACGCTCCTTGTCGCCGTGGGGGAGGTCCGCCGGGTCGGCCGGCGGTTCGGTCAGCCGCAGGAACACGTCGTCGAGGGTCGGCGGTCTGAGGCTCGCGTCGAGCAGCGGCACGCCGGCCGCGTCCAGCGTGCGCACCAGGTGCGGCAGGGTGAGCGTGGGGTCGCGGGTGACCGCGCCGACCGTGTGCCGTTCGCGGTCCAGCGAGGGCCGCGATCCGGTGAGCCGGTCCAGCACCCCGGCCGCCGCCTCCAGGGCGTGGCCGTCCGCCACCACCACCTCGGCATGCGTCCCCACCAGGGCCTTCAGCTCGGCCGGTGAGCCGGTGTGCGCGACCCGGCCCCGGTCGACCAGCGCGATGTCGTCGGCCAGCTGGTCTGCCTCCTCCAGGTACTGGGTGGTCAGCAGCACCGTCGTGCCGTCGCCGGTCAGCTCCCGGACCACCTCCCGGACCAGGTTGCGGCCGGCCGGGTCGAGCCCGGTCGTCGGCTCGTCCAGGAACAGCACCTCGGGCCGCCGGACCAGGCTCACCGCGAGGTCCAGCCGCCGCCGCATGCCTCCCGACCAGGTGGAGGCGGGACGGCCGGCCGCCTCCGTCAGTCCGAAGCGGGCGAGCAGTTCGTCGGCGCGGGCGGCCGCGCCCCGCGCCCGGTGCAGCCGCGCGAACAGCCGCAGGTTCTCCCGGCCGGTGAGGTCCCCGTCGATCGACGTGTCCTGCCCGGTGACGCTAATCCGCCGCCGTACGGCGGCGGCCTCGCGCAGCAGGTCGTGGCCCGCGACCCGCGCGGACCCCGCGTCGGGGCGCAGCAGCGTGGTCAGCAGCCGGACCGCCGTCGTCTTGCCCGCGCCGTTGGGGCCGAGCAGCCCGCACACCGTGCCCTCGGCCACCGCCAGATCCAGCCCGCGCAGGGCACGCACGGCACCGAAGCGCTTCTCCAGGCCCTCACTAAGTACAGCGTACGTAGTAGTCATGGGGTGACCATAGCGCACTACGTACGGTGTACGTAACTACGATGGTGAGCGAGGTGATGACCGATGGCGGGCCGAGCGGCCGAACCCGAAGTGATCTGGGCGCGCCCCGAGCGCAGCGGCCGTGGGCCCAGGCCGGCGTACAGCCGCGCCGACATCGCGGCCGCCGCTGTGCGGGTCGCCGACGCCGAGGGCCTGGACGCGGTCTCCATGCGCCGCGTCGCCGCCGAGCTGGGCTGCGGCACCATGTCGCTGTACAACTACGTCCCCCGCAAGGAGGACCTGCACGAGCTGATGGTCGACGCGGTCGCCGCCGAGCACGAACTGTGGGAGCCGAGCGGTGACTGGCGCGCCGACATGCTGCGGGTCGCCCACCAGAGCCGGTCGCTGATGCACCGCCACCCGTGGCTGCCGCGGCTGATGTCACCGGTCTACGGCTTCAGCCCCAACTCCCTGCGCTACCTGGAGCACTGCCTGGCCTGCCTGGACCCGATGCCCGGCCCGCAGGGCACCAAGCTGGAGCTGATCGCGATGCTGAACGGCGTCGTGACGACGTACGTCTCCAACGAGCTGGCCACCGCCGAACGCACCCGCTCGCTGCCCTGGTCGCAGGAGCGGGAGGACGCGGTCCGCAGCGCCTATCTGATGTCCCGCGTCGCGAGCGGCGCGTATCCGAGGATGGCGGCGGCCTTCGCCGAGGACCCGGGCCCGATCGACCTGGAGGCGGTCTTCGAACGTGCCCTCACCCGGGTCCTGAACGGCTTCGACCCCCGCCACTGAACCCCACGCGGGCCCGGTGTCAGTGCGTGCGCAGTCGTGCCGCCAGGGCGGCCAGCGTCTGTGCCGTCTCGGCGAGGCTCGCCACGGCCGTCTCCAGGTCCGAGGCGACGCGGGAAGCGGCGGCGGGGAGACCGGTGGGGGACGAGGCGGCGACGGGGGTGCCGCGGTAGCCGATGGGGCCCTCGTCATGACGCTGGTAGTAGCCGGTGAAACCCTGACCGGCCGGACCCTCGAGGAAGCGGATCTGGGCGAGCTGGGTCTCGTGCGCGCCGCCGTTGCGGGTGATCTCCAGACGGAGGTGGCGGTGGGTCTTGGGCGCGCCGCGCAGGAAGAACTCCCGCGCCTGGTACCGGCGGTCGAACGTCTCACCCGTGCGGGAGTCCAGCGGTGTCCAGGTGCGGCCGTCGTCGGAGCCGTGGAGGGCCCAGTCCTGGGGGTCACGGTCGGGGAAGTCGTTCGCCGACACGAGGACGTACGAGGTGACGGTGGCCGGGCGGGCCAGCGCGAAGTCGAGCAGCGCGGTGTCGTCGCCCGCCAGCCACTTGCCGCGGGAGTCGTCGAGGAGGTTGTGGGCGACCTCGCCCGCCGCGACGTGCTCGTCGCTCGCCTCGGCCTCGGTCACCTCGGCCTCGTCCTCCAGCGTGTGCAGCACGACCACACCGGAGTTGCCCCGCTGGTCCCGCCAGGTCACACGCTCCGGCGCGGCCCCGCCGTCGTCCACCAGCAGCCGCAGTTCGTGGGAGCGGTGCCAGCCGCCGCCCCAGCCCTCCTCGGTGTGGAACCGGTGCAGGGACTCCGCCGGAACCTGGTCGACGCCCTCCGGATAGGCCCAGCGGCCGACGACGCGTCCCCGGTACTCGTGGACCGTGCCGTCCGCGTCACGGCGGCAGCCGTGGAAGTCGGACATGTTCGCCTGGAAACTGACGGCGGTCTCGGCGCCGTCGGTGCCGCGCCAGCCGAGCTGTGCGGGCAGCGCGTGCTCGCCCCGGTCGACGTGGAACAGCAGCCGCGGCGCCGGCCGCCAGTGCGCGGAGGAGGAGTGGGCGGGCCGCAGTTCCGTACGGTAGGCGAACACCGAGTCGCGGGCGGCCGCCTCCGTCCGGGCACGCTCCGAACGGCCGTGCTCCCACACGGGGTCGAGCGTGACCCGGTAGAGCCGGAGCATGGTGCGCGCCTCGGCCGAGGAGCGTATCTCCAGGGTGTTGGTGCCCGGCTTCAGCAGATGCCCGGGGACGGCGAAGACGTTGTCCTGCGGAAGGTCCCCGCCCCCGGGCACGGTCAGGTTCACGGCCACCGGCTCACCCTGCAGGAACACGTCCATCGGGGCGTACCCCAGCGACCTGCCGGCCTTGGACACCAGCGCGGTGACGGTCAGGGTCACCTGCGGAACGTCCTCCGGGTCCGCCACCTCGAACTCCAGGGTCACGCTCCCGCCCGCGCCCAGCGCCAGGTGCGACCCGGCGAACCGGGCCCCGCGCGGCCTGACGTCGGCGTTGGCCAGTCGGACCGGGTCGGCGGAGAAGTCCGCGTAGGTCGCCTCGAATCCCATGGGTGCAGCAGCTCCTGATGTCCGGCCGGCAGGGCGGCCGTCCGTGCGACGACCGTGAGCGGGACCCTAGTGCGCCGAACTGACAATGCGTCGGAGAGCGCCGCGACCCCACGGCGCACAGGCGGTCACCCGGGCCCTCGCCCGGTACCGTGCGTCGCCGCCGTGCACAGGCGCTGCCTCAGATCAGCGCGAGCTGTCCCTCCGGGCCCTCCTCGCGGGCGTCCAGGACCGAGGCGGGGCGGCGGGCGGCGGCCGGTACGGGAAGGACGCCCGCCGTGCGCAGGTCGGCGACGGTGACCGGGGCGGGGACCGGCTGACCCGTCAACTCCTCCCGCGACGGCCGAAGTTCGGCGAGCAGGGCGAGGACCGTGACCAGCTCCAGCAGCTCCGACGTCCAGCCCTGCGGCCAGTCGGCCGGCCGGATCGCCGCCAGGGTGCCCGGCTCGGCCGGCTGGGTGCGGGCCGCGAACCACTCCTCCAGCACCCGCACGCCCCCGGCCTCGAAGTCCCAGGCCTCCCGCGGCACGGGGGAGATCCTGCCCTCGCCCAGGAACAGCGCCTCCTCGTCCCCGTCGTAGGCGAGAGCGGCCGGCCGGGCCGGCAGCGGGGCGCGCACGTACGGGCGGCGGCCGCCCGGCAGCCTGGGGCGCTCCCCGTCGCGGCGCATCAGCCACAGCAGCCGGCGGCCCAGCGACACCCCGCGCCGCCAGGTGTCCGGGTCGGCGGTGAGCGGCACGGCGAGGCCGTTCGGGGCCGGGCGGGCCACGGCCGTCGCCCAGGCGAGGACGTCGACGGGGGAGACCTCCAGCCCCAGCCGCCCGGCGAGGTGCTCCGTCAGCCCCGGTGCCAGATTGGGCTCGGCGGCGCCCGGCCGGCGGTACAGCGGACGGATCCGGCCGGTGCCCAGGACCGGGAGGAGGGACGTGGCGAGCAGCGGAGGGCCGTGGGGCGTGTCCGGGCCCGAGGAGCGGGGGGCGGCCGTCTCGACGGCGAACACCTGATGCGCGTCCGCCACCCGCCACAGCTCGGGGCGGGGCGCGTCGATCAGCCGCTGGTCCGGGATCAGCCACTGCTCGTCGAACGGGCCGCGCAGCACCCGCACCGGCTCCGGGCACGGTCCCGTGGCGCGGGCCAGCCGCTCCGTGCCGCCGTCCTGCCCGGGCAGCTGGCCGACCGCCGTGTGCGGGGTCCGGGAGCGCGTCGGCCGGAACAGGGCCTCCCGGTCCGGTCCCGCGGCCTTCACCAGGGTGTCCCAGCGGGCCTTCAGGGACGCCGCGTCGGGGGCCGCCGGCCACCCCCGGCCGAGCCGCGGCGGTGCGACGGACCACGGCATGAGGTCCGCCAGCAGCGGAGCGTCGTCGTGCGTCACGCTGGGCATCGTACGACCTGACGGCGCCGGGCGGATCAGGTGGCGTCCAGGGTCACCGTGAAGGAGAAGCGGTCACCCCGGTAGTGGATGACGGCGACGTCCAGGGGCCGTCCGCCGGAGTCGTAGGTGACGCCGGTGTAGTGCAGGATCGGGCTGAGCAGCGGGACCCGCAGCAGCCGGGCCGTCTCCGGGTCCGCGAGCCGCGCCTCCACCGTGTCCGTGATGCGGCCGATGTCCGCGCCGACGGCGTCCCGCAGCACCTTCGTCATCGGCCACCGGACCAGAGCCTCCGGATCGATCCGCGCGGCCAGTTCGGGACGCACGTAGTTACGGGCGTGGTTGGTCGGCTCGCCGGTCTTCTCGTCGCAGCGCAGCCGGTGGTAGGCGGCCGTCTCCGACAGGCCCGGGAAGTGCTCGGCGAACTCCGCCGGCACCGGCGCCGGACCGTGCTCCAGCAGCTCGGTCGTCATGCCGGACTGCTGGGCCACGATCGCGTCGACCGAGCCCAGCAGCCGCACCGGGGCGCCCCGCAGGGCGTCCGGCTCGATGAACGTGCCGCGCCGGCGGTGACGCGTGATCAGTCCCTCGTCCTCCAGCTCCTTCAGTGCCTGCCGCATGGTCAGCACGCTCACCCCGTAGTGCCCGGCCAGCTGTTCCTCGGTGGGCAGGCGCAGCGGGTCGTGGGGCGAGCGGCCGAGGATCGAGGCGCGCAGCGACTGCGACACCTGATACCAGAGCGGCAACTTGCGGTTCAGGACGATCGAGTCCGGGGCGAAGGAGGTCACGCGCTATCCGTACCGGTCGGAGAACGGTCAGTGCAATGGCCGGAAGTGACGCTCCAGGCCCTGCCACACGTCGTCGTAGCCCTGCTGCAGGTGCTCCGCCCGCGCCGCCTGGGGGGTGAGGGACACCGGCCAGCGCGTCTCGAACATGAACGCCAGGCCGTTGTCGATCTTCTGCGGACGCAGCTCCGCCGCGCTCGCGCGGTCGAACGTCTCCCGGTCCGGGCCGTGCGCCGACATCATGTTGTGCAGCGAGCCGCCGCCCGGCACGAACCCCTCCGCCTTCGCGTCGTACGCGCCCTCGATCAGGCCCATGTACTCGCTCATCACGTTCCGGTGGAAGTACGGCGGACGGAAGGTGTCCTCGCCGACCAGCCAGCGCGGGGCGAACACCACGAAGTCCACCCCGGCCAGCCCGGGGGTGTCGCTCGGAGACGTCAGCACGGTGAAGATCGACGGGTCCGGGTGGTCGTACGAAATGGTGCCCATCACATTGAAACGGCGCAGGTCATAGGCGTACGGCACATGGTTGCCGTGCCAGGCGACGACATCCAGCGGGGAGTGGTCGTACGTGGCCGTCCAGAGGTTGCCGCAGTACTTGTTGACCACCTCCACCGGGCCCTCGACGTCCTCGTACGCGGCCACCGGTGCCCGGAAGTCCCGGGCGTTGGCGAGCCCGTTGGCGCCGATCGGGCCCAGGTCGGGCAGCCGGAACGGCGCCCCATAGTTCTCGCACACATAACCGCGCGCCGACTCATTCAACAGCTCCACACGGAACCGCACTCCACGAGGGATCAGCGCGATGTGTCCGGGCTCCACATGCAGCAGCCCGAACTCCGTGCGCAGCAGCAGCCCGCCGCGCTCCGGGACGATCAGCAGCTCACCGTCGGCGTCGCTGAACACCCGCTCCATCGAGGCGTTGGCGTGGTACAGGTGCACCGCCATGCCGCTGCGCTGGGTGACGTCGCCGTTGCCGCCCAGTGTCCACAGGCCGGCCAGGAAGTCCGTGTCCCCGGCCGGCTCGGGCAGCGGGTTCCAGCGCAGGCGGTTGGGATCGGGCACCGTCTGGGTGAAGGGCGCCGTGCGCAGGCCGCCGTTGCCGGTGCGGGTGAACGCCGGGTGGGCGGCCGACGGACGGATCCGGTACAGCCAGGAGCGGCGGTTCTCCGCCCGCGGCTCGGTGAAGGCGGAACCGCTCAACTGCTCGGCGTACAGCCCGAGCGGCGCGCGCTGCGGAGAGTTGCGCCCCACGGGCAGGGCGCCCGGTACCGCCTCCGAGCTGTGCTCGTTGCCGAAGCCGGAGAGATGCTCCAGCCCTTCGGCGATCTTGCGTGCCTCCTCGCGATCCGCTGTGCTCACGCGGGCGGTGGCCCCGTCGCTCATGTCCGCTGCTCCCTTGCCGAGCCGATTCCTATGGAACACCGTAGGATTGCGGTTTCACCGGCGCAAGGGTGCCGCGCGATCTCGGCCCCCGGGCCCGTCCTCCCCTCCGTCCCGTCCCCTCCACGGAGTACACGGAACCCGACTTCAGGGGGATTCGCGCGTTCGGACCGCTGTTCTACGCTCCCGGGCATGACGTGGACGCGGAAGCCGATCATCCCCGCGCTCGCGGTCTGTGTCGCGTTTTTGGCCGGGACCGCGGGCTGCGACACCGGAGCCGGCCAGGGGCCGGACGAGGTGTCGTCCTCACCCGTGGGCCGGCTCCTCGACGAGCGCGACAAGGACGGCCGCCCCTACCGCGAGGTGGACGAGGAGGGCGCCCCCCGGGTCACCGTGGAGGTCGCCCCCGACGCCGAGGGCGGCTGGGACGTCCGGCTGCGGGTGCGCAACTTCCGCTTCTCGCCCGACGGGACCGGCCGGCGCGCGGAGGCCGGCCGGGGTCTGGCGCACCTGGAGGTGAACGGCCGCCGCGTCGCCCTGCTGCGCACCCCCGAGTACCACCTGGCCCCCGGCACCGTGTCGCGCGGCACCCACCACGTCACCGCCCGGCTGTACGCCGACGACGGCTCGGTGTGGGCCGTCGACGGCGAGCCGGTGGAGAGCACCGCCGACATCACGCTGTCGGGGCAGGAACCGACCGTGGAGCCGAGCGTGGAACCGATCGCCGCGGGCCCCGGTTCACCCGGCGGCCCCGGGCAGGCATGATGACCCCCGTGTCCCACCCGACATCGCTCCGCCGGGCGCCCGTGCAGCGGCGCAGCGCCGAACGGCTGGCCAGGATCCTCGACGCCTGCGCCGGCCTCCTCGACGAGGTCGGGTACGACGACCTGAGCACCCGCGCGGTCGCCGAGCGCGCCGGGGTGCCCATCGGCTCCGTCTACCGCTTCTTCGGCAACAAACGCCAGATGGCCGACGCGCTCGCCCAGCGCAACCTGGAGCGCTTCACCGAACGCGTCACCGAGCGGCTCTCCGCCACCGGTGACCGCGGCTGGCGGCACGCCACGGACGTCGTGCTCGACACCTACCTGGACATGAAGCGCACCGCCCCCGGCTTCTCCCTCGTCGACTTCGGCAACCAGATCCCGGTCGGCGCGCGCCGGGCCGAACCCAACCACCGGGTCGCCGGCCGGCTCGCCGCGCTGCTCGCCGGCTACCTGGGCCGCGCCGCCGACGACGAGGACCTGCGCCGCACCTTCCTGGTCGCCGTCGAGACCGCCGACGCCCTGGTCGACCTGGCCTTCCGGGTGGCGCCCGAAGGGGACGAGAAGGTCATCGGCGAGCTGCGCGCGATGCTCCGGGCGTATCTGGCCCCCGTGCTCGACTGACGCGGATCCGGCCCCGTTCCCCGCACGCCCTCCCCACCATGCGTACCGGTCGGTATGCTCGGCCCGTCCGTGCGTCACCGACGCCGCCGTACCGGGAGGACCCGTGTCCCGCACCGCTCTCCGTATCTGCCCCCTGTGCGAGGCCACCTGCGGCCTGGTCCTCACCGTCGACGACGGCAAGGTCACCGGCGCCCGCGGCGACCGCGACGACGTGTTCAGCAAGGGGTTCGTCTGCCCCAAGGGCGCCGCCTTCGGCGAGGTGGACTCCGACCCCGACCGGCTGCGCACCCCGCTCGTCCGCGTGGACGGGGAACTGCGCGAAGCCACCTGGGAGGAGGCGTTCGACGCCGTCGCCGCCGGACTGCGCGGGGTCGTCGAGCGGCACGGACCGCACGCCGTCGGCGTCGTCCTCGGCAACCCCAACGTCCACACCATGGCCGGCGCCCTCTACCCGCCGTTGCTGATCGGCGGGCTCGGCACCCACAGCGTGTTCACCGCGTCCACCGTCGACCAGATGCCCAAGCACGTCTCCAGCGGGCTCCTCTTCGGCGACGCCAACCGCATCCCCGTGCCCGACCTGGACCGCACCGGCCACCTGCTGCTCATCGGCGCCAACCCGCTGGAGTCCAACGGCAGTCTGTGCACCGCCCCCGACTTCCCGGGCCGGCTCAAGGCGCTCAGGGCGCGCGGCGGCACCCTCACCGTCGTCGACCCGCGCCGCACCCGCACCGCCCGCCTCGCCGACCGGCACCTCGCGGTCCGCCCCGGCACCGACGCGCTGCTCCTCGCCGCGATCGCCCGCACCCTGTTCGACGAGGACCTCGTCGACCTCGGCGCCGCCGCGCCGCACCTCGACGGCGTCGACGAACTGGCCCCCGCGCTCGCCAGCTTCACCCCCGAAGCGGTCGCCGGCGCCTGTGACGTCGACGCCGCCACCATCCGCGTCCTCGCCCGGGAGCTCGCCGCCGCCCCCACCGCCGCCGTCTACGCCCGCATCGGCAGCTGCACCGTCCCGCACGGCACCCTCGCCAGCTGGCTCGTCGACGTCCTCAACATCCTCACCGGCAACCTGGACCGGCCGGGCGGCGCGCTCTTCCCGCAGGCCGCCACGGACCGGACCCCGCGCCCCGCCGGACCCGGCCACGGCTTCGCCCTCGGCCGCTGGCACTCCCGGGTGAGCCGCCATCCCGAGGCCAAGGGCGAACTGCCGTTGTCCGCCCTCGCCGAGGAGATCGACACCCCCACCGACGAGGGCGCGCCGGTCCGCGCCGTCGTCGCCGTCGGCGCGAACCCGGTGCTCTCCGCCCCCGACGGCGACCGGCTCGACACGGCGCTGGCCTCCCTCGACTTCATGGTGAGCGTCGACCCGTACCTCAACGAGACCTCCCGCCACGCGCACGTCGTGCTGCCGCCGCCCCCGCCGGCCCAGAGCCCGCACCACGACTTCGCGTTCAACACCCTCGCCGTGCGCAACCAGGTCCGCTACACCCGCCCCGCCGTCCCCCTCGAACCCGGCCGCATGGCCGAGACCGAGATCCTCGCCCGGCTCGTCCTCGCCGCGACCGGCATGCACGGCGCCGACCCCTCCGCCGTGGACGACCTGGTGATCCGGCAGACCCTCGGCAAGGCCGTGGGCGAGCCGCACTCCCCGGTGCACGGCCGCGACCCGAAGGAACTCGCCGGCCTGCTCACCGGTGTCAACGGCCCCGAGCGACGCCTCGACATGATGCTCCGCCTCGGCCCCTACGGCGACGGCTTCGGTGCCGACCCGGACGGGCTCACCCTGGAGAAGCTGCTCGCGCACCCGCACGGCATCGACCTCGGGCCGCTGCGCCCCCGGCTGCCCCAGCCGCTGAAGACCCGCAGCGGCAAGGTGGAACTGCTGCCCGCCCCGATCGCCGCCGACCTGCCCCGGCTGCGGGCCGCCCTGCGCGAACGCCCCGCCGGTCTCGTCCTCGTCGGGCGCCGCCATCTGCGCTCCAACAACAGCTGGCTGCACAACGTGCCCGCCCTCACCGGGGGCTCCAACCGCTGCACCTTGCACCTCCACCCCGACGACGCCGAACGCCTCGGTGTACGGGACGGACAGCCGGTGCGGATCAAGGGCGCCGGGGGAGAGGTCACCGCTCCCGCCGAGGTCACCGACACCGTGCGCCGGGGCGTGGTGAGCCTGCCGCACGGCTGGGGCCACGACCGGCCGGGCACCCGTACCCGCCACGCCTCCGTGACCCCCGGCGTCAACGTCAACCAGCTGCTCGACGGCAGCCTCCTGGACCCGCTGTCGGGCAACGCCGTGCTCAACGGCATCCCCGTCGAGGTGGCCCCCGTGCCGGCCGAGGAGCAGGAAACGGCCACCGCGCTGACCTGAGCAAACGCCTGACCTGGGGTTTCGCGCTTATTGCTCACGGTCTCACGTCTTGTTGGCGCCGCCCGGGCGTACCTAACGTCGTCACACCGCCGGCCCTCGCCGGATGTTCAAGGGCGAACGTTAGGTGTCCCATTCATGCTGACCATCCTCGGCTTCGTCATGATCGCGACCTTCCTGGTCCTGATCATGACGAAGAAGATGTCGCCGATCGCGGCGCTCGTGCTGATCCCCGCGCTGTTCTGCGTGGCCGTCGGCAAGGGCGCCCACCTCGGCGACTACGTCATCGACGGAGTGTCCGGCCTCGCCCCGACGGCGGCGATGCTGATGTTCGCGATCGTCTACTTCGGCGTGATGATCGACGTCGGGCTCTTCGACCCGGTGGTCCGCGCGATCCTCCGCTTCTGCAAGGCGGACCCGATGCGGATCGTGGTGGGCACGGCCGTGCTGGCCGCGATCGTGTCGCTGGACGGCGACGGCTCCACCACCTTCATGATCACCGTCTCGGCGATGTACCCCCTGTACAAGCGGCTGGGCATGAGCCTGGTCGTGATGACGGGCGTCGCCGCCATGGCCAACGGCGTGATGAACACCGTTCCCTGGGGCGGCCCCACGGCCCGCGCGGCCACCGCGCTGAAGCTCGACGCCGCCGACATCTTCGTCCCGATGATCCCAGCGCTGCTGGTCGGCCTGCTGGGCGTCCTCGGCCTCGCCTACGTGCTGGGGCTGCGGGAGCGGCGGCGTCTGGGCACGCTGCTGTCCGACGAGGTGCTCGTCGACACGAAGGAGACCGTCCTGGTGGGCGCGGGCGGCGGCGACGGGGCCGGCCGACCGGGGCGGTTGGGCGGCGGCACGGACACGGGTGCCGGGGACCACGCCGGGGACGGTGCCGAGGACGACGACCTCAAGGGAGCCGAGGACGACCTCAAGGGGCTCGACCCGGACCGCCCCACCCTGCGGCCGCGCCTGTACTGGTTCAACGCGCTGCTCACGGGCGTCCTCGTCACCGCCATGATCATGGAGTGGCTGCCCATCCCCGTGCTGTTCCTGCTCGGCGCCGCGCTCGCGCTCTCCGTCAACTACCCCCGCCTGCCCGACCAGAAGGCCCGCATCGCCGCCCACGCCGACAACGTCCTGAACGTCTCCGGCATGGTCTTCGCCGCCGCCGTCTTCACCGGCGTCCTGCAGGGCACCGGCATGGTCGACCACATGGCGGGGTGGCTGGTGGACACCGTCCCCGACGGGCTGGGTCCGCACATGGCCCTGGTCACCGGCGTGCTGAGCCTGCCGCTCACCTACTTCATGTCCAACGACGGCTTCTACTTCGGTGTCCTGCCCGTGCTCGCCGAAGCCGGGGCGGCGCACGGCGTCACCCCGCTGGAGATGGCCCGCGCCTCCCTCGTCGGCCAGCCGCTGCACATGTCCAGCCCGCTCGTCCCGGCCGTCTACGTCCTCGTCGGCATGGCCAAGGTGGAGTTCGGCGACCACACCCGGTTCGTCGTCAAGTGGGCCGCTCTCACCTGCCTGTTGATCCTCGCGGCCGGAGTCCTCTTCGGCACGGTCTGACCGCGCGCCGCCTCAGCCCCCACGCTCCTGGAAGGAATCCGTCATGACGCCCGGTGGGAACCGCGGCTGGCTGCTCCGGCTCGTGATCGCCTTCTCCTTCGCGCAGGGGGCGGTGTCGATGGCCCGGCCGGCCGTCTCCTACCGGGCGCTGGCCCTCGGCGCGGACGAGCGGGCGGTCGGCGTGATCGCCGGCGTCTACGCGCTGCTGCCGCTGTTCGCCGCCGTACCGCTCGGCCGGCGCACCGACCACGGGCGCTGCGCCCCTCTGCTGCCGATCGGCGTGGTCCTGATCTCCGCCGGGTGCGCGCTGAGCGGCGTCACCGGGTCGCTGGGGGCGATGGCCCTGTGGAGCGGGGTGATGGGCCTCGGACACCTGTGCTTCGTGATCGGCGCGCAGTCGCTCGTCGCCCGCCGGTCGGCGCCGCACGAACAGGACCGCAATTTCGGCCACTTCACCATCGGCGCGTCGCTGGGCCAGCTGGCCGGACCGGTCGCCGCGGGGGCGCTGATCGGCGCGGACATGACCCGCACCAGCGCCTTCGCCCTGATCGCGGCGGGAGCGGGCGGCGCCCTCGCGCTCACCTCGTTGTGGCGCATCGAGGAACCGGGTGCGGTGCGGCCCCGTACGGCACCGGGCGAGCGGGTGCCGGTGCGGGGCATCCTGCGCGCCCGGGGCGTCCCCGCGGGCATGCTGATCAGCCTGGCGGTGCTGTCGGCGACCGACATCCTCACCGCCTACCTCCCGGTGGTCGGCGAGCACCGGGGGATCGACCCGGCCGTCGTCGGCCTGCTGCTCAGCCTGCGCGCGGCGGCCACGATCGCCTGCCGCCTGATCCTCACCCCACTGCTCCGGCTGCTCGGCCGTACGACGCTGCTCACGGTCACCTGCCTGCTCGCGGCGCTGCTGTGCGCGGCCGTCGCACTGCCGGTGCCGGTGGGGGTGCTGGCGACGGTCCTCGCCGCCCTCGGCTTCTGCCTGGGCGTCGGCCAGCCGCTGTCCATGACGACGGTCGTCCAGGCCGCGCCCGCCGCCGCCCGGTCCACCGCGCTCGCCCTGCGCCTGACCGGCAACCGGCTGGGCCAGGTCGCCGCCCCCGCGGCGGCGGGCCTGGTCGCCGGGGCCGCGGGCGTGGCCGCGCCGTTCGTGATGCTGGGCGCCCTGCTGCTGGCGTCCGCGGGGGTCGCCGCCCGCACCCCACCCGCCCCCGCACCGGACGCACCCCCGACGGGCCGACGCGACACCACCGAAAGGGGACGGTCCACGGCCCGCCGGTCCCCGTGAGCGCGATGCCGTGACCTTGCCCGACGGTCACGATCCGACCCGGCGGACCGGGACGGCCGGCACCCGGACCCGCCCCGTCGGAACGGCGTCCGCCGGGCCCCGCCCCGCATACATGCGTCCGCTTTCTCAGTCGGCGGACAGAGCCCTCCGATCGTGTCCGCCGTCTTCCCCGGCCGCCTACTTTCCGTTAGCTTCCGTGACTCACACGCCCCGTACGACCCGCACGAGGCGTCCGACCGCGGAGCAGCAGCGCCCTGATGAGCCCCGGGGGCACCTTCATGACACGCGCCATCACCCTGCACGACGTGAGCAAGTCCTACGCGCGAGGTGTGCGCGTGGTCGACCGGCTGTCCCTGGCCATCACCCCCGGCGAGTTCCTCGTGCTGCTCGGCCCGTCCGGCTGCGGCAAGTCCACCGTGCTCAGGATGATCGCGGGCCTGGAGGAGATCGACGAGGGCACCCTCTTCCTCGACGGCGAGTACGCCAACGAACTGCCCCCCTCCGACCGGGACATGGCGATGGTGTTCCAGAACTTCGCCCTGTACCCGAGCATGACCAGCCGGGACAACATCGGCTTCCCCCTGCGCATCGAGTCGCCCGGCGACGACCCGGCGCCCAAGGTGGACGCCACCGCCCGCATGCTGGGCATCCAGGACCTCCTCGACCGCTTCCCCGCCCAGCTCTCCGGCGGCGAACGCCAACGGGTCGCGATGGGCCGGGCCATCGCCCGCCGGCCCTCCGCGTTCCTCATGGACGAGCCGCTGTCCAACCTCGACGCCAAGCTCCGCAACCATGTGCGGGCCGAGATCGCGCAGCTCACCCGGCAGTTGGGGGTCACCACCGTCTACGTCACCCACGACCAGTCCGAGGCGATGTCGCTCGGTGACCGGGTCGCCGTCCTGCGTGGCGGAGTCCTCCAGCAGGTCGGCACACCGCGCGCGGTGTACTCCCTGCCCGACAACGTCTTCGTCGCCGCGTTCATCGGTACCCCGCGCATCAATCTGCTGCGCGGGCTGGTCCGCGCCCCCCTGGACGGGGCGATGACGATCAGCCTCGGCAAGCAGTTCCTGCGACTGCCCGAACCGCTGTCCCTGGACCATCAGTTGCTACGGGTGCAGCAGGGCCGCGAGGTGATCGTGGGCCTCAGGTCCGAGGCCGTGCGGATCGCCAAGCCGTCCGTCGCGCGCCCCGGCGAGGTGGCCCTCACCGGTCTGGTGGAACACCTGGAGTTCCAGGGCCACGAGGTGCTGGTGCACTTCAACACCGGCTCCCGCCCCGCCGTCGTGCCCGAACTGGAGGCACCGCGGCCGGCCCCCGACCGTCCGGGCGTCCGGCGCCGCCGCCGTGAGGGCGCGACGGTGCTGGAACGCCTCCGGGAGCGGGCGGGCGCCCTGCGCGCGAGCACCGTCCGCACGGGCGCCGTGGCCACCCTGGACGGACCCGACGGCCCGGGCCCCGCCGACACGTCCACCGCCTCCGCCGAGCCGCGCGTGCCCGGTGACCTCATCGTCCGCACCACCCCCGACATCAGGCTGCGGTACGGCATGCAGGTCCCGCTGCTGGTCGATCTGGCGCACCTCTTCGTCTTCGACCAGCACGGTCAGCGGATCTGCCCGAACCCGGACCGGCTGCCCGATCTGGAGGAGTGAGCGGGGGCACGCGGCCGACCCCCTGGCGCGGAAAAACTAACATCGCTAGTTTAGGTGTCCGCACAGGACGCCCCCGCCCCGGAGGAAGCGCGATGAAGGCATACGACGGCATGTACATCGACGGCGCCTGGCGCCCCGCCGCCGGCCCGGACGTGATCGAGGTGGTGAACCCGGCCGACGAGCAGGTGATCGCCACCGTCCCGGCGGGCACCGGGGAGGACGTCGACGCCGCCGTACGCGCCGCCCGCGCCGCCCTCCCCGGCTGGGCCGCCACCCCGCCCGCCGAGCGCGCGGCCCGCCTCACCGCCCTGCGGGACCAGCTCCACGCCCGCCGCGACGAGATCGCCGCGACGGTCACCGCGGAACTCGGCGCGCCCGAGAAGCTGTCGCAGACCGTCCACGCCGGTGTGCCCGTCGCGGTCGCCGGCTCCTACGCCGAGCTGGCCTCGACGTACTCCTTCGAGGAGAAGATCGGCAACTCGACCGTGTTCCACGAACCCGTCGGCGTGGTCGGCGCGATCACCCCGTGGAACTACCCGCTGCACCAGATCGTCGCCAAGGCCGCGCCCGCCCTCGCCGCCGGCTGCACCCTGGTCGTCAAGCCCGCCGAGGACACCCCGCTGGTCGCCCGGGTCTTCGCCGAGTGCGTCCACGAGGCCGGCGTCCCGGCGGGCGTGTTCAACCTGGTCACCGGCCTGGGCCCGGTGGCAGGCCAGGCGCTCGCCGAGCACCCGGGCGTCGACCTGCTCTCCTTCACCGGCTCGACCGCCGTCGGCCGCCGGATCGGCGCGATCGCCACCGGCATGGTGAAGAAGGTCGCCCTGGAACTCGGCGGCAAGTCCGCCAACGTCATCCTGCCCGGTGCCGACCTGGCCCGCGCCGTCAACGTCGGCGTCGCCAACGTGATGTCCAACTCCGGGCAGACGTGCAGCGCCTGGACCCGCATGCTGGTCCACCGCGACCGGTACGACGAGGCCGTGGAGCTCGCCGCGGCCGCCGCCGGCAAGTACGCCGACCGCATCGGCCCCCTGGTCAGCGCCCGGCAGCGGGACCGGGTGCGCGGCTACATCGAGAAGGGCGTCGCCGAGGGCGCCCGCCTGGTCGCGGGCGGCCCCGAGTCCCCGCAGCCGCAGGGCTTCCACGTCAGCCCCACGGTCTTCGCCGACGTCACCCCGGAGATGACCATCGCCCAGGAGGAGATCTTCGGCCCCGTGCTCTCGGTCCTGCGCTACGAGGACGAGGAGGACGCCCTGCGCATCGCCAACGGCACCGTGTACGGCCTGGCCGGCGCCGTCTGGGCCGGTGACGAGTCCGAGGCGGTGGCCTTCGCCCGCCGCATGGACACCGGACAGGTGGACATCAACGGCGGCCGCTTCAACCCGCTCGCGCCGTTCGGTGGTTACAAGCAGTCCGGCGTGGGGCGCGAACTCGGCTCCCACGGCCTGACCGAGTACCTGCAGACCAAGTCCCTCCAGTTCTAAGGGAGTCATGACAGCCATGGCCGTACGTGCCGCCGTTCTGCCCGCCGTCGGTGCCCCGCTCGAGGTCACCGGCATCGACCTCCCCGAGCCCGGACCCGGCGAGGTCCGTGTCCGGCTCGCCGCCGCCGGGGTCTGCCACTCCGACCTGTCCCTGTCCGACGGCACCATGCGCGTGCCCGTCCCGGCCGTCCTCGGCCACGAGGGTGCCGGCACCGTCGTCGCCGTCGGTGAGGACATCACCCATGTCGTCCCCGGCGACGCGGTCGTCCTCAACTGGGCGCCCTCCTGCGGCAGCTGCCCCGCCTGCGTCCGCGGCGAGGTCTGGCTGTGCGCCCACGCCCTGGACGGCGCAGCCCGGGTGCACGCCCGCCGCGCCGACGACGGCACCGATCTGCACCCCGGCCTCAACGTGGCCGCATTCGCCGAGGAGACCGTGGTGCCCGGGGCCTGTGTGCTGCCCGCCCCGGACGGCGTCCCCCTCGCCGACGCCGCCCTGCTGGGCTGCGCCGTGCTCACCGGCTACGGCGCGGTCCACCACTCCGCCCGCGTCCGCGCCGGTGAGACCGTCGCCGTGTTCGGCGTCGGGGGAGTGGGCCTCGCCGCGCTCCAGTCGGCGAGGATCGCGGGCGCCTCCACGATCGTCGCCGTGGACGTCTCCCCGGAGAAGGAGGAACTGGCCCGCGCCGCGGGCGCCACCGAGTACGTGGTCGCCTCCGACACCACCGCCCGGGAGATCCGTTCCCTCACCGGCAAGCAGGGCGTGGACGTGGCCGTCGAGTGCGTCGGCCGGGCCCGCACCATCCGCACCGCCTGGGAGTCCACCCGGCGCGGCGGACGTACCACGGTCGTCGGTATCGGCGGCAAGGACGAGCAGGTCACCTTCAACGCCCTGGAGATCTTCCACTGGGGCCGCACCCTCTCCGGCTGCGTCTACGGCAACTCCGACCCCGCCCGCGATCTCCCGGTCCTCGCGGGGCACATCCGCTCCGGCGCCTTCGACCTGGGCGCCCTGGTCACCGAACGGATCACCCTGGACGGCATCCCGGCCGCCTTCGACACCATGCTCTCCGGCAAGGGGGGCCGCGCCCTCGTCGTGTTCTGAACCACGCCGGCGCGGGGAACTGCGCGACCAGCCCCCACGCTGCCGCAGGTGCCCGACGACCGGGCGGGGCAAGGGTGGCTTCGAAGCCTCAGCGTTTTCCACGCCGCTGCGGAGGCGCCCGCAGGGGCGGGGGGAACTGCGCGATCAGCCCCCACGTTGCCGCAGGTGCCCGACGACCGGGCGGGGCAAGGGTGGCTTCGAAGCCTCAGCGTTTCCCACGCCGCTGCGGAGGCGCCCGCAGGGGCGCGGGGAACTGCGCGACCAACCCCCACGCTGCCGCAGGTGCCCGACGGCCGGGCGCGGCAAGGGAGGCCGCGCCCTGGTGGCTTCGAAGCCTCAGCGTTTCCCACGCCGCTGCGGACGCGCCCGCAGGGGCGGGGGGAACTGCGCGACCAGCCCCCACGTCGCCGCACCCGCCCTCGGCGAGCGAAAGCCCGTGGCGAACCGCTCCACACGGTGCCGGCGGGCCGTGCGGCGGGTCGAGCCGGAGTTGTCCGGGGAGTTCCCGCGGACCCGCGGGTGGGGCCGATCCCTCAGCGGAGCGCGGCCGCGTCGAGTCCCAGGTGGGTGGCGAGGGCGTGTTCGCCGGTGGCGGTCAGCTTCACCGCGCGCTCGGAGCCGATGCGGACGCACCAGCCCTCGTCCAGGGCGTACCGGCACAGGGCCGCGCCCGCCGTCCCGGCGAGGTGGGGGCGCCGTTCCGTCCAGTCCAGGCAGGCGCGGACCAGCGGGCGCCGGCCCCGGCGGTCGAGGCCGATGCCCAGCGCGCCGAACCAGCCCAGCCCCGCGTCGGTGAGCGCGAACCCCGTGTCCTGGCGCAGCAGGCCCCGCGCGGTGAGGGCGTCGGTGACGGCGATGCCGAGCCGCCCGGCGAGGTGGTCGTAGCAGGTGCGGCCGCGCGCCATCGCGGAGCCGGCGCCCGACTGCCGCAGCCCGCGCGGGGGTTCGGCGGCGCCCGGCGCGATCTGCGCGGTCAGGTCCTCCAGGAGCTGCGCGACCCGGGCGTCCGCGAGCCGCACGTACCGGTGCCGCCCTTGCCGTTCCTCGGTCAGCAGCCCGCCGCCGACCAGCTTGCCCAGGTGCTCGCTGAGCGTGGACGCGGCGACCCCGCAGTGCCGGGCCAGTTCGCCCGCCGTCCATGCCCGCCCGTCCAGCAGCGCCAGCAGGCACCCGGCGCGGGTCTCGTCGGCGATCAGTGCGGCGAGGCGGGCCAGCGCGGCTGCCCGGGGATCCTTCGAGGTCATGCCCTCCAGCATGCGGCAGGGACGGTTCGGTGCGGACCGAAGCGTCCGGGCGGCCGGTGACGCCGTCGCGCACGCTCAGCCGTGCTGCCGTACCTGCTCGTACTGCAGGGCCAAGCCGTCCAGCAGGGCGGTGAGGCCGGTTTCGAAGGCCCGTTCGTCGATCTTCTCCTGCTGCTCGGCCAGCAGGTGCGCCTGCCCGAGGTGCGGGTAGTCGGCGGGGTCGTAGGCGCTCGCGTCGTCCACGAAGCCGCCGGCGAACGAACCGAGCGCCGAGCCCATGATGAAGTACCGCATCAGCGCGCCGATGGACGTCGCCTGGGCGGGCGGCCAGCCCGCCTCGACCATCGCGCCGTAGGCCGCGTCGGCCAGCCGCAGCGCCGCGGGACGCCGCCCGGGGCCGCGGGCCAGCACGGGGACGATGTTCGGGTGGTCGCGCAGCGCGCCGCGGTAGGAGACCGCCCAGTCGTGCAGCGCCGTCCGCCAGTCCCGGCCGTCCTCGAACATCGACAGGTCGACCAGCGCGCTCACCGAGTCGGCCACCGCCTCCAGGATCTCGTCCTTGGTGCGGAAGTGGTTGTACAGCGACGGCCCGCTCACCCCGAGCTCGGCGGCCAGCCGGCGGGTGGACACCGCGGCCAGCCCCTCCGTGTCCACCAGCGCACGCGCCGTCTCGACGATCCGGTTGGTGCTGAGCAAGGGCTTGCGCGGTCGGGCCATGGCGCACATAGTAGGGCTGCGGCCCTAAACTAGCAGTGCTAATTTATTGGTGCACGAACGACCACGACCACGCGCGTCTCACATGGGGTGACTCGGGATGAACCTGGAGCTGAGTGACGAGCAGGA
Source organism: Streptomyces sp. NPDC085937 (assembly GCF_044540535.1). Lineage (NCBI taxonomy): Bacteria > Bacillati > Actinomycetota > Actinomycetes > Kitasatosporales > Streptomycetaceae > Streptomyces > Streptomyces sp. NPDC085937. The sequence continues at coordinate 565,907 of NZ_JBITSH010000003.1, read as the reverse complement.
GGCCGTACGCCGGCTCGCCCGGGACTTCGTACGGCGCGAGGTGGCGCCGCACGCCACCGCCTGGGACCGTGCGGAGGAGGTCGACCGGGGCATCGTGAAGAAGCTCGGCGAGGTCGGCTTCCTCGGGCTGACGATCGACGAGGAGTACGGCGGCTCGGGCGGCGACCATCTCGCGTACTGCCTGGTCACCGAGGAGCTGGGGCGCGGGGACTCGTCGGTGCGCGGCATCGTCTCCGTCTCCCTCGGCCTGGTCGCCAAGACGATCGCGGCGTACGGCGACGAGGAGCAGAAGCGGACCTGGCTGCCGGGGCTGACCTCCGGTGAGTACGTCGGCTGCTTCGGTCTGACCGAGCCGGGCACCGGCTCCGACGCGGGGAGTCTCGCCACGCGGGCGGTGCGGGACGGTGACGCGTACGTCATCGACGGCTCGAAGATGTTCATCACGAACGGGACGTGGGCGGACGTGGTGCTGCTGTTCGCGCGGTCCACCGACGCGCCGGGGCACAAGGGCGTGTCCGCGTTCCTGGTGCCCACGGACAGCCCTGGGCTGACGCGCCGTACCGTGCACGGGAAGCTGGGGCTGCGGGGGCAGGCCACGGCCGAGTTGGTGTTCGACGGGGTGCGGGTGCCCGCGTCGGCGCTGCTCGGTGAGGAGGGGCGTGGTTTCTCGGTCGCCATGTCCGCCCTGGCCAAGGGGCGCATGTCGGTCGCGGCCGGCTGCGTCGGCATCGCGCAGGCCGCGCTGGACGCGGCGGTGGGCTACGCGGGGGAGCGGGAGCAGTTCGGCAAGCCGATCGCGGGGCACCAGCTGGTGCAGGAGCTGATCAGTGACATCGCCGTCGACGTGGACGCGGCGCGGCTGCTGACCTGGCGGGTCGCCGATCTGATCGACCGGGGGAAGCCGTTCGCCGTGGAGTCCTCCAAGGCGAAGCTGTTCGCGTCGGAGGCGGCTGTGCGTGCCGCGAACAACGCGCTGCAGGTGTTCGGTGGTTACGGCTACATCGACGAGTACCCGGCGGGCAAACTACTGCGGGACGCACGCGTGATGACGCTGTACGAGGGCACCAGTCAGATCCAGAAGCTGGTCATCGGGCGGGCGTTGACGGGGGTTTCGGCGTTCTGAGGGGCGGGGGATGAGTACCGGCTGAGTATCCGTGCGGATGTGGCCGACGTTGCGTCGGCCGATTCTTTTCCCCATGAGCGACACACCGGTCAAGCAGCAGAGTACGGCGGCCTTCTACGGTCAGGCCGTGGCGTCCTTCGGAGTGGCCATCACGGCCACCGCGGTCGGCATCTTCAACCTGGAGACCGACGCCTGGGTCCGCGCGTTCCTCGGTATCGCGGTCCTGTACCTCGTCACCTCCGCCTTCACGCTGGCCAAGGTCATCCGTGACCGGCAGGAGGCGGGGCAGATCGTGAACCGGGTGGATCAGGCCCGGCTGGAGAAGATGCTGGCCGACTACGACCCGCTGCAGAAGCTTTGAGGTGCGCGTGGCGCCTGCGGTGGGGTGGTGGTGCGGGGCCGGGGTGGGGGTGGTCGTCCTCGGTCTGGCGCGATGAGGTGTGCTTGTGGGGTGCGGGGTGCCGACGCGCCAGCCGCTGTGGGCGCCCACCCCCACCCCCACCCCGTCCCCTCCCCGCCGTCGGCGACCACAGCAGCGCCTAGCTGCGGGCAGTCGTGCCTCCCCCAGTGCCTTAAGGGCCTGGGAGGTGCCCCCAGGGCGATGGGGAGTGGTGGGCGCGGCGGCACCCGGCACCCCGTCAGTGTCGGGTCCCGCGGAAAGCCGGCCCCCACGCCGGATGGTTCAGGGGGACGGCAGCGCCATGGTGCCGGCAACCCAAGAAGGACACGTCCGCCGGACGTGCCCTAAGCGCTCGCTCACCCTTGCCGGTAGGATGTCGTCCCTGCCAGTGAATGGGGTGAGCGATGAGTACGGCGGAGGAGACGGCCGGCGGTGAGGCGCAGCCGTGGGGTGAGGTCACGCCCGACGCGGCCCGGCGGCTGCTGCTCGCCGCCGTGGAGGCCTTCGCGGAGCGCGGCTACCACGCCACGACGACCCGCGACATCGCGGGCCGCGCCGGCATGAGCCCGGCCGCGCTCTACATCCACTACAAGACCAAGGAAGAGCTGCTCCACCGCATCAGCCGGATCGGGCACGAGAAGGCGCTGGACATCCTGCGCACCGCCGCCCGCGAGGAGGGCACCGCGGCCGAGCGGCTCGCCGGGGCGGTCAGCTCCTTCGTCCGCTGGCACGCGCGTGGCCGTACGACCGCCAGGGTCGTGCAGTACGAACTCGATTCCCTCGGCCCCGACGCCCGTGCGGAGATCGTCGGCCTGCGCCGGCAGGTGGACGCCGAGGTGCGCGGCGTCATCGAGGACGGGGTGCGCTCCGGCGAGTTCGACGTCCCCGACGTACCGGGCACCACGCTCGCCGTGCTCTCCCTGTGCATCGACGTGGCCCGCTGGTTCAACGTCGACGGGCCCCGCACCCCCGAGGAGGTCGGCGCGCTCTACGCCGACCTCGTGCTCCGGATGGTGGGGGCCAAGGGCGCCGGGTCCGCTCAGAGGTAGTAGCGGGCCACCGACTCGGCGACGCACACCGGCTTGTCGCCGCCCTCGCGCTCGACGGTGAAGGCGGTGGCCACCTGGACGCCGCCCGGCACCTCGTCGACCGCGCTGATCCTCGCCGTGGCGCGCAGCCGCGAGCCGACCGGCACGGGGGCCGGGAAGCGCACCTTGTTGGTGCCGTAGTTGACGCCCATCTTCACGCCCTCGACGGACAGCAGCTGCGGGCCGAACAGCGGCAGCAGCGACAGCGTCAGGTAGCCGTGCGCGATGGTCGTGCCGAACGGCCCCGCGGCGGCCTTCTCCGGGTCGACGTGGATCCACTGGTGGTCCCCGGTGGCCTCGGCGAACAGGTCGATCCGCTTCTGGTCGACCTCCAGCCAGTCGGTGTACCCCAGCTGCTCGCCCACCGCCGCCTTCAGGTCGTCGACGGACGTGAAGATCCTCGGCTCTGCCATGTCCCGGCCTCTCGCGTCACGTAGTCGCAGGCGCATCCGCGTGCGCATGCCTAAGCAACTGCTTAGCATGGTCGGCCGAGGGGTCCCTGTCAACGGACCGGGCGCCGTACGGGGTCGGTAGGCTTCGGGGAGTGCACCGGATTCCAGAGAAGATCCACGAGCTCACGGTCGGGCAGCTCTCCGCCCGCAGCGGCGCCGCCGTGTCGGCCCTGCACTTCTACGAGTCCAAGGGGCTGATCAGCAGTCGGCGCACCTCCGGGAACCAGCGCCGCTACACCCGCGACACCCTGCGCCGGGTCGCCTTCATCCGCGCCGCGCAGCGCGTCGGCATCCCGCTCGCCACGATCCGCGAGGCGCTCGCCGAGCTGCCCGAGGAGCGTACGCCCACCCGTGACGACTGGGCGCGGCTGTCGGAGGCGTGGCGCTCCGAGCTGGACGAGCGCATCCGGCAGCTGAACCGGCTGCGCGACCACCTCACCGACTGCATCGGCTGCGGCTGTCTGTCGCTGGAGGGCTGCGTGCTGTCCAACCCGGACGACGTCTTCGGTGAGCGTCTCACCGGCTCCAGGCTGTTGACGGAGAGCCGGAGGAAGGGGTCCGGCGGCTGAGGGCGGATCCCGCTCCCGGCCGCCGTCGCTCACTCGTACTCCGTGCCGCCCTTACGGGTCAGGTACGCCGGGCTCACGGCCTTGGCTATGGCGCGGCCGCCCGTCGCCGGGCTGTGGCGCTCGACCGCCGGCCGGATGACGACGCCCTCCCGCAGGTGCAGCCGCCGTCCGGACACCGTCTCCCGGCCACTGGCGAACTCCAGCACCCGCTCGCTGTCGTACGGGCCGGTGTACAGCCGGGGCACCAGTGGCAGGCGGCCGTCGAGCAGGTCCGCCGCGTCCAGCCAGTGCACCTCGCCGTCTATCTCCGCCGACACGTCGAACACGGCGTACCCGAGCGTGTCGCGCCGCCCGTCGGCGCCGTACGACAGGTCCTGCACGCCCGCGCCGTACACCTCGCCGAAGATGCCGACCCGCTTGGCGCCCAGCCGGCCGGCGAGGTCGGCGGCGGCCTCGGCGACGCCGTGACCGCGCACCGCGCGCCAGTACAGGTTGCGCGGGTCCTCCTTCAGCGCGAGGGACCTGGCGCCGAATCCCTTGGAGGAGACGTACACCCGGTCCTGCTCCACGCAGTAGGTGAGCAGGCAGGCCGTGCCGTGCAGCTTCTCGGTGAGCACCACGGGCTCGCCGGGGGCGAAGATGCCGGGATAGCGCTGCACGTTCTCGATGTCGACCCACGGCAGCAGGTCGGGCGCCGACTCCACCTCGCCGCTCATGGTCGGCGGGACCGGCGGGACCCACTTGGTGACGCCGAGCAGCTCCGCGAAGTCGGTGCCGTCCGCGGCGGCCCGCACCAGGTCGACGTCCGCGAGCGCCTTCGGCCGGCACACGATGCCCTGCGACAGCTCACCGCGCAGCCGGACCGCCTTGACCCGGTCGTGGTTGGCGCCCGCCAGGCGGCCGGTCAGGCCCAGCTCGTCGATCAGCGCGGTGGGCAGCACGGACTGCTCGGGGATGTACACCGCGGCGTCGCCCGTGCGGTAGGCGCCCTTGGCGACGACGGCCCGGTACAGGCCCACCTGCGCCAGTTCTAGGGCGTCGGCGTTCGGGTGTTCGTGGACGGTCAGGATCTCGGCGGTGACGCGCAGCGTCGACATGGGGACAGCTCCTCGGGCCATCGGGTGCGATGCATCGCCCCAACTGTCCGCGGAACAAAACCCTGGAACGAGCGGATTACCAGCTGCTACGGTCCCCGGAGCCCAGGGGGTGCGGCATCCCCGGCGCACCCCCGTGACCCCGAGGCCTCCGTCGTCCTCGCTGCCCCCGTCGCTCATGCCGCTTCCGCCGCCCCGGCTCTCAGGCCGAGACCAGCAGCCTGGCCCGGCGGGCCTCCGCCAGTGCCTCCGTGGACAGCACGGGGCGCGGCACCAGGATCCCGCAGTCCGTGCACACCGGGCCCGTGGAGGGTTCGTGGTCGAGGTCGTGCCGCCACATGAGCCGTTCCCCCCGGCACACGGGGCAGGACGAGCCCGGCTCACGCTCCAGGGCGTCGATCAGCCGCCGCAGCACCTCCGCCAGGGGCTCCCGCGGGTGCACCCGCGGGTCGTCGCACCAGGCCACCCCGAAACCGCCCCAGGTCATCCGGTGCCAGTCGTCCACGCTGCCCGGCCTGCGCAGACCGTCGTGCTTCTCCTTCCTGCGGCGCTCGGCGAACTCCACCTCGTAGGCCAGCCAGACCGCCCGGGCCTCCTCCAGTTCGTCCAGTGCGGCCACGAGCCGCGCCGGGTCGACGGAGCGGTCCTCGGGATCGAACCCGGCCCGCGAGCACAGATGGTCCCAGGTCGCCCGGTGCCCGTACGGGGCGAACCGCTCCAGGCACTTGCGCAGCGAGTAGCGCCGCAGCGCCAGATCGCACCGGGGATCTCGGACCTGTCTCGCCAGACTCCGGAAACCGGCCATCGTCCTGCACCTCCGTCACACCTGCACCTGTAATCCGGTCACTTCGGCGTCGTCGAACGGACGTCGCCGAATAGACGCGCCGGCACGCGATTCGGCTCCATCCTTTTTCCGATGGCCCCCCTCAGCCGGCCGCGGGGGCGTCTCGCCAACTCCCTTGGCCCATGCTTCAGTTGTCGTCGCCCGCGGGGATACCGGCGGTAACGAACTCCGTGCTCTCCCGGCGGGGGAGGAACTCTCCCCGACGCTCTGAGAACTCCCCGCGGCTTCCACGGGTTCCTGAACACTCCGCCGATATGCACGCCGATCACGGGGCGGCCGGACGAGGGGTGCCGCGTGACGCCGGGTGCCGCTGTGAAACCGCAGGTCATGGTGGTGGTGAGGTGGTCTTCCGGGGCGCCGGGGCGGCGGGGGGGGGGGGGGGGGGGGGGGGGGGGGGGGGGGGGCGGCCCCCCCCCCCCCCCCCCCCCCCCCCCCGCCTCCCGCTCCTGGAGAACCCCCCATGCACGTGCTCGCCGTCTCTCGACGGACACCACCCCGCCTTCTCGTTCGGCTCCCCGTCCTTGTTCGCGCCGCCGTCCTCGGCCTGCTGACGGCTCTCGCACTCGTCTGCGCGCACCCGACACCCGCGGCGGCCGCTGACGGCGACGTCAGCTGGCGGGTCCGCACCGGCGCCAACGCCTACGGCGACGACCGCTCCAGCTTCAGCTACGCGGTGAACCCGGGCGGCACGGTCGAGGACACCATGGTCGTCACCAACCGCGGCAAGACCCCGCTGCGGCTCGCCGTCTACGCCTCCGACGGCTACACCACCGACGCCGGACAGCTCGACCTGCTCACCCGCGACAAGAAGTCCACCGGCGTGGGCGTGTGGACCCACCCGAAGGTCACCGCCGTCACCGTCCCGCCCGGGAAGTCGGCCGACGTCCCCTTCACCGTCACCGTCCCGGGTAACGCCACCCCCGGCGACCACGTGGGCGGTCTCCTCACCTCCCTCAAGCAGGCCGACACCGCCGCCGGCATCAACGTCGACCGGCGCCTCGGCCTCCGTGTCGCCGTCCGGGTCGGCGGCGAGCTGAAGCCGCGCCTCGCGGTGGAGGACGCGCACCTCGACTACCAGGGCAGCGCGGGTCCCTTCTCGAAGGGCTCGGCCACCGTCACCTACACGGTCCACAACACGGGGAACGCCCTGCTTTCGGGGCGGCAGGAGGTTGCCGTGCGGGGGCCGTTCGGATGGTTCCGTACGGCCGCGGGCGACCTGCCCGACACGCCCGCGCTGCTGCCGGGGGAGCGGTGGAAGGTGACGGTGCCCGTGCCGGACGTCGCGCCCGGGGTCCGGCTCACGGCCACCGCGACGGTGCTGCCTCTGCTGACGGACGCCTCCGGGTCCACGACGCCGCTCGACCCGGTCGAGGCGAGCGTGGGGGCGTGGGCCGTGCCGTGGACGCTCGCGCTGATCGTTCTGCTGCTGCTCGCGGCGGTCGTCGCTGTCGTGCTCCTCGCCCGCCGCAACCGCACCCGCCGCAAGGCCCGCGAGGCAGCCCTGGTCCGCGACGCGGTACAGGCAGCCCTGAGCTGAGGTCGCGCCGGTGGGGGTTGAGGTCGTGTGCCTGCGGCGCAGGGGTGCGGTGTGGTGGGGGCGGGCGTAGCGCCCAAGCTGGGTGGGTGGTGCGGGGCTGCGGTGGGGGCGGTCGTCCTCGGTCTGGCGCGATGAAGCCAATTGGATAGGGGAGGGCGCGGACGCGCCAGCCGCTGCGGGCGCCCACCCCCACCCCGTCCCCTCCCCGCCGTCGGCGGCTACACCATCACCGGTGGCGGCACACGCCGTGCAAATCGCGGGCATTCGTGCCTCCCCCAGTGCCTTAAGGGCCTGGGAGGTGCCCCCAGGGCGATGGGGGTACCTCCCGCTCGAGCGGAGCCGAGAGTGGGGGAGGGTGGGCGCGGCGGCACCCGGTGGGCGCCGAGCTGCGCGAACTCCCTCCCGGCCCGCACCAACGCCGGTGTCGAGGTGCGCGAACCTCCCGGCCCCGGTTGCGGCCCGCGCGTCAGGTCAGGGTGCGGTGCGAGGCCGTGGGGAGAGTCCCGCGGCCGTGTAGCACGCGTCGATCAGCCGCATCGTCGCCACCGCGTCGTCCGCGTCGAGGGGCAGGGGCGTGCCGTGACGTACCCGGGCGGCGAAGGCATCCAGCTGGTACGCGTACGACGAGCGCGTGCCCAGGTGCTCCGTGCGTTCGCCGTCGCCGGTGCGGATCACGACCCGGTCGTCCTGGTGCGGCAGCACGAAGTTCGGCGCCGTGGCCTCGCCCCGCGTGCCGACGATCCGCAGGCTCATCTCTAGGCGGTCGTACGCCATGTGGCAGCGTGCCGTGCCGCCGGCGCCCCCCGGGAACGACAGGTCGGCGTCCAGCCACTCGTCCACGCCCGGCGCACCCGCCCGCTCACCGGCCCGCGCCGCCACCGGGCGCGGCGTGCCACCTGCGTACGGGGCGAGCACGCGCAGCGCGTGCAGGCCGTAGCAGCCGAGGTCCATCAGGGCGCCGCCGGCAAGACGCAGGGACCAGCGCGGGTCCTCGGGCTCGGGGGCGGGGATCGCCACCATCGCCTCCGCGTGGCGGAGTTCGCCCAGCTCGCCGGAGGCCAGCAGTTCGTGCAGCCGCCGGGTCACCGGGTGGAAGAGGTAGTGGAAGGCCTCCATGAACACGGTGCCGGACGCCCTCGCGGCCAGCATCACTTCCTCGGCCTCCGCCGCGTTGCTCGCCGACGGCTTCTCCGTCAGGACGTGTTTGCCGGCCGCCAGCGCGGCCAGGTTCCAGGGGCCGTGGAGTCCGTTGGCGAGAGGGTTGTAGACCACCTCGACCTCCGGGTCGGCGAGCAGGTCGGCGTAGGAGCCGTGCGTCCGCTCCACACCGTGCGCGGCCGCGAACGCCTCGGCGCGGGAGCGGTCGCGGGCGGCCACCGCGACCAGGCGGTGGTCGCCGGCCCGGGCCGGGGCGACGAGGGAGCGCTCGGTGATGCGAGCGGCCCCCAGGATTCCGATGCGCAGTGGAGCGGACTCGCTCATGCCTGCCGTACCTCCTCGAGCGTGACCGGGCGGTGTTCGCGCAGCGACAGTGTGCACGCCTCGGCGATCCAGCCCGCTTCGAGTGCGTCCTCGATCGTGCACGGTGACGGGCGGGAGCCCGCCACCACCTCGGTGAAGGCAGTGAGTTCGGCGCGGTAGGCGTCGGTGAAGCGGTCCATGAAGAAGTCGTGCGGCACGCCCGCCGGGAAGGCGACGCCGGGTTCGACCGAGCGCAGCGGCAGCTTGTCCTCGAGGCCCACCGCGATGGAGTCGGTGAAGCCGTGGATCTCCATGCGGACGTCGTAACCGCGGGCGTTGTGGCGGCTGTTGGACACCACCGCGATGGTGCCGTCGTCCAGGGTGAGAATCGCGCCGGTGGTGTCGGCGTCCCCCGCCTCCTTGATGAAGTCGGCGCCCCGGTTGCCTCCGACCGCGTACACCTCGGTCACCTCACGGCCGGTCACCCAGCGGATGATGTCGAAGTCGTGCACCGAGCAGTCCCGGAAGATGCCCCCGGACGCGGCGATGTACGCGGCGGGCGGGGGTGCCGGGTCCAGTGTCGTGGAGCGTACGGTGTGGAGTGTGCCCAGCTCACCGGAGTGGACGGCCGCGTGGGCGGCGACGAAACCGGCGTCGAAGCGGCGGTTGTAGCCGATCTGGACGGGTACGTCCCGGCCGGCGACGGCCTTCAGTACCTCGATGCCCTCGGTCATGGTGCGGGCGACGGGCTTCTCGCAGAAGACGGGGACGCCCGCCTCCACGCAGGCCGTGATCAGGTGCGGGTGGGCGTCGGTCGCGGCGGCCACGACCACGCCGTCCACCCCGGCCGCCAGCAGGGCCTCGGGGGAGTCCGCGACCTGCGCGCCGAAGCGTTCCGCGGCGGCCTTCGCGGCGTCCGCGAACGGGTCGGAGACGACGAGGGACTCGACGGCGTCGAGCCCGGACAGGGTCTCGGCGTGGAAGGCGCCGATGCGGCCGAGGCCGAGGATTCCGATGCGCATGGGGCGGTGCTCCTTGGTGAGGGGGAGGGGCAGATCAGTCGAGGCCGCCGAGGACGTTCTGGTCCCAGTCGATGACGGAGCCGGTGACCACCCCTGAGCGGTCGGAGAGCAGCAGGACCACGAAGTCGGCGATCTCGTCGGGTTGGCCGAGCTTGCCCATCGGCAGCCGTGCGGCGGCCTGCTTCCGCCAGTCGTCGCCGGCGCCGTGGAAGGTGCGCTGCGTGGCGTCCTCGCCCTCGGTCGCGGTCCAGCCGATGTTCAGGCCGTTGATCCGGATCCGGTCCCACCGGTGGGCGTGCGCCGCGTTGCGGGTGAGGCCCATCAGGCCCGCCTTGGCGGCGACGTAGGGCGCGAGGAACGGCTGTCCGCCGTGGGCCGACGAGGTGATGACGTTGACGATCGTGCCCGGCTCGGCGCGCCGCACCATGTCCGCCACCGCTGCCTGCATGGCGAAGAACGGCGCCTTGAGATTGATCGCGATGTGCTGGTCGAACAGGTCGGGGCTGGTGTCGAGGAGGGTGCCGCGTGAGGTCAGTCCGGCGGAGTTGACCAGGCAGTCGATGCGGCCGTACGCCTGGACGACCTGGGCGACCGAGTCCTTGGCCTGGTCGGCGTCGGCCAGGTCGGCCCGTACGAACATGGCCTTGCCGCCCTGCCCGGCCAGCTCGGCGACCAGCGCCTCGCCCGGCTCCGGGCGGCGGCCGCTGACCGCCACGACCGCGCCCTCGCGCACCGCGGCCCGTGCGACGGCGGCCCCCACACCCTGGCTGCCGCCGTTGACGAGGACGACCTTGTCGTCGAGGAGTCCCATGATGTCCTTCCCGGTGGTGGTTTCGGGTCAGCTCGCGCGGCGTGCGGCAGCGGCCCGCAGTGCGTCTCGCAGGGCTCGGGGGGTCCAGATCTCGCGCAGCGCCTGGCGTACCACGTCGGCCTGCGAGGGCGGGGCGAGGCCGTCGACCGGCGGGTCGTTGTCCAGGTTGGTGGGGAAGGGGTAGCCCTCGGCGCTCGCCGCGATCACGTTCTCCAGCCACTGGTCCGAGGCGCCCTCGGCCCTGCGGGCCAGCAGCACCGGGTAGACGGCGCCCACCACGGCCTCCCGGTCCACGGTCTCCATGGCCCGGCCGAACGCGGAGGACACCTGGAGGAGGTTCGCGGCGCGCCGGATGTCCGCCGAGTGGTTGGCCCCGGCGGCGTGGAACAGCGCCGGGTTGAAGAACACCGTGTCGCCCTTGGCCAGGGGGAGCTGGATGTGGTGGTCGTCGAAGTACGCCTGGAACTCGGGCAGCCGCCAGGCGAGGTAGCCGGCCTCGAACTTCTGCGAGTGGGGCAGGTACATCGTCGGCCCGGACTCCACCGGCATGTCGCAGTGGGCGACGGCGCCCTGGAGGGTGAGCACGGGGGAGAGGCGGTGCACGTGCGCCGGGTAGGCGGCGGCGGTCTCGTCGGAGAGGAAACCCAGGTGGTAGTCGCGGTGCACCGTCTGCGCGGCGCCGCCCGGATTGACGACGTTGACCTGCGAGGTGACCTGGTAGCCGGGGCCCAGCCAGGCCGTGGACACCAGGGCGATCATGTCGTTGGCGTAGTAGTCGGCGAACGCCTCCGGGTCGTGCAGGGCGGCCTTCTCCAGCGCGTTCCACACCCGGTCGTTGGCGCCCGGCCTGGCGAAGTGGTCGCCGGCGGTGGCGCCCGAGGCGCGCTGCTGGGCGATCAGGGCGTCGAACACGGCGGTGGTCCGGTCCACCACCGAGGTGTCGGAGAAGGCGCCGCGGATCACCACGATGCCGGGGCCGTCGGCGAGGGCGCGCACCAGCTCGGACTGGGCGGTGCGGCGGTCGGCGAGCGCGAGCCGCTCGGCGTCGTAGAGCAGCACGTCACGCTCGACGGCGGAGGACAGCGGGTAGGCGGAGGCGTCGGTCGACTGCTCGACCAGGGTGCGGAAGGCGTCCATATCGCAGTCCCGCTGCGACAGCCAGGCGGCCGGCGCGGGGTTCTGCACGGAAGACGATGCGGACATGGAGTCGTCCCTTCGGGTCACGGAGCGACGCGGGTGATGTCATTCTTGTCAGAACAAACCCCTCGCACCACCATCAGGAAGCCATCAAAAACCCCTCAGGAGCAGCCGCATGGGCCACCCGTTCCCGATCCGGGAAATCGCACGTCAGGCCGGACTGAGCGAGGCCACGGTGGACCGGGTCCTCAACGGCCGCGGCGGGGTGCGCGAGAGCACCGAGCGCGAGGTGCACCGGGCCATCGCCGACCTGGACCGGCAGCGCACCCAGGTCCGCCTGGTCGGCCGGACGTTCATGGTGGACATCGTCATGCAGTCGCCCGAGCGGTTCTCCACGGCCGTCCGTGCCGCCCTGGAAGCCGAACTGCCCTCCCTGCACCCGGCGGTGGTGCGCTCCCGCTTCCACTTCCGGGAGACCGGCCCGGCGGAGGAACTGGTCGCCGTCCTCGACCGGATCGCCCGCCGCGGCTCACAGGGCGTGCTGCTCAAGGCACCCGACGTCCCCGAGGTCACCGCCGCCGTCGGCCGGCTCGCGGCGGCCGGCATCCCGGTCGTCACCCTGGTGACGGACCTGCCCGTCAGTGCCCGCGTCGGCCACGTCGGCAGCGACAACCGGGCGGCGGGCGCCACCGCCGCCTACCTCATGGGGCAGTGGCTCGGCGACCGTCCCGGCAACGTCCTCACCAGCCTCTCCAGCGGCTTCTTCCGCAACGAGGAGGAGCGTGAGATGGGCTTCCGCAGCACCATGCGCGCCCGGCACCCCGCGCGCACCCTGGTCGAGATAGCCGAGGGCCAGGGCCTGGACGCCACCCAGTACGACCTGGTCCGCGCCGCCCTGGAACGCGACCCGGAGATCCGCGCCGTCTACTCGATCGGCGGCGGCAACATCGCCACCCTGCGCGCCTTCGAGGACGCCGGACGCGAGTGCGCCGTCTTCGTCGCCCACGACCTCGACCACGACAACACCCGGCTGCTGCGCGAGCACCGGCTGTCCGCCGTCCTCCACCACGACCTGCGCCACGACCTGCGCGAGGCCTGCCATCTGGTGATGCGCGCCCACGGCGCGCTGCCGCCCGCCGGACCGACCCTGCCGTCCGCGATCCAGGTGGTGACCCCCTACAACATGCCGGCCCCCGCCGTGGGCGGGTGACCCGCCTGGCGTGTATCCCCGTCCGCCGGGTGCACGGTGCCTACCGTCGTGCGCATGAGGAAACCGATCACGGAAGGCGGCCCCGACCGACTGGTGGCGCTCTCCGACGGCGTCTTCGCCATCGCCATCACCCTGCTGGTCCTCGACATCTCCGTGCCGCGAGACCTGGCCCCGGCGCAGTTCCACCAGGCGCTCGCCGACACCCTGCCCAACCTGGGCGCCTACGCCGTCAGTCTGGCGGTGCTGGGCGGCTTCTGGCGCGACCAGCGGGCGATCTTCCGTCCGGTGCGGCAGGTCGACCCCGACGTGATCGGACTGACCGTCCTCGGCCTGGGCCTCGCCGCGCTGCTGCCGTTCCCCACCGCGCTGGTCTCCGAGTACGGCGACGAACGCGTCTCCGTGGTCGTCTACTCGGCGGCGGTGGCCTCCCTCGGCGCCGTCCACCTCGCGCTCGCCGCCGTCATCGCCCGCCGGCCCTGGCTGCGCGGCGGCGCCGAACCCGTCCGCGACCAGTTCCTCTACGCCGTCGACCTCGGGGCCACGGTGGTGGTGTTCGTGGTGACCATTCCGCTGGCCCTGCTGGTGGGGCCCGCCGCCATGTGGTGGTGGCTGGTGCTGCTGCCGCTCAAGGTGTGGCTGGGACGGAAGGAGAACGCGGCGGCGGGGTGAGTGCCGTGGTGCCGGGCGGGGGAGTTACGCCGGCGCGTCCACCGTCACCCAGGATCCGCTGTCCGCCGACCGCACCATCGCGTCCAGCACGCCCGCGCTGCGCACGGCGTCGGCGAGCGTGGCGCCGTACGGGACGCCCTCGGCCACCGACCGCAAGAAGCGGTACGCCTCGATCACCTTCAGGTCGTCGTACCCCATGGCGTTCGCGGCGCCCGGCTGGAACGCCCCGAACTCCCCGTCGCCCGGCCCGACGTACACGGTGCTCACCGGCTGGTCCTGATAGCCGGTGCCGCGGCTGACCCCCAGCTCGTTCATCCGGCGGAAGTCCCAGAACACCGCGCCCTCGGTGCCGTGCACCTCGAAGCCGTAGTTGTTCTGCTCGCCGACCGAGACCCGGCAGGCCTCCAGCACGCCCCGCGCACCGGAGGCGAACCGCAGCAGACAGCTGACGTAGTCCTCGTTCTCCACCGGGCCGAGCTCGCCGCCGCTCGCGCGGGAGTGGCCGGCCGTGGCGCCGGCCGGGCGTGCCCGCTCGGGCAGGAAGACCGCCGTGTCGGCGGTCAGCGCGGCGATGTCGCCCAGCAGGAAGCGGGCCAGGTCGGCACCGTGCGAGGCCAGGTCGCCGAGCACCCCGCTGCCGCCGCGCTCCCGTTCGTAGCGCCAGGTCAGCGCGGAGTCGGGGTGCGCCGCGTAGTCACTGAACAGCCGCACGCGGGCGTGCGTGACCCGGCCGATCCCGCCGGAAGCGATCAGTTCGCGGGCGGCCTCCACGGCGGGGGCGTTGCGGTAGTTGAAGCCGACGGCGCCCTGGACGCCGGCCTTGGCGACCGCGTCCGTGACCGCCCGGGCGTCCTCCGCGGTGAGACCGACCGGCTTCTCGATCCAGATGTGCTTGCCGGCCTCGGCCAGGGCGACGCCGATCTCGCGGTGCAGGAAGTTCGGCGCGGTGATGCTGACGGCCCGCACGCGCGGGTCGGCGGCCACGTCGCGCCAGTCCCGGGTCGTCGAGGCGAACCCGAACTGCGCGGCGGCCTCCTCGGCCCGGCCCGGTACCTCCTCGGCGACGGTGATCAGCTCCGGACGCAGCGGCAGCCCCGGGAAGTGGTGCGCGACCCGTGCGTAGGCCTGGGTGTGCACCCGCCCCATCCAGCCGAATCCGACGACGGCGACGCCCAGCGCATCCACCATGACTGCCTCTCTCCGGCCGGGTCCTGTTCCGCCCGCCACCTTCGGGTCCCGCTCGGTGTCCTGTCAACCATTTGACAGGACAATCAGAGAGGGCGGGCGTGCGCCGACCCCGCACCGGCCGGCCCTCCCCCGCGCATACGGTAGGGTTGACCTGCGAGATCACGCGGTTCACCGCGGGAGCCGCATCGGGACGTGGCGCAGCTTGGTAGCGCACTTGACTGGGGGTCAAGGGGTCGCAGGTTCAAATCCTGTCGTCCCGACGATGCGAGGACAGGGGGCCCGCCGTGCGACGGCGGGCCCCCTGACGCATGCCGAGGAAGTGCACGCGTGGCGACGGGTGTTGCAGCTCACTCCCGTCGGCAACCGCAGGTCTCGGCGATCGTCGTGCGGATCGAGCAGGCCTATCCGCACTGCCCCAAGTCGCTGATGCGGGCGGGCACCTGGAAGCCGGAGCAGTGGGTGCCGGCCGACGCCCAGCCCACCAGCGCCGAGGTGGTGCTGGCCCAGCTGAATCTTCCCGGCCTGACCATCGAGCAGATCGAGGAGGCGGAGCGGGAGTCCCTGCGCCTGCGTTCCGAGTGAGCGCGCGCCTCGGACGCGAGCCGGGCGGGCGACCCGCCGACCGCGTCCGTCCCGCCCCTCTCACGCCGCGCCGAACGCCGTGAACGCCCAGCCCGTGGCCCGGTGCAGGGCGTCCTGCGGGAGGGCCGCCCGGGCGTCGCGCAACGCTTCCGCCAGGGGCAGGCCCGCCTCCAGGCCCTCGTGGAGCGCCAGCATCAGCGGGACGACCGCCGCGTCGTTGACCGGGGCGCTGCACGCCACCACCCCCGCCGTGCCCAGCGGCAACAACGCCGTGACCAGGCCCAGGAGTTCGTCCGCGCCGACGGTGGCGAAGCGGGCCGTGTCGCAGCAGGACAGAATGATCCGGTACGGGCTGCGGCCGAGCCGCTCGAAGTCGTGCACGATCAGCGGACCGTCCGCCATCCGCAGCGACGAGAACATCGGCCCGTCCGTACGGAACGTCCCGTGCGCGGCGATGTGCGCCAGCCCGGCACCGTCCAGTTCCGCCAGCACCCGCGGCACGGACGCGTCCCGGTGCTCCAGCACCGTGGCCCCGCCGTAGCGGGCGGCCAGCCGGGTCACCTCCGCGCCGCCCGTGGCGAGACCGGGCCCACGCACCAGCACCTGACGTCCGCCGCGAGGCGGCTCCGTCTCCCGCGCACGCAGCCAGCTGCTCGCCGACGGCGACACGCTGACCACCCGCTCCCGCAGCGAAGGCAGCAGCGCCCACGGCACCCGGTGCAGCCGCCCCGGCGGCACGATCACCAGCGGACCGTCACCGAGGTGCGCCACGGCGGGACCCAGCAGCAGCTCCTCCAGACGGCGCCCCGAGGCCTCCACCACTGGCAGCCGGGCCTCCGCCCCCGGATGCGCCAGCCGCCGCAGCCCCGCCTGGACGTGCTCGGCCTCCGTCTCCGCCGCCGCCAGCAGCCCCGCCTCGAACCGGCGCACCCTGCCCCGTCCGCACAGCAGCACCTGCACCCGCCCGTCGACCACCGCCAGCTCCACCAGCCGCACGCCGTCCCCCAGACGCTCCAGCAGACGGCCCGCGTCGAAGCGGTCGCCACCGTGGGGCGCCTCCGCCCGCATATGGAGCGTGCGGGAGCGGATCTCCCGCTCCAGGCGCCGCTGGTCCCGCTCCAGGGCCGGCACCGGCCGGCCCTCCATCCGGGACTCCTCGGCGCGCGCCGCGATCTCCCGGTACGCGGTCATGTGGCTCAGGAGCTCCGGGTCGGCGGGCGGCCGGGTCGGCGGCGCGGACAACGCGGTGGCCCGCCAGCGTTCGCTCCACACCAGCAACTGCCGCGGCCCGCCCGACCGCAGGGCGGCCTGCTGCGCGAGCGCCGCGAGCTCCGCGCCCTGCGCCGTGGCACGCGCCCGCAGCTCGGAGGCGCCCAGCGTCATCCGGTGGTCGTCCAGTACGTCGAGGCCGCGCCGGCATGCCTCCAGCACGCCCCGCGTCGAGCCGGCCGCCCGCGCCCTCAGCGCCTGCGCCGCCCAGCCGGTCATCCGCGCGAGCGGCGGCCCGCTCCGCCTGCCGCGCGCAGCCACCGTCAGATACCGTTCCGCGTCCGCCGTGCGGCCGAGGCCGAGCGCCATCCGTCCGGCGAGCAGGAACGCCTCCGGGGCGGCCGGGGCGCCGAGCTCCACCAGCCGCTCCGCGACCGCCGCCGCGTCCGCGACCAGCCGGCCGGAACGGCGGCCTGCCGCGTGCCGGGCCCCGATCAGCACCAGCCGGGCGTGCGCCTCCCACCAGGAGCGCCGCTGCCCCGCGAAGAGCCGCACCGCGAGTCCCGCGCGCGCGATGGCCGTCGCCGGGTCGTCGGCCAGCCGGGCGGCCCGCGCCGCGGCCAGCAGCAGCTCCGCCTTGCGGGTCGACTGCCCGCCGATGGAGTCCAGCTCGGCGATCGCCGCGTCCGCCTCGGCCAGCGCCTCCGCCGCGAGACCGGCCGCCATCAGCACCTCGCAGCGCCGGATGCTCAGCATGAACGTCGGCGTGCCCAGCTTGGCGTAGCGCTCCTCCGCCTCGTCCAGCAGCCGCAGCGCGGCGGGGACGTCACCGGACCGGAAGGCGGCCAGCCCGCGGCTCTCCACCGCGTCCGCCTTGTCGTGCTCCTGGTCCGTGACCGCCCACAGGTCCTCCGCCGACGCGAAGTCGGCGTCCGCCCGCTCCACCGCGCCCAGCGCCAGGTGCACCGTCGCCCGCAGCGTCAGCGCACGCGCCGTCCAGATCACGTCCCCCGCCTGCCGCAGCACGGGGACGGCCCGTCGTACGTCCTCCAGGGCCTCCTTGTGATGCCCCAGCACCCACCAGGAGTACGCCCGCCGGAACAGCACCCGGGCGCGGGTGTGGCCCGTGCCGCGCCCCACCCCCCGGCGCAGGGCGTCCAGGCCCTGCCGGGTGCGGCCCGAATGCACCAGCGCGACCCCGAGCGTGGCGAGGACGTCCGCCTCCCGGTCGGCCGAGCCCGCGCGGGCCGCCCAGTCCCTCGCCCTGCGCAGATGCCGCAGGGCGAGCCGCATGTCCCCGAAGTCCCGCTGCCAGATGCCGATCACCTGGTGGGCGACCGAGGCGTGCAGGGGCTCGGGGCGGTGGCGCAGGACGGCCTCGGCCTTCGTCCGGGCCTCGCCGGGGGCGGCGAACACCATCGGCAGGAGGTCCTGCACCGCGTCGCTTCCGGCTGTCACCTCCACGATGGTAGTGGTCCGCAACCGTGCCTCACAGATGCGGCGTTGTATCAGAGGACCGTCCGGCGGCTCCCGTTCACGACAGCTGCGCGGCCCCGGCCCCCGTCGACCGAGTGGAGGACACGCCATGGCACCCCGGCGATTCCATGAGCAGTTCCGGCAGATCCAGCGCTCCATGCCCGACGTGCCGCTGGCCGTGGGACCCGACGACGCGGGGGAGTTCCTCTACGAGAAGGGCGTCGTCCTCGCCCGCGAGGGGGAGGAGGCCCAGGTCGTGGAGGACACCGTGCGCGGGCACTTCACCACCTTCGCCGCCGGCGTGCCCGACCGCGTCCGCCGGCTCGGCCCCGCGGCCCACCGCTCCGGCGTCGTCCGCATCCAGGTCTCCGACCCCGGCGAGGGCGACGCCGCCGGGGACCCGGCCGTCACGGGCGCGCTGCGCGCGCTGTCCGCGGTGCAGGGCCGCGTCGGACGGCGCATGGTCAGCCGCAACCACGTGGTGCACATCGCCGTCAACGCCTGCCCCGGCGACGAGCCGGTGCCCGTGGCGCGCGGCGCCGGGCCGAATCCGGCCGTCGCCGGGACCGAGGGCGACCCGCCCGGGGACGCGGCCCGCGTCCTGGTCGTCGACACCGGCCTGATGCACGACTACCGCTCCTACCCGCCGCTGGCCCGCACCGTGGGGGACGCGCAGGTCGCCGAGTGCGACGACGACGGAATCCTGCAGCAGTACTGCGGGCACGGCACGTTCATCGCCGGACTGGTCGCCGCCGTCGCCCCGCACACCGACATCACCGTCAGCGGCGCGCTCAACGACGCGGGGGCGGTGCTGGAGCACGAGTTCGGCGAGAAGCTCTTCGACGCCGTCGACGCGGGCGGCTGGCCGGACGTCCTCAGCCTCTCGGCGGGCACCTCCAACGGCCGCACCGACGGTCTACTCGGCATCGACGCCTTCATGCGCGAACTACGCGACCAGGGCACCTTGCTGGTCGCCGCCGCGGGCAACAACGGCAGCGCCGCGCCCTTCTGGCCCGCCGCCTACGCGGACCTCCCCGGTTACGAGGACAGCGTGCTGTCCGTCGGGGCGCTGCGCGCCGACGGGGAGGCCGGCGCGTGCTTCAGCAACCACGGCGGCTGGGTGAAGGCCTACGCCCCCGGTGAGCGGCTGACCAGTGCCCTCACCGGCTTCGAGGCTCCCGTCCCGTACGTGTACCAGCACTCCACCTACGACGCCTGCCGCTACGGCTTCACCTACGCCTGCACCTGCAACCACCCGCGTCACACGGGTGTGCTGAGCGAGGACGGTCCCTCCGCCAAGCCGGACCAGGTGATGTTCGAGGGGCTCGCCCAGTGGAGCGGCACCTCCTTCGCGACCCCCGTCGCGGTCGGCATGATCGCCTCGCACATGACGGCGCACGGCGTACGCGACCCGCGTGCGGCGCGCAGGCAACTGCTCGACGGTGTCACCGAGTTCGCCGAAGTGCGCGGGGCGCACGTGCCCGCGCTGTTCCCGCCCACCTGGCGCCCCGTGAGCGTCGTCGCGCCCACCGCGCGCCCATGATGATCGCCACCACCCCCTCCGCGGCGTACCATGACGTGCCGTACACGAGGGGTGGCACCGTGGAGCGTTCGGAAGTCGGCGCGTTGGTCCGGTCCGCTGTCGACGGCGACGCGGCGGCCTGGAAGGCGATCGTGGAAGGGCTGGGCCCGCTCGTGTGGTCCGTGGTGCGCGCGCACCGGCTCTCCGACGCCGACGCCCACGAGGTCTACCAGACCGTGTGGTTCCGCTTCACCCAGCACCTGGGCCGCCTCCGGGAGCCGGAGAAGGCCGGCTCGTGGCTGGCCAGCACCGCGCGCCACGAGTGCCTGAAGGTGCACCGCGGCGCGCGCCGGCTGGTGCTGACGGACGACCCGCAACTGCTCGACCGGGTCAGCGAGGACGGCGAACCGGAACAGTCGCTGCTGGAGTCGGAGGAGGCGGCCGCGCAGGGCGAGCGGGTACGGCGGGTGTGGCAGGCTTTCGAGGAGCTCGGTGACCGCTGCCGCCAGTTGCTCCGCGTGCTGATCGCCTCGCCGCCGCCCAGTTATCAGGAGGTGTCCGCCGCGCTCGACATCGCGGTGGGCAGCATCGGGCCGATGCGCCAGCGCTGTCTGCGCCGGCTGCGGGCCCGGCTCGAGGCACGGGGGACCACGTGAGCGACAGGGACGACATGAGTGACGGGACGGGGCTCCCCGAGGGCCCCGACGTCGACGACGAACTGCTCGAGGAGGAGCTGCGGCAGGCCGCGGCGGTACTGGACCCGGTGCCCGCGGCGCTGCTCCAGAGCGCGGTCGACGCCTTCGCGCTGGTCGACCTGGACGCCCGGGTGGCCGAGCTGACCTTCGACTCGCTGGCCGACGCGATCCCCGTGCGGGGGGCGGCGGACACGGCGCGCATGCTGACGTTCACGGCGGGCGAGGTCACCCTGGACGTGGAGGTGACCGAGGAGGGGCTGATCGGCCAGGTGCTGCCACCGGGGCCCGCCCGCATCGAGGTGCTGGACGGCCCCCGTCCCGCCGCTTCCGTCACGGCCGACGACATGGGCCGCTTCACCGCGGACACCGCCCCGTCCGGCCCGTTCGCCCTACGCCTGCGCACCGCCGACGACGTGGTCGTCACGGAGTGGCTCCGCGTCTGACCGGCGCCGAGACCGGCGCCTCGCTGGTCGAGGGGCCGCGAAGGGGCGGTGCGGGCCGGGGGCGCCTCGGTTGCGGAGGCGGCCCTCGCCGGCCCCCGTCCGCGTCAGGCCGCGTCGATCAGCGTGCCGAGTGCCGACGCGAGGCGGGGCAGGCCCTCGTCCGCAGGGCCGCCCGGTTCGGTCATGTAGGTGTCGCGGCGGATCTCCACCATCAGCGCGGACACCTCCGCCCGCTTGCCGTAGAACTCCAGCGGCACGTACGTCCCCGCGAACGGGCTGTCCAGCCCCGTCTCCCCGCACGGCGCGAACGCCTCACGGGCGGCGGCGAGCAACGCGGGCGGGGTGTGGAAGGGGTCGGTGCCCAGGCACACCTCGGGACGCGGCCCGTCGCCGTGCAACTCGTACGGCAGTGGCGCGCTCGGGTAGGAGTGCACGTCGACGATCACGCACCTCCCGGTCACCGCGAGCCGGCCGGCCACCGCCTCCGTCATGGCCCGCGCGTACGGGTGGAAGTACCGCTCGACCAGCGGGGCGGCGTCGAAGCCGTCCGGCCGCAGCGCGTCCTTGTGGGTGGTCCGCGTGTACACCGCGCCCATGCCCACGGCGAGCATCTCCTCCCGCTCGTCCGGGAACCGCTCGGGGTCCACGACCAGACGCGAGAGCCGGTTCACGAACCGCCAGGGGGTGACGCCGGCCGCGCGGGCCGCCGCGTCCGCGATCGACGCGGTGTGCGCGTCGGTGATGTGGTCCAGCTCGCGCTCCAGCGCGGCGTCGTCCAGGACGATCCCGGAGCGGACGTCGGCCGGTATCTCCCGGGCCGAGTGCGGCACGTGCAGGATCACCGGGGAGGCGGGGTCTCCAGGAAGGAGGTCGAACGAGGGCGGCACGACGGTCATGCGCTGCTCCAAAGGTGCTGTCGGTGGTACGGACGTACGGACGATCAAGGTGCCACACGCCACTGACAACGACCCCCGAGCGACCGCCCGAGCGACCGCCCGAGCGACAGCCCGGGGGGCCGACCCCGGGGGAGCCGACCCCGGAGAGCCGGACCCCGAGGAGCCGAAACCTGGGCAGCCGAAGCCCGCGCAGCCGGACTCTAAGGAACCGCCGGCCCCCGGACACGGCTCCGCCCCGGCCGGGCGGGTCGCCGGCCGGGGCGGAGCGCAGGGACGTGCGGGTCAGCTGAGGGACGCCAGCGCCTCGTTCCACGTGGCGGACGGACGCATCACCGCGGCGGCCTTGGCCGGGTCGGGCTGGAAGTAGCCGCCGATCTCGGCCGGCTTGCCCTGGACGGCGTTCAGCTCCTCGACGATCTTCGCCTCGTTGGCGGAGAGGGTCTCGGCGAGCGGGGCGAAGGCCTTCGCGAGGTCCGCGTCCTCCGTCTGCGCGGCCAGCTCCTGGGCCCAGTACAGGGACAGGTAGAAGTGGCTGCCGCGGTTGTCGATGCCGCCGACGCGACGGGTCGGGGACTTGTCCTCGTTGAGGAAGGTCGCCGTGGCGCGGTCGAGGGCGTCGGCGAGCACCTTGGCGCGGGTGTTGCCCGTGACCCCGGCGTACTGCTCCAGCGACGGCACCAGCGCGAAGAACTCACCGAGGGAGTCCCAGCGCAGGTAGTTCTCCTTGACCAGCTGCTGCACGTGCTTCGGCGCCGAGCCGCCCGCGCCCGTCTCGAACAGGCCGCCGCCCGCCATCAGCGGGACCACCGACAGCATCTTGGCGCTGGTGCCCAGCTCCAGGATCGGGAACAGGTCGGTCAGGTAGTCGCGCAGCACGTTGCCGGTGACCGAGATGGTGTCCTCGCCGCGGCGGATGCGCTCCACCGACAGCTTGGTCGCCTCGACCGGGTTGAGGATCCGGATGTCCAGGCCCTCGGTGTCGTGCTCCGGCAGGTACTCCTTGACCTTGGCGATCAGGTTGGCGTCGTGCGCGCGGGTCTCGTCCAGCCAGAAGACGGCCGGGGCGCCGGTGGCGCGGGCGCGGGTGACGGCCAGCTTCACCCAGTCGCGGATCGGGGCGTCCTTGGTCTGGCAGGCGCGGAAGATGTCACCGGCGGAGACGGCCTGCTCGATGACCACGTCGCCGTTGCCGTCGACCAGACGGACGGTGCCCGTGGTGGGGATCTCGAAGGTCTTGTCGTGGCTGCCGTACTCCTCGGCCTTCTGCGCCATCAGACCGACGTTCGGGACCGAGCCCATGGTGGACGGGTCGTAGGCGCCGTTGGCGCGGCAGTCGTCGATCACGGCCTGGTAGACGCCGGCGTAGCTGGAGTCCGGGAGCACCGCGAGGGTGTCGGCCTCCTGGCCGTCGGGGCCCCACATGTGACCGGAGGTGCGGATCATGGCCGGCATGGAGGCGTCCACGATGACGTCCGAGGGGACGTGCAGGTTGGTGATGCCCTTGTCGGAGTCGACCATCGCCAGCTCCGGACCCTCGGCCAGCTCGGCGTCGAAGGACGCCTTGATCTCGGCACCCTCGGGCAGGTTCTCCAGGCCCTTGTAGATGCCGCCGAGGCCGTCGTTCGGGGTGAGGCCGGCCGCGGCCAGCTTGTCGCCGTACTGCGCGAACGTCTTCGGGAAGAAGGCGCGCACCACGTGGCCGAAGACGATCGGGTCGGAGACCTTCATCATCGTGGCCTTCAGGTGCACGGAGAACAGCACACCCTCCTGCTTGGCGCGGGCGACCTGAGCGGTCAGGAACTCGCGCAGCGCGGCGACGCGCATCACGGAGGCGTCGACGACCTCGCCCTTGAGCACGGGCACCGACTCGCGCAGCACGGTGGTGGAGCCGTCGTCGCCCTTGAGCTCGATGCGCAGCGCACCGTCCTCGGCGATGACGGCCGACTTCTCGGTGGAGCGGAAGTCGTCCTGGCCCATCGTGGCGACGTTGGTCTTGGACTCGGCGGTCCAGGCGCCCATGCGGTGGGGGTGGGACTTCGCGTAGTTCTTGACCGAGGCGGGGGCGCGGCGGTCGGAGTTGCCCTCACGCAGGACCGGGTTCACGGCGGAACCCTTGATCTTGTCGTAGCGGGCGCGGATCTCGCGCTCCTCGTCGGTCTTCGGGTCGTCCGGGTAGTCCGGCAGCGCGTAGCCCTGGCCCTGCAGCTCGGCGATCGCGGCCTTGAGCTGCGGGATCGAGGCCGAGATGTTGGGCAGCTTGATGATGTTGGCCGCGGGGGTCTTCGCCAGCTCACCGAGCTCGGCGAGGGCGTCCGGGATGCGCTGGTCCTCGGTGAGGTACTCCGGGAACACGGCGATGATGCGTCCGGCCAGCGAGATGTCCCGCGTCTCCACGGGGACGCCCGCCTGCGAGGCGTACGCCCGGACCACCGGCAGGAAGGAATACGTCGCCAGGGCCGGGGCCTCGTCAGTGTGCGTATAGATGATGGTCGAGTCAGTCACCGGGTGCTCCGCTCCACGTCTGCAACATTGCTCGACATCAAGATATCTTGTGACGGCCCCAGGCTCGACAGGGGTCCACGCCGAGTTCCCGGGGAACGCCCCACCGGGGCGCGGCTGCGAGGGGGAGGGCGGCGTGCCGGGAGCGCCCCACAGGGGCGCGGGGAACTGCGCGAACGGGGTCCGGGGCGGAGCCCCGAAACCCGCCGAAGGAGGGTGCGCCGGGCCGCGGCGCCCAGCGGCTGCTGCGGCCCGCCGCCCGACCGTCAGACCGGCCGCCCGGTGATCATGTCGTCCGCCGTCGCCGACGCGTCCCGCTGGGACGGAATCAGCACCGTGCCCTGCTGGAGGGCGACCGTCCGGGCAGGGGACGGAATGCGGATGCCCTCCTCGCGGTAGCGCCGGTGCAGCCGCTTGATGAACTCGTGCTTGATCCGGTACTGGTCGCTGAACTCCGCCACGCCCAGGATCACGGTGAACCCGATGCGCGAGTCGCCGAAGGTGTGGAAGCGCACCGCCGGCTCGTGCTCCGGCACGGCACCGGTGATCTCGGTCATCACCTCGGCGACGACCTCCTTGGTCACCCGCTCCACATGCTCCAGGTCACTGTCGTACGACACCCCGGCCTGCACCAGGATCGTCAGCTGCTGCTGGGGCCGCATGAAGTTGGTCATGTTGGACTTGGCGAGCTGGCCGTTGGGCACGACCACCAGGTTGTTGGACAGCTCGCGGACGGTCGTCTGACGCCAGTTGATGTCCTCGACGTAGCCCTCCTCACCGCTGCTCAGCCGGATGTAGTCACCGGGCTGCACGGTCTTCGAGGCGAGGATGTGGATGCCCGCGAAGAGGTTCGCGAGCGTGTCCTGCAGCGCCAGCGCCACCGCCAGACCGCCGACACCCAGGGCGGTGAGCAGCGGGGCGATGGAGATGCCCAGCGTCTGCAGTCCGATCAGGAAGCCGATGGCGAGGACCAGGATCCGGGTGATGTTCACGAAGATCGTCGCCGACCCGGCCACGCCGGACCGCGACTGGGTGACCGAACGCACCAGGTCCGCCACCACCCGGGCGGCCGCCACGGTCGCGACGAAGATCACCGTCAGGGTCAGCACCTGGTTGACCGTGTGCTGCACGGCCCGGGTCAGCGGCAGCGCCGCCGCCGCGGAGGCCGCACCGCCCGCGACGGCGGCCCACGGCACGACCATGCGCAGCGCGTCCACCAGGATGTCGTCACCGCGCCAGGCGGTGCGCTCGGCGTGCCGCGCCAGCCAGCGCAGCAGCATGCGAAGCAGGAACGCCGCCAGGACACCGGCGGCGAGGGCGATTCCGGCGTGCGCCAGATCGTCCACGGTGAGGGAGCGGGTCACCGCTCACCCCCCGCGCACCCCCGGGCCGACGGCCGGGTCTCCTGGGCCGAGGGCCGTATGTGAAGTCGTGTCACGTGAGTCACCTGCTCGAGGTATACGGGATCCACCGGTGCCGCACCCGCTGCGACCTGCGGGGGCACCGTCGCTCATCCTGCCGTATCCCGAGAGGCAGTTCGTACCACGGCCGGTGTCACAGGCCGCCGAAGGAGCCGTGCCGGCCGGCCCCTGACGCGAACCGGGCCGCGCCCTCCGCGCTCTCCTCCAACACCCCGGCGCCGTGCCGCAGTTCGACGGCGAGCGCGGCCTCCTCGCCGAGCCCTTCCTGCTCCAGCACCGAGGCGCGGTCGGACCGCAGGCACGCCTGGGGGAACCGGGCCAGTCCGGCGGCCAGTTCCTCCGCCTCGGCGCGGGCACGCCCGGTGGGCACCACCCGGTTGGCCAGTCCCATCGCGTACGCCTCGGCCGCGGCCACCGGACGCCCGGTGAGGATCATGTCCATGGCCCTGCTCGTGCCGATCAGACGGGGCAGCCGTACGGTGCCGCCGTCGATCAGCGGCACGCCCCAACGACGGCAGTACATGCCGAAGACGGCGCCCTCCTCGGCCACCCGCAGGTCGCACCAGGCGCCAGCTCGAGACCGCCCGCCACGGCGTGCCCGGACACCGCGGCGATCACCGGCTTCGACAGCCGCATCCGGGTCGGCCCCATCGGCCCGTCACCGTCCTCGGCCACCCGGTTGGCGCGCTCCGTGCCCAGCGCCTTCAGGTCGGCGCCCGCGCAGAACGTGCCGCCCTCACCCCACAGCACCGCCACCCGCGCTTCGTCGTCCGCCTCGAACGCCCGGAAGGCGTCGGCGAGTTCGGCGGCCGTCGGCCCGTCCACCGCGTTGCGCGCCTCGGGACGGGACAGCACGACCGTGGTGACGGCTCCCCGGCGTTCGATCCGTACGGGCATGGCAGGTCCCTTCCGTGGCTGGGACCGGGACCCTACCCGCCCCGGGCGCCGGATGATCCGCCCGCACGCCGGACACCCGGCCGAAGAGCCCGCCGGCTCGCCGCCCGTCCACGCGGCGGACACACCGCCCGTCCGCGGGGCGGACACACCGCGCGTCCACGCGAGACGCACCGTCGGTCCGCGCGGCGTCAGATCACCTTCAGCCGTACCAGCGCCGCCAGTGTCACCGCGCCCGGCAGCAGGGGCAGCCATACCGTGATGAGCCGGAACACCAGGACCACCGCCGTGGCCACCGCGGCGGCCCCGCCGACCGCCACCAGCGCCACGACCAGCGCCGCCTCCACCGAGCCGATCCCGCCCGGGGTGGGCACCAGGGCCACCGCCACCGTCGCCGCCAGGTACGCCACCGCCAGGTGCGCGGCGGGCACCGCCAGTCCGAACGCCTGCGCCACCAGCACCAGTACGCCCGCCTGCAGCGCCGGGAAGGCCAGCGCCCCGCCCCACAGCGCCAGCGCCCGCGCCGGACGGGCGTGCACCGACCGCGCCTCGCCGAGCGCCGTCCGCAGGAACCGGCCCACCACCGTCCGCACCCGCCCTAGGGAGGCCAGCGCGCCCACCGCCACGGCCGTCACCGCGCCCGCCGCGAGGAACGCCCCGACCGGAACCTCGTCCGGCAACAGCGAGCCGAACGGCAGGGCGTCCGGGAACAGCACGAGCAGGGCGCCCAACAAGCCCACCCGTCCGACGCACTCCGCCAGCAGATACAGCGCCAGCGCGGCCGAGGACCGGGCCGGGCTGAGCCCGCACACGGCCATGAAGCGCAGGTTGACCGCGCTCGCGCCCAGCCCCGTGGGGAGCAGGTGGTTCGCCGCGCCCGCCGCGAACTGGGTCGCCAACAGCCGCCGCCCGGGCAGCCGTTCGAGGACCGCGCCCTGCCGGGTGCACGCGGCGGCCACCCACGTCAGACACGTCAGGCCGGCCGCGGCCAGCAGCCAGGGCCAGCGCGCGGTCGCCAGCAGCCCGAACCCCTCGGACAGCACCGCCCGCTGCCGCACCGCGACCACGGTCACGAGCAGCAGCGGCAGTACGCACAGCACACGGCGGATCGTCACCGTCATGGCCCCCGAGGATGACCGGTCCGTGCGAACGGCGGGTTGCGACAGGCCGGACGCACGGCGAAGACCCCCGTGCGCGCGCCGGGCCGGCGGGACGGCCGTCTCCTTGACCTCAATCATGCTTGAGGTCATACCGTCACGTCCATGAGCATGGAGACCACCGCGTGGGCACAGCTGCGCAGCGTCATGACCGCCGAGGAGGGGCATCGCCCCGTCACCCGGGACACCCTGCGCCGGATCGGCGCCTTCGCCCGGCCGCACCGCCGCCGGCTGGTCCTGTTCGTGCTGCTCGGCACGGCGACCGCGGCACTCGCCGTCGCCACCCCCGTCCTCGCCGGGCGGGTCGTGAACACCGTCGTGTCGGACGGGGACCCGGCCACGGTGGTGCGTCTGGCCCTGCTCATCGCCCTGATCGCGGTGGCGGAGGCGGTCCTCGGCGTACTGGGGCGGAGGCTGTCGGCGGCCCTCGGGGAGGACCTCATCCTGGGGCTGCGGGCGGCGGTCTTCGACCATGTGCAGCGGATGCCGGTGGCGTTCTTCACACGCACCCGTACGGGAGCGCTCGTCTCCCGTCTCAACAACGACGTGATCGGCGCACAGCGGGCTTTCAGCACCACCCTGTCGACGGTCGTCGGCAACATGGTCACCCTGGTGCTCACCCTCGGCGTGATGCTGACCCTGTCCTGGCAGATCACCCTGCTGTCGCTGGTGCTGCTGCCGGTGTTCGTGATCCCGGCCCGCCGCATGGGCCGTCGGATGGCCGGACTCCAGCGGGAGGCCGCCTCCCTCAACGCGGCCATGGGGACGCGGATGACGGAGCGGTTCTCCGCTCCCGGCGCCACCCTGGTGAAACTGTTCGGGCGGCCCGAGGAGGAGTCCGAGGAGTTCCTGGAACGCGCCCGCCGGGTCCGGGACATCGGCGTGCGTACGGCCACCGCCCAGACCGTGTTCATCACCGCGCTCACCCTCGTCTCCGCCCTCGCCCTCGCCCTGGTCTACGGCCTCGGCGGCCGGCTCGCCCTGTCCGGCGCCCTCGACGCGGGCGCGGTGGTGGCGCTCGCGCTGCTGCTGACCCGGCTGTACGCGCCGCTGACCTCGCTGGCCGGGGCCCGGGTGGAGGTGATGAGCGCGCTGGTCAGCTTCGAGAGGGTCTTCGAGGTGCTGGACCTCGAACCCCTCATCAGGGAGCGGCCGGACGCGCGCGAGGTCCCCGAAGGCCCGGTCGCTGTGGAGTTCGACGACGTCCGCTTCGGCTACCCGTCCGCCGACAAGGTGTCCCTGGCCTCCCTGGAGGAGGTCGCCACCCTCGACACACGCGGCGGCGAGGAGGTGCTGCACGGCATTTCCTTCCGCGCCGAACCCGGGCAGACCGTCGCCCTCGTCGGCTCCTCCGGCGCCGGCAAGTCGACCGTCGCGGCCCTGCTGCCCCGGCTGTACGACGTCGACTCGGGCGCGGTGCGGGTGGGCGGCGCCGACGTCCGCGACCTGAGCGCGGCGTCGCTGCGGGACACGGTCGGGATGGTGACCCAGGACGGTCACCTCTTCCACGACACCGTCCGCGCCAACCTGCTGCTGGCCCGGCCGGACGCGGACGAGGCGGAGCTGTGGGACGCGTTGCGGCGGGCGCGCCTCGACACGCTGGTGCGGGCGTTGCCCGACGGGCTGGACACGGTGGTCGGGGAGCGCGGCTACCGGCTCTCCGGCGGTGAACGGCAGCGCATGACGATCGCGCGGTTGCTGCTGGCACGGCAGCGGGTGGTCGTCCTCGACGAGGCGACGGCCCACTTGGACAACACGTCCGAGGCGGCGGTGCAGGAGGCGTTGGGGGAGGCGCTCGAGGGGAGGACGGCGCTGGTGATCGCGCACCGTCTGTCGACCGTGCGGGCCGCCGATCTGATCCTCGTGGTCGAGGGCGGGTGCGTGGTCGAGCGCGGGACGCATGAGGAGTTGCTGGTCGCGGGTGGGCGGTACGCGGAGTTGTACCGGACGCAGTTCGAGGAGGAGGAGGGGGTGGGAGCGGGGGTGAGCGCGTGAGGGGTCGGTGCGGGTGCGTGGGGGCTGGTCGCGCAGTTCCCCGCGCCCCTGTTTGGGCTTGTCTTGGCGGGTGTGTGCGGGTGGGTGGGGGGTGGTCGCGCAGTTCCCCGCGCCCCTGGGGTCGTAGTTCCTACGGCCGGTGGGGGCTGGTCGCGCGGTTTCCCGCGCACCCAGGGGTGCAGGCGGCCGACGCCGCCTGCACCCCCTCGTGTCACACCTCGGTCTTCGTGCGCTCCGTTCGGGGGGCCGGTTTGCGGGGGGCGGCTCGTCGGGACCGCTTTCCGCCGCCCGCCCGGGCGTCCAGCTCGATGGCCAGGGGGGAGGCGGTCAGGACCGACGAGTACGTGCCGACGAGCATGCCGATCAGCAGGGCCAGCGCGAAGTCGGTGAGCGAGTCACCGCCCAGCAGCGCCAGCGCCGCCAGGATGAAGATCACGCCGATGCCCGTGTTCACGGTACGCGGCACCGTCTGCAGGATCGCCTGGTTGGTGACCTGCGCGAGCGGCGCCTTCGCGTCCTTGCGCCACAGCTCCCGGATGCGGTCGAACACCACCACGGAGTCGTTCACCGAGTAGCCGATCACGGTGAGCAGCGCCGCCAGGAACACCCCGTCGACCGGCTTGCCCAGCCAGGCGAAGACGCCGGTGAGGATCACCACGTCGTGCGCCAGCGCGGCCACCGCCCCGGTGCCGAACATCCAGCGGAACCGCACCGCCAGGTACAGCAGTTGGGCGAGCAGGGCGAGGCCGAGCGCGATCAGCGCGTTGCGCCGCAGCTCGTCGCCGAGGCTCGGGCCGATCAGCTCGTCGCGGACCTTCTCCGCCCCGCCGCCGACCTCGGCGACGGTCTCGGCCACCTTGACCGCCTCCTCGTTGCTCAGCTCCTCCGTCCGCACCGTCAGACCGCTGTCGCCGGAGGACTGCACGACGGCCTGCGGGAAGCCGGCGTCGGCGAGGGCGGCGCGGGCCCGGTCCGGGTCGACGGTCTGCTCGGTGGAGTACTCGATCAGCCGGCCGCCGGTGAACTCCACACCGAAGTTCAGCCCGCGCACGAAGATGCCCGCGGCGGCAACGGCCAGTACCACGGCCGACACGGCCAGCCAGCGGCGCGGGCGGCGCATCAGCTGCGGGTTACGGCGGGTGAGGAAGGCACGGACCCGGCCGACGGAGGCCAGCCCCGTGACACCGGGACGACGGTGCACCCAGCGGCGCGCCACCGCGAACTCCGCGAGCACCCGGGTGATCACCAAGGCGCTGATCATGGACGCCAGCACACCGATGCCGAGCGTCACGCCGAAGCCTTTCACCGGGCCGGAGGCGAGCACGAACAGCAGCGCCGCCGCGATCAGCGTCGTCACGTTGGAGTCCGCGATCGCGCTGAACGCGCCCTTGAAACCGGCGGTCAGGGCCGAGCGCCCGCTGGGCCGGTTGCGTTTGGCGTACTCCTCCCGGGAGCGTTCGAAGACCAGCACGTTGGCGTCCACCGCCATGCCGATGGCCAGCACGAAACCGGCGAGACCGGGCAGGGTCAGGGTCGCGCCGAGCGCCGCCAGGCCGGCGTACGAGATCAGGCCGTAGCAGAGCAGGGCCACGACGGCGAGCAGGCCCATGAGGCGGTAGACGACGATGACGAACAGCGCCGTCAACGCGGTGCCGACCACGGCCGCCCAGGCGCTGGCCCGGATGGCTTCGGCGCCCAGCGTCGGGCCGACCGTCCGCTGCTCCACGGTCTCCACCGGCACCGGCAGGGCACCGCCGTGCACGAGGAGCGCGAGCTCCTTCGCCTCGTCGCTGGTGAAGGACCCGGTGATCTGCGTCGACCCCCCGGTGATTCCCGCACCGCAGGCCACCGACGGATCGACCTGCGGCGACGAGATGATCTTGTTGTCGAGGACGATGGCCACCCGCCGCTGCGGGTCGCCCGCCGGATGGCAGGCGGCCTCACCGGTCAGCCGGGCCCAGCCCTTGCCGTCCGCGAAGTCGACGGTGACGTGCCAGCCGGCCCCGCTCTGCGGGTCGAAGCGGGCCTCGGCGCTCTTCACGTCCTGGCCGCTGAGCGCGGCCCCGCCCAGGTGCAGCCGCTCGCCCGCCTCGTCGGGCAGCACGCGCTCGCCCTTCGGCAGCGCCCGGCCGTCCGCGGTGCCGGGGCCGAGGACGGGGTGGACGGAGAGCTGCGCGGTGCGGCCGAGGACGTCGGCGGCCTGCCGCGGGTCCTGCACCCCCGGCAGCTCCACGATGATCCGGTTGTCACCGGAGCGGACGATGCCCGGCTCGGCGACGCCCAGCGCGTCGACCCGGCCGCGCAGCACCTCCAGGGTGCGGTCGGTGGCCTCGGAGTCGGCCTTCAGTGTCTCGGTCGAACGGGTCTCCAGCACGATCTGGGTGCCGCCCCGCAGATCCAGTCCCAGACGGACGGGAACGGTGACGGCGACGAACACGGACACGGCGATCACGGCAAGCGCGAACAACGCCCTGACGCGGGCGGGACGTTTCACAGATGCCTCCAGCAAGGCACACGTGCCCGTCGGGGGCACGCGGAAGGTGGGAAGGGGACGGCTCAGGTGCTGGAGGCGGCGGGCGGGGCCCGCCCCAGATCCGCCGGTACGTGCGCGGCGGCGGGCGGCGCGTGTCCGGCCGAGGGCGCGGGACGCGCCGGCCGGGGCGGGACCCGCGGCGTGTACGCGGGCGTGAACAGCAGCGGCCCGGCGAACAGGGTCCGCTCGCCGTCGGCCCGTTCCGGCCGGGTCAGGACGGTCCGGGCGGCGACGTACGCCTCGTCGCTGTGCGGCTGGGTGCCCGAGGAGTACGTCGGGGTGCCGGGGGACGCCGGGAAGTAGGCGGGGGCCGACGGGGGAGCGGTGACGGCCGACGCGGGGGCCGTGCCGGGGGTGAAACCGAGGGTCAGCAGAACGGCCGCGAAGGCGGCCAGGACGGCCGCGGCGGCTCGGCACGGAAGGCGGGCGGCACGGCCCGGGGCGTGGGCGGTCAAGGTTCCACGAGCCCCGCGCGGATGGCGTAACGCGTCAGCTCCAGACGGTCCCGGAGACCGAGCTTGTGCAGCAGGTTCTCCCGGTGCCGCTGGACCGTCTTGACGCTGATGAACAGCAGCTCCGCGATCTCCTTGGAGGAGTGGCCCTCGGCGACCAGCTTCAGCACCTCCTCCTCGCGCGGCGTGAGCAGCTGCTCGGGGGCCTCCTCGCCGTGCCGCACCCGGTCCAGGTAGTTGCGGATCAGCGCGGTCACCGCACCCGGGTACAGGAACGGCTCGTCCCGCATCGCCGCCCGGCAGGCGGCGACCAGGTCACGGTCGGCGACGGACTTCAGCACGTAGCCGCCCGCCCCCGCCTTCAACGCCTGGAACAGGTACTGCTCGTTGTCGTGCATCGTCAGCATCAGGATGCGCAGCCCCGGCTTCAGCGCGGTCAGCTCCCGCGCCGCCTGCAGACCGGTCAGCCGCGGCATGGCGATGTCCAGCACCGCGAGGTCGACGTCGTGGGTGCGGGCCATGGCGATCGCCTCGGCCCCGTCACCGGCCTCGGCGACCACCTCCAGGTCGGGCTCCCGGTCGAGGATCAGCCGGACCCCGCGCCGTACCAGCGCGTGGTCGTCGGCGAGGAGGATACGGATCGTGTCCGCGGGGCGGTCGGCACGGATGTCCTGGTCGTTCATGACTGCTTCCTGACGGCGGGCACGGTCAGCCGGATTCGGGTACCGGTTCCTGTTCGGGAGACCTCGTCCGGGCTCCAGATGTCCAGCGTGGCCCCGATCAGCAGGGCGCGTTCACGCATTCCACGAAGTCCCGCGCCTTCCCGCGCGGCCCCGATGCCGCGCCCGTCGTCGGCCACCTCCAGCAGGACACCCCGGTCGGTGCCGCGCAGCGCCACCTCCACCCGCCCCGCCTCGGCGTGCCGGGCGGCGTTGGTCAGGCTCTCCTGCGCCACCCGGTAGATCACCAGTTCCGTCTCGTGGTCGAGGGAGGGCAGGTCAGGGTCGAAGCGGCGCACCACGCGCAGCCCGGTGTGGGTGGAGAACTCCGTGGTCAGCGATGTCACCGCGCTGACCAGACCGAGGTCGTCCAGCACGCCCGGGCGCAGCCGGCGCACCAGCCGGCGTACCTCGTCCAGGCTGCCGCGGGTGATCTCCTGCGCCTGCTGCAGCTCGCCGCGCAGCGGCTCCTCCGCCTCGTCGGCGGCCCGCTTCAGGGCCAGCAGCACGGCCGTCATGCTCTGCCCGACCTCGTCGTGGAGTTCCTGGGCGATTCGGCGCCGCTCGCCCTCCTGGGCGAGGATGGCGCGGGCACTGCTCGCCACGCGTTCCCCCTCCAGGCGCTCCAGCATCGCGTTGAAGGTGCTCACCAGCTCCGCCACCTCACCGCCCCCGCGCACGGGAAGACGCTGGCCGGGACGGAGCAGGTCGACGGTGGTCATCAGCCGGGTCACCCGGTCCAGCGGGGCGAGCCCGATGCGCAGCAGCGCCGCGTTGGCCACCAGCATCACGACCAGACCGCCGACGAGGATCACCGCCTCCGTCAGCAGCACCGGCACGGACACGGTCACCGGAGCCCACAGCAACAGGGCCGTGGCGCTGCCGAGCACCACGGCGTTGAGCCCGAAGATCCGCCAGTACAGGGACACGGAGGTCACGCCTTCCTCTTTCTCGTCTGCCTCTACTGTCGGTCACCGCGGCCCCTGATGCGGCAGCGACCCCCTGGTCCCGGCGGACACCGGCCAGCCTGCCCCGGACACCCCGGCCCGGTCGATGGGCCCCGCGCCCCATTTCCCGTCGTCCGCCGGACCCATGCCGCCCGGGGTGGGTCGTCGGACCCGGCACAGATGGGTCCCACGCCCGATGGGCGCGGGCGGCGTGAGCGGCCATGGTGGAAGCGTCATCCCGTACGTCTCCCAGGAGGAAACCCGTGTCGCTCGACCTGCCCCGCACCGAACCCCGTACCGCGAACCCCGCCGCGGAGGAGGTCCGCCGGCGTCTGGAGCACGCCCGGAGCACCCGGCTCGCGCAGCTCAAGGCGCTGGACGAAGGCGGGGACAGCCCGGGCGACCACCTGATGTCCAACCAGAAGGACGCCATCAAGCGGGTTCTCACGGAGATCGACGAGGCCTTCGCCCGCGTCGACGCCGGCACCTACGGCGACTGCCTGGGCTGCTCCAAGCCCGTACCGCCGGAGCGGCTGGAGATCCTGCCGCACACCCGGTACTGCGTCGCCTGCCAGCGCCGCGCGGCCTAGGGGCCCGAAGACACGTCCGTCCGTCCATCCGCTCTGCCCGAGGGGTGCAGTGGTGACCCACCAGACCATCGGCGAGCACGACGGGGTCCTCGACGCCGAGGACCTCGCCGCGCTCCGTGAGAACCTGCACGAGCAGCTGCTCTTCCGACGGGAACAGCTGCGCCAGTTCGCCTCCGCGAGCCGCTGCGACGACCGCCGCCGGCGGGAGGACGCCGCGCAGATCGAGGTCGGAGTCAAGCTCGCGGCGTCGGCCCGCATGGTGCTCGCCGACGTCGAGGAGGCGCTGGCCCGGATGGACTCCGGGAACTACGGCGTCTGTCACCTCTGCCGCCGCCCGGTCGAACGGCACCGCCTGCTGATCGTCCCCCAGGCCCGCTACTGCGGGCGCTGCCAGCAGGTGCGGGAGGCCGGCCGGTGACCGTGATCCGGTGCCCCCGGCCGGGTCCCGTACGGCACCGGCACTGGCCGCTGTGCAGGCGCTGCTCGGGTATCGCTCTCGACCTGGGCAGCGCCCGCACTCGCGCGTGGATCGCCGGACGGGGCATGGTCCTGGACGTACCGACCGTGACGTTCCCCGGCTCGGGGGCCGTCCACCCCATCCAGCGCGGCACCATCGTCGACGTCCCCGGCACCGCCCGCATGCTGGACCGGCTGCTCGGACACCGGATGCCGAGGATCGGCCGCCCGCTGGTCGTCGTCACCGCCCCGGTCCTGGACGGGCTCACCTTCCGCGCCGCCGCCCGCACGGCCGTGGAAGCACTCCGCCCGCGCGCCGTACTGACGGTCCCCGGCGCGCGGGCGGTCGCGCTCGCCGCGAGCGCCGACCACGTCCGGCCGCTGCTGGTCGTCGACATCGGCGCGCACCTCACCGAGGTGGTGCTGCTCACCGACGGCGCGGTGACCGACGCCCGCCGCACCGCCCTGGGCACCGCCGACCTGGGCGACGGCACCCCGCCGGAACTCGTCACCGAAGCGGTGATCGACATGGTGACCGCGATGCTGCGGCAGGACCGCACCTCGCTCACCCGGACCGCGCTGAGCCGGGGCGTGCTGCTGGCCGGAGGAGGCGCGCTGCGCCCCGAGATCACCGCCGGGCTGCCCGGCGGCCTCGGCTGCGCGGTCCAGCCGGTGCCGTCCCCGCACACCGCTGCCGTCCGGGGCGCCGCCGGCCTGCTGGCCGCCGCGCACCACCACCCGTCGGCCGGCGGGACCCGCTGACCCACCCCTCTGCCTGCGACCCCCTCACCGGAAGGAGCCGTGACGTGGCGGGCGAGCCCCCACCGGCACAGCCGCCCTCCGCCCCGCCCCCGCGCCCGATGTTCTGGCGGTGGCGGCGCAACCCGCTGCGCCGCCGCACCGACGTGCTGCGGGCCTGGCTGGGGCTCGGGGTGCTGATCGCCGTACTGGCCGTGGCGCCCGTGGCCGCCGCCCTGGCGGGCGACGCCGCCCACCGGCACTACCGGGACGCGGCGCGCCACCAGCAGCAGACGCGTCATCTCACGGACGCGACCCTGACCGCGGACGCGCCCCGGCACCCCGAGCCGGGCTCGGACGAGGAGAAGAAGACCCGTTACCCGGTCGAGGTCCGGGTCGTCACCCGTGAGGGGCGCACCCGGACCACCCGGGCGGAGGTGTGGCCGGGACTGACCGCAGGGAGCACCGTCAGCGTGTGGATCACCGCCGACGGGAAGGTGACCGAGGCACCCCTGAGGGCGAAGGAGGTCCGCAGCCGCGCGAGGGGCTGGGCGCTGCTGGCCGCCCTCGGCGTCGCCCTCGCCGGCGCCGCCGCGCACGCCGTCGCCGGGATCCTTCTGCGCCGGCGCGATCTGGCCGGATGGGAGACCGCGTGGGCGGAGACGGCTCCCCGCTGGACGACGCCCTCCTGACGTACCGTCATGTTGTGCCGCCGGTACGGTCGTTGCCCCCAATGGCGGGCAACGACCGTACCGGCCGGCTGTCGTTGGGCGCCTGCAATAGTCCTACGAAAGTTTCGCAGTAAGGTGTTCGAGCTTCGGCTCGAGTGGTGGCGCATATCCGGTGCTTCACAAGTCAAGCGCTTCCATAACCTGGTTGAGCTGGCGTCATCTCTTTCCGTGACGAGATCCGGTTACTCGAACTTTTCGAAACTCTCACCGAAACCGTTGACGGTTGACGCGCTCAGACCAACACTGTCACGGCATCGACCTCCCCATCGAGCCGTAACAGGAGGCGCCACCCATGCACATGTCCTCACCACCCGGCAGCCGCAGACGCAGCTGGCTGATCATGAGCGTCAAGAGCGTCTGGACGATCGCTCTCGCCGCCCTCACCGCGCTGCTCCTCACCGGCACGGCGACCGCCGCCCCGGTCATCACGAGCAACCAGACCGGCACCAACAACGGCTGGTGGTACTCCTTCTGGACCGACGCCCCGGGCACGGTCTCCATGGACCTGGGCTCCGGGGGCAGTTACAGCACCCAGTGGAGCAACACCGGCAACTTCGTGGCGGGCAAGGGCTGGAGCACCGGCGGGCGCAAGACCGTCAGCTACTCCGGCAGCTTCAACCCGTCCGGCAACGCGTACCTGACGCTCTACGGCTGGACCACCGGCCCCCTGGTCGAGTACTACATCGTCGACAACTGGGGCACCTACCGGCCCACCGGCGAGTACAAGGGCACCGTCACCAGTGACGGCGGCACCTACGACATCTACAAGACGACCCGGTACAACGCCCCCTCGATCGAGGGCACCAGGACCTTCGACCAGTACTGGAGCGTCCGCCAGCAGAAGCGCACCGGCGGCACCATCACCAGTGGCAACCACTTCGACGCCTGGGCGAGCAAGGGCATGAACCTGGGCAGCCACAACTACATGATCATGGCCACCGAGGGCTACCAGAGCAGCGGCAACTCCAACATCACCGTGAGCGAGGGCTCCGGCGGTGGCGGTGGCGGTGGTGGCGGTGGCGGTGGCGGTGGCGGCGGTGGTGGCGGTGGTGGTTGCACCGCGACCCTGTCGGCCGGCCAGCAGTGGGGCGACCGCTACAACCTCAACGTCTCGGTGAGCGGCTCCAGCAACTGGACCGTCACCATGCGCGTCCCGTCCCCGGCCAAGGTCTCCGCGACCTGGAACGCGAGCGCGTCCTACCCCGACAGCCAGACCCTCGTCGCCCGGCCCAACGGCAGCGGCAACAACTGGGGCGCGACGATCCAGACCAACGGCAACTGGAACTGGCCCTCGGTCTCCTGCAGCGCAGGCTGATCCCCGTACGAGGAGGACCCCCACACATGAGCACCGGAAAGCGACAGCCGGTCACCCGGTACCTGGTCCCGGGTGTGGCCGTCACCGCACTGACGGTGGCAGGCACCGTGACCGCGGGCGTCGGCGCCGCCCCCGCGCAGGCGGCCGCCTGCAACGGGTACGTCGGACTCACCTTCGACGACGGCCCGTCCACCGGATCCACCATGAACCTGCTCAACGCGCTGAAGCAGAACGGCCTGCGGGCCACCATGTTCAACCAGGGCCAGTACGCCGCCGCCAACCCGTCCCTGGTCAAGGCACAGGTGGACGCGGGGATGTGGGTCGCCAACCACAGCTACACCCACCCCCACATGACGCAGCTCAGCCAGGCGCAGATGGACTCGGAGATCTCCCGCACCCAGCAGGCGATCGCGAGTGCCGGGGGCGGCACACCCAAGCTGTTCCGCCCGCCCTACGGCGAGACCAACTCCACCCTGCGCTCGGTGGAGGCCAAGTACGGTCTGACCGAGGTCATCTGGGACGTCGACTCGCAGGACTGGAACAACGCGAGCACCGACGCCATCGTGCAGGCCGCCTCCCGGCTGAACGACGGGCAGGTCATCCTGATGCACGACTGGCCGGCCAACACCATCGCCGCCATTCCGCGCATCGCGCAGAACCTGGCCTCCCGGGGTCTGTGCGCCGGCATGATCTCCCCGCAGACCGGCCGGGCGGTCGCCCCCGACGGCTCCGGCGGCGGGGGAGGGGGCGGCGGTGGTGGTGGCGGCGGTGCCTGCACCGCGACCCTGTCGGCGGGCCAGCAGTGGGGCGACCGCTACAACCTCAACGTCTCGGTCGGAGGCTCCGGCAACTGGACCGTGACGATGAACGTGCCGTCCCCGGCGAAGGTCCTCAGCACCTGGAACGTCAGCGCCTCCTACCCCAACAGCCAGACCCTCGTGGCCAGGCCGAACGGCAGCGGGAACAACTGGGGGGTGACGATCCAGACCAACGGCAACTGGAACTGGCCGACGGTCTCCTGCAGCACGAGCTGAGCACGTCGGCGAGCCGCGCCGGCCTTCCCGGCGCGGCTCGCCGCCCTCACGACAGATGCTCGCCGAACCACCCGGCGGCCAGCTGCGCGGCCCGCTCCAGCGCGCCGGGCTCGGCGAAGAGATGGGTGGCGCCGGGCACCACGTCGACGCGGTGCGGGGCGGACAGCCGTGCGGCGGCACGGCGGTTGAGGTCCAGCACCTCGTGGTCGGCGCCGCCCACCACGAGCAGCACCGGGCACGCCACCAGGCCCAGCGCGTCACCGGCCAGGTCCGGGCGCCCGCCCCGCGAGACGACCGCCGCCACCCGCCGAGGCCGCTCCGTGGCCGCGACCAGCGCGGCCGCCGCCCCCGTACTGGCCCCGAACAGTCCCACCGGCAGGTCCGCGGCGTCCGGCCGCCCCTCCAGCCAGTCCACGGCGTGCGCCAGCCGCCCGGCCGGCAGACCGATGTCGAAGCGGTGCCGGCCCGTCGCCGCGTCCTCGTCCTCCTCCGCCCCGGTCAGCAGGTCGAGCAGCAGCGTGCCGAACCCGGCGTCGCGCAGCACTCCGGCGACGGCCCGGTTGCGCGGGCTGAGCCGCGAGCTGCCGCTTCCGTGCGCGAACAGCACCATGCCGCGCGCCCCGGCGGGGATCTCCAGATCACCGCGCAGGCCCCGCGCTCCCGACGGCACCGTCACGGATGCGCTCACCATGCCCGACCACCTCCTCCGGCCACGCTCAGGGCGCTCCGGGTACCCGCGCCGCACGGGTCCAGGCGACTGCCGGTTTGCCGTCCGCCACGGGGGCTACCCGACCCGCACACGAGGTGGGAAGGAGGTGCGCCGACGTGCGCGACAGCCGTACCGGTTCCGGCCAGGAACCTCGCACCGGCTCCGGTCGCGAGCCGGTCTCCCGGGCCCGCTCCGGCACCATCGGCCGCAGGAACCCGCGCACCGGCACCGAGCCGGTCACCGCCCGCAGCCCGCTGAAGCTGCGGCTGCTGCTGGCCTCCGTCTTCCTGCCGCTGTTCGTCGCGGGGACGGTGCTGTTCGGCGTCTGGGCGGCCCGGTCCGACTCCGGTGACAGCCCCGGAACCGGCCCGCTGGTGCTGCTCGCCGTCGTCTGCGGGGTGCTCGCCCTCACGGCGGCACTGGACCTGGCCGTCGTCCTGCGCCGCCTGCGCCGGGAACGCGGCTCGACGGGCTGACCCTGGCCGACCCCTCGCGGCCGAGCCGCACCGGCCCCCGGGGCTGGGCCGGGCCGGACCCTTGGACCGTCGGCGGTGTCAGTCGACGAGTGGGGCCGTGCTCTGCCGTACCACCAGGTGGGTCGCCAGCTCGATGCGCTGGGCCGCGCCGCCCGGGTCGTCGGGGCGCAGCAGCATCCGGGACGCCTCTTCGGCCATGTGCCGCAGCGGCTGGTGGACCGTGGTGAGCGGCGGGCTGGACCACTGGGCGAGCGGTACGTCGTCGTAGCCGACCACCGACAGATCCTCGGGGACCCGTAGCCCCTTCACCCGGGCCGCCTCCAGCACACCCAGCGCCTGCAGATCACTGCCCGCGAAGACGGCCGTCGGCCGGTCGGGGCCCTCCAGCAGCTCCATGGCGCGCTCGAAGCCGCCCTGCACGTGGAAGTCGCCGAAGCGGGTCAGCCGTGGGTCGGCCTCCAGGCCCGCCATGGCCATGGCCGAGCGGTAGCCGTCCAGCCGCGCCAGGGAGCACAGCATGTCCTCGGGTCCGGTGATGATGGCGATCCGGCGGTGGCCCCGCTCGGTGAGGTGACGGGTGGCGGCGAGGCCTCCGGCCCAGTTGGCGGAGCCGACCGACGGCACGTCCGGGTCCGGGTCGCCCGCCGGGTCGATGACGACGAACGGGATGGCGGCCGCCCGCAGCTGACGTTTGATGTCCTGCGGGAGGCTGGAGAACACCAGCACCACGCCCAGCGGCCGGCGCTGCAGCACCCCCGGCAGCCAGTCCGGGTCGGGGGTGTGCCGGGTGCCGCTCTCGGTGAGGACGACGGTGGCGCGATTCTCTTTCGCGACGTTCTCCACGCCCCGGATCAGCTCCATCGCCCACACGCTCTCCAGCTCGTGGAACACGATCTCGATGAGCGGGTAACGGGTCGCGGGCTGGACGCGCCGACGGTAGCCGTGCAGGTCGAGCAGCTTCTCCACCTTGGCGCGCGTCGCGCGTGAGACATCCGAACGGCCGTTGAGCACCTTCGAAACTGTCGGCATCGAAACCCCGGCCTCTTTCGCTACCGCAGCCAGGGTGACACGCCCGCTCGTCTCGTCGTCTTCACGCATACCCGCAGGATAGAGCACCGCGTGTCGATAACGTTTCGGGCGAGTTGCGACCCGACCGTTGACCCCAACTCCCGTCTGACCTACTGTCCCTCGGCATGGACTTTCGGCGATGAAGCCGAAACTTTCGAAAGGCGAACGATGAAGACACGTGCGCGCTTGCCCAGACTGATCGCCACCGGTGCGACGCTCGCCCTCGCCCTGAGCCTGTCGGCCTGCGGTGACGGCAACGGCGGGGCGTCGGCGGACGACGGCAAGATCCATATCCTTGTCTACGGGGACGCCACCAACAAGATCGAGAAGCAGGTCGTCGACAAGTTCAACGAGACGTCCGACGTCAAGGCGGTCCTCGACACCATCCCCGGTGCGGACTACCAGCAGAAGCTTCAGACGATCATCAGCACCCCGCAGGCACCCGACGTCTTCTTCAACTGGGGCGGCGGCAGCATCAAGCCCTTCGTCAAGGCCGGCCTGCTCCTCCCGCTCGACGACGCCATCAAGAAGAACCCGGAGCTGGAGAGCAAGTTCCTCCCGTCCGTCTTCAACAACGCGGTCGTCGACGGCAAGCCGTACGGCATTCCCATGCGCGGCACCCAGCCGGTCCTGCTCTTCCACAACAAGAACGTCCTCAAGAAGGCGGGCGTCCAGCCGCCGAAGACCTGGGACGAGCTGCTCGACGCCGTCGAGAAGCTGAAGGACGAGGGTGTCACGCCGATCGCGCTCGGCGGCGGCGACGTCTGGCCCACCCAGATGTGGTTCCAGTACCTGTTCGACCGCATAGCCGGCCCGGAGCTCTTCCAGAAGGCCCTCGACGGCGACAAGAGCGCCTGGGAGTCCGCGGAGAGCAAGAAGGCCCTGAAGATGATCAGGGAGCTCGTCGAC
This sequence comes from Streptomyces sp. NPDC085937, assembly GCF_044540535.1. Lineage (NCBI taxonomy): Bacteria > Bacillati > Actinomycetota > Actinomycetes > Kitasatosporales > Streptomycetaceae > Streptomyces > Streptomyces sp. NPDC085937. Next base: position 523,836 of record NZ_JBITSH010000003.1, on the reverse strand, counting down.
GCGGGCGCCTTCGGCAAGAACTACGACTCGGTCAAGTACACCAACGGCGGCTCGGTCGCGCTCGTCGCCCAGGGCAAGGCCGGCTTCGAGCTGATGGGCTCCTGGTACTACTCCCAGCAGCTCACCGACCACCCGGACTTCGCCGAGAAGGGCCTCGGCTACTCCGCCTTCCCGGCCGTCGCGGGCGGCAAGGGCGACCCGAAGAACGTCGCCGGCAACACCAACAACTACTACTCGGTGCTGAAGAAGACCAAGCACCCCGAGGCCGTCGCCGAGTTCCTGAAGCTCATGTACTCCGACGAGTTCGTCAAGGCGCAGCTCGACGTCGGCAACCTGACCACCACCACCAACACCGACCAGTTCATCGAGACGTCCGCGACGCCCGAGTACTCGCGCTTCCAGTACGACCTGGTGGCCAACGCTCCGTCGTTCCAGCTGTCGTGGGACCAGGCGTACCCGCAGTCGGCTGCCTCGAACATGCACAAGGCCATCCAGCAGTTCTTCAACGGACAGCTCGACACGGACGGCTTCATCAAGGCCATGCAGGCCCTCCCGACCGAGTGACGAACGGCTCATGACCACAAAGATCACGAGCGCCCCGCCCGCCGCCGGGCTCCGCAAGGAGTCCCGGCGGCGGCCGGCCGCCTCCCCGTCCGTATCCAGGGTGGGCCGTCCGGGCTTCGCCTGGGCGCTGCCTGCCGCAGTTTTCTTCGCCCTCTTCGCGATCGTGCCGCTCATCATGGTCGCGGTGCTGTCCTTCATGAGCTGGGACGGGATCGGCTCGCCCCAGTGGGTCGGCGCGGACAACTGGTCGCGCCTGATGGACGACCCGGTGATGCTCCAGAGCATCTGGCTGACCCTGCTGCTGACCGCGCTCGGCGTGGTCGTCCAGACCCCGCTGAGCATCCTGCTCGGCGTCTGGGCCGCGGGCCACCAGCGCAACCGCGCGGTGCTGTCGGTCATCTACTTCATCCCGCTGCTGCTGTCCGCCACCGCCGTCTCCGTGCTGTGGCGCGCGCTCCTCGACCCGAACTTCGGTATCCCGGCGGACGCCACCTGGCTGTTCGGCGACGGCAACCTGTTCGGCGAGCAGGCCACCGCCATCGGTGTGCTCGCGTTCGTGAGCACCTGGCAGTTCACGCCCTTCCACACGCTGATCTACCAGGGCGCCGCCCGCGCGATCCCGCAGGTGCTGTACCAGGCGGCGGAGATCGACGGCGCCGGCCGCTACCGGCAGTTCTTCCACATCACCCTGCCGCAGCTGCGCAACTCGATGATCACGTCGATGATCCTGATGATCGTCGGTGGCCTCACCACCTTCGAGACCGTCCTCATCCTGACCCAGGGCGGCCCCGGCACCGACACCACCATCAGCGCCTACTACATGTACGACAAGGCCTTCAAGGGCTTCGACTTCGGGGCCGGTTCCGCCATCGCCCTCGCCCTCGTCGTCGCCGCCACCATCATCTCCCTGGTCGTGGTGAAGGTCTCCGGCTACGACAAGATGCGCAGCACCATGGAGGGTGTGTCATGAGGCGCCGCCCCAACTACCTGGCCGGCGCCGGCTCGATCGTCTGGCTGCTCCTCGTCGGCCTGCCGCTGTACGTGATGCTCGCGGCGACCCTGCGCACCCGCCAGGACTACGCCGCGAACGGTCCGGTCTCCCTTCCGGACACCTTCACCCTGGACAACTTCACCGGCGCCTTCGACTCGGGCTTCGGCCAGTACTTCTTCAACACGCTCGTCGTCACCGCCTGCGTGATCGGCATCGTGCTGCTGCTGGTCCCGCCGCTCGCCTACGCCATCGTGCGCAGCCGGGGCAAGGCCACGTCGGCGATCTTCCGGCTGTTCCTGCTCGGTCTGGCGATCCCCGCCCAGGCCGTCATCGTGCCGATGTTCTACCTGATCAGCGAAGCCGGACTGTACGACAACCTGCTCGGCGTCATCCTGCCCACGGCCGCCTTCTGCCTGCCGATGTCCGCGCTCATCCTCAGCGGCGCCATGCGCGACATCTCCCCGGAGCTGTACGAGGCCATGGCCATGGACGGCGCCTCCCCGCGGCGCATGTTCTTCCAGCTCGTCATGCCGCTGTCCCGGGGCGGACTGTCCACCATCGTGGTCTTCTCCGCGCTGCAGGCGTGGAACGGCTTCCTGTTCCCGCTGGTGCTGACCCAGTCCGACTCCACCAAGGTCGTGACCCTGGGTCTGTACAACTTCCAGACCGAACACGGCATCGACATCCCCGGTCTGCTGGGAGCCGTGGTGCTGTCCATGGTGCCCATCCTTCTCGTCTACCTGTTCGCCCGTCGTGCCCTGGTCCAGGGGCTGATGGGTGTCGGAGGAAAGTGACCGCGAACGTGGCCGTAGAGACCACCCCCGAAACCCCCGTCTGGAACGACCCCTCCCACCCCGTCTCCGCCCGGGTCGACGCGCTGATCGGCGCCATGACCCTCGAGGAGAAGATCGCCCAGCTGTACGGAGTCTGGGTCGGCGCCTCCGCCAACGGCGGCGAAGTCGCCCCGCACCAGCACGACATGGAGGAGGCCGTCGACCTCGACGCGCTCCTCCCCGCCGGCCTGGGCCAGCTCACCCGCCCCTTCGGCACCGCGCCCGTCGACCCGGCGCTCGGCGCGCTGTCCCTGCTGCGCACCCAGTCCCGGATCACCTCCGCGAACCGCTTCGGCATCCCCGCCGTGGCACACGAGGAGTGCCTGGCCGGCTTCGCCGCCTGGGGAGCGACCGCCTACCCCGTGCCGCTGTCCTGGGGCGCCACCTTCGACCCGGACGTCGTCCGCCGGATGGCCGCCGCCATCGGCCGCGACATGCGCGCCGTCGGCGTCCACCAGGGCCTCGCGCCCGTGCTGGACGTCGTCCGTGACGCCCGCTGGGGCCGCGTGGAGGAGACCATCGGCGAGGACCCGTACCTCGTCGGCTCCATCGGCACCGCCTACGTCCAGGGCCTGGAGTCCGCCGGGATCGTCGCCACCCTCAAGCACTTCGTCGGTTACTCGGCCTCGCGCGCCGGCCGCAACCTCGCCCCCTCCTCCGTGGGGCCGCGTGAACGCGCCGACGTGCTGCTGCCGCCGTTCGAGATGGCGATCCGCGAGGGCGGCGCGCGCTCCGTCATGCACGCCTACACCGACATCGACGGCATCCCCGCCGCCGCCGACGAGAGCCTGCTCACCGGGCTGCTCCGGGACACCTGGGGCTTCGACGGCACCGTGGTGGCCGACTACTTCGGCATCGCGTTCCTCAAGACGCTGCACGGCGTCGCCGGCGACTTCGCCGACGCGGCCGGCGCCGCGCTCGAGGCCGGCGTCGACGTCGAGCTGCCCACGGTCAAGACGTTCGGCGCCCCGCTCGTCGAGGCCGTCACCGACGGCCGGGTGCCGGAGTCCGTCATCGACCGCGCCCTGCGCCGCGTCCTCACCCAGAAGGCGGAGCTCGGCCTGCTCGACCGGGACTGGAACCCGCTGCCGCCCGCGTTCGACGGCGCCGACCTGGACGACCCGGAGTCGCTGCGCGGCACGATCGACCTCGACGGCCCGGAGAACCGCGAACTGGCCCGGGAGATCGCCGAGAAGGCGGTCGTGCTGCTCACCAACGACGGCACCCTGCCGCTGGACCGTCCTCGCCGCATCGCGCTCGTCGGCCCCAACGCCGACGAGGCAGCCGCCGTCCTGGGCTGCTACTCCTTCCCGCAGCACGTGGGCGTGAAGTACCCGGACATGCCCGTGGGCATCGAACTGCCCAGCCTGCGCGACAGCCTGACCGCCGAGTTCGCGGACGCCGAGATCACCGTGGTGCGCGGCACCGGCATCGACGACGGCGACCTCACCGGCATCGCGGAGGCGGTCGACACGGCGCGTGACGCCGACATCGTCGTCGTGGCGCTCGGTGACCGTGCGGGCCTGTTCGGCCGGGGCACCAGCGGCGAAGGCTGCGACGCGGAATCCCTCGCCCTGCCCGGCGCCCAGCAGCAGCTCCTCGACGCGCTGCTCGACTCCGGTACGCCGGTGGTGACCGTGCTGCTCGCGGGCCGCCCGTACGCGCTCGGCCGTGCCGTCGCCGACTCGGCGGCGATCGTCCAGTCGTTCTTCCCCGGAGTCGCGGGCACCCGGGCCATCGCCGGTGTGCTCAGCGGCCGCACCGCCCCCTCCGGGCGGCTGCCGGTGAGCGTCCCGAACAGCGCCGGCTCGCAGCCGACCACGTACCTCGGCGCCCGGCTCGCCCAGGCCAGCGAGGTCTCCAACATCGACCCGACCCCGGCGTTCGGCTTCGGACACGGTCTGACGTACACGACGTTCGCCTGGAGCAACCTCACCGTGGACGCCGGACAGGCGCCCACGGACGGCGAGTTCACCGCGTCCCTCACCGTCCGCAACACGGGCGACCGGACCGGCACCGAGGTCGTCCAGCTGTACCTGCACGACCCGGTCGCCTCCGTGGTCCAGCCGGTGCAGCGGCTGGTCGGCTACACCCGGGTCGAGCTGGAGCCGGGCGAGGAGCGGAGGGTCCGCGTCACGGTCCCGGCGGACGTGGCGTCCTTCACCGGCCGCGACGGCCACCGGATCGTCGAACCGGGCGACCTGGAACTGCGCCTGGCCGCGTCCAGCGCGGACGCACGCCTCACCGCGACGGTCACGCTGACCGGCCCGGTGCGGCGGGTGGACCACACGCGGCGCTTCCACGCGGAGTTCTCGCAGGAGGCGTGACCCGTACCCACCACAGCCCCCGGCCGACGTGCGTCGACCGGGGGCTGGGCCTTGGCGCCTTGCCGGCGGTCCCGTCACTTCAAGTAGGGACCGTCCGCCCCGATCTTCCCGGGCCCGTCGAGGACGTACACCCGCAGGTTGCCCTTGCCGGGGGCGGCGACGGTGAGGGTGCCGCCGGTGACGGTCCGGGTGTCGCCGGTGACCGCGTCCCGGTACGTGCCGTTGGGAATGCCGGTGAAGGTGGCGCCGCCCGAGACGGTGACCAGGGCGAAGCTGTCGGTGCCGTCCGCGGTGTAGCGCCGCTTGAACGCCATGTCGCCGCTGATGCCGGCTGTGGAGTACTGGCCCGTCTGGAGGGCCGGGACGGCACGGCGGATCTGGTTGAGGCGCTGTACGTGTTTGACCAGGGGCTGTTGCAGCGTGGTGGCGGCCGTCCCCGAGGCGGACTCGACCTGGGAGAAGCCGGACGCCTTCACGTCACCGGCGAGGTGATCGCCGTAGTACGCCCTGCCCGTGGTGGCCAAGGGGCAGCTCGGCCCGCAGTCGATCTTCTTGCCCTTCTGGAACTCGATCTCCGAGCCGTAGTAGAGGGTGGGGATGCCGCGGAAGGTCCACATCAGGGACATGTTCTCGGCCCAGGCGTCGGTGCCGCCGGTGTAGCGTTCGTTGCTCTTGTTGGGCCCGTAGTCGTGGCTGTCGACGTAGACGACGTTGTACGTGGCGTCGTTGTAACTGTCGTCGGAGTCCTTGCCGTTGTGGAAGGCGTTGCTCGCGTCGCCGAAGTTCATGTGCATCCGCATGTCGATGACGTGCATGCCGGAGAACCGGCTGTGGTCGGGGGCGTGGTAGCTGTTGCCGTCGAGGAACGCGTTGGTGGACGTGGGCTGGTCGCCCGTGCCCCGCTGCTGCTCGTAGTCGTACATCTCCAGCGCGGCCTTCGCGTCGTCGGCGCTGTACTCCTTGCGCTCCTTCCAGGTGTAGAACTGCGCGGAGTGGTTGACCGAACCGGGGTTCCACTTGTCGTTGACGAAGGCGGCGACCTCGCCGAAGACGAAGAAGTTCTCGGCGGCCTCGGCGCCGTGCCGTTGGGTGACGCGCTCCTGGATGGCGGGCAGGAAGCGGCGGTTCCAGGTGGTGCGCGGTATGTGGACCGCCGTGTCGACGCGGAAGCCGTCGACGCCCATGTCGATGTACTTGTCGTAGGCGCCGATCAGGTAGTTCTGCACCTGCGCGTTCTCGGTGTTGAAGTCGGCCAGGTCCTCGTGCAGCCAGCACGAACGGGAGTCCTCGCCCTCCCAGTTGCCGATCCAGCACTGGTGGTAGAGCGCCTTGGGGAACATGCTGGAGGTCGGGCTGGGCCATTGGCAGTTGTAGAGGGTGTAGCCTTCGGGACTTCTGCCGCCGGTGGGGATGCCCCAGTTGACGCAGGTGTTGCCCGACGGCTCGGCGGTCGACCAGAGGTCGCCGTTGTAGTACGACTTGCCGCTCCTGGGCTCGACGGTGAGTCCGTCGTACTCGAAGCCGGGCTGCTTCTCGTCGTAGTACCAGCTCCATTGCGCGTCACGCACCCCGTACACCGTGGGGGTGAACAGCCCCTTGGCGCCCCAGCGGGAGGAGTGGTTGTAGACGACGTCCTGGTAGATCTTCATGCCCTTGGCGTGGGCGGCGTCGATGAGGTCCTGGTAGGAGGCGCCGGCGGACTCCAGGCGTGGGTCGACCTCGTAGAAGTCCCAGCCGTGGTAGCCGTGGTAGTCGTAGTCGGAGCGGTTGAGGACCACGGGAGTGATCCACACGGCGGAGAACCCGAGCGCCTTGGCGAAGGATGCAAAGGCGAACGGAAAGTTGCAGCAACTTCTTACAGCAGCGGCAAGTTACCGCCGGGGAAAGGAGGCGTAAAGGGGGTGTGCTTCAACTTGTCGGGGGTTGGGCGCAGCAGAACGCCCCCCCTCGCAGTCGTTGTTGCAACGACTTGCAAGGATGGGCGGGTCGAGCGCTGGTGAGTGTTCTCCGGGTCAGCGGGAGGCGAGGGACATGAAGGCCGCCCACACGTCACGGCCGACCCGCAGCACGGGGCCGTCGTCGACGGTCTTAGAGTCCCGCACGTACACGGTGTTCTGGTGGGCGGCCACCTCTACGCAGTCGCCGCCGCTCGTCCCGCTGTAGCTGCTCTTGACCCACTCAAGGTCGATGCTCATAGCTCCCCTGCCATGTGCTGGATGAGGCGCGAGGACTCCTCGGTGTTGAGGGCCTGCGTCCGCAGCGTTCCATACCGAAGCCAGAACTCGCTCACCTCATGTCGGTCGGACCTCACACTCACGATGTCCTGGGCTTCAACATAGACGTGCTGTTTGCGGTCGGTCGACTCCAACAACACCATGGGGCCGTTGAGTCCGCTGTGGGCGCCACGGGCCGTGGGCATGATCTGAAGCTCGATGTTGCGCATGGCCGAGCATTCCAGTAGTTGTTCCAACTGCTGCCGCGTCACTGCGGTGTTGGCGATCACGCGACGAATCGCGGACTCCTCGACGATGAACACGAAGACGATCGGCGGGTTCTTGCGCGTCAACAGTGACTGCCGGGCCATGCGGGCCGCCACCCGCTGCTCGACCGTCTCCCCGTCGAGGGGAGGGAAGTGTGCTTCAAGAAGCGCCTGCGCATACGCCTCCGTCTGCAACAACCCCGGCACCAGCATCGGGTCGTACGAGAAGCGGCTCACTGCCTCCGTCTCCAGCAGGGCGAAGTCCTGGAAGAACAACGGGAGTTTGGTCCGGTCCACGTCCGGCTGAAGGACCCGCAGCGCACCGCCCGTGTCCAGTACGCGTTCCGCCGCCTCCGTGAAGGCCGCCTTCGCGGGGCGGCGGCCCTGTTCGACGGACGCGACCTGCTCCATGGAGTAGCCGATGGCGTCGGCGAGGGCCTGTTGGGTGAGGCCGGCGCGTTCGCGGAAGAGGCGGACGAGCTTGCCGTACGCGCTCCACGCCGCCGGGCGCTCCTTGTCGGGCCCGCGCCGGCCGGCCGTACCGCACTCCCGCTGGGTGGTCCTGCCCATCGCGCCCCCTGCTCCACCGCACAGTGATCCGTCGTGGAGCACAACGACCGAGCCACCCCTCCGGCGACGGGAGGAAGACGTACGGCGGGCGTACAGATCCGTACGCCCGCCGTACCGTGCCTACCCCGCTACCAGCGGTCGCGGTGGACGACCTCCTCGACCGACCGGCGGCGGACCGGGCCGAAGTTGCCCCGCGGCCAGCCCACCGGGATCGCGGCGAAGGTGTTCATGTCCTCGGGGATGCCGAGGGCCGCCTTCCACTCGTTCTCCAGGAACAGGTGCCAGATGGTGATGTTGGCCGCCAGGCCCAGCCCGCGCGCGGCGAGCAGCAGGTTCTGCACGCCCGGGTAGACGCACGAGCCCTCCGCGAGGGCGGAGAACCGCTCCTGGATGCGTCCCATCCGCTCCGTCGCCTCCGCGCCCAGCGCCTCGGCGTAGATCCGCAGGCCCTCCTCCTCGATCCGCGGCGGCGGGAACCGGTAGCACGGGATGATCAACGCCGGGGTGTCGGCGAAGTGGTCGCGCTGGTACTCGATCGCGGCGACCATGCGCCCGTACGCCGCCTCGTCCATGCCCTCGGGGGCGTACTTGCCGGTCGTGGCCAGGTACGCGTCCACGCACCGCTTCCACAGCGGCGCGAGCTCGGCCATGACCGCCCGGTCGGTGACGACGACGTACTCGTAGCGCTGCATGTTGCCGCCGCTCGGACCCCACACGGCCGCCTGTATCAGCTGGTCGAGCAGCTCGTCCGGTACCGGGTCGGGGCGCAGGCGGCGCATCGCCCGCATCGTGGACATGGTCGAAAAGAGGGACGGCTCGGCGGCGTCGTCGGCCACGGACCCCGCGAAAGGCGTTTCAGTTGTCATGATCGTGAGTGTAGGGACTGTGAACTTCCCCTGTAACTCCTGTACTTGACTTCAGAATCATCGGTCCCGCACGGCCCCGCATCTCACGCGCATGACGTCGGCCCCGGCGCGGTACTCGGCTCGTACTGCGGAAGGGAGCGGATCATGGCGGTCTGTGAAGTGTGCGGGAACGACTACGCCCTCTCCTTCGAGGTGCACACGGTCGGTGGTTCGGTCCACACGTTCGACAGCATCGAGTGCGCCGCCCACAAACTGGCGCCCATCTGCGACAACTGCGGCTGCAAGGTGCTCGGCCACGGCCTTCAGGCAGGCGGTCAGTTCTTCTGCTGCGCCCACTGCGCCCGCGCACAGGGGCACGCCGAGCTGGCCGACAGCGCGTAGCCGTGAGCGAAGAGTGACGACGACCGCGCGGAAGCCTGCCCCACCGACCCATTCACCGGAGGGTGACGAATGATCGACGAGAGCCATGTCAGGGACCTCTGTGACGCCGCGAACGACGATGCCGCGCTCGTCCTGCTGGAAGGCAGGGCACGCGTGGTCGACGAGCCGTCGGGAGAGGAGTCCCGGGGAGCGCTGCTCGTGATCACCAAGCGCGACCTCGTCGAACGACTGGGTCCGGACCCGAGCGACCAGGACCTGCACGACATGGCGGGGACCCTGACCGACACGGTCGGCAAACTGGGTGCCTGACGTGGTTCACCCGCGGTGACCGTCCGCTCCGGAAAGGCAGGAGCGGGCGGTCACCGTCCGTTCCGCACGGTCACTGCGCCTGATCGTCGGTCCGTCCGTAGCGCGGTGCCATGCGGGCGCCCGAGCCGCCGCGCAGGTCCAGCTCAGCCGCCGCCAGGCGGGTCACGGCGTCCGCCTCCGTGAGCCCGGGTACGCACACCACCTCACCGGCCTCCAGACCCACGAGGGACGCCGTCACCACGTCCGCCGCCGGCATGCCACCCTCGTCGTGGACCCGGCGTTCACCGCTCACCGGGGTGTCCCCGGCGCCGAGGTGGAACTCGGTCGCGGTCAGCCCGGGGCAGACGACCTGCACCCGCACCGGAGCGCCGGCCAGCTCGGCCGCCAGAGTCCGGGTGAAGGCCACCGCGTAGCCCTTGGACCCCGCGTACACGGCCCGCCGGGGGAGGGGATCCGGCGGCAGGTCGCCGGCGAACGCCAGGAGCGACGCCACGTTGATCACGGCGCCCCGGCCGCGTGCCAGCATGCCCGGCACCGCGGCCCTCGTCAGCGCCGTCAGGGCCACCACGTTCACGTTCAGGACCCTGCCGAGGAGGTCGGCGTCGACCTCGGCGAAGGGGCCGTAGCCGTTGATGCCGGCGTTGTTCACCAGCAGGTCCACGTCGTCACCGGACACCCGTTCCACGACGCGGGCCAGGTCCTCCGGGCGGGCGAGGTCGGCCACCAGCGTCTCGACGCCGGCCGCGCCCGCCTTGTACGCCTCCTCCGCCAGGGTCTCCAGCCGCTCGGCCCGCCGGGCGACCAGCACCAGGTGCCGGCCGCGCGCGGCCAGCCGGGTGGCGTACTCCCACCCGATGCCGGAGGAAGCCCCCGTCACGAGGGCCGTGCCGGGTGCGTCGTGCGAGGTCATACGCCTGATCCCTCCGTCGCCGGTGACTGCCGGCCGGCGGCCTTCCCGGCCGCGCCCGGCCAGCGCCGGGTGTCCCGGCGGCCCGGCGGTGAAACGCGGCGACGCCCTGCCGGGCGGCGCGCCGAAAGGCGTGGAGGCGGCCGTGTGCCCGCCGCTACCCTGACGTCCATGTCTCCCGCCAGGACCTCCTTCGTCTGTCTGCCGTGCCGGGCCTCGTACAAGCAGCGGCACCCGTCGCGCCCGGTGGACGGGCAGGCCGACCGTCGGGTCTGTCCGCGCTGTGCCGGGACGCTGATCCACGTCGGGGCCGCCTTCGCCGCGCCGCCCCGCAGGGACACCGAGGGGTGGAGGGTGCTGTCGCTGCTGCTGCACGCGGGCGTCCGCTTCCCCATGGGCTGCTGCTGCGGGCCGGGGTACCGCCCCCGCACGCTCAGGGAGGTGCGGGAGCGGATGGCGTACGCCCGGCGCACGGGGGAGCGGTTCGCCAGGGCGCTGGTGCGTCCGGAGCTGCCCTGAGCCCGGCCGACCTGCGCCCGCAGGGGCGTGGGAGGCTGGAGGTATGGACAGCGGCCGTGCGGACTCCGCCCCCGAGGCGACACCGGAACCGAGGCCGGGGCCGGGACTGGAACCGGAACCGGAGCCAGGGCGCGGCCCGGAGCAAGCGCCGGCGCGCCGTGACCGCGCGTCCCGGGCCGAACCCGTGCCGTTCACCCCGGACACCCTCCTCTGGGACATGGTCGGCGACATCCGCGTCCTGCTGTACCTGCCCGCCGCCCTGGTGCTCCAGGTCGCGCACCCGGCCGTGGGCGCGGGGGTCGACGAACACTCCGTGTTCCGCACCGACCCCTGGGGGCGCGCCCGGCGCTCGCTCGACTCACTGCAACTGTGGGTGTACGGCGGTGACCGGGCCGTCGAAGAAGGGCGCAGGCTGCGCCGGTTGCACAAGGACTTCCGTGGCACCGACACCCGCGACCGTCCCTACCACGCGCTGAACCCCGCCCCCTACGCCTGGGTGCACGCCACCGGATTCCCCGTCTTCCTGCGGGCCGCGCAGTACCTGTTCCGGCCGTTCGACGAGCGGGGGGAACGGCGTCTGCACGAGGAGGCGCGCCGGCTCGGCCGCATCCTCGGCATCCGGGAGCGGGACATGCCGGGCTCCCCGGAGGAGTTCTGGGTCTACTTCGACGCGATGGTCCGTGACGAGCTGGAACGGACGGTCGTCGTCGAGGAGTTGCTCGACGCACGGCGGTCCGTGCCCCCGCCGGACGGTGCGGGTGCGGTGCTGCGCCGGCTCTGGCCGGTGCTGTGTCCGCCGCTGCTGCGGGTGCAAGTCTTCGCCACCAAGGGGCTGTTGCCGCCCGTCGCCCGGGAGCGGCTGGACATCGTGTGGACGGCGCGCGACGAGCGCCGGCTGCGGCTGTTCGGCCGCGTCGTGCGTACGGTGGTGCCGCGCCTGCCCGAGCGGCTCCGCTACCTGCCCGCTGCCTACGCGGCCCGCCGCGCCGCCCGTACGCCGAGCCGGGGCCGTCGGAGCAAGTGACGGCTCGGTCGGGGCAGTTGGGCCCGCGGCCCGCCGGCTCCCCGGTTCTCGACGCGGAGGCCTCCCCTGCCCGGGCCGCCGCGCACGGCATCGCTCGGACGGCGTACCGGCGGCGCTCGCATGCCTGCCGCTGTGCGGAGCCACGGGCCGATCCGGTGAGCCGCGCCGGGAGGGGGTTCTGTGCGGGACCCGGTGATCTACGAAGCGGATCCGTGTCATGCCTTGTGTTACCGTGACGCGTTTGCGTGGTCGTCGCGGTGGGCGCTTCTCCCAGGCCGGTTCCGCCCCCGCGCGGACCGTCCCCTCCTGCCGGGCCTTCCTCGGCACGTCCCCTGCGGAAGGCTCCTCATGAAGCACCCCGACGACTCAGGCACCGCCCACGAAGGCACCGCCCACGAAGGCACCGCCCGCGAAGGCACCGCCCACGAAGGCACCGGCCTGTCCGGGACCACGACGCCGGCGGACGCCCCGCCCGGCTCCTTCGCCGCCCTGGGGCTCCCGGTGGCGGTGCTGCGCACCCTGGACGAGCAGGGAATGCGCGACCCCTTCCCCATCCAGGCCGCCACGCTGCCCGACGCCCTGCGCGGACGCGACGTCCTGGGGCGCGGGCGCACCGGCTCCGGCAAGACGCTCGCCTTCGGCCTCCCCCTGCTGACCCGCACGGCGGGCCGGCGCGCCGAACCCAAGCAGCCCCTCGCCCTCATCCTGGTGCCCACCCGGGAGCTGGCCCAGCAGGTCACCCAGGCGCTCGCGCCGTACGCCGAGGCACTGCGGCTGCGGGTGGCCACGGTCGTCGGCGGCATGTCGATCGGCCGGCAGATCGCCGAGCTGCGCCAGGGCGCCGAGGTGGTCGTCGCCACGCCCGGACGCCTGCACGACCTCGTCGAGCGCAACGCCTGCCGGCTCGGGCGGGTACGGATCACCGTCCTGGACGAGGCCGACCAGATGTGCGACCTGGGCTTCCTGCCGCAGGTGACCGAGGTGCTCGCCCAGGTGCGCCCCGACGGACAGCGCATGCTCTTCTCCGCCACCCTGGACGGCGACGTCGACCAGCTGGTCCGCGACCACCTCCACGACCCCGTCGTCCACTCCGTCGACCCGGCCGAGGGCTCCGTCGCCACCATGGAGCACCACGTCCTGGTCGTCCACGGCCCCGACCGCTACGCCGTCACCACGGAGATCGCCGCCCGCGACGGCCGCGTCCTGCTGTTCCTGGAGACCAAGCACGCCGTCGACCAGCTCACCCGGCACCTGCGGGCACACGGGGTGCAGGCCGGGGCCCTGCACAGCGGCAAGTCCCAGCCGCAGCGCACCCGGACGCTCGCGCAGTTCAAGGAGGGCCGGATCACCGCCCTGGTGGCGACCGACGTCGCGGCCCGCGGCCTGCACATCGACGACCTCGACCTCGTCGTCAACGTGGATCCGCCCGCCGACCCCAAGGACTACGTGCACCGCGCGGGCCGCACCGCCCGCGCCGGTGAGTCCGGCCGCGTGGTCACGCTCGTCGCGTCGGGCGGGCGCCGCGAGACCACCCGCATGCTGACCGGCGCCGGCATCCGCGCCACCGTCACCACGGTGCGCTCCGGCGAGGCGGAACTGACCCGGATCACCGGCGCCAAGGCCCCCACCGGCGTCCCCCTCGACGGCGGACCCGCCGCGCCCCGGCCGAAGAACACCAACGCCCCCTTCCGCGGCCTCGGAACCAGCAAGGGCGCTCCCCGCGCCACCGGCGGCAGGTCGTCCCGCAAGGCCGGTGAGGCCCGCAAGCTCGCCGAGGCGCGCCGGGCCGCCCAGGTGCGCCGCTCCGGCTGAGCGGCGCCGCCCGGATATTCGCTCCCCGCACGCGGCCGGACGTGACAAGCTGAGCTCGCCCGTCCCCGCACCGAACCCAGGAGGTCACCATGACCGCAGAGCAGCCCGCCACGGAAGGTTCGGAGCCGGCGGACGCCGGAACGCCCCCTCTCACCCCGGACGAGGACGGCACCTACGACCTGAAGCGCAAGTTCCGTGAGGCGTTGGCGCGTAAGCGCGGCGCGCAGGCGGAAGCCGCCGAGGCCGCCGGCAACCCCAACGCCTCCAAGGTGCGCGCGACGCACGGACCGGCGACGAGCCAGCGGTCGTTCCGCCGCAAGAGCGGCTGAGCCGCACCGTCCCGCCCCGCCCGTGACGCGCGCGTCACGGGCGGTTCCGTTCTCACCACCGGTTGCGGGCCTCCTCCGCCCAGCCGGTGAGGCCGTCGAGGTCCACCCAGGTGCCGTCGTCGGCCTGGGCGCGCCCGGTGAAGTCACCGAAACACTGGTGGGTGTCGCTGGACACGACGAGCAGGTTCGTCCTGGCGGTCCGCACGTGCGACGGGTGGAACTCGGCCTCCACCCGGGGGCCGGTGATCCGCCACGGCCGCAGCCAGTCGGTCCGGTCGTACTCCCAGGTCAGGTCGTGCCCCACCTTGTGCGTCCGGCCGTCGACGAACAGCGCGTTCTCCGTCGAGCCGGTCCCGTCGGTCCACCGGCCGCCTAGCTGGACCGCCCGCCCCGGGGCGCAGCCGGCCGCCCAGTTCCAGGAGACGGAGTAGCGCCACTTGCCGCGCCCGTGGTCCAGGACGGCGAAGGAGTCGGACGCGTCGAAGGTGACCTCCCGCGAGCCGAGCGTCAGACGCCCGTGCACGGGACGGCCGAGGTCCTTCACCGTGTACTGGAAGCGGTGCCGGCCCCACGGCACGACCACGCCCAGCGATTCGTGTCCCGGCACGAGCGGCGCCTCGGCCTCCAGCCGGAAACCGGGAGCGGTCGCGCTGATGCTGGTGCCGTCCTGGTGCTGGGCGAACTCCAGCGCCACCCCGCCGCCCCGCGCGGACGCGGTCCCCGTGCCGCTGCGGTCCGGCATGCGCACGCCCCGCGCCAGCGGCGTCACCGCGTCCTCGGCCAGCTCGCGGCCGGTGGCCCGGTCCAGCACGTACACGCCGTGCGTACCGGCGTAGTCGAGGGACGAGGCGACCAGGCCCACGATGTGGGTGGGGGTCACGATGCCCCAGTACTCCCAGCGCTTGGCCCGCCCCCACCCGCGCAGGTTCGCACGGTGCAGCGGCCGCCGGGTCCAGCCGACCGCCGCCGGATCGAGCCGCCCGTCGGGAAGGCACAGGTCGACGGGGGAGGTGATCTCGCGTTCGGCGGTCATGGCGGTGTGGCCCTTTCGTCCGGGTGGCGCGCCTCGGCCGGGTCCCGCGGACGGCCCGGGCCTGGTCACCGATGTCCGTGCCCAGTCATACCGCGAGGCATGACGCCGGAGTGCGCCGGGGGCCGCCCGGAGTCACCGCGACTCCGGGCGGCCCGCCCGCCTCCGGGCGTCACCCCTCGGCGAACGCCGCCGTGAACGCCCCCGGCTCGTACGAGCCGCCCTTCTGGTGGACGATGACCGCGAGCCGGTTGGCCGCGTTGATCAGGGCGACCAGGGCGACCAGCGCGGCGGTCTGGTCGTCGTCGTAGTGCTTGCGCACCAGGGCCCACGTCTCGTCCGACACGCCCTGGTGGGCGTCGGCGAGGCGGGTGCCCTCCTCGGCCAGCGCGAGCGCCGCCTGCTCGGCCTCGGTGAACACGGTCGACTCGCGCCAGGCGGCGACCAGGTGGAGCCGGAGGGCGCTCTCGCCGGCCGCCGTCGCCTCCTTGACGTGCATGTCGATGCAGTGACCGCAGCCGTTGATCTGGCTGGCGCGCAGCGACACCAGTTCCTGGACCGGCCTGGGCAGCGGGGAGTTGTGGATGATCAGTCCCGCGCCGGCGAACCGCTTGGCGAAGCGGGCGGAGACCTCGTTCTCGAACAGGTTGAAGCGGGCGTCCATGGTGTCGTCCTCACTCGTCGTCGTTCGGCGGACACCCACCAGATGCCGGCGGTCCGTACCGTGTGACGAGCGGCTGATGTGAGGTGGACCACAGGTCGTGGGTGTCACGGAACCGGCCCGGCCGGCGTCTCGTGCGCATGACTGTGTTCGGGGAACGGGACGAAGGAGCGGCCGTGCCAGGCGTGGACGACGGGAGCGACGGGCGCCGCCCGCACACGGCCGGCCGGGGCGACGGGGGAGTCGGGTCCGCCACCGAGGATTTCCTGGCCCACCGGAACCTGCTGTTCACCGTCGCCTACGAGATGCTCGGCTCGGCCGCCGACGCCGAGGACGTGCTCCAGGAGACCTGGCTGCGCTGGTCCGGCGTCGACCTGGCCGAGGTACGGGACCGGCGCGCGTACCTGGTCCGGATCACCACCCGGCAGGCGCTGACCCGGCTGCGCACGCTCGGCCGCCGCAAGGAGTCCTACGTCGGCTCCTGGCTGCCCGAGCCGCTGCTCACCTCGCCCGACGTCGCCGAGGACGTCGAACTGGCCGACAGTGTCTCGATGGCGATGATGCTGGTGATGGAGACCCTCGCACCGACCGAGCGGGCGGTGTTCGTGCTGCGCGAGGTGTTCGACGTCGGGTACGACGAGATCGCGCGGGCCGTGGACAAGTCCCCGGCCGCGGTGCGGCAGATCGCGCACCGGGCCCGCGCGCACGTCGCGGCCCGCCGCCCGCGCGGGGACGGGTCGCCCGACCGATCGCGCGACGCGCTCGACGCGTTCCGCCGGGCGGTCGAGACGGGCGACCTGCAAGGTCTGCTCGACGTGCTGGCGCCGGACGTCGTCCTGCTCGGCGACGGCGGCGGGATCAAGCAGGCGGTGCTGCGGCCCGTCGTGGGCGCGGACAAGGTCGCCCGGCTGCTCCAGGGCGGTCTGCGCAAGACCCCCGCCGCGATGACCCTGCGGCCGGCGGAGATCAACGGCCGCCCGGGGCTCGTGGTCCACCTCGACGGCGAGCTCGACACCGTGGTCGCGGTCCGCGTCGACGACGGCCTGGTCACCGGGCTGTACGCGGTGCGCAACCCGGAGAAGCTGTCGCGCATGGAGCGGGAGACCGTCCTGCGCCGGTGAACGGCCGGTCGCGCCGGTGAACGGCCGGCCGCACCGGAGGACGACAGGCCCGCCCGGCGCTACGCCTGCTCGCCGCGGGCGCGCCGGGCGGCGCGGCGGCGCAGGCGCAGCGGCAGCACGTACCAGCACAGCCCGAACCACAGCATGACCCCGCCGACCAGCACCTCGGCGAGCACGCCCGGCACCACGAACCGCAGTATCAGCAGCAGCGTGCAGCCGATGGTCAGCGCGAGCAGCACCATCCCGCACACCATCAGCCGCCCGGCCGCCTCCACCACCTCGTCCTTCATGCGCTGACCGGACAGGAAACGGTGGATGGAGACGGGCGCGATGAGCGACCCCGTGGCGGCCGCTCCGAACACCACCGTCATCACGTAGATGACCCGGTCCAGCGTCTCCAGCTCACGGAACAGCGGGGTGAACGCCACGCTGAGCAGGAACCCGAAGAGAATCTGGACACCTGTCTGAGTGACACGTGTCTCCTGGAGAATCTCGTTCCAACGGCGGTTCACCCGCTCCCGCGCGGACTCCGGCACCTCGGTGCCGGACCGCGTGGCATGGTCGTCGTGGCGCGCGCAGCAGGTGTGCCCCTTCTCGGTCGGCTCGGCCGGCTGCTCCGTCATCGTCATGGCGTCCTCCCCAGTTCCAGACGGACCGTTTGCCCCGATCAGGCGCCGTCATGCAGCATCCGGGGTGATCGGGGGGCGACCGCCCGCACCGGAACCGGCCGCTGGTGACCCGTCACACGGTGAGCGGCTCATGGCCCGCCGAGGACGTCACCGGGCCGGCTGTCGGCGGGCGCGCCCAGGGCGATCCGCGAAGGTGCCGGTGGTCCGTGTTCACGGGCCGACGGGCAGTGGGGTGCCCCAGGCGGGGCCGAAGAACGTCTCCGCGGCAGGGCGCCGCTGACGGGCGGCCGTCTCCCGCTCGCGCAGTTTCGGCGGCAGCAGATCCGCCGGGGCCAGCGCGCCGACCGCGACGACGGACAGCGCGCGGTAGCCGCCCGGTACGCCCAGCGAACCGTGCAGCACCTCGGCGTCGAAGCCCGACATCTGGTGTGCGTGCAGCCCCAACGCGTGTGTCTGCAGCACCAGTTGGGCCACCGCGAGCCCGGTGTCGTACACGGGACCGTCCTGCGGCACGCCGTTGTCGGCGCGCTCCTCCGCCAGCGCGGCCACCAGCAGCGAACTGGCGCGCGCCCACTCCTGGTTGAAGGGAATCAGGCTGTCCAGGACGCGCCGGTACGTCGTGTCGCCGCGCCGGCCGACCAGGAACCGCCACGGCTGCGCGTTGAAGGCGGAGGGCGCCCAGCGGGCGCTTCGAGCAGCGAGACCAGTTCCTCGTCGCCCAGCGTGTGCGTGGCGTCGAACGAACGGGGGCTCCAGCGCCCGGCGAGCAGTGGATGGACGGCCACGGCCGTGGTCGCGGACTGGGGTGACATGTGTGGTGATCCTTCTGTGTCAGGGGTGAGGGAGACGGTGTTCCGGCGCCGGGGGAGGTGCGGGCAGGAGCTCACCCACCAGCGCGGCGACCTGCTCCACCTCGATCAGGAAGCCGTCGTGGCCGTACGGCGACCCGACGACCCGCGGGGCGTCCGCCGTGGGGATGCCGGCGGCCAGTTCCGCCTGCTGGGACAGCGGGTAGAGCCGGTCCGAGTCGACACCGGCCACCAGCGTCGGGGCGGTCACCCGGCCGAGGGCGGCCCGCACCCCGCCGCGTCCGCGCCCGACGTCGTGACTGTTCATCGCCTCGGACAGCACGACGTAACTGCCCGCGTCGAAGCGGCGCACCAGCTTGTCCGCGTGATGGTCCAGGTAGGACGCGATCTGGTAGCGGCCACCGCGCCAGGGGTCCTCCGCGTCCTGCGCCGCACGTCCGAAACGGCCGCGCAGTTCCGGCTCGCTGCGGTAGGTGATGTGGGCGATGCGGCGGGCCAGGCCCAGTCCGGCGTGCGGGCCGTGCCCGGTGTCGTGGTAGTGGCCGCCGTGCCAGTGCGGGTCGGAGCGGATGGCGTGCGTCTGCGTCCCGGCCCACGCGATCTGCTCCGCGCTCGCGGCGGCCGTCGTGGCCAGCAGCAGGAGCGCGCCGGTCCGTTCCGGGTACGACACGGCCCACTCCACGGCCCGCATCCCGCCCATCGAACCGCCCACGATGAGCGCCCACCGGTCGATGCCGAGCGCGTCGGCCAGGGCGGCCTCGGCCGTGACCTGGTCCCGCTGCGTCAGGAACGGGAAGTCGCCGCCCCAGCGCCCCCCGGACGGGCCACGGGAGGACGGCCCCGTGCTGCCCTGACAGCCGCCCAGCACGTTCGGCGCCACCACGAAGAAGCGGTCCGTGTCGAGCGCCCGCCCCGGCCCGACGAGCCCCTCCCACCAGCCGGGCGTGGGATGCCCCGGCTCGGCGGGACCGGCGACATGACTGTCGCCGGTGAGGGCGTGCAGCACCAGCACCGCGTTGGACCGGTCCGGGGCGAGCCGCCCCCATGTCTCGAACGCGAGCCGCACGCTCGGCAGTTCACCGCCCGCCTCCAGCGGAAGCGTCTCCGGGTGCGTGTACCACTGCCGCCGTCCGGGCGGGTCCCCCTCCCGCCAGGCCCCGGAGGCCGGCGGGAGGGGGACCGGGGACGACGTCAGGACGGTGTTCAGGACGCGCCCTTCGCCGCGCGGAACCCCGCCTCCAGGTCGGCCTTGAGGTCGTCGAGGGCCTCGATGCCGACGGACAGCCGCACCAGGCCGGGCGAGGTGCCGGTGGCCGCGAGCTGCCGCTCGTCCAACTGGCTGTGGGTGGTGGACGCCGGGTGGATGATGAGACTGCGTACGTCACCGATGTTGGCGAGGTGACTGAACAGCCGGACGGCGTCCACGAACCGCTTGCCCGCCTCGACACCGTCCCGCAGCTCGAAGGAGACGATCGCGCCCGCACCGCGCGGCAGGTACGTCCGCCCCGCCTCGTACCAGGGGCTGGACGGCAGGCCCGCGTAGTGCACGGCGGCCACCTCGTCGCGCTGCTCCAGCCACTCGGCGAGCGCCCGCGCGTTCGAGGAGTGCCGCTCGATACGCAGGCTGAGCGTCTCCACGCCCTGCAGCAGCAGGAACGCCGAGTGCGGGGAGAGCGCGGGACCCAGGTCGCGCAGCAGCTGCACCCGCAACTTCACGGCGAACGCGCCCGGACCGAGCGCCGGCCAGTACCGCAGGCCGTGGTAGCTCGGGTCGGGCTCGCTGAAGTCGGGGAACCGGTCGGCGTGCGCCCCGAAGTCGAACGTGCCCCCGTCGACGACCACACCCGCGATGGCCGTGCCGTGCCCGCCCAGGAACTTGGTCGCCGAGTGCACCACCACATCCGCGCCGTGCTCGAGGGGCCGCAGCAGATAGGGCGTCGGCACGGTGTTGTCCACGATCAGCGGCACGCCCGCCGCGTGGGCGACGTCCGCGACCGCCCGCACGTCGAGGACGTTGCCGCGCGGGTTGCCCAGCGACTCGGCGAACAGCGCCTTGGTGCGGGGGCGGATCGCCGCCCGCCAGGCCTCCGGGTCGTCCGGGTCCTCCACGAAGGACACCTCGATGCCGAACTTCGGCAGCGTGTGGCGGAACAGGTTGTACGTGCCGCCGTACAGCGAGGTGCTGGAGACGATGTGGTCGCCGGCGCTCGCCACCGTGAGGATCGCCAACGTCTCGGCCGCCTGCCCCGAGGACAGCGCCACGGCCGCGACACCGCCCTCCAGCGCGGCGATCCGCTGCTCGAAGACGTCCTGGGTGGGGTTGTGGATGCGGGTGTAGATGTTGCCGGGCTCGGCCAGGGCGAACAGGTCGGCGGCGTGCTGCGTGTCGCGGAACACGAACGACGTCGTCTGGTAGATCGGCGTCGCGCGGGCACGGGTCGTCGGATCGGGCTCCGCGCCCGCGTGGACCTGCTTGGTCTCGAAGGACCAGGCCGGCGCGTCAGCCGTCGTGGAACCTTCCTCGGGGGTGTGACATGCGGTGACGGAGTCGAGGGGCTGGCTCATGAGGGTGCTCCCTGGCAGAGGGAAGGAGGGAAGGAAGTCATACCTGAGGGACGCCGCGGCGCCACGCGCCACGGCCCGGACACAGGGGGGCGGTGGTCAGCGCGGTGCGGTACGGCGAGGAGCAGGGAAAGGCCGGTCCACGGCCGGGCGCGCGGCGTCAGCTCGCGGCGGGACAGCCCGTGGTGGTGACACGCACGTAATCGACGTGGCGGCGGGTCACGAGCACGGTCATGCGCTCAGGTAACCACACGGGGGTGGCGGTGCGCCAGATCGACGGGCGTCGTCCCACCCGCCGGGACGACGCCCCGGGCGTGGACCAGCGTGAACGGCGTCCCTCGAACAGGCCCATGAAGAACGGCTCTCAGCATGTGGAACGTCGCCGGGGCGTCCTTGACCCGTGTCACCGACCGCTGCTTTGATCGGCGGCATGAAGCGACAGGAGCTCACGCGGCGACGCCACGTCGACCTTGCGCGTGTCTCCAGCTCCTGCTGTCGCACCCGGGTCTGAGCGCGGCCGAGGGACACCCTCGCGCCCGCGCCTTCTCCTGACGCACGGCTGCCTCACGGCTCCCGGATCGCTCATGGTTCCCGGATTCCCCGCTGACGCGTGCCGTCCCCGGGCCGCCGCCCGGCGTCCACTCACCGCGTTCTCCTGACCGTCGCGCACACTGCGTGTCCTGCCCGTGCGGCCCGGCCGGCCCCTGCCGCCCGTGCCGCCCGTGCCGCTCCGTCGTGCGCGGACCTGCACCCAGGGACCGCGCCCCCGTCGCCGCCCGCACTCGAACTCGCCCGCCCCCACACCGACTCCCGAAGGGTCACTCCATGGCCACCGTCCTGTCCGTCTCCGCAAGCCCCTCCGCCACCTCCCGCACCGGCCGGCTGCTGCGCCACCTCGATCAGCGGCTCGTCGCCCAGGGTCACGAGGTCATACCGCTCGACGTACGCGCCCTCCCGCCCGAGGCCCTGCTGCACGCCGACTTCCGCCATCCGGCGATCGTCGAGGCCACCGCCCTCTTCCAGCGCGCCGACGGTGTCGTCATCGGCACCCCCGTCTACAAGGCCGCCTACTCCGGGCTGCTGAAGGCGCTGCTGGACCTGCTCCCGCAGTACGCGCTGACCGGGAAGACCGTTCTGCCGCTGGCCACCGGCGGCACCACCGCGCACGTCCTCGCCATCGACTACGCCCTGCGGCCCGTCCTCAACTCCATGGGCCCCGCGCACATCACGCCCGGCTGGTTCACCCTCGACAAGGAGATCACCGTCGGCGACGACGGCGCCCTGACCGTCGCCCCCGCCGCCGCGGAAGCGCTGGCGCAGGTCACCGACCAGTTCTCCCGCGCACTCGGCGGCCGGACGACGCTGCTGGCGGCCACCGGATGAACGCGGCCGTACGGCACCCGGGACGCCGGCCCCCGCACCAGGGGCCCTGACAAGCGCCCACGGCCGCCCGCGACGGCCTCTTCCGAGGGCCGCACCCCGCGTTTCGGCATCCGGCTGCACGTCATCACCCGCGACACCTCCGAGCAGGCCTGGGCGGAGGCGGATCGTCTCCTGGCCGGCTTCGACGAGGAGACGATCCGCTCGGTCCAGGCCGGGCTCGCCCGCAGCGAGTCGGAGGGGCAGCGGCGGATGCTCGCCCTGCACGGCCGCGGCAACCGGGACGGCCTGGAGATCCACCCCAACCTGTGGGCGGGCACCGGCCTGGTGCGCGGCGGCGCGGGCACGGCGCTGGTCGGCAGTCACGACGAGGGCGCCGAACGCGTCAAGGAGTACCACGCCCTCGGCATCGACGAGTTCGTCCTCTCCGGCTACCCACACCTGGAGGAGGCGTACCGGTTCGGCGAGGGCGTCCTCCCGAGGCTTAAGGCAGAGGGCCTGTGGACCCACCCGTCCCAGGCACCGGCAGCCTAACTTCCGCAGTCGCGGGTGCCGTTCGCGGCGACCGGTTCCCGCTGACCGGCCGGCCCACGGGCAGGTGACCCGCCCCGAGCGGCAGCGGCCACGGCCGTCACGCCGGGCCACCCGCCCCACCATCCGGGCCGCGTCAGCCGGCGGCCGCGTCCTCCGGCACCTTGTAGCCGGGCACCGAGGGCCAGCGGACCGTCAGGACGACGGACTCCTCCTCGGCGAGCCAGGAGTGATCGACGCCCTTGCCCCACACCACGTAGTCCCCCTGCTCGGCCAGCAGAACGCTGCGCCCCGGCAGTTCCACCCGGAAGCGCCCGCTGATCAGGACCAGCAAAGCCGTACGCGCTTCGCCGGTCACCCATCGGGCCCGTGCCTCGCCCCGCGGGTGGACACCCCATTTGATCTCCACGTCCTCGCTGTGCCGAGGGTCGGAGGCGTCCTTGAAGTGCCCCAGCAGCCACCCTCGGTCCAGCGCGGCGTCCTGGCCCGCGTTGCCCACGTACACGCTGTCGGTCATGGCTCCGGAACGTAGCAGCCGGACGCGGGGTGCCCGGGGCGGGCGGGTCGTAATCTCAGAGTTCTCTGATTCCGGGCCGTTAGCGTCCCGCCCATGATGCGCGACTACATCGTCATCGGGGCCGGACCGGCCGGACTCCAGCTCGCCGCTCTGCTGGAACGCGAGGGACGCGACTACGTCGTCCTGGAGCGGGGGAGCGGGCCCGGTACGTTCTTCACCCGCTTCCCCCGGCATCGTCAACTCATCTCGATCAACAAGGTCAACACCGGGTACACCGACCCGGAACTCGCCCTCCGCATGGACTGGAACTCGCTGCTCACCGACGACCCCGAGCTGCTGTTCACCCGCTACAGCGAACGCTACTTCCCGGCAGCCGACGACCTGGTGCGCTACCTGGGCGACTTCGCCCGGCGCACCGGTGTCCGCGCCGAGTACGGCGTCCACGTCACCCACGTCTCCCGGGACGGCGACGGCTTCCTGGTGCGGGACGACACCGGCCGGAACTGGCGGGCACGGCGCCTCGTCGTCGCGACCGGCGTGTCCCGGCCGCACGTCCCGGACATCCCCGGCATCGAGACCGCCGAACGCTACGACGACTTCGACACCGACCCCGCCTCCTTCACCAACCAGCGGGTGCTGGTCCTCGGCAAGGGCAACTCCGCCTTCGAGACGGCCGACGCGCTCATGGAGAAGGCCGCCGTCATCCACGTCGCCGGGCCGCACTCGCTGCGGATGGCGTGGCAGACGCACTTCGTGGGCCATCTGCGCGCGGTGAACAACAACTTCCTCGACAGCTACCAGCTCAAGTCGCAGAACGCGGTCCTGGACGGCACCGTCGAGCGGATCGAGCGGCGGCCCGACGGCGGCCACCGGGTGGAGTTCCGCTACGCCCGCACCACCGAACGGCTCCGCGAGCTGCACTACGACCGCGTCGTGGTGTGCACCGGTTTCCGCTTCGACACCTCGCCGTTCGACGCCACGTGCGCGCCCGAGATGGTGATGGACGACCGGTTCCCCGCCCAGACCTCCGCCTTCGAGTCGGTGAACGTCCCCGGCCTGTACTTCGCCGGCACGCTCACCCAGCAGCGCGACTTCAAGCGGTCCACCAACGGGTTCATCCACGGCTTCCGCTACGGCGTCCGCGCCCTCCACCGCCTCCTCGGCGCCCGCCACCACGACACCCCGTGGCCGGCCCGGGAACTGCCCGCCGAGCCGGAAGCCGTGGCCGACGCGCTGGTGGAGCGCGTCAACCGTTCCTCCGGCCTGTGGCAGCAGTTCGGCTTCCTCGGCGACGTGGTCACCGTGCACGACGGCCGCGCCGTGTACCAGGAGGAGGTCCCGCTCGACTTCGTCACCGACGGCGGACTCGGGCCGTCCGCGCACCGGTTCGTCGTCGACCTGGAGTACGGCCCCGGCCACGACCACGTCGACCCGTTCGACGTGTCCGTACCGCGCGTCAGCGAGAACGACCCGGAGCACGCCCACGACTCCACATATCTCCACCCCGTGGTGCGCCACTACCGCGACGGCGAACTCGCCGGCACCCACCATCTGGCCGAGAACCTGGAGAACGACTGGGACGTCCCCGCCGTCCACCGCCGGCCGCTCGCCGCGTTCGTGAAGTCCTGCCTTGGCTGAGCAGTTCCCCGGCGCCGTGCTCGACCTCCTGGAGGCGGCGGGCGACCGCCCCGTCTTCGAGCACGGCGACCGGGTGGTCACCGGACATCAACTCCTCTCTCTGGTACGGCGGGTGACCAACGGACTGCGCGCCCGGGGCGTGCGGCCCGGTGACGGTCTCGCGCTGCTGCTGGGGGTGAGCCCCGAGGCGTTCGCGGCCGTCCTCGCCGCCCACGCCGTCGGCGCCCGCGTCGTGGGCGTACGCCCGGGACTCACCGCCGGCCAGCGCGCCCACCTGCTCGCCGGCACCGCCTTCCACGTGACCGACCGGGAGACGGTGACGGCCGAAGCCGTCGTCCTCACCCTCGACGCCCTGCTCACGGCGGACGACGACGGTACCCGCCCGCGCATCTCCGGCCGCCCGCGGGACGTCGCCCGGCTCGTCCACACCAGCGGCAGCACCGGCATGCCCAAGGCGTGCGCCCAGACCTACGCCGCGATGACCGCCGCCTGGGCCGTCCACCCCGACCGCTGGCCGCCCGCCGTCCGTGAACTCGCCCCGCGCCTGGAGCGGTTCCTCGTCTTCGGCACCCTGGCCAGCCAGGTGATGATGGAGTACGGGCTGCTCGCTCTCGCCGCCGGCGGCACCCTCGTCGCCGACGCCACCCCGGTCCTCCCGGACAGCCTGGTGCGCCATCGGGCCACCGGCAGCGTCATCACCGTGGCCCGGCTGACGCGGCTCGTCGCGAACGTGCGGGAGCGGCCCGTCGACCTCGGCGCCCTGCGCGCGCTGATGGTCTCCGGTTCGCCCATCGACGCCGCACGGCTGCGGGAGGCCGCCGACGTGCTCGGGCCGGTCGTCTTCCACGGGTACGGCCAGACGGAGACCGGCATGATCTCCATGGCCACCCCGGACGACGAGCCGGGCACACTGGGCGTCCCGCCGGTCGAGGTGGAGGTGCGCGACGCGGACGGCACGCCCCTGCCGCCCGGCACCGACGGGGAACTCTTCGTCCGCACCCCCTCCCAGGGCTGCGGCTACTGGCGTGAACCCGCCCTGAGCGCCGAGGTGTTCACCGCCGACGGCTGGGTCCGCACCCGCGACATCGGCCACCTCGACACCCAGGGCCGGCTGCGGCTCACCGGACGCGCCCGCGACGTGATCATCGTCAACGCCAACGTCTTCTACGCCGGCCCCGTCGAGCGGGTGCTCGCCGGACATCCGGCGGTCGCGGAGGCGTACGTCGTCGCCGCTCCCGACGAGAACACCGGGGAGACGGTCCACGCCTTCGTGGTGCCCGCGCCCGGCCGGACGCCCCGGCTCGACGAGCTGCGCGCCCTCGTGGCGGCCGACCTGGGCGAGGACACGGCCCCGACCCGGCTCACCCTGATCGAGGACGTTCCGCTCACCCCGGCCGGGAAACCCGACAAACGGGCCCTGGCGGCCGGGGGCTAGCGACCGCGCCCGTCAGAGCAACCGGGGGCCGCCGGCACACGCACCGCGTGCCGGCGGCCCCCGCGCCGTTTCAGTGGCTCACCGGTTTCACCGGGTCCGTGGACGGCACCGCAGCCGGACCGGACGGTCCCGCCCCCCGCGCCCGCTCGCGCCGGTCGATCCACGTCAGCAGCGGAGTCGCCATCACGGTGGTCACCACCGCGACCACCACCAGCGCGCTGAACAGCGCCTGCGTCACGATGCCCGCCGCCAGCCCCAGGTTGAGCGCGATCAGCTGCATCAGGCCGCGCGCGTTCATCAGCGCCCCCACCCGCAGCGCCACCGACGACGGCTCCCCGGCCACCCGTGCCGCGAGCCAGCACGCGCCGAACTTCCCCGCCACCGCCACCAGCACGCACCCCAGCGTCAGCAGCAGCACCGGCCCCGAACCCAGCAGCGCGAAGTCCGTGTTCAGCCCCGAGTAGGTGAAGAACAACGGCAGGAACACCGCGCCCACCGGAGTCAGCTTCTCCACCGTGTGGTCCAGCCGCTCCGACCGGGGGAACACCAGGCCGAGGCTGAACGCGCCGAACACCGCGTACAGCCCGATCTCGTCGGTGTACCAGGCCACCAGGAACAGCGCCCCGACCAGCACCGGCAGCAGACTCTCGGGTGCCGCCCGCTCCGCGAGCCGCACCGTACGGCCGCGCAGCCGCGCCACCACCCCCAGCACCACCACGAGCCCGAGGGCACCGACGACGGCCAGCGACACCAGATCCGCGCTGCCCCCGGAGATGCTGAAGACACCCGCGAGCAGCACCCACGCGACCGCGTCGTCCACCGCCCCCGCCCCGAGCGCCAGCGATCCGAACCGGGTTCCGGTCAGGCCCCGTTCGGAGATGATGCGCGCCAGCATGGGGAACGCCGTCACCGCCAGCGCCACCCCCACGAACAGCGCCGACACCACCAGCGGCACCCCCGGCGCCAGGGTGCCGGTCCGCTCACCCGCGACGGCGATCAGCGCCGCCCCGAGCGCCACCGGAGCCAGCACGCCCGCCGTCGAGACCAGCCCCGCCGACCGCGCCACCCCGCGCAGCCGGTCCACCCGGAACTCCCAGCCGACGTGGAACATGAACGCCACGAGACCGATCTGCCCCACCACGTACAGCACCGGCCGCAGCTCCTGCGGGAACAGGCCCGCCTCGACATCCGGCAGCAGGGCGCCGAGCACCGAGGGGCCCAGCACCACACCCGCGAGCATCTCCCCGACCACGGGCGGCTGCCCCACCCGCCGCACCAGGGCGCCGACGAGCTTGCAGGCGGCGAGGATCACCACGACGGCGAGGAAGAACGCCGGGGCGAGTTCCGTGGGCGTCATGAGCTGTCTCCCGGGGAATGGACGACCGGACACCGGCCGGGCGGAAAACGTTCGAAGTACCGTGCGGCCGGCCGTTGCCGGCGGGCGTGCAGGACCATCACCGTGCCGAGCACGAGCTGCCGTACGCCCCGGGTGACGTCCTCCACGCCGTCGCGGACCCGCAGGAACGTCCGCAGTGGCGCGAGGCGCGCCCCCGGGTTCAGGGTGCGCGGGACGAGCAGGCACGGCGCACGGTGCGGTATGGACCGGGTGTGCGACACCGTCGAGTCCAGCCGGAAGCGGCTCAGCACCTCCCGTACGGCGGCGCGCAGCACCAGCGGCGACAACCGCCAGGCGGGACACGGGCGGTTGGCCGCCACGCCGAACGGGATGTGGTGGGCGTCGCGCGCCGACAGCGAGTCCCAGCGGTCCGGGTCGAAGGCGTCCGGCCGGTCGTAGCCCGTGGCGTGGTAGTCCGGGTAGCTGAAGCAGACGACGGACCCCGCGGGAAGCGTGGTGCGCTCGTCGAGCGGGACGTCGTCCGTGGTGATGCGGTGCGCGATGCCGAACAGCGGGTACAGCCGCATCGTCTCGTCGAGGACGTGCGTCAGGTACCGGTCGTCGTCCGGGTCGTCCGCCAGCCGCGCCTGCGCCTCGGGGTGCCGGGCCAGCGCCAGCAAGACGTGCGCGGTCGCCTCGGACAGCTGCACGACGGCCGTGTTGAAGAAGGTGCCCTGGAGGTGGAACACCTGCTCCTCGGGGGTCAGCGAGGCCGGCAGCCGGTGCGGCACGTCCCCGGCCGCCAGCCGCTCGCGCAGGTACGCCGTCAGCCGTGCCCGCCGCCGTGGATGGCGCAGGCCCGTGCACTTCAGGGCGTTGATGACGTCCGCCGCGTGGTCGGTGATCAGCTTGCGGGCGTGCGGCGGACACGGCTCGCGGAACACCAGCTCGTAGGCGAACTCCGCCCAGGCGGGCATCACCAGGTCGCGCAGCCGCACCGAACTGATCCGGTCGCCGGGCAGTGTGTCCAGGACGCCCGCGACCGCACGGCCGGCCGCCGCCGCCAGGTCCGCGGAGCCGCCCGCGAGCATACGGCGGGTGGCCGCCGCCACGTCCTCGTAGCGCGGGCCGGGCTCCAGGTGCTCCTGGTGCACCTCCGGCCCCGGCGACAGCCAGTACCAGAACAGGTCGGACAGTCCGGCGCCCGCGCTGCGGCCGTCCGCCGCCGGATGCGCGTACACCCGCTCGAACACCTCGGGTCCGTACGCGGCGTTGGGCAGGGTCACCACCCGGTCGCCGTTCACCTTCTCGAAGATGCGCACCCGCAGCGCCACCACACCGCGCGGCAGCCACCACGTGTCCGGCTTCCGCCCGCCGCTCACCACGTCCCGTCCTTCCTCACCACCATGTCCCGGGTCAGATCGGTGTTCCGGCCGCCTCCGCACAGCGCCAGCGTGTGGTCGTGGCCGTCGCGCAGTTCCGCGAGGACCCGCCGCACACCCGCCTCGCCGTCGGCGGCCAGCCCCCACAGCACCGGGCGGCCGACCCCGACCGCCGTCGCGCCCAGCGCGAGCGCCACGGTCACGTCCTCGCCCCGGCGCACCCCGCCGTCCAGCAGCACGGGCACCCGTCCCGCGACCGCGCCGGCGACCGCAGGCAGGCAGTCCACGGCGGCCGGCACGGCGTCGCACTGGCGGCCGCCGTGGTTGGAGACGACGACCCCGGCCACCCCGTGCGCGACGGCGAGTTCCGCGTCCGCCGGATGCAGGACGCCTTTCACCAGTACGGGCAGCGCCGTCATGGCGAGCAGCGCGTCGAGGTCCCGCCAGGACAGGGCCGGGGACATGGGGATGTCGGTGAGGCCGCCCGGCGGGGCACCGGGCAGGTCCCGCATGTTCTCGGCGGCGTAGCCGGCCGGCAGATCCGTGAAACCGTTGCGCAGGTCGCGGGGACGGCGGCCGAACACCGGGGCGTCGACGGTGACCACGAGCGCCGAGCAGCCGGCCTTCTCCGCCCGCCGCACCAGCGCCTCGGTGACCTCGGGACGCGGATGCAGGGACAGCTGGAACCACACGGCCGCGTCCTCCGCCTCCTCCCGGGCCGCCGCGGTCACCTCGCCGACCGCGACGGTCGCCGCCGTACCGGTCACCAGGACGACGCCCTCGGCCGCCGCCGCCCGGGCCGTGGCCCGCTCGCCCTCCGGGTGCATCAGCCGGTGGAACGCGGTCGGCGCCACCAGCACCGGACCTACCCGGGGGGCACCCGGCAGGCCGACCGAGGTGTCCCGCCGCGCGTGGCCGCGCAGCACCCTCGGCAGCAGCGCGTACCGGTCGAACGCCCGCTCGTTGCCGGCCAGCACGCGCTCCTCGCCCGCGCCGCCCGCCACGAAGTCGTAGTGCGCCGGGTCCAGGACCTCGCGGGCCCGCTCCCGCAACGCGCGCGGCGTCACGGCGCCACCGGACCGGCCGGGGAGCGGTGCGCGGCGAGGAACGCGCGCAGGGGCGCCCGGTGCACGTCCTCGCTGTCCCACTCGTTCTCCAGGTTCTCCGTCAGGTGGTGCTCGCCGGTGAACTCCCCGCCCCGGTACCAGCGGACGACCGGATGCAGATAGCGGCCGTCGAGCCCGGTCGCCTCCTGCTGCGAGGGCCGGCCCGCCGACACGTCGAACGGGTCCACCCGGTCGTGGTCGGCCCCGTACTCCAGGGTGATCACCGCGTGCGCGGCCACCTCGCCGAAGTGCCCGGCGCGCACCGCGTCCGGCACGTACGCCGCCGGAACCTCCTCGGCGTACCGCAGCGTGCCGTCCGGGCCGAGCAGCAGCAGGTCGCCCAGGACGGCGAACTGCTGCCACAGCGCCGACGACCGGTTGACCCGCTCGACGATCCGGTCGACGGCCGCCCCGGTGTCCCCGCCCAGCTCCGCCACCGGCCACGGCTCGCCGTGGTGGCGCCTGCGCAGCTCCCGGTGCAGGGCGCGCACCGTGTAGCGGAAGCCGTGCACGAAGCCGGTGGTGGACTTCTTGAAGTCGCGGCCCTGCGTGAGCGTCCCGGCGAAGTACAGACCCGGTACGTTCACCGACTCGCCGACGGGCGTCAGGGCGGGGAAGCGGCCGCCGACCACCGTCTCGGGCGTGCAACCGCCGTCGAACACCGAGGCGTCGAAGCGGAAACCGGTCGCCACGATCACCCGGTCGTAGCGCAGGTCCTTCACCACCTCGTCGACCCGCTCGAAGGCCACCGGCACGCGGAACCCGTCGCCGTCCCGCCGGATCTCGAGCACCCGCCCGTCCAGCAGGGCGTTCTGCGACTTCAGCTGGTAGCTGTCGAGGAAGTTGTTGTTCACCGCCCGCAGATGGCCCACGTAGTGCGACTGCCAGGCCAGACGCAGCGAACCGGAGCCGACCAGGTGGATGACGGCCGCCGTCTCCATCAGGCTGTCGGCGGTCTCGAAGGCGGAGTTGCCCCGCCCGACGATCAGGACGCGCTGGTCGGTGAAGGACTCCGGGTCGGGGTCGAACGTGTCGTAGCGTTCGGCCAGTTCGATGCCGGGGATCGACGGCAGGTTCGGCAGTGGCACCCCGGTGGCCACCACCACGCGCCGGGACCGCCGGACCGTCCCGGCGGAGTCCGTCACGGTGAACCCGTCGGCGTCGCGGGAGATCCGCTCGACCGCGGTGCCGTACCGCACCCGTACGCCGGTGCGTTCCGCGAAGTCCGCCAGGTAACGGACCATGTCGTCGGCCGGCGGGAAGTAGCGCCGGCTGTACCGGGTGAACAGCAGCGCGGGGTCGTCGCTCAGCAGGGAGTTCCAGTCCATCCGCAGCCGCAGCTCCGGATCCTCGTATCCGGTGTGCACCTTGTTGATCGAGATGAGTGTGCGGTGCCGGGGGAACCGGGTGAAGAACGTGCCAGGACCGCTTCCGCGCTCCAGAACCACGTAATCCGCGCCGTCCCGCTCCAGGAAGGCGGCGAGCTGCAGCCCCGCCGGCCCCGCTCCGATGATCAAGTAGTCGTGCGCCATGGCGAGGAAGCTATCCAGCGGAATTCAGAGCGCTCTGAGATTGCCCGCCTAGCGTTCCCCGCGTGCTGACCACCACGGACACCGTCACCCTCACCGGCCCCCTCGACCCCGCCGCCCTGCGCCGCGCCGCCGGGCCGCTGACCGTCACCGTGGACGCCGCCGCCCGCGTCCGCCTGGACCGCGGACGCCGCCTCTTCCGCACCCTGCGCGACGGCCACGACGGCGGGGGAGAGCGGCAGATCTACGGCGCCACCACCGGCTTCGGCGCGCTCGTCGGCTACGCGGGACGGGCCGACGAGGCCGACCAGTGCGACAACACCCTCGCCCACCTCGGCGCGGGCCAGGGACCCGACCTGCCCCACGAGATCGTGCGCGCCGCACTGCTGGTGCGCGCCCGGTCCCTCGCCCAGGGCCTGTCCGGAGTCTCCGCCGACGTCGTCGACCGGCTGGCGGAGATGTTCGCCACCACGTTCACGCCCGCCGTCCCCCGTTACGGCTCCGTCGGCGCCAGCGGCGACCTGGTCCCGCTCGCCTACGCCGCCCAGGCGCTGCGCGGCCGGGGCCACGCCTACGTGGACGGCCGTCGCATGCCGGCCGCCGAGGCGCTCGCCGTGACCGGGCTGCGCACCCTCTCCCTGGACGGCCGTGACGCCCTCGCGCTGGTCAACGGCACCTCCGTCACCACCGCCGCCCTGGCCCTCGCCCACGACGCCGTCCGCGCCGCCCACCGCGCGCTCACCGACCTGACCTGCCTGCTGGCCGATCTGCTCGGCTGTGACCCCGGCTTCCTCGACGCGGACCTGCTGCGCGCCTACGGCCATCCCGGCGCCGCCGACACCGGCGCCCGCATGCGGGACCGGCTGGCCGGCCTGGTGCCGTCGGGGGAACGCCCGCTCCAGG
This sequence comes from Streptomyces sp. NPDC085937, assembly GCF_044540535.1. Classification (NCBI taxonomy): domain Bacteria; kingdom Bacillati; phylum Actinomycetota; class Actinomycetes; order Kitasatosporales; family Streptomycetaceae; genus Streptomyces; species Streptomyces sp. NPDC085937. Next base: position 491,356 of record NZ_JBITSH010000003.1, on the reverse strand, counting down.
AGCCGTACAGCATCCGCTGCTCGCCGCAGCTGCTCGGTGCGGCGGAGGACGCGCTGCGGTACGTGGACGCGGTGGTCGCCGCCGACCTCGCCGGGGTCAGCGACAACCCCCTCTTCCTCCCGGAGGACCCGGACCCGGACGGCCCGGGGGAGATGAGGGCCGTGCACGGCGGGAACTTCTTCGGACAGCCCGCCGCGTTCGCCGCCGACCTGCTCGCCTCCGTGACCGCCCAGCTCGGCAACCTCGCCGAGCGCCAGCTGGACCTGCTGGTGGACCCGGCCCGCAACGGCGGGCTGCCGCCCATGCTCGCCACCGAACCCGGCGCCCAGCACGGCCTCCAGGGCGTGCAGCTGGCGACCACCGCCTTCGTCGCGGAGATCCGCCGCAACGCCACGCCCGCCGCCATGCAGAGCCTGCCGACCAATCTGCACAACCAGGACGTCGTCCCGTTCGGCACCCAAGGCGCCCTGCGCGCCCACGACATGGCCGAACTGCTCGGCCTGCTGTGCGGGTCCCTCGCCCTCGGTCTGCGCCAGGCCGTCCACGTCGGCGCCCGGCGGCCCACCGCGCCCCGCTGCGCCGCCCTCCTCGACGCGCTCAGCGCCGCGATCGATCCGGTCGACCCGGACCGGCCGCTGGACGAGGACGTCCGTACAGCGGCACGGCTGCTCGCCACCGCCGCGACGCCGTCCTGAACGTGCGGTCGGCGACGGCCGGCGGTGACGGCGCGCTCTGCGGCAGGCGCAGGGTGAACCGTGCGCCGTCCCCCGGCCGGCCCGCCGCGGCCACCGTGCCGCCGTGGTCGGTGACGACCTCCCGCAACAGGGCGAGACCCAGCCCGTACCGCCCGCCGCCGCCCCGGTGAAACCGGCGGAACAGCCCCTCCGCCTCACCCGTGTCGAAGCCCGCCCCGGTGTCCGTGACCGTCAGTTCGACGGTGCCGTCCCACCGGGACAGCGCCAGCTCGACGCGGCCGCCCGGCGGGGTGTGGGCGATGGCGTTGGCCAGCAGCTCCCCGACCGCCCGGCGCAGGGCGGTCGCCACCCCGTCCACCCACAGCGGGTGCGGCGGGCCGTCCACGCGCACGGTCAGCCCGCGCTCCCGGACGCGGTCCGCCTCCTCGTCCGCGGCCGCCCGCGTCAGCGCCACCAGATCCACCCGCCGGCGTGCGGCCCGCCACGTCTGCCCGGCGGTGAGCGTCGCCGACGACAGCAGGTCGTCCAGCACCTCCCCGAGCCGCCCGAGGGAGGTGACCAGCGTCCCCAGGCCCTCCCGGTGCGCCGCCGGCAGCCCGTCGGCCGCGGCCCGCCGCGCCAGCGTCTGCGCCCGCGTGTGCACCCGGGTGACGGGGGTGCGCAACTCGTGACTGGCGTCCGCGACGAACCGCCGCTGCCGGGCCAGGGCCTCGGCCAGCGGCGCCACCGCCCCGCACCCCAGGGCCAGGGCGGCGGCGAGCGCCGCGACCAGCCCCAGCCCTTCCGCCACGCCCAGCGCGAACCGGAGATGCTCGCGGTCGGCGAGCTGGAACCGCATGTCCAGCACCGCCTGTACCACGTCGCCGTCGTCCCTGACCTGCGTCCGCACCCGGTAGGAGGTGCCCCCGCGCCGCACGGTGCGCTCGACCGGCTCGCCGGTCAGCCGCACCCGGTCCAGGTCGGCGTCCAGCGGAAACCCGGCCGGCGCGTTCGGCAGCGGCAGCGTGGTCCCGCCCGGCACGAACAGCCACATGCACCCGGGAGGACGTGACGGCTCACCGTACGTGGCGACGTACCGCACCTCGCGGCGTATCTGCTCGTCCTGCGCGTGCGTCGTCACCGTGTAGGCGACGGCGCCGACGACGGTGATCAGCAGGGTGACGACGGCACCGGTGATCCAGACGATCCGCCACCGGGCCCGGCGCACCACCGCGTCCTCGGCCCGCCCCGGCTTCCTCACAACGCCCCCAGGCGGTAACCGAGTCCGCGTACCGTAAGGACCGCGCGGCGGCCCAGCTTGCGGCGCAGGTAGTAGACGTAGGTGTCGACGAGCGACGCCGCGTGCGCCTCCTCGAAGACGATCCGGCGCAGTTCCGCCCGTGAGTACACCGCGTCGGGACGGCTGGCCAGCGCGTGCAGCAGGGCGAACTCCCGCGCGGCCAGGACGATCCGCTCGCCGTCCGGCAGCGTCACCTCGCGACGCCCGACGTGCAGCTGACCCGAGCCGATCCGCAGCACGTCGGTGACGTCCCGCGAGCGACGGCACAACGCCCGTAATCGCGCGCCCAGTTCATCGAGGTCGAAGGGTTTGGCCAGATAGTCGTCGGCGCCGGCGTCCAGCCCGTCCACCCGGTCGGACACGCTGCCCATCCCGGTGAGCAGCAGCACCGGCGAGCGCACCGGACGGGACCGCAGCCGCCGCATCAGGTCGAGACCGTCCAGCACCGGCAGCCCCCGGTCGATGACGAGGACATCGTACGAGCGGGTGAGGCCGAGGTGCAGGCCCCGCTGCCCGTCGGGTGCGACGTCCACCGTGTATCCCTCGTCCCGCAGCACCTCGGTGAGCAGCCCGGCCAGCTCCCGGTCGTCCTCGACCAGGAGCAGCCGCCAGGGATCCCGTGCGTGCTCATGCGTCACTGTGACCTCCCTCGCCGCAGTCTCGGGCGTCTCAACGCCTCCGTGACGCACGGGAGTTCCGCATTTTGACGACTGACAGCGAGGAGACAGTCACCGGGGCCGTCAAACGGCGGTATCACGCCATCGCGCACGAGGCGCGCCTCACGTGAGCGCGGATCCGGGCGGACAGGTCCCGGAGCGCGGGCGCAGGACCCCGTTCATCACGGTTGAGCACCGGGCCGGAATTATGGCTTCCATCACAGCCGTGGTGATCCTGTGCTGGTGAGATCACCAGATGCTCGGATTTCTCGTACGTCTTCTGCCCTTCTGGGTCCGTGAGCCGCTGCTCATCCTGGTCGGGTCGGTCTTCGGCGTACGCATCATGTACATGGCCGTCTTCGACGGCGAGGGATGGGTGGCGGCCGCCATCGGCGCGGCGTTCCTGCTGGCCACGGCGGTGCGCGTGCACATCGTGGTCAAGGCGCTGCGGGCCCGGCGACATCGGAGTCCGGTGTCCGGCGCGGACGAGGGGACGACACCTGCCGTCACCGCGTCGCAGACGCAGACGCAGACGCAGACGCAGACGCAGGCTCAGGCTCAGGCTCAGGCTCAGCCTTCGGCGCGCCCCCAGCCGCAGGCTCCGGCCGCGCCGCGTCCCGCCGCTCCGGCCGTCAGGGAGAAGGAACCCAACGCCTGGGGGCAGGCCGCCGCCGCCGTGGGGCTCTTCGTGGCGCTCGGCGCCGCACTCTGGCTGGGCCCGAAATTCCTGCCCTCCGACCAGGTCGGGGCCGGGGCCGAGAAGGCCGTCTCGTGTCCCGGCGCGGAGGAGGCCGCGGAGGACGAGGAACTGCCGCGTGCCTACCGGACCACGCCCGGGGCCGTGACCGGCGAGGAGCTGTGCGAGGCGCTCAACCGGCCCGACCTGCCCGAACTCCTCGGCACCCCCACCGAGATCGCGACGTCGGCGTCCGGCTCCAGCGGCACCGCCCCGCTGACGGACGAGAAGATCGCCCAGCCGGAGGCCAGGGTCGGCTTCGACACGTACACGGTGGACGTCCTGGCCACCTACAACAAGCTGACGATCGACCAGTACGCGAACCTGATGAAGTACGGGGACGAGACCGACCTCAAGAGGCTCACGGTCCTCGGCCGGCCCGCGATCCTGTCCTCGGACCACATGATGAGCATCCAGATCGACCTGGGCGGCAGCGCGTCCGGCGGCCCCGTCGGCCAGGGCCCCCTGGCCAGAACGCTGACCGTGGCCCTCGACGCGAAGGACGGGGGCGGCTACTACGACTTCACGGTGTGGAGCGAGTCGGCCGGTCTCCCGGACGACAGCGTCCTCGTCGACGTCGTGGAGACGGTGCTCCCGGCGATCCCGCACGGGAACGCCTGACGGGACGCCCCGCCCGAGGCCCGCGCACGGCGGACCTCGGGCCGGCGGTCATCCCGTGGAGCCCTACTTCTTGAGCGCGACTCCCGCGACGGACACGTCCGGAGCGTCCGCCGTGCCGCCGCCGGTCTCCGGGCGCCAGGAGACCGTGGGGACGACGCCCGGCTCGACCAGGTCCAGACCGTCGAAGTAGGAGGCGATCTCCTCCGGTGCCCGGAGGTGGTAGGTGTTGGCCGACTGCTGGTTGTACGCCAGGACGGCCCGGTTGAGCGCCTCGTTGGAGTTCGTGCCGTCGCTCAGCGCGAGGTAGCTGCCCGAGGGGAGCCCGGCGAGCAGGGCGCTCACCAGCTCCGCCGGCCGGTCGGCGTCGGAGACCTGCCCCATGATCCCCAGCATGGTCAGGGCCACCGGGCGGCTGAAGTCCAGCGTCTTCGCCGCCTCGGCCAGGATCCGCTCCGGGTCCCGGACGTCCGCGTCCACGTAGGCGCAGGCCCCCTCGGGGCTGCTGGTGAGCAGCGCCTCGGCATGCACCAGCACCAACGGATCGTTGTCCACGTACACGATGCGGCTCTCCGGCGCGATGCGCTGGGCCAGCTCGTGCGTGTTGTCCGCGGTGGGCAGCCCGGTCCCGATGTCCAGGAACTGCCGGATGCCGGCCTCGCCCGCCAGGAAACGTACGGCGCGTCCGAGGAACCGCCGCTGCAGCCGGGCGACGGCGGCGAACTCCGGGAACGTCGTCAGGATGGCCTCGCCGACCTCGCTGTCGACGGGGTAGTTGTCCTTGCCGCCCAGGAGGTAGTTCCACACCCGGGCGGAGTGCGGACGGTCGGTCTGCAGTCTGTCCCGGATGTCGCCGCGCGGGGCTTCGGGAGATTCCATGGATTCCATGGGCATAGCTTCACACACGGTGGTGCTGAACGTGCTCAAGTGCCCGCATGTTCAGCGGACTTCGCGGCATGGGCGTCTGTCTGTGCCGCTCGCTCGCCATGCCGCCACCGAGGGTCGTTGACGCGCGCCACCGGAGCCGATTACCTTTACTAGAATACTGATTCTAGAGAGATCGTTCGAATTAATCGGATCAACACCGTGACCCAGGAGCAGCGCACCATGACCGAAGCACGCCCCACCGCCCTCGTGATCGCCGGCAGCAGCGGTATCGGCGCCGCCTCGGCGCGGGAACTGGCAGCACGCGGCCACCGGGTGGCGGTGCTGGCGCGCGGCGAAGGGACGGACGCGCTGGCCGGGGAACTGGGCGGCCTGGCCCTCCGCGGCGACTACACCGCACCCGGGGTCGTCGAGGACGCCGTCGAGCAGCTCCTCTCCGCCTGGGGCCGGCTGGACGTGCTGGTCAACAGCGCGGGACACGGCCCCAAGGGCAAGCTGGAGGAGCTGACCGACGAGGACTGGGCCACCGGGTTCGACCTGTACTTCTACAACGTGGTGCGGGCCTGCCGCGCCGCCCTCCCCGCGATGCGCGCCCAGGGCGGAGGCAGCATCGTCAACATCTCCTCGGCCAGCCCCACCGAGCCCTCTCCCCGCTTCCCCACCTCCATGGTCGCCCGGGCCGCCATGACCACCTGGACGAAGCTGTGGGCGGACGAGGTCGCCGCGGACGGCATCCGGATCAACAACGTGCTCCCCGGGTACACCGTCGTCGACCCGGAGGCCGTGCCCGCCGCATGGACCTCCGCCATCCCCCTGGGCCGGGCCGCCGCCTACGAGGAGGTCGCGCGGACCGTGGCCCACCTGGCGTGCGACGCCACCTACACCACCGGGCAGAACCTGCGCGTGGACGGCGGACTCACCCGCGCCGTGTGAGCAGGTACGGCCCGGGAGGCCATGACCGGCCTAACCGGCGGCCCTGCGGGCGTAGTCGTCCACCAGGCCCTCCAGGGCCCGCGCCGCCATGTCCGCGTACTCGGCGAAGTCCAGCTCCAGGTGCACGTCGGAGTTGGCGTGGACGTAGAAGCCGTCGGTCAACGCCAGGCTCAGCACCGTGAGTTGGGTGGGCAGGTCCGGGAAGCGCTCGACGACGTCGGCGGGGACGGACTCGGTGATCCGCTCGACGTCCACCTTGAACATCTCCACCCGCATCCGCAGGTAGGCCGCGCGGACCTCGTTGTCCTCGCCCAGGCCGCCCAGCTGCCTGCTCAGGGCCCAGACCGCCGCGGCCTTGAGCAGCGCCTCCTCCTTCGTGTAGTGCTCGGGGTCGGCGCCCGACAGGCCGGCGATGCCGCGGGACAGCTTGCGGCGCAGCCCCTCAGGACCGGAGTGGAGCTCCGTCCAGGCCTTGTGGCAGTGTTCCAGCAGCGCGACGAAGAGCTGTTCCTTGCTCTTGAAGTGCCAGTACACCGAGCCGATCGGCAGGCCCGAGGACGCGCTGACCGCCGCCATGGTCGTGCCCTGGTAGCCGTGCTCCAGCGCCAGGTCCAGCGCCGCCAGCAGGATCTGCTCCCGGCTTCGGTCCGAGCGCGCCTGCCGCGTGCCCTTCCTGCCCTCGCCCTGCTGCGTGCTGCGCGTCATGCCGCCACCTGTCGCCGTCGTCGTCCGTACCCGTGTGTCCAGCGCGATCATTCTAGAACCGCGCTACTAGCGCCTGTCCGGCGCGGGACCGAAGTGGCCGCACAGCACGGCCTACTTCGGTCCCGCGGAGCTCCCCGGCGTCCCGCCCTCACCGCGTCACACGGCGCAGGCGGCCTCCAGGACACGCGCCACGACGTCGTCGAGCTCCTGCGTCAGGCACTCGGCGGCGATCACGTGGTCGGGGCGCAGGACCACGGCCCCGACCGGCCGCGCGTCGAACCACGCCTGCAGGCTCGCCTCGCCCCCGAGGTCGCCGACGACGGTGACGCCGCCCGTGGCCCGCTTGCGCGCCCACGGCAGCTGCGCCTTCGGCACCACCTGCACGAGACGGGCTCCGAGCCGGTCCAGCGCCGCGCGCCGGTCGGCGGAGAGGAACGCCGTCGGGTCGTTGTTCCAGGTGAGGACGCGCCAGCCCTGACCGGTCGCGTCGTCGAGCAGCATCTCGAGGCCGTCCGCGTCGGTGGCCTTCGGCTGCGGGAAGATCGAGCCCGCCAGCCGGGGAACGTCGCGGACGGGCAGCGACTTGGACACCGGCAGCGGGGTGTGCACGACCACGCCCCGGTCGAACTTCGGCTGCGGCTTGAACGCCTGCCGCTTCTGCGCCTCCCGCTCCTCGGGGGTGCGGGAGGCGGCGATCCGGTCGCGCTCGGCGGCCTTCTCGGGGTCGTGGTCGGTCATCTCCTTCGCCATCCGGAGGGAGACCGCCACCATCTGCGTGACATGGCCGAGCCGTTCGGTCTCGTAGGTGTCCAGCAGACCGTCGGCCGACAGCCCCTTGACGACGGCGGCGAGCTTCCAGCCGAGGTTGAAGGCGTCGCGGATCCCGGAGTTCCAGCCCTGCCCGCCGACCACGGGCATGACGTGGGCGGCGTCACCGGCGAGGAAGATGCGCCCGTGCCGGAAGCGGCCCGCGATCCGGGCGTGGTGGCGGTAGACGCGGCGGCGGATGATGTCCAGCTTCGACGGGTCCGGCACGTGGGGCGCGAGCAGGCCGAAGACGAACGCGTCGTCCTCGACCTCGGCCTCGCCCTCGTGCTCGAACAGGGTGAACTCCCAGCGGCGGATGCCGTGCGGCAGCGCGATGGAGGCGTAACTGCGGGCGGGGTCACCGCCGAACACGGCGTGCGGTGTGCCGATCGGGTCGTTGGCGACGTCGATCACGATGCCGTCGGTCGGCCGGGTCTCGCCCTCGAACGAGATGCCGAGGCGCTTGCGGGTGGGGGAGGACCCGCCCTCGGCGGCGACGACGTACCGCGCGCGCACCGTCCCGCCGTCGGCGAGCGTGGCGACCACACCGTCGGCGTCCTCGGCCAGGTCCACGACCTCGGCGCCGAACCGCACGGCCGCGTTGGGGAAGCGGTCGAGGCCGGCGAGCAGCACCCGGTCGACCAGCGGCTGCACGAAGCCGTTGCGGCGCGGCCAGCCGAACTCGCGTGTCGTCGGGTTCACTTCGGACAGGATCGCCCCGGCGCCGTTGATCATGTAGATCTTCTGGTCCGGGATGGTGTGCGGAAGCACCTCGTCGACCAGCCCGGCGGTCTGCATCGCGCGCAGTGCCTCGTCGTCGATGCCCACGGCCCGCGGGTAGTCGACGAGCTCGTGCTCCCGCTCGACGAGGAGGACGTCGACGCCCTGCTGCCCCAGCAGGTTGGCCAGGGTCAGACCGACCGGACCAGCCCCGACGACGAGGACGTCGCAGGCCTTGTTCATGTGGTGCTCCGTGCGGATCGGGCCGGGCCCAGCCCGGCGATGGTGTCGCCGAACGCGCGGTTCAGCAGGACGAGATCGATGCCGAGGCCTACGTAGTCGACGAGGCCGTCGGTGAGGAGACCGGCCGCGTACTCGGGGCGGCCGGAGTAGATGCCGAGGGTGACGCCGTGCGCGCGCGTCACCTCGCGGACGTGGGAGATCGCCTCGCGCACCGGACCCTCGTCCCAGTCGCCGCGCCCGGGCAGGCCGTAGGAGACGGCGAGGTCGGCCGGGCCGATGTAGACCGAGTCCAGGCCGGGCGTCGCGACGATCTCCTCGGCCCGGTCGACCCCGGTGCTCGTTTCGATCTGCGCGACGGCCGACACCGCCCGGTTGCCCGCCTCGGTGTACGAGTCGCCCGGGTACAGCGCGGGCCGGGAGGGGCCGAGACTGCGGTTGCCGGCCGGCGGGTACTTGACGGCGGCGACCAGGGCCTCGGCCTGGGACCGGGACTCGACGGTGGGAGCGACGATCCCGCGCGCCCCGCTGTCGAGGAGCCGCAGCACCGGCGCGGGGTCCAGCGAGCCGACCCGGGCGTACGCGTAGGCGTTGTCCCGGGGGATCGAGCGCAGGATCCCGCAAGCCGCCTCCAGCCCCAGCTCGCCGTGCTGGAGGTCCAGGATCACGCCGTCGTAGCCGGCGGCCACCGCCCACTCCGGTATCGAGAACGCCGGAACCGTCTGGTGGTACAGGACCGGGGGCCGGTCACCGCCGAGAGCTTCGCGCTTCACCGCGCCGGCCCTTCCTGACCGGCCACGCGCGCCGCGTGGGCCGCGGCGGCCCGGCCGCCGAAGACCGGCACGATCTCCCGGCGGGCGAACAGCCACCGGCCGTCGACCTTGCGGTAGCGCTCGCGGAACTCACCGACCGACGCGGGCAGCGTCTGCGGCTCGTTCGTGTCGCGGAAGGTGAGGTACTGCACGGTGCCCTCGACCTCGTCCCCGTCCGCGGCCCGCACCAGACGGATCCCGCCGATGTGGTGACGGCCGACGACGTCCGTCTGCCGGGCCCGCTTGGCGCCCCACGCCTTCATGGCCTCACGGTCCATGTCGCCCATCGGGCCGACGGAGACGCCGTCCTCGGTGTACAGCTCCCAGGTGGTGTCCGCCCGGTTGTGGTCCAGGCGGTAGAGCATCTCCGCTATGAGCTGCTCGATCTCGACGCGGGTGGCCGCGTCGACGGGGCGGTAGTCAGTCATGCTCAGCCTTTCGAATCGGCGGTCGCGACCACGCGACCCAGCCCGGTGACGGTGGCGACGCACTCGACGTCGGCGGGCCACGGCTCGATGTAGCCGATGGAGCCCGACAGCAGCACTTCCCCGGCGCGCAGCGGCTCGCCCGTGCGGATCGCGGTCTCCGCCAGCCAGACGACCGCGTTCACCGGGTCCCCCAGCACGTTGCTCCCGACACCCCGGGTGATCTCCTTGCCGCCACCCGTGATGACCATCTCGACCTGGGTCAGGTCGACCTCGCCGTACGGGTGCCGTTCCTCGCCGAGGACTACTCCGCTGCACCCGGCGTTGTCCGCGATGGTGTCGACGATCTGCCCGACGGAACCGGAGTAGCGGAAGTCGACGACCTCGAACGCGGGCGTCACGTAGTCGATCGCCGCCTCCACACTCGCGCGGGAGGCGTCCGTGACGTCGCTCTTCAGCACGAACGCGACCTCCGCCTCGATCAGCAGGCGGTTGTACGCGGACAGCGGCAGACGCGCGCCCGAGGCGTGCACCATGTCGTCGTGGATGATCCCGTAGTCCGGCTCGTCGATGCCCACGCGCCGCTGCACCAGGGCGTTGGTCAGACCGACCTTGCGGCCGACCCGCCTCACGCCCAGCTCGCGCTCGCGCAGGGCGGCGAACTCGGCGGAGATCGCGTAGGCGGAGTCGAGGTCGCGCTCGGGCAGCCGGGGGCTCACGTACGGCACGGTGTACACGCCGCGCTTGGCCTCGAACAGCTCGCGTGCGATCTCGCTGATGGTCTCCCGGGTGACGCTCACTCCGGTCCTTTCGTCAGACATGCTTCCGGTCGTCAGGCGTACTTCTGGAGGAAGGCGACGGCCGCGGCGTTGAACTCGGCGGCCCCCTCCCACTGCGGCCAGTGCGCGGCGCCGCGGACCAGCAGGTACTCCCCGTCCGGGATGAGCCCGCACAGACGCTCGCCCTCGGCCTCGTCGCCGGTCGGCTCGTTGTCGGTCCACACCATCAGGGCGGGGACCGGGACGGCCGCGAAGTCGTCGTCGGTCACGCGGTTGCGCCACCGCCGTTCCGGCTCCCGCAGGGCGGAGACGTTCGCCATGCTGAACCCGTCGCGTGCGTAGATCGCCCGGCGTACGCGGACCAGCTCGTCGGTGATGTTCCGCGGGTCGTGGATCACGACCTGGAGGCGCTTCTTCACGTTCTCGAAGGTGGGCTCGCTCACCGCCTTCGCGCTCACCGACTGGGTGCGGTCCAGCTGGGGTTCGCCGATCACCCGGCCGCCCGGCGCGGACAGGATCACCGTGCGCAGGCGCTCGGGGTGCTTCGGCGCGAACTTCAGCGCCAGCCAGCCGCCGAGCGACTCACCGGCGAGATGCACCCGGTCCAGGCCCAGCGCGTCGAGCAGCGCCAGCAGGTGCGCCTCGTAGTCGCGGATCTCCAGCGGGTGGTCGGCGAGCGCGGTGTACCCGTGGCCCGGGTAGTCGTAGCCGACCACCCGGAAGCCGGCCTGGGCGAACGCGCGGACGTTCTGCGTCCACGCCTCGATGTGACCGCTGGTGCCACTGGCCAGGACGACCGTCTGCGCCTTTGGGGACGCCCCGGCGATGTCGAGGACCCGGGTGCGGCAACCGCCCGCGTCCACGTACCGCAGGGTGTGCTCCAGGTCAGCGATCTCTTCCCACAGGGTCGCCAGGTGCGCCCTCTCCGTGCCGCTCATGCCGTCACCGCCGCCTGCACGGCGAAGCCCGCGCCCCACTTCTCGACCGCCCAGTACCGGTCGACGGCGAAGCGGTAGGGTCCGGCGGTCGACAGGGCCGCGTAGGCCGCGATCCAGCTGCGCATCTCGTGCGCGGCCGAGCCGCCCTCCGCCACGAACCAGCCGTTCTCCCAGCCGTCGGCCGGGGTGAGGTCGCCGGAGCGGAACGTGTCGAGGAGGAGCTTGTCCCACTCCTCGTTCAGCGGGTCGCTCGGCGCCTTGCCGTCGGCGATGGCCTGGATGCCCTTGACGATCATCTGCTCCCGCTCGTGCCGCTCCTCGGGGGAGGGCGCGTAGGCGACCAGACGTTCCTGCACGGTGCCGGGGGCGCCGTCCCAGCGGGGGATCGGCGGGTTGTGCGAGATGCCGCCCGAGGCCAGGAACAGGACCTTCTTGTCCAGGGCGCGGGCGGCCCGGCCGAACGCCTCACCCATCAGGCGCACCCGCCGCATGGGGGACAGGGGCAGGCCGATCGCGTTCACGAACACCGGCACGATCGGCTGCGCGAAGTCCTTGCCGAACACGAAGTCCAGGGGCTGGACGATGCCGTGGTCGACCGTCATCCGCTCACTGCGGCCGATGTCGATGCCCTCGGCCAGCACGGCGGCGTGCAGGGCCCGGGCGGCGTCGGCGTCCACGGGGAGCGGCCCTGCCGTGGTGCCGTAGTCGCCGACGCCCTCGGCGACCGCTCCGATCACCCAGGGGCTGATCAGCGAGTAGAGCTGGCCGTTGAAGTGGTCGGGTCCGAAGACCACGACCAGGTCGGGGTCGTACGCGGAGACGAACTCCCTGACCTCGTCGATGGCGGCATTGATCTCGGCGAACGTCTCCCCGCCCGGGTCGACGTTGCCGAAGGACGGCGCGTGGGAGAGCGCTGCGACGGCCAGCGGCATGGTGCTGGTTCCTTTCTGGGAGGGTGCGGACGGCCGCTAGGCGGACGTACCGGAGAGCGCGGGCTCGGGACGCTGGGCCTCGGCCGCCTCGGAGCGGCGCTGGGCCAGGTGGAGGACGATGATGCTGACGCCGGCGAGCAGCATCGGCAGGGAGAAGACGGTGAAGGCCACGCCCATGCCCCAGCCGGCGTCGAAGGCCGCGCCGCCGATGACCGGGGCGGCGATGCCGCCGAACCGGCCGACGCCGATGACCACACCGAAGCCGGTCGAGCGGGCCAGGGTCGGGTAGAGCGTCGGGACGATCGTGTAGAAGGCCGCGGTGCCCGAGCAGACGAAGAAGGAGGCGGCGAACAGGGTCCACCAGGCGGTGGGCATCTGGGAGCCCACGATGCCGAACAGCGACAGGGTGAAGGTGGCCAGGAGCAGGAAGACCGGGGCGAGGACGCGGATGCTGATCCTGCCGCCCAGGTACCCGAAGAGGACGTTGCCGAGGATGCCGCCGATGCTGAAGGCGGCGACGAGCTGCGGGGCCAGCGCGGGGTTGTCGTTGGCCGAGGCCACGCTGCTCGGAGCCCAGTTGGTCATGAAGTAGAAGCTGAGCATGTAGGCGATGTAGCCGACGATCATCAGCAGGGTGTAGACGCCGGTCCGGCCGGTGAAGACGGTGCGCAGCGAACCCTTCGCCTTGACCCCCGTGGCCTCCGGCTCGGGAAGCGCCGCGAGCGCGGGCCGGTGCATCTTCGCCAGCAGCGCGTTCAGCCGCTCCAGGGCGTCGGGGCGGCGGCCCTCGGAGAGCCAGGCCAGCGACTCGGGCAGCAGCGCGTACGTGGCGACCGCGGCGATCGCGCTGAGGACGAACCCGATCCACCAGCCGAACTGCCAGCCGCGGGCGTCGAGCATCGGGCCGACGATCATCGAGCCGAGCAGCCCGCCGATGTTGATGGCGGCGGCGTAGACGGCCATGACCAGGGCGTACACACGCTTGCCCGTGTACTCGGTGAGGATGACGCCGACCACGGCCACCAGACAGCCGACCCCGACGCCGGTGACGATGCGGCTCAGGACCAGGGGCCAGGTCCCGGTCTCCGGGGTGGCGAACGGGCCGATGAACATGCCCACCGCGATCGTCGTGGTGGCGATGACGCCCATCTTGCGCCGGCCGATGCGGTCGGCGAGCGGCGCGACGATGATCGATCCCACGAGCATGCCGATCAGGGCGCCGGACATGACCAGTCCGAGCTCCGCCTTCGAGACGCCGAAGCCCCTCTCGATGTAGGGCGCGGAGAACGACGTGAGGGAGACGTCGTAACCGTCGAGCACGACCAGGGTGATCGCGATGACGATGGCGCGTTTCTGCAGCCCGCTCATTCTCTCCTGCGGGATGTGGTCGGTGATCCTCATGCGAGTTCCCCTGTTCCGGGACAGAGCGGACCGGCGCCGCGGCGGCGGCCCGCAAAGGAGGAGGCGGAACGCTGACCAGCCGCGTTCCATCGACGAAAACTAGAAGTTACGTTCTAGAATCGTCATTACAGTGACGAGCGGCCGGGGGTGGTGTCAAGGGGTGGCGAATGATCGATCAAGTGGGGTGAGTCGGGGAGCCGGGATCCAGGAAGGTCCCGACAGTCGTGTCGGGAACATCCGATAGGATGCCGACGCTCGTGTCGTCAAGTGCGAGTAAAAGGCGTGCGTGTCGCGCCCCCCTCGTCCCCGCAGCCCGGAGTTCCCGTGTTCCTTGCCCTACGCGACCTGCGCTTCGCCCGCGGCCGCTTCGCCCTGATGGGCGCCGTGGTCGCCCTCATCGCCGTCCTCGGTGTCCTCCTCTCGGGGCTCGCCTCCGGACTGGCCGACGCCGGTATCTCCGGCCTGCGCGCGCTGCCCGTGACCCACATGGCCTTCGACGAGAAGGCGAGCAGCGAGCAGTTCTCCCGGTCCACCGTCGAACAGGAGGACTGGGAGGCCTGGTCCGAGGCCCCCGGTGTGAAGCGGGCCGAACCGTTCGGCAACGCCCTCGTCAACGCCCAGGTGACCCAGGGCGAGCAGAAGGGCGAGCAGGTCAACCTCGCCGTCTTCGGCATGGCACCCGACTCGCCCCTGGCCCCCAGCCCCGGCGAGGGGAAGGGGCTGAAGGACGGCGGTGGCGGCATCGTCATCACCCAGGAGATCGCCGACCTGGGCGTGCGCGTCGGAGACGTCCTGACCGCCGACAAGAGCGAGGTCCGGCTGACGGTGACCGGCCTCGTCGACGACACCGTCTCCTACGGCCACATCGGCGTCGCCTACGCCGACCTGGACACCTGGCGCCACCTCCACTACGGCCTGCCCGGCGAGCTGCCCGAGGCCGCGCTCCACCAGGCCACGGCGGTCGCCCTGACCCTGGAGGACGGCGCCGACGTCACCGCCGTCGAGAAGGCCACCGGCACCCGCGCCGACAGCAAGGAAACCACCTACGGCGCGTCCCCCGGCTACACGGCGGAGTCCAGCACCATGGCCCTGATCAAGGGCTTCCTCTACGCCATCTCCGCCCTGGTCGTCGGTGCCTTCTTCACCGTGTGGACCGTCCAGCGCAAGCCCGAGATCGCCCTGCTGAAGGCGCTCGGCGCCCCCACCGGCTACATCCTGCGCGACGCACTCGCCCAGGTCGTCGCCGTCCTCGTCGCCGCCACCGCCGTGGGCACCGCCGCCGGTCTCGCCCTGGGCAGCGCGATGATCGGCAAGGCCCCGTTCTCCCTCTCCGCCCCCGCCGTCGCCACGTCCGCCGGCCTGCTCATCGGCCTGGGGACCGTGGGCGCCGTCGTCGCCGTCCGCCGCATCACCGCCGTCGACCCCCTGACCGCCCTGGGAGCCACCCGATGACCACGACCAGCACCGACCACCGGGCCACCCCGGACGCCACCGGCTCCGGCGGACTGCGCCTGCACGACGTCAGCCTGACCCTCGGTGACGGCGACACCGCCGTCACCGCCCTGGACCACGTCGGACTGACCGTCGCCCCCGGCGAGTTCGTCGCCGTCGTCGGCCCCTCGGGATCCGGCAAGTCCAGCCTGCTCGCCGTCGCCGGCGGACTCCAGCGGCCCACCTCGGGCACGGTGCACATCGCCGGCACGGAGCTGACCGCCCTGTCCGACAAGGAACGCACGGCGGCCCGCCGGCGCCACATCGGCTTCGTCTTCCAGCAGTCCAACCTGCTCGCGTCCCTGACCGTCCGGGAACAGCTGCTGCTGCCCCTGCACATCGACGGACGCCTGGACGCCGCGGCCCGGACCCGGGCCGACGAACTCATCGCGGCGGTCGACCTGGCGCACCGCGCGGGCTCCCGCCCGCACCAGCTGTCCGGAGGCGAACGCCAGCGCGCCGGTCTCGCCCGCGCGCTGATGACCTCACCGGCCGTCCTGCTGGTGGACGAGCCCACCTCGGCGCTGGACCGCGAGCGATCCGCGGAAGCGGTACGGCTGATCGCCGAGCAGACCCACCGGCACGGCACCGCGACCGTCATGGTCACCCACGACACGGCGATAATGGACGCCGCCGACCGGGTGCACGAGATGGTCGACGGCCGGCTGTCCTGAACCGGACGGCGGCCGGCGCCGTGCCGCCCGGCCCCGTCCGTCTGCCAGGAGTCCCGCCCGCATGCCGAAGATCAACGCCGCCACCGTCGCCGAACACCGCGCGCACCAGCGCGAGACGCTGATCGGCGCGGCGATCGACATCCTGGTGAACGAGGGCGCCGCCGCCGTCACCCCGGCGGCGGTCGGCGCCCGCGCGGGCCTGGCACGCTCCAGCGTGTACCAGTACTTCGACTCCTCGGCGGCCCTGCTGGCCACCGTCACCGAGGAGGCCTTCCGGCGGTCCAACGAGGCACTCGCCCGCGCGACGGCCACCGCGCGGGGGCCGGTAGAACGGGTCGAGGCGTTCTTCCGGGAGAGCCTGCGCCTCGGTGCCGAAGGCGCCCACCGGCCGGCCGCCGCGCTCATGAACGCCGGTCTCCCGCCCGCCTGCCAGGAGCGCCTGGTCGAGCTCCACCTGGAGCAGGTCGAGCCGTTCCGCGCGGCAGTCCGGGAGCTCGGCGTCCCCGAGCCCGCCCTCACCGCGGACCTGATCGCCGGGATGCTCCACACGGCCCTGGCCGCCGTGGAGGGCGGTGCCCCCCTGGACACGGTCACCGGACGCACGCTGGACCTGGTGCGCCGCTGCCTCGGCCCGCACGACGGTGCGGCGGGTCCGGCATGACACCGGGACCGCATGACGGTGCGGCGGGTCCGGCATGACACCGGGACCCGCCGCACCGGCTCCCCCTCGGAGATGGGCTTCTCAGCGCTGCAGGGTCAGCAGACCCGGGCGGTAGGGCAGCAGGCCGTAGTCACCTCCGGAGTTGGGGCTGCGGCCCTGGTACAGCAGCTGCAGGTTGCAGGGGTCGACGGTCATCGTCTGGTCGGCGCTGGTCCGCAGCAGCTCGCCGTGACTGATGTCGTTGGTCCAGGTGGCACCGCTGTTGGCCTTGCCGGCGAAGGGGTTGCTCTCCGTCGCGGCCTGGGGCGTCCAGCTGCCGCCCAGGCTGGTCGCGGTGAACGAGCGGAAGTACCGGCCCTGCGAGCCGATCGCCTCGACGATCATGAGGTAGCGGTTCTGGCCCTCCAGCTTGTACACCTGCGGGGCTTCGAACAGGTTGTTCGTCGTGTCGCTCATGACCACGGTCGAGGTCGAGCCGAAGCTGCCGGGGAAGTTCCCGATGGGCATGCTCGCCCGGTAGATCTTGCCGTTGTCGCCGGCGAAGAACAGGTACATGTTCGTGCCGTCACCGATGAGTGCCTGGTCGATGGGGCCCGTCCCGGAGCCGGAGATGCTTCCGGAGAAGAGCACCTGCTCGGACGACCAGCCGTTGGGGTTGGTCGGGTCCGTCGACGTCCGGTAGGAGAAGGCGGTGCCGCCCCACTGGTACGCCAGCACCCAGATGTTCTTCGGCGCGAAGTAGAAGAGGCTGGGTGCGACCGTGGAGTTGTTCATCGCGTTCTGGCTCGCCGAGCCCATCTCCGACCAGGCCCCGAAGAGACCGAAGTTCATCGAACCCCACCGCGTCCCCGTGTCGTGCGTGGTCGCGTAGACGAGCTGCTTGCCGTTGTAGGGGGCGACGGTGAAGTCCTTGAGCGACACCCATCCCTGCCGCGGCTGTGCCAGCGCGCCGCTGGAGCTCCAGCGGTAGCTCGACGGCAGGTCACAGACGCCGGGGTCGCCGGGGTTGCCGGTGTCCGAGCCGACCTTGACGAGCTGCCACTGCTGGTTGGACCCGCCCCAGTCGTCGTACTGGACGACGTTCGCGTTGTCGGCGGTGGAGGCGCCCTGCACCTCGAGGGCCTTGCCGCTGTGACGGGAGATGAGGCGTACGTAGCCGTCCGAGCTGTCGGCCAGCCGCCACTGCTGGTTGGCGGCGTTCAGGTCGGACCACTGGACGATCGAACCGCCGTTCGCCGTCGACCAGTTGTAGATGTCCAGCACCTTGCCGGAGTGGCGGGACTTCAGGCGGTACCAGCCGTTCCCGGAGTCGACGAACTGCCACTGCTGCTGACTCTGGTCGTTCCTCGACCACTGGGTGATCCGGGCGCCGTCGTTCGTGGCGAGGTTGTAGACGTCCAGCGCCTTGCCGCTGTTGCGGTTCACCAGCACGTACGAGGCGTTCGTGTCCACCGTCGCGGCCTCGGCGGGCTGGGCGCCGAGGAAGGTGGCGAGCAGCAGCAGGGGAGCGAGGACACCGAGCAAACGTCTGGAACGGACCGGAAGGGTGTGGCGAAGCCACATGGGACGGCCTCCTCGAAGTGGGGGGGAGATGACGCCGGCGAACGGCGGAGCGGCCACCGCGTAGAGCGGGAAGGGGGTTCGAATGTTTCGAAGTGGTACCGGCTCTGTGACGCCACAAGGTAGAAAGCGGAGGGCAACCGGTCAAGGCCTGTCGCCGATCTGGCCGCAAACAACCGCTAGTTCGGGGCGGAATGAGCGTCCGCATCGGTATGCGAAAGTTTCGAAAGAGGAACAGAAACTTTTTCTGCCGTGAGGGTTGACGCGTACTCAGCAAACGCCAATCATCCTGTCTGGCAACCCGACCGCAGTTCGAAATGACGAACTAACTGTCCTGTGCAGACCTGCCGCACCACGAGCCGCGCACAAGCTGCACGACGGATCCACGCACCGCAGGCAGTCCTTCCGGGTTCCCCCGGACCCGCGCTGTCGGTCGGGCGATCCGTCATACCTACCTTGGAGGCACAGCAATGGGCTCCTATGCCCTCCCCAGAGCCGCCGGCCGGCGGAAATTCCGCGTCCTGCTCCCCACGCTCCTCGTCGGCGCACTCGGTGCGGTCGGCGCACTGGCCGCGCCCCCGCCGGCCGCCCACGCCGCCGAGTCGACCCTCGGCGCCGCGGCGGCGCAGAGCGGCCGCTACTTCGGCGTCGCCGTCGCCGCGAACCGCCTGAGCGACTCGACGTACGCGTCCATCGCGAACCGCGAGTTCAACTCGGTGACGGCCGAGAACGAGATGAAGATCGACGCCACGGAGCCGCAGCGGGGCCAGTTCAACTTCTCCAACGCCGACCGCATCTACAACTGGGCGGTGCAGAACGGCAAGGAGGTGCGCGGCCACACGCTGGCCTGGCACTCCCAGCAGCCCGGCTGGATGCAGAGCCTCAGTGGCAGCGCGCTGCGCCAGGCGATGATCGACCACATCAACGGCGTGATGGCCCACTACAAGGGCAAGATCGCGCAGTGGGACGTGGTGAACGAGGCCTTCGCCGACGGCAACTCGGGCGCCCGGCGCGACTCCAACCTGGAGCGCAGCGGCAGCGACTGGATCGAGGTGGCCTTCCGCACCGCGCGTGCCGCCGACCCGTCCGCCAAGCTCTGCTACAACGACTACAACGTCGAGAACTGGACCTGGGCCAAGACCCAGGCCATGTACCGCATGGTGAAGGACTTCAAGCAGCGCGGCGTGCCGATCGACTGCGTCGGCTTCCAGTCGCACTTCAACAGCGGCAGCCCCTACAACAGCAACTTCCGCACCACCCTGCAGGAATTCGCCGCGCTCGGCGTCGACGTGGCCATCACCGAGCTGGACATCCAGGGCGCCTCGCCGACCACCTACGCCGCCGTGGTCAACGACTGCCTGGCCGTCTCCCGCTGCCTCGGCGTGACCGTGTGGGGCGTGCGCGACATGGACTCGTGGCGTTCCGGGGACACCCCGCTGCTGTTCAACAACGACGGCAGCAAGAAGCAGGCGTACAGCGCCGTGCTGAACGCCCTCAACGCGGGCACCGGCGGCGGCGACCCGGACCCCGACCCGGAGCCGGGTGACGGCACCGCCGTCAAGGGCGTCGGCTCGAACCGCTGCCTGGACGTGCCGAACGCCAGCACCTCCGACGGCACGCAGGTGCAGCTGTACGACTGCAACGGCCGCACCAACCAGCAGTGGGAGCTCACCTCCTCCGGTGAGCTGAGGGTCTACGGCAACAAGTGCCTGGACGCCGCCGGCACCGGCAACGGCGCCAAGGTCCAGATCTACAGCTGCTGGGGCGGCGACAACCAGAAGTGGCGCCTGAACTCCGACGGTTCCATCGTCGGCGTCCAGTCCGGCCGCTGCCTCGACGCCGTCGGCGCCGGCACCGCCAACGGCACCCAGGTCCAGATCTACACCTGCTCGGGTGGCAGCAACCAGCGCTGGACCCGCGCCTGACCGACACCTCCTCGTGTGATCGCGGGGGTCACCGCCTCACCGGCGGTGGCCCCCGCGCCTGTGTTGTTGGGGGCCGATGTGCGTGGGGCGCGTCACACCGCCTCCTCCAGCGCCCGCCGGGCGACGGCGGAGGCTCCGGGGACCCCGCCCGAGGGAGGGTGTGTGGCCCATGCAACGTTCACATGGTGAGATCCGGGGCCGGACTGTTGAATGCCGATCTTATTCTGGAGCCATGCCCGCACCCGCCCGCCTGCTCTGCCTCGCCCTGATGGCGAACTCGGCGTGGTGCGTCGACGACGGCCTCTGTCGCCGCTGAGCCGGACCGGCCGGTTCCCCGTGCCGTACGCCGCCGCCCGAGCCGCGGCGCTGCCCGCACCGGCCTCCCGCACGTGTCGTGCCCCACCCCGACTCGTCCACCTCCCGGAGTCCCCCTGTGACCATCGCCCCGTCCCCCCAGGCGACGAAGACCGCCGCGCTGCTGTCCCCGTCACCCACCTCCGTCCCGCAGCCACCGGCACCCCCCGCGCCGCCGGTGCGCCGCGGTCCGCTCGCGGTGTCGGGGCTGCTCGCCGCGGCACTGACCGCCTTCGTGTGGTCCGCCCACGGGGCCAAGCCCGGGGTCCTGCTGCTGCTCGGCCTCGGACTGGGGATCGCCCTGTTCCACTCCCGCTTCGGCTTCACCTCCGCCTGGCGGCAGTTGATCGCCGTCGGCAACGGCGCCGGTCTGCGCGCCCACACCCTGCTGCTCGGCACCACGGCGACGCTGTTCGCCCTGATCATCGGCACGGGCACCGGACTGTTCGGATCCGTGCCGACACCCTCGGCCGGACCCCTGGGCGTGGGACTGCTGATCGGCGCGTTCGTCTTCGCCGTCGGCATGCAGCTGGGCGGCGCCTGCGCCTCCGGCACCCTCTTCGCGGTCGGCTCGGGGCAGACGTCGATCCTGCTCACCCTCGGCGGTTTCATCGGCGGTGCGACCCTGGCCGCCTGGCAGTTCGACCTGTGGAAGGACCTGCCCGCGCTGGAGCCGGTCGTCATGGCCGACCACATCGGCTGGTTCGGCTCCTGGGCGGTGACGATCCTCGCGCTCGCCGTCATCGTCGTGGTCACCCGTCGTGTCCAGGCCCGCCGCAACCCGCCGCCCATCGGCGCCGTCCCCTCCGCGCGCGGTGCCGCCCGCGTGCTGCGCGGGTCCTGGCCGCTGGCCGTCGGCGCCCTGGCGCTGGCCGTGCTGGGCGCCGGCGTGCTGCTCGTCTCCGGCGGCGCGTGGGGCATCACCAGTGCCTTCAGCCTGTGGGGATCGGAGCTGGTGGGAGCGCTCGGCGGCCACCCCGAGGGGTGGACCTGGTGGCAGCAGTCCGGAAACAAGGAGATGCTCGCCGGGCCGGTCCTCGCCGACAAGACCAGCCTCACCGACATCGGCATCATGATCGGCGCGGCCGTCGCCGCGGCGCTCGGCGGCACGTGGGCGTTGCACCGCGGCGTGCCGTGGCGGACGGCGACAGCCGCGGTGCTGGGCGGAGTACTGATGGGCATCGGTGCCCGGCTCGCGGGCGGTTGCAACATCGGCGCGTACCTCGCGGGCATCGCCTCCGGCAGCCTGCACGGCTGGATCTGGGGCGCCACCGCCCTCCTGGGCACCTGGGCCGGCCTGAAGCTCCGACCGCTGTTCGGGCTGGGCAACCCCAAGCCGGGGGACGGCGTCTGCTGAGGGGCGGACGGGCGGAACGAGTGGGTCGACGAGACCCACCTCCCGCTACTCGTAGTCCGCCGCGACGGCGGCTTCACGAGCCGCCGACGGCGCGAAAGCGCAGGCAGGACGTCGTCCCAGTCGTCCCTCCTCACCTGAGCGACGTTCCTGGGTGTCGAGGTTGCAGCATGGCAAGGCGGGGGAGTTCCGGGAGGTGCCCCTGCCGCGCTCCGTGCGTGAGTCGATGGAGCGGTGCGAGGAGAAGTACGGCCCCACGAAGGGGGCTGTCTACTGCGGGTCCGAGCAGCTACTACACAGAGCCGATGGAAGAGACGGGTTGCGCTGGCCCGGTGAGGCGGTCGACGCCTCATACGGTCCGGGGTCCCGGGACGCTTCGTGGGTGCGCCTGATGTAGGCCCTGGTCACCCTCGCCTGCCTCGGACTCTGGCTGCCCTGCCTTTGCGGACACGCCCTAGGATGATCGCCTTCGGCCAGTAGGGGTCGTGAGGGGACGGGGGAAACGCCGATCATGTCTGACGTGCGACCGGGACCGGACGAGGCAGAACCATCCCGCAGCGTTCCCGACGCCGCCCAGTCCACGGTGTCGACCCGTGCCAGGCACCGCCGACGGTGGGTCGCCTGGGCAGGGGCGGCTGTTCTCGCGCTCGTCACCGGCGCTGTCATGGCCGTCAACCGACAGACCGACGACGTCCGGCCACAGCCCGGTTCCGCTCCGCTGACGACCACCGCGTCGCAAAGCGCCGGCTCGCCGAGTGACGGCCCCCCGTATGTCGCGGTTCCGCGGTTCACTTCCAATGCCGCGCGCGACACGGCGTTTGTCGGTGACGTCGCGTCGTTCTCCACCTGGCCCAGCGGTACCGTGTCCTACGGCGTCATGTCGTCGATGCCAGGCGGCAGTGACGTATCCGACTTCCGTGAGGCCGTCATCAAGGACGCGAAAGCTGTCTGCGCGGTGCTCACCAACGGCACGGACATGAATGACGTGCCTGACGCTGTGGGGCTTCCCCTGACCGACCCGGTCGACCAGGCCGGGTTCATCGTGGAGGCAGTCACGTTCTACTGCCCGGCCCAGATGGCCGCAGTGACCGACGGTGTCTACAGCAAACCGGTGCCGACCGAACAGGAAGAAGACTGCCCGTCAGTCCGCGCCTTGGAGGTGACAGCCTCGGTCGGGGAACAGTCGGGCGACGACCTGATTCACACGGCTTCGTACAGCGTCGAAGTACACAACACCTCGCCGTACGCCGTCCGCGCTCAACTGCAACAGCGCTGGTTCGCCTACGGATACCCGGAGGAGGACGAGTGGGCCTCCTTCGGCGACGTGACGGCAGACCCGGTCGTAGACATAGAGGCAGGAGGCACCTTCACCTACGAGGGTGAACAGAGCGGGATCTACCGCTGGCAGCGCACCGAAGTACGCGTCCAGCCGGGGCAATTCGTGTACTTCGGGTGCGGATACCAGCCCGGCCCAGGTGCCGCTGGAAGGGACGAGGAACAACTGTCTCCGTACCCGTCTCGGTGAAGCTGGACGACCCGCACTCGCCACGGCGAAGTTCGCCTTCGGCACGGACCGCACGGGCACCGTGTGGAGTGACAAGGACAGCGCCTCGAAGGCATGACCTACTGTTCGACCCGGCCCACCCGGAGTTGCGCTACGTCCCGCGGACGCGTCGCGCTTCGGCGGGTGACGGGCCGGTGCGGGCCTGTTTGTGGTGGTGGGCCTAGGCGAGGAGCGCATTGGCCCGAGTGGAATCGATGTTCCCCGGAATCTTCGAGTCCGCAGAGTCCCCGTGTAAAGTGAAACCGCCCTTGACCTGCACAGAGTAGGCAGGGAGCCGTCTTTCAGGAGTCCGACATGCTGCGCACCATGTTCAAGTCCAAGATCCACCGTGCCACCGTCACCCAGGCCGACCTGCACTACGTGGGATCCGTGACGATCGACGCGGACCTGCTCGACGCCGCCGATCTGCTGCCCGGTGAGCTCGTGCACATCGTCGACATCACCAACGGCGCCCGGCTCGAGACGTACGTCATCGAGGGGGAGCGCGGGTCCGGGGTGATCGGCATCAACGGGGCCGCCGCCCACCTCGTGCACCCGGGCGACCTGGTGATCATCATCAGTTACGCTCAGGTGACCGACGCCGAGGCACGGGCGTTGAAGCCCCGCGTGGTGCACGTGGACGCGGACAACCGCATCGTCTCCCTCGGCGCCGACCCGTCCGAGCCGGTGCCCGGGTCGGACCAGGAGCGCAGCCCCCAGGCCGTCGCCACGGTCTGACGGGCGCCGACCCGACCGAAGACAGGAGCGTGACGGGCATGGACGGCATGGACATCCGGGACGACCGGGCCGCGGGCCGGCTCGAGGCGGTGGTGGACGGCGAGGTCGTCGGGCGGATCGAGTACTTCGTCCTCGACGCGCCCGCGCAGGCTCTGGTGCCGGTGCACACCGTCGTCGAGCCCGCGCACGAGGGGAAGGGCATCGCCGGCTCCCTCGCCCGTGAGCTCTACGCCTCCGCGGCTCGTGAGGGCACCGTCGTCGCGCCGCTGTGCCCGTACGTCGTCCGGTGGGCCGCGCGTCACCCCGACGAGGCCCCGGCGGCCGACCCGGAGCTGCTGGGTGCGGCGAAGCAGTGGCTGGCGGAGCATCCGGAGCGGTTCTGAGGCGGCTCCTCCCCGCCTCGTACTACTTCCGGTGCGTTGTGGCTTCCGAACCGTGCGCCGGGCGGGCGTGCTGCCGTCACGCGCGCGGGTGAGTGCGGGCGGGGCCGCCGGGTAGGCGGGGGAGTAGTCCAGAGCCGACGTCGAGCGACAGGCCGGAGGACACGTGTCATGACGAACCCGTACCCGGATCCCGTCCCGCCGGGTCCGACTCCGGGGCCCGCCCCGGGGCCGGACCCCGCGCATCCCGGTCCCGGGCCCGAACCGGTGCCGGCTCCTGAGCCGCCGCCGCCCGGGCCCGATCCGGCGCCCCCGCCGCAGCCGCCGGGGCCGAATCCGCAGCCGCCTCCGCCGCATCCGGGGCCGCCCGAGCCGTCGCCCTCGCCGATTCCTCCGGGGCCGGAACCTGTGCCGAGCCCGGAGCCCGGGCCGCCGTTGACCTGAAGCCCGCTGTTCGCGGGTGCGGGTGGGTGGGGGCCGGTCGCGCGGTTCCCCGCGCCCCTGAGGGTGCGGGTCCGTGGGGGCCGGTTGCGCAGTTCCCCGCGCCCCTAGGGGTGCGTGTGCGGGCTGGTGGGGGCTGGGCGCGCAGTTCCCCGCGCCCCTGAGGGCGCGGATGTGCGGGCCGGTGGAGAACCGCGCCCCCTAGGGGGCGCGGTTCTCGCGCCCCTCCGGGGTGCCGTCTACGCCGAGACCTCCGACCTGTCCCCGCCCCACAGCGTGTGGTACGAGCCGTCGCGGTCCGTGCGGCGGTACGTGTGCGCGCCGAAGAAGTCGCGCTGGCCCTGCGTGAGCGCGGCCGGCAGCCGCTCCGCCCGCAGGGCGTCGTAGTAGGCGAGCGCCGCCGCGAAACCGGGGGTCGGCACGCCCTGCCGGGTCGCCGCGATCAGCACCTCGCGCCAGTCGTCCTGCGCGTCGGCGATCTCCTGCGCGAACGTCTCGTCCGACAGCAGGCTCGGCAGGTCCGCCCGCGTGTCGTAGGCGGCCCGGATACGGTCGAGGAAGGCCGCGCGGATGATGCACCCGCCGCGCCAGATCGCGGAGACCGCGCCGAGGTCGATGTCCCAGCCGTACTCCTCGCTGCCCGCGGCGATCTCGTGGAAGCCCTGCGTGTACGACACGATCTTCGACGCGTACAGCGCCTGCTCCACCCGGTCGGCGAACGCGGACGCGTCCGACTCGCTCATCGGCTTCGGCTTCGGGCCGGCCAGCCCGCGCGAGGCCTCCCTCAGCGCCGCGTGGCCCGACAGGGACCGGGCGAACACCGCCTCCGCGATGCCCGACACCGGCACGCCCAGATCGAGGGCGATCTGCACGGTCCAGCGGCCGGTGCCCTTCTGCTCCGCCTGGTCCACCACCACGTCGACGAACGGCTTGCCCGTCGCCGCGTCCACGTGCGACAGCACCTCGGCGGTGATCTCGATCAGGTACGAGTCAAGCCGGCCGGTGTTCCAGGTGCGGAAGATCTCCGCGATCTGCGCGGGGGAGTACCCGGCGACGTCGCGCAGCAGTTGGTACGCCTCACCGATCAGCTGCATGTCGGCGTACTCGATGCCGTTGTGCACCATCTTCACGAAGTGGCCGGCGCCGTCCGGACCCACGTGCGTGACGCAGGGCGAGCCGTCCTTCGCCTTCGCGGAGATCTTCTCCAGCATCGGGCCCAGCGAGTCGTACGACTCCTTCGGGCCGCCCGGCATGATGCTCGGCCCGTTCAGCGCGCCCTCCTCGCCGCCGGAGACGCCCATGCCGACGAAGTGGATGCCCTGCTCGCGCAGCGCCTTCTCCCGGCGGCGGGTGTCGGCGAAGTGCGCGTTGCCACCGTCGATGATCATGTCGCCGGGCTCCAGCAGCGGCGCGAACTCCTCGATCACCGCGTCCGTCGGGTCCCCGGCCTTCACCATCACGACCAGCCGCCGCGGCCGCTCCAGCGCCGCGACGAAATCCTTGGCCGTCTCGGCCGCCACGAAGCTCCCCTCGTGCCCGAACTCCTCCACCAGCGCGTGCGTACGTGCCGCGGTGCGGTTGTGCACCGCGACCGTGTAGCCGTTGCGGGCGAAATTGCGTGCGAGGTTGCGGCCCATGACCGCGAGCCCGGTGACGCCGATCTGCGCTGAACTGCTCATAAGGGTGACTCCTGGTGACCTCGGTATCGGTGCCGCCGGGCGCCGGTGCCGCTGGTGGACGCCCGCCGGTCCTGACATCGACCATCCTTGCGTGCCGCACTCGCGTGCGCATGCGCGAGTCTTCGGGACCCGCGCAGGCACATACGCGCGAGCGTGCCCTCCGTACTCAGTGTGGTCCCCAGCGCGGTCCCCTCACGACTGCCCGGTGCGGCCGACAACCCACCCGGCGCACCCCACCCCGCGCACACCCCCGCGTGCTCCCGCGCCCGGCGTCGGGCCCCCGCGCACGCTCCCCCCTGATGGCAAACAGGGGCGCAACGGGCGTAACGTCCCGGCCGCTTGGCGCATCCGTGCGGCTGATAGCCGCCTTGTCACGGCCTGTTCGCAGCGCTTACTTTTGCCCCTCCTGACGCATTGTCGAGGGGGATTCCATGGCCGTGCGCGGCCGGCACCGCCGGTATCAGCCGAACAGGATCAACCGGGCCTCGCTCACCGTCACCGCCGGTGGTGCGGGCATGGCCCTCCCGCTCATGGGCACCGGCGCGGCGCAGGCCGCCGACGTGGACACCTGGGAGAAGGTCGCCGCCTGCGAGTCCACCAACAACTGGGACATCAACACCGGCAACGGCTACTACGGCGGGCTGCAGTTCAGCCAGTCCACGTGGGAGGCGTTCGGCGGTACCCGGTACGCGCCCCGAGCGGATCTGGCCACCAAGGACCAGCAGATCGCCGTCGCCGAGAAGGTCCTCGACGGACAGGGCCCCGGCGCCTGGCCCACCTGCTCGGTACGGGCCGGACTCACCCGTGACGGCGCCACCCCGGACATCCGGCCGGCCGCCGACCGCTCCGACCGCTCCGACCGGGCCGCCGACCGCTCCGACCGGGGCGGCGGGCGCTCCGCCGGCACCAGGAGCGCGAGTGGCGGCAAGGGCGACGGGCGGACCTCCGTCGAGGACGTCCGGCCGCACACCACACCCCAGTCCCGCGCGGGACGCGCCGAGATGTACACCGTGGTACACGGCGACACCCTCTCCGGCATCGCCGAGCAGGAGCGCGTGCGCGGTGGCTGGCAGGGGCTCTACGAGGCCAACCGGACGACCGTCGGCGCCGACCCCGACCTGATCCTGCCGGGGCAGCGCCTCACCCTGGCCGGGGGCACGGCCAAGGCCCCCGCCAAGCCGCCCGCCCAGTCGTCCGAGCCGGCGGGCAGGACGGCGGCCGCTCCCAAGGCGGCCGCTCCCAAGACCGAGAAGAAGACCGAGAAGAAGGCCGCACCCAAGGCCGAGAAGAAGACGGAGAAGAAGACCGAGAAGCGCACCGAGGAACGCGCCGACCGGTCCGCCTCCTCCTCCGGCTCGAAGCGCGTCGCACCCGTCAGCGCCGGCCTCGGCACGCCGTACCACAAGGCCGGGTCCTCCTGGTCGAAGGGCTACCACACCGGCGTGGACTTCCCCGTCCCCACCGGTACGTCCGTGAAGTCCGTCGGGTCCGGCACCGTGGTCGCCGCGGGCTGGGAGGGGTCGTTCGGCTACCAGGTCGTGGTGCGGCACGCCGACGGCCGCTACAGCCAGTACGCCCACCTGTCGGCGATCTCCGTGAAGAGCGGCCAGTCGGTCGGCGCCGGCCAGCGTATCGGGCGCTCCGGCTCGACCGGCAACAGCTCGGGCCCGCATCTGCACTTCGAGGTGCGGACGGGGCCCGGCTTCGGGTCGGACGTCGACCCGCTCGCCTATCTGCGCGCCGGAGGCGTCACGATCTGACGCGGGCGAGGTGCCGGTCGGACGCCGGCACCGGCACGTAGGGGCCGCCGTAGAAGGGCGCGTACGGCATCAGCGGTACCGCCGCCGGGTCCGCCGCGTCCGGCCCGGCGGGCGCCGCGGGCACGGTGACCGGCAGCGTGACGTCCTCCGGCACCGTCAGCTCCGCCAGCAGCAGCTCGGCGGGGTCGTCCGCCTGCCGGCCGACGGCCTGCTCCACGGCGGGCTCGTCGGCCGCGACCGGCACAGCCCCTCTGTCGGCCGTCACCGCCCCGGCGGTGGCCTCGTGCTCGCGCGCCAGCCGCTCGGTCGTCAGCAGGATCAGCCCGCCGGCCGCCACCACACCGCAGCTCAGTGCCAGCGCCGTGCCGGTCGTGCCGTAACGGAAGGTCTCGCCGAACATCGTGATGCCGATCGCGGCCGCGACCACCGGGTTGACCACCGTGAGCGTCGCCAGCGGGGCCGCGAGGCCCGCGCCCCGGTAGGAGGCCTGCGACAGCAGCATGCCCGCCGTCGCCAGGACGCCGATCACCGCGAGGGACGGCAGGTCCGCCGCCGAGACGCCGCCCGTCCAGTCCACCGCGACCGTCTTGGTGAAGACGGAGGACATGCCGAACGCGACGCCGGACGCGGTCGCGAGCAGGATGCTGCGCACCGCCGGGTGCCGGTGGACGGCCCGCGCCGCGACGATCAGCGTCACGACCGCCGCGACCGTCCCCACGGCCGCCGCCACCCGCTGCGGACCGTCCAGCGACTGCGCGCCCGAGGCGCCGACCAGCGCCAGCAGACCCGCGAGGCCGAGCGTCGCCATCAGGGCACCGCGCCACGCCGTCGCCCCGGCCCTGCGGCCGACGAACAGCGCGGCCATGGGCAGCGCGAACACGATCGTGAGGGCGCCCAGCGGCTGGACGAGGCTCAGCGGGCCGTAGGCCAGCGCGACCACGTGCAGCACGGCGCCCAGACCGTTCAGCCCGACGGCCGCCCACCAGCCGGGCCGGCGCAGCGGCGCGTACTGCCGCGCACCGGACGAGGACAGCGCGACCTGCTCCTGCACGATCGCCCCGCCCGCGTACGCCACGGCGGACACGAAGGACAGGACCACGGACAACGCGAGGGCGCTCATCGGCTGCTCCTCTGCGTGAGGCGGGGGCGGTCTGCCCGGCGCGGCGAACGGTCGGCTTCCATGAGCAACACGATGCCGTGCCAGGGTGTTCCCCGTCGTCGTCCCTGAGCACCCAATGCGTCCTACTGCCGATGGAGTACGGGGGCGCCCCCGTCATCCCCTGGGTGGGGGCCACGGGACCGGGACCCCTGACAACCACCCGCCTCGGCGGACTTGGTACTACTGCACCTCGTGGACCTCGACCCGCGCCTCACCGCCCTCCGTGACCTCGGTGGCTTCTTCGTCCTGCGTGCGGCGGAGGAAGCCGGCCGCCGCCTGCCCACGCTCGACCAGGCATACGGCCCCCGCCGCCCGGATGTTCAAGGTGCTCCCCTGACGGATCCCTTGACCGATCCCCTGCCTGGTCCCCTGACCGAGCCCTTGACCGACCCCCTGGCCGTGCGGGTGCGCCGGGTCGGCGCCGCCCTGCGCGCCCCCGAGCCGCGGGTCGCCGCCTCCGTGGCGCATCAGGGTCTGGCCGCCCGCCTGTGGTCCGTGGCCCTCGGCTGCGCGACGCTGTACGGCGCCGTCCCCGACCTTCACCCGGAGGCGATGCGCTGGGACCCCGAGGGGAGCGCCCCCGACGACCTGTGGCTCACCGAGGTCCGGCCGCTGCCCGGCGACGCGGCGACCCTCGCGGAGGTCGTGCTGCACGGCCATCTGGAACCCCTCGCCGCCGCCCTGCGCGCCCGCCACCGT
Organism: Streptomyces sp. NPDC085937; assembly: GCF_044540535.1. NCBI lineage: Bacteria > Bacillati > Actinomycetota > Actinomycetes > Kitasatosporales > Streptomycetaceae > Streptomyces > Streptomyces sp. NPDC085937. The sequence goes on along the minus strand of NZ_JBITSH010000003.1, from coordinate 461,377 downwards.
CTCGCGCCCGGGCTCCTGCGCGGCAACGCCGCCTCCGCCCTCGCCGCCTCGGCCCGCGAACTCGTCCGCCACGCCCGGCCCGACGTGGCCTCCCGGGCCGCCCGGCTGTCCCGCGAACTCCTCGCCCACCCCCTGCTCACCGGCTCCGGCACACTCACCGGCACCGCCTTCCGGCGCCGCAGCTGCTGCCTGTACTACCGGGTGCCCGGCGGGGGCGTCTGCGGGGACTGTTGCTTCGTTCGGCCGCCCCGCTCTTCCCCACGCGCCCGGTCTGGGTGACCATGAGAGCGACGTCCGCGCAGACAGGGGGTTCAGGGTGCGAGTGGGACTGCTGACCCGGGAGTACCCCCCGGACGTGTACGGGGGCGCGGGGGTCCATGTGGAGTTCCTGGCCCGGGAGCTGCGGTCCCTGGTGGACCTGGAGGTGCACTGCTGGGGCGAGGGCCGCACCGACGGCGTGCTGCGCCACCGCTCCTGGCCGTCGCTCGACGGCGCCAACGACGCGCTGCGCACCTTCTCCGTGGACCTCGCCATGGCCGCCGCCCTCCAGGGCCGCGAGCTGGTCCACTCCCACACCTGGTACGCCAACCTGGGCGGCCACCTCGCCAAACTGCTGTACGGCATCCCGCACGTGGTGACCGCGCACTCCCTGGAGCCGCTGCGCCCCTGGAAGGCCGAGCAGCTGGGCGGCGGCTACGCCCTGTCGAGCTGGGCGGAGCGCACCGCCTACGAGGCCGCCGACGCGGTGATCGCCGTGTCCGGTGCCATGCGCGACGACATCCTGGAGTGCTACCCCGCGCTGGACCCGGCCCGGGTGCACGTGGTGCACAACGGCATCGACACCGCCCTCTACCGGCCCGACCCGGGCACGGACGCGCTGGACCGGATCGGCCTGGACCGCTCCCGCCCGTACGTGCTGTTCGTCGGCCGGATCACCCGGCAGAAGGGCGTGCCCCACCTGCTGCGGGCGGTGCGGGACATCGACCCCGCCGCGCAGGTGGTGCTGTGCGCGGGCGCCCCGGACACCCCGGAGATCGACCGTGAGTTCCGCGAGCTGTACGAAGAGCTGAGCCGGGTCCGCGACGGCGTGCACTGGATCCCGCAGATGCTGCCCCGCCCCGAGGTGATCCAGCTGCTCACGCACGCCGCCGTGTTCGCCTGCCCCTCGGTGTACGAGCCGCTCGGCATCGTGAACCTGGAGGCGATGGCGTGCGGCACCGCCGTGGTCGCCTCCCGCGTCGGAGGCATCCCGGAGGTCGTGGACGACGGCAGGACCGGCCTGCTGGTGGACGTGGACGACGACTTCGAGCCGGCGCTCACCCGGGCGCTCGACGCGGTGCTCGGCGACCCGGGCACCGCCCGGGCGATGGGCGAGGCGGGGCGGGAGCGCGCGGTCACCGAGTTCGGCTGGGACGCGGTGGCGCGCCGCACGGCCGGACTGTACGAGGAGATCGGCGAACAGGCTTAGCCCGGCCCGTCCGGGGCAGTCATGGGAAAACTCGGCGTGAGGGGAGCGGCCATGCGTCGTGGTGGTCCTTCGGTCCTGGGAATCGTGCTGGCGGGCGGCGAGGGCAAGCGCCTGATGCCCCTCACGGCGGACCGCGCCAAACCGGCGGTCACCTTCGGCGGCACCTACCGCCTGGTCGACTTCGTGCTGTCCAACCTGGTGAACGCCGACATCCTGCGGATCTGCGTGCTCACGCAGTACAAGTCGCACTCGCTGGACCGGCACATCACCACCACCTGGCGGATGTCCAGCCTGCTCGGCAACTACGTCACCCCGGTCCCCGCACAGCAGCGCCTCGGTCCGCGCTGGTACCTGGGCAGCGCCGACGCCATCCTGCAGTCGCTGAACCTGATCTACGACGAGCGCCCGGAGTACGTGGCGGTGTTCGGCGCCGACCACGTGTACCGCATGGACCCGCGCCAGATGCTCAACCAGCACATCGAGAGCGGCGCCGGCGTCACCGTGGCCGGGATCCGGGTGCCGCGCGCGGAGTCGTCCGCGTTCGGGGTGATCACGCCGGGATCCGACGGGCAGACCGTGGAGCGCTTCCTGGAGAAGCCCACCGATCCGCCCGGCCTCGCCGACGACCCCGAGTGCGTGTTCGCCTCCATGGGCAACTACCTCTTCACCACCAAGGCGCTCGTCGAGGCCCTCCAGCGGGACGCCGAGGACGAGAACTCGGTGCACGACATGGGTGGTTCGATCCTGCCGCAGCTCACCGAGCGGGGCGAGGCCCACCTGTACGACTTCAGCACCAACCACGTGCCGGGGGAGACCAGCCGCGACCAGGGCTACTGGCGGGACGTGGGCACGCTCGACGCGTACTACGACGCGCACATGGACCTGATCGCCGAGCGCCCCGCGTTCAACCTCTACAACCGCCAGTGGCCCATCTACACGCACTCGGGGCAGCTCTCGCCGGCCCGGTTCAACGCGGGCGGCATCGCCAGCGAGTCGATCATCAGCGCCGGGTGCCTGATCCGGGGGCAGGTGACGCGGTCGGTGCTGTCGCCGGGCGTGGTCGTCGACCCGGGAGCGGTGGTGCAGGGCTCGGTGCTGCACGACAACGTGCACATCGGGCGGGGCGCGGTGGTGCGCGGAGCGGTCCTGGACAAGAACGTGGAGGTGCCGCCGGGCGCGACGATCGGGGTCAACCCGGAGCGCGACGCGGAGCTGTACACGGTGTCCAAGGGCGGCGTGATCGCGCTCGGCAAGGGGCAGTTGGTGCCGTAAGCGGCCCTCGCGGAGGCCCCGGTCGTACGAGACGGGGCCTTTGTCATGTCCCTGGACTGCTGCAGGAATCCGTGCTGTTATGCCAAGTGCTGTTCTTTGACAACGTTGTACGGGACTGACAACGCACAGAACAGCACATGCACAGCGAGCCGTCACTTCCTCACCGACGGAGGATCCGTGCGCATCAGACGCCTCAGGAACCGCTTCGCCCTCCTCCTGGCCACCGCGCTGGGCGTCACCGGACTCGGCGCGACCGGGCCCGCCGCGAGCGCGGCGGAGGACGACCCCGTGGAGATCCACGGACTGAAGGGCGAGTACTGGACCCACTCCGCCCCCGGCGCCTTCGACTTCCACGAGCTGAAGGCCGTCGCCTTCGACTCCCAGCTCGACTTCGACAACCTGGAGCCGCGCCTGAGCCTCACCACGGGCCGGGCCGACGACGTCAGCGTCCGCTGGACCGGCAGGATCGTGCCGGAGACCACCGGCGCCCACACCTTCTCGGTCAGCGCCGACAACGGCTTCCGCCTGTGGATCGACGGCCGCCTCGCCATCGACCACTGGGTCGACGACTGGGACGTGGAACAGACCGCCGAACCGGTCGACCTGACCGCGGGCCGCGCCTACGACATCAAGGTCGAGTACTTCGAGCACTACGGGGGCTCCAACTTCCACCTGCGCTGGACCCCGCCCGGCGGCACCAAGGCACCCGTGCCCCGCTCGGCGTTCCGCCTCCCCGACGGCTTCGACTACGACGGCGCCCTCGCCGCCACCGTCCTCGCCTCCGGACGCACCCTGAAACTCGACTTCCCCCAGCCGCTCGCCACGCCCCCGGCCGGCTTCACCGATCACGTCAACGCCGTGATCGGCGGCGCCACCTGGCCCCTGACCTCGGCGATACCCGACCCGGCCGACCCGAAGGCGCTGCTCGTCACGCTCGGCGAGCCCGTCGTCGGCAACAGGACCGGCACCGCCCGCGGCAGCGCCGACGTCCGCTACGACGGCCAGGGCGGCCTGAAGACCACCGACGGCGACCCCGTGGACGCCTTCCTCAGCAGCGGACCCAACCGCTCCACCCATGAGCTGCGCACCCCGTGGGCCGACCAGGTGGGTCCCGGCAACGCCCACCCCGAGTACCCGCGCCCGCAGCTCACCCGGCCCGAGTGGCGCAACCTCAACGGCAGCTGGCAGTTCGCCGCCGCCGAGGAGGGCGAGCGCCCGCCCGTGGGCCGCACCCTGAAGGAGCGCGTCCTGGTGCCGTACCCGGTGGAGTCCCAGCTCTCCGGGATCCAGCGGCACGAGGACCGTATGTGGTACCGCCGCACCTTCACCGTGCCGCGCGACTGGCACATCGGCTCCGGCAAGCGGCTGCGTCTGAACTTCCAGGCGGTCGACTGGCGCGCCGAGGTCTACGTCAACGGCACGAAGGTCACCGCGCACGAGGGCGGCTACGACAAGTTCGCCGTGGATGTCACGGACGCGCTGAAGCGGGGCGGTCCGCAGGAGCTGATCGTCGGCGTGTACGACCCGACGGACGCGGCCGGCGGCGAGAACCCGCCGATGGGCAAGCAGCGCCTGGACCCGAGAGGCATCTGGTACACGCCCAGCTCCGGCATCTGGCAGACAGTGTGGATGGAGCCCGTCGCCCGTGACCACGTGGACTCCCTGAAGCTCGTCCCCGACGTGGCGGGCGAGCGGCTCTCCGTGGAGGCGAAGGGCGTCCGCGCGGGCCTGCCCATCACGGCCACCGCCTACGACGGACGACGCAAGGTCGCCACCGTGACCGGCCGGACCGGACAGCCGCTCAGCCTGAAGATCAGGAAGCCGCACCTGTGGTCGCCCGACGACCCGTTCCTGTACGACCTGAAGGTCACCGTCGGCGCCGACCGCGTGAGCAGCTACTTCGGCATGCGCTCCATCGCCGTGGAGAAGATCGACGGCGTGCCGCGCACGGTCCTCAACGGCAAGCCCGTCTTCCTGATGGCCACCCTCGACCAGGGCTTCTGGCCCGACGGCCTGCACACGGCGCCCACCGACGAGGCCCTCGCGTACGACCTCAAGGCGCACAAGCAGCTCGGCTTCAACTCCGTGCGCAAGCACATCAAGGTCGAACCCGACCGCTGGTTCTACTGGGCCGACCGGCTCGGGCTGATGGTGTGGCAGGACATGCCCTCCATGCGCGACGCCCGCACTCCGGACGCCGAGGCCCGCGCCCGCTACGAGCGCGAGATGAAGGAGATGATCGACGAGCACATCAGCAGCCCGTCGATCGTCATGTGGGTCACCTTCAACGAGGGCTGGGGCCAGTACGACGTCGGCCGGATCGCCGCCCAGGCCAAGTCCTGGGACCCCAGCCGGCTGGTCAACAACCAGTCCGGACTCAACCTCGGCGCCGACGGCGGCACCGGCGACCTCATGGACGAGCACGGCTACCCGAGCCCCGCCCTGCCGCCCCGTCCGGACGGCGAACGTGCCCTGGTCAGCGGCGAGTACGGCGGACTCGGCCTGGCGGTGCCGGGCCACGCCTGGCCCGTGCAGCAGTCGTACGTCGACGTCGACCCGGCCACCTACACCGACGACTACCTCACCAAGCTCGACGAGGTACGGGCCCTGGTGTGCAAGGGCGGCAACGGCGCCGTCTACACGCAGATCTCCGACGTCGAGGGCGAGCTCAACGGTCTGCTCACCTACGACCGGCGGGTGATGAAGCCCGACGTGCCGACGGTGCGGGCCGCACAGCGCGACCTGATCCGGGACGCCTCCCGGGCCCGCCCCGCGGGCTGCCCGGCCGCCGAATGACCGGCTCCGGCGGTGGGTGGCGCCCGTCCGGGTGGCGTCCGTCGCCCCGCCGGACGGGCCCGCCGCAGGCGTAGTCCCCGATGTCACTGACGTCTCCGCCCCTTCTGCCGTAGTGGCAGAAGGGGCGGAGACGTCACATGCTGTTAACTATGTGTAGCCAGATCGTACTTGACCGTAATCGGCCGGGAGCGATTGACTGCTGATCCGTTCCCGTCGTCGACGCGAGGCCGTTCATGACCGCTGACCCGCTCGCCCCTCTGGACCTGGCGTTCTGGAACATCGAGTCCGCCGGGCATCCGATGCACCTCGCGGCGCTCGGAGTCTTCACGGCCGGATCGCCCTCCGCGGCCGCCCACGCGGCCGACCTGCTGGCCGCCCGGGCGGCCGCCGTTCCCGGACTGCGCATGCGCATCCGGGACACCTGGGAGCCGCTCGGCCTGCGGCGGTCGCTGTCCGCGCTGAGCCGCACCTGGCCGGCCACCGGCGAACCGCTGACGGCCGCGCTGCGCAGGCCGCTCGCCTCCGCCGTGCGCCGCTCCCTCGCCTTCGGCGGCGCCACCCGCGAACCCGACCCCGGCTTCGACCCGCTGAACCACGTCCGGCTGCACCCGGCGACGGCCGACTTCCACGCCGCCGCCGGCGAGCTGATGGGACACCCGCTGGAGCGCGCCCGGCCGCCCTGGGAGGCACATGTGCTGCCGGGGGAGGACGGCGCGCGTTTCGCCGTCCTGTTCAAGTTCCACCACGCCCTCGCCGACGGCCTGCGCGCCCTCACCCTGGCCGCCGCGCTGATGGATCCGATGGACCTGCCCACGCCCCGCCCCCGCCCCGCGGAACCGCCCCGCGGACTCGTCCCCGACGTACGCGAGGTGCCCGGCCTGGTGCGCGAGGCCCTCGCCGACGCGGGCCGGGCCCTGGACATCGGCGCCGCCGTCGCCAGGTCCACCCTCGACATGCGCTCCTCGCCCGCGCTGACCTGCGCGCCCAGCGGCACCCGCCGCACCGCCGGTGTCGTCGTCGACCTCGACGACGTCCACCGCATCCGCAAGAGCGCCGGCGGCACCGTCAACGACGTCCTCATCGCGGTCGTCGCCGGCGCGCTGCGCCGCTGGCTCGACGAACGCGGCGACGGCAGCGACGGCGTCGCCCCGCGCGCCCTCGTCCCCGTCTCCCGCCGCCGTCCGCGCACCGCCCACCCACAGGGCAACCGGCTGTCCGGGTACTTGATGCAGCTCCCGGTCGACGAGCGGGACCCGCTCGCCCGGCTGACCCGGGTACGCACCGCCATGGACCGCAACAAGGAGGCGGGCCCGCACCGCGGCGCGGGCGCCGTCGCCCTGCTCGCCGAGCACGTGCCGCCGCTCGGTCACCGGCTCGGCGGACCGCTGCTCGGCCAGGCGGCCCGGCTCTGGTTCGACGTCCTGGTCACCAGCGTGCCGCTGCCCGGCTTCGGCCTGCGGCTCGGCGGCGACCCCCTCGGCGCCGTGTTCCCGCTCGCCCCGCTGGCCCCCGGCCACTCCCTGGCGGTCGCCGTCTCCACCTACCGGGGACACGTCCACTACGGCCTGGTCGCCGACGGCGCGGCCGTCGAGGACCTCGACCGGCTGGCCCGCGCGGTGACCGAGGAGGTGTCGGCACTCACCGTGGCCTGCGCTCACTGAGCGCAGCGATTTTGGTGCTGCGGCCCGGCGCTCCGTAAAATCCCCCGTTCGACAGCGGACGCGAACGGAGCGCCGCGCGAACCGAAGCGGGAACGGCAGCGGCGATGACGGTGACACAGGACGGCCCCGGGACCACGGACGAGGTGGCGTACGGGCCGGGCATCGACCCGGAGCGGCTGGCCGTCTGCCTGAGCGTGCTCGAGGAACTCGACAGCATCGACGTCGACCACCCGGACGCGATCGCGGTCCGCCGGGCCACCTCGCACATCTACCGCACGGTCAAGCAGCGCCGCCGCCAGGAGCGCCGGGCCGCCAAGACCGCTCACGACAAGGCGGTCACCGAGGCCACCGCCACCGGCTCCGCCGAGCGCATCGACGACGAGACCGAGGGCATCCTGCCCTCCTCCCGCGTCGAGCCGGGCCGGATCGCGGGCATACTCCAGCGCCCCCGCTCCTGCTACGTGTGCAAGACCCGCTACGTCGAGGTCGACTACTTCTACCACCAGCTCTGCCCCGGGTGTGCCGACGAGAACCGGATGCGGCGCGAGGCCCGCGCCGACCTCACCGGCAAGCGGGCGCTGCTCACCGGCGGGCGCGCCAAGATCGGCATGTACATCGCGCTGCGGCTGCTGCGCGACGGCGCCCACACCACGATCACCACGCGCTTCCCCAAGGACGCCATCCGCCGGTTCACGGCCATGGACGACTCCGGGGACTGGATGCACCGCCTGGAGGTCGTCGGGATCGACCTGCGCGACCCGGGCCAGGCCGTGGCGCTCGCCGACCAGGTCGCCGAGCAGGGACCGCTCGACATCCTGATCAACAACGCCACCCAGACCGTGCGCCGCCTGCCCTCCGCGTACGCCGCGCTCGTCGAGGGCGAGAGCGCCCCGCTGCCGGCCGGTGAGCTGCCCGCCCACCACGTCATCGGCGCCTTCAACTCCGGCGCGGTCGACGGGCTGACCGCGCTGCCCGCCGGGGTCAGCGGCCTCGACGCCCAGGCGGTGGCCGACCTCGCCCTGGTCGCGGGCAACGCCAGCGTCGAGCGGCACCGGGACGGCACCGCCATCGACGCGGGTGGTCTGGTGCCGGACGTCGTCGACTCCAACACCTGGGTGCAGACCATCGAGCAGATCTCCCCGGTGGAGCTGCTGGAGACCCAGCTGTGCAACTACACGGCGCCGTTCATCCTGATCAGCAAGCTGCGCCCGGCGATGGCCGAGGCGGCCCGCCGCTCGTCCTCGAAGCGCGCCTACGTCGTCAACGTCTCCGCGATGGAGGGCGTCTTCGCACGCGGCTACAAGGGCGCCGGCCACCCCAACACCAACGCCGCCAAGGCGGCCATGAACATGGTGACGCGCACCAGCGCGCAGGAGATGTTCGACACCGACCGCATCCTGATGACCTCGGTCGACACCGGCTGGATCACCGACGAGCGCCCTCACTTCGACAAGCTGCGCCTCGCCGAGGAGGGCTTCCACGCCCCGCTCGACCTGGTCGACGGCGCGGCCCGGGTGTACGACCCGATCGTGCGCGGCGAGGCGGGCGAGGACCTGTACGGGGTGTTCCTGAAGGACTACGCGCCCGGCCGCTGGTGACCCGCGCGGACGGCCGGGGACTGCCGAACGGCGCCCCGGCCGTCCGGACTTGTCCGGTACATCGGCACTCGTGTACTCCGATCGAGTGAGCTTCGTTGTGCGTTCTGTCACGACATGCCCGGAAATAGCCCCTGGTGATGGGCGATCCGTCATGTGATTGTTACAGCCAGTTTCCAGCCCCATCGAGCAGGGGGCCGCTCATTTGGTTAATCTGAGTCGGACGGACAGCAGCAAGGGTCCTACCCGCACCCACGATCCGTCATGGGACTGCCGGTTCACCACGGCCTGCTCTCCCTCGAACGACCGGCGCCACCGCGTCCGACGGCATTGGACACAGACCCGATCGGACGGCGTGCGCCAGGCACAGGGCCGACGCAGTACGTCCCGAGGGTGACCGACACATAAGGAGTGCGCGGTGACACCGGAGCAGACGAAACTCGAACAGCGCCCCGACGAACGCACGCAGCGTTCCGGCCGCCGGCCGGGGGAACTGGGAAGCCTCGACGTGTGGGCCCGCTCGGCCCCGATCCGCCTCGCCGGCTACGAGGAGGACCTCGCCGAGCCGCACATCCTCCCCAGCGTCGACTGACACCCCCACCCCCGCAGCCGCACCCCCGCACCCGCACCCCCGTCCGCGGGCGTGGCAGACTCGCGTCCATGCTGATCAGGGAAGCGAGCCCCGACGACTGGCCGCGCATCTGGCCGTTCTGGCACCGCATCGTCGCCGCGGGCGAGACCTACACCTGGGACCCGGGCACCTCCGAGGAGGCGGCCCGGGCCCTGTGGATGAGCCCCGCCAAGCAGGTGTACGTCGTCGAGGACGACGCCCGGGCCGTCGTCGCCTCCGCCTACCTCACCCCCAACTACGGCGGTCCCGCCCGGGACGTCGCCAACGCCGGCTTCATGGTCGATCCCGACCACGCCGGCCGGGGCGTCGGACGGCTCCTCGCCGAGCACGTGCTGGTCGCGGCGCGTGACGCCGGCTATCGGGGCATGGTCTTCAACGCCGTCGTCGAGACCAACCCCGCCGTGACGCTGTGGACCTCGCTCGGGTTCACCGTCCTCGGCACGGTTCCCGAGGCGTTCGACCACCCCCGGCACGGCCGCGTCGGGCTGCACATCATGTACCGCCCGCTCCGACCGGACCCCGTCAGGGGCGGACGTACGGCCGGGTCATGATCTCCATGTTGTGGCCGTCCGGGTCGTCGAAGTAGGCGCCCCGGCCGCCGAAGAGCGTGTTCACGCGGCCCGGCCGGGTGTGCGGCGGGTCGGCGTAGTACGTCACCCCGGCCGCCTCCAGGCGCGCGATCATCGCGTCGAACCGCTCGTCGGGCACCAGGAAAGCGTAGTGCTGGGACTGCACGGGCTCGTCCCGCTTCTCGTAGTAGTCGAGGGTCACGCCGTTGCCCAGGTCGACCGGGAGGAACGGGCCGAACGGCGCCCCCACCTCCAGTCCCAGGATCCCGGCGAGGAACTCGGCGGAGCGCCTGCGGTCACGGGCGTAGACGGCGGTGTGGTTCAACTGGACGTGCGGTGCTGCGGACATGGCTGTCTCTCGTCTCCGGGGTCGGTTCGTCGATCCCCGCCGGCGTGGAGCGCGGCGGGCGGAAGGAACGACCGACGGCGGAGGCGCACGCGCCCGCCCCGGACTCACTCGGGAGCCGGGAGCACCGTTCTCGTGAGGCCTGAGGCCGACCCGGCAGTCACGGGGCCGACATTAGAGCCGCAACACCGGTCGGGGCAACGGGAATCGAAGGGAGGTGCCGTTCACCACCGGCCGGGCGGGGAAGCGTCGGGGCCGTGGCGCGTGGTCGACTCGTCCTCCTGGGCGAGCCGGCGCAGGGCCATCAGCGCCGGCTCCAGCAGGAAGGTCAGCAGGACGGCCTGCTCGGCCTTCTCCAGCGGGTCCGTGACCGCCTCGAGGCGGTCCAGGTCGTACCGGGCGGTGCGCGCGGCCAGTTCGGCGTAGGGGAGGAGCGCCCGCCAGTCGTAGTCGACGCCCAGGCCGCGCAGCGTCCGCAGGGTCTGGTCGACGACCTGCCGGGCGGGGTTGTGCTCCGACACCGACCAGCCCATCGCGTCGACCAGGGCCGCGGCCTCCGGGTTCGGACCGGGCGTCCCGTCGTCCGCCCGCGCCTCCGGCCGGCCCGCCTCGGACGGCCAGATGCCGAAGACGATGCCCAGCAGCCGGTGCGTGTCGTCCCCGTGGGCGGAGACGGCGTCCAGCACCTGCTTGGCCGAGGCCACGGACAGCCCGCGCACACCGGTCAGCGCGCGGATCAGGCGCAGCCTGCGCAGGTGGGAGTCGTCGTACTCGGCCTGGGTCGCGGCGGTGGCGCGGCCGGGTGGCAGCAGTCCCTCGCGCAGGTAGTACTTGATCGTCGCGTTGGGCACCCCGCTGCGGCGGCTCAGTTCCGAGATTCTCACGTGCGTTCCCACAATCCTCTGGCGATTGGGTAGTGGCACTGTCTAATATGGATAGTGCTACTCACCAACTGTGGAGGCGAGACTATCGTGCCTACTCTTCCCTGGGTCACACCCCACCCGGCCCGGCCCGACACGCGCGCCGTCGTCATGGCCTCCCGGTTCGAGGTGCGGTCGCTGAAGGACGTCCCGCGCTTCCTGGTCAAGTCCTTCGCCGCCTGGGGCCAGGTCCGCAAGGCGCCCGGCGCGCTCGGGGCCTCCCTGGTCGCCCGGCCGTTCAGCAGGGTCTTCCTCACCCTCTCCGCGTGGGAGAGCCGCGAGGCGCTGTACGCCTATGCACGCGCCGAACCGCACAAGAGCGTCATGACCGGCCTGCGGACGACGATGCGTACGTCGACGTTCACCTTCTGGGAGGTGCCCGTCGAGGCGCTCCCGATCGACTGGGAGGAGGCCGGACGCCGGATCGACGAGCAGGCCCGCGCCGACGCGGAGAAGCGCGGAGCCGCACCCGGCGCCCACTGAACCGCGGGCCGGTGGCGCGGGCGGACGGTGGTTCGCGAGGGCCGTGGGAGGGGAGTTACCCCGGGGGTGCCGCCCCGGGGCGGGTCCTCCGTCCGGCAGCGAACCGGCCACACCCATGGAGCGCCGCATGCATGACGACCGCACCCTGGTCGAGGCCCGCCTCAGGCGTGTGCTCGACGAGCGCATCCGTCCCGCCGTGTACCCCGAGTCCGTGCCCCTGGAGGCGGCGGTGTGGCACGCGCCCGGGGAGCCGGTCCCGGTCGCCGAGGGGCTGGCCGCCGACGTCGAGCCGGTGACCGTCGGCACCCGCTGGGGCGCGCCCTGGGGCACCAGCTGGTTCCGGGTGACCGGGATCGTCCCCGAGGCGTGGGCCGGCCGGACCGTCGAGGCGGTCCTCGACCTCGGCTTCGACGAGAACATGCCCGGCTTCCAGTGCGAGGGCCTTGTCTACCGCCCGGACGGCACCCCCGTGAAGGGCCTCAACCCCCGCAACCAGTGGGTGCGGATCGGGGCGCCCGTCCGGGGCGGGGAGGAGGTGCGTCTGCACGTCGAGGCCGCCTCCAACCCCGTGATCATGGGCTACCGCCCCTTCACACCGACACCGCTGGGTGACCGGGAGACCGCGGGCGGCGCGCCGCAGTACACCCTGACCCGCACGGACCTCGCCGTCCTCGACGAGACCGTGTGGCACCTGGTGACCGACCTCGAGGTGCTCGGCGAGCTGATGGCCGAGCTGCCGGTCGACGCGCCCCGCCGCTGGGACATCCTCCGCGCCGTCGAACGCGCCCTGGACGCGGTCGACCTCCAGGACGTCAACGGCACGGCGCAGCGAGCCCGCTCGCGGCTCACCGACGTGCTGGCCGCGCCCGCCGTCCCGTCCGCGCACCGGATCAGCGCGGTCGGGCACGCGCACATCGACTCGGCCTGGCTGTGGCCGCTGCGCGAGACCGTGCGCAAGGTCGCCCGCACCGCCGCCAACATGACGGCCCTCCTCGACGACGAGCCCGAGTTCGTCTTCGCCATGTCGCAGGCGCAGCAGTGGGCGTGGGTGAAGGAGCACCGGCCCGAGGTGTGGGCGCGGGTGAAGAAAGCGGTGGCGGACGGGCGGTTCGTGCCGGCCGGCGGCATGTGGGTGGAGTCCGACACCAACATGCCCGGATCGGAGGCGATGGCACGGCAGTTCGTGCACGGCAAGCGGTTCTTCCTCGACGAGTTCGGCGTCGAGAACGACGAGGCGTGGCTGCCGGACACCTTCGGCTTCGCCGCGGGCCTGCCCCAGATCATCAAGGCGGCCGGCTCGAAGTACCTGCTGACGCAGAAGATCTCCTGGTCGCGCACCAACAGCTTCCCGCACCACACCTTCCGCTGGGAGGGCATCGACGGCACCAGGATCTTCACCCACTTCCCGCCCGTCGACACCTACAACTGCTCGATGCGCGGCGCGGAGATCGCCCACGCCGTACGCAACTTCAAGGACAAGGGGGCCGCCCGGCACTCCCTCGCGCCGACCGGCTGGGGCGACGGGGGCGGCGGCACCACCCGCGAGATGGTCGCCAAGGCCGCCCGGCTCCGCGACCTGGAGGGGTCGGCCACGGTGACCTGGGAGACCCCCGCCGCGTTCTTCGCGCAGGCCGAGGCGGAGAACCCCGAACCGCCCGTGTGGGTCGGCGAGCTGTACCTGGAACTGCACCGTGCCACCCTCACCAGCCAGGCCGCCACCAAGCAGGGCAACCGCCGCAGCGAGCACCTGCTCCGGGAGGCCGAGCTGTGGGCGGCCACGGCCGCCGTGCGCACCGGCTTCCCCTACCCGTACGAGGACCTGGACCGGATCTGGAAGACGGTGCTGCTGCACCAGTTCCACGACATCCTGCCCGGCTCCTCCATCGCCTGGGTGCACCGCGAGGCCCGCGCCACCTACGCCCGGATCGCGGACGAGCTGAACGGCATCGTCGACGCCGCCCAGCGCGCCCTGGCCGGCGAGGGCACGCTCCCGCTGGTCTTCAACGGTGCCCCACACCCTCGCTCAGGCGTCCCGGCGGGCGGCGCGCGTCCGGCCGGGGCCACGGGCCGGACGACCCGCGAGGACCGCCCCGGCGGCGGACACCTCCTGGACAACGGTCTGCTCCGGGTCGCCGTCGACGCCCGGGGCCTGGTGGACTCCGTCCACGACGTCGAGGCCGACCGCGAGACCGTCGCCCCCGGACGGCCCGGCAACCTGCTCCAGCTCCACCACGACCTGCCGAACATGTGGGACGCCTGGGACGTCGACGCGTTCTACCGCAACACCGTCACCGACCTCACCGACGCGGACGAGGTCACCCCCGGCGACGACGGCGCCTCGGTACGGATCGCCCGCACCTTCGGCGACTCCCGGGTGACGCAGGTGCTGTCGCTGCCGCCGGGGGAGAAGCGCCTGGTGGTGGACACCGAGGTCGACTGGCACGAGACGGAGAAGTTCCTCAAGCTCGCCTTCCCCCTCGACCTGCACGCCGACCGCTACGCCTCCGAGACGCAGTTCGGGCACTTCTTCCGGCCCACCCACACCAACACCTCCTGGGAAGCCGCCAAGTTCGAGGCGTGCAACCACCGCTTCCTCCATCTCCAGGAGCCCGACTGGGGCGTCGCGGTCGTCAACGACGGCACGTACGGCCACGACGTGACGCGCACGGTCCGCACCGACGGCGGCACCACCACCACGGTCCGGGTCTCCCTGCTGCGCGCCCCGCGCTTCCCCGACCCCGAGACGGACCAGGGCGTACACCGCTTCCGGCACGCGCTGGTCCCCGGGGCGTCCCTCGGGGACGCGGTGCGCGAAGGCTGGCGGATCAACCTGCCCGAGCGGCGGCTCACCGGGGCCGGCGAGGTGGCGCCCCTGGTGACCGTCGACCGGGACTCCGTCGTGGTCACGGCGGTGAAGCTGGCCGACGACGGCAGCGGCGACGTCGTCGTCCGCTTCCACGAGGCGCACGGCGCCCGCGCCCGGGCCACGCTCACCGCCGCCTTCCCGGTCGCCCGCGTGGACGTCACCGACCTGCTGGAACGCCCCCTCGCGGACACGCCCCCGCCCGCCGTGGACGAGGGGCGGGTCACCGTGCGGCTGCGGCCGTTCCAGCTGACCACCCTGCGGCTGAAACGAGCCTGACCCGGACCCGTATGCTCGGCGGCACCCCGCCCCGGTGGACCACCCCTACGACAAGGAGCTACCCGGCATGAGCGACCTCGGAGCCCCCAGGGAACTCGGCCGCAGCGGCGTCGGGATCACCCCGCTGGCCCTCGGCACCGCCGGCATCGGCAACCTGTACACCGAGGTCGCCGAGGAGGACGCGTACGCGACGGTGCGTGCCGCGCTGGAGCGTGGCATCCGCTACTTCGACACCGCCCCGCACTACGGACTCGGTCTCGCCGAGCGCCGGCTGGGCGCCGCCCTGCGGGACCTGCCCCGTGACGCGTACACCGTGTCCACCAAGGTGGGCCGCCGCCTCGAACCGTCCGACGCGGGCGGCGACGACCTGGCCAACGCGTTCGCCGTGCCCGCCACCCACCGCAGGGTCTGGGACTTCAGCGCCGACGGCGTGCGCCGCTCCCTGGAGGCCAGCCTGGAACGCCTCGGCCTGGACCGCGTGGACGTCGTCTACCTGCACGACCCGGACGACCACGAGGAGCAGGCGTTCCGCGAGGGCTACCCGGCGCTGGAGAAGCTCCGCTCCGAGGGTGTCGTCCGGGCCATCGGCGCCGGCATGAACCAGACCGCGATGCTCACCCGCTTCGTCCGCGACACCGACGTCGACGTGGTGCTGTGCGCCGGCCGCCACACCCTGCTCGACGCCTCCGCCTCCGCCGACCTGCTGCCCGCCGCACGGGAACGCGGCGTGTCCGTCGTCGTCGGCGGCGCCTTCAACTCCGGCCTGCTCGCCGATCCGCGGCCCGGAGCCACGTACGACTACGCGGCGGCCCCCGCCGCCCTGCTCGAACGCGCCCTGCGGATCAAGGACACCGCCGAGCGGCACGGCACCTCGCTGCGCGCCGCCGCCCTGGCCCACTGCGCCGCGCACCCGGCGGTCGCCGGTGTCCTGGTCGGCGCCCGCTCGGCCGCCGAGGTCCACGACGGCGCCGACCGGTTCACGGAGCCCGTCCCCGCCGCCCTGTGGGACGAGCTGCGCGGAAGCGGCCTGCTGCCGTCGGCCCCGGCTGCCTAGGGCCGACGATGCTCTGACTCAGGTCATCAGGTCTTCCGCGCGGGCCCGGTCAGCCGGGTCGGCGGCAGGAACTCACGGACGTAGGTCCGCTCCCAGCAGGCGCCCGTCTCGCGCAGCTCCCGCCAGGTGGTGAAGCGGTAGCGGAACAGGCGGGCGCGGATGTGACGCGGCGGCTCGTCCAGGGGGAAGGGGGAGCGGCGCAGCAGCCGCAGGGTGTCCCGGTCGTTCTCCAGCAGGCGCTCCACCAGTGCCCCGAACCACGGACTGGCGTACGCCGGGGAGAGGGCGGCGAACCACATCAGCCAGTCGAGCCGCAGGTGGTACGGGGCGAACTGGCGCGGCCAGCGCCGGGGGTCGCCCGGCTTGCCCCTGAACTCGTACTCGCGCCAGTCGGAGTCCCGCCGGGGCACCTCGTCGGACGTGCCCTCGACGACCACCTCGTGGCGGACCCGGCCGACGGTGCCGAACGCCCCGTAGGTGTTGACCAGGTGCAGCGGGTCGAACGACCGGTTCATCACCTGGCGGCGGGACAGCATGTTGCGCACCGGCCGCCGGCTGAGCCACAGCAGCAGCGCGGACACCGCGAGCACGACCACCACGTACCAGAGCGGGGCGTCGTCCACCGCCGGCGGATCGGACGGCAGGGACAGCACCGGCAGGGCCAGTACGACGGTGACCCAGTTCAGCCAGGCGAAGTTGCCGGACAGCACCAGCCACACCTGGGTGACGATCATCAGCGCGGCGGCCACCGAGGCGACCGGCTGCGGAGCGAACAGCAGGAACGGCACCACCAGCTGGGTGACGTGGTTGGCCGCCACCTCGACGCGGTGCAGCGGCTTCGGCAGACGGTGGAAGAACCAGCTCAGCGGCCCCGGCATCGGCTGCGTCTCGTGGTGGTGGTCCAGACAGGTCAGCCGGCGCCAGCACTCGTCGCCGCGCATCTTGATCAGCCCGGCTCCGAACTCCACCCGGAACAGCACCCACCGCAGCAGGAACAGCACGACCACGGGCGGCGCCACCTCGTCGTTCCCCAGCAGGACGGCGAGGAACCCCACCTCCAGCAGCAGCGACTCCCAGCCGAAGGCGTACCAGGTCTGCCCCACGTTGACGATCGACAGGTACAGCGCCCACGGCACCAGCCACAGCAGCATCGCCGCCCACAGCGGGACCAGCGCGTCGGCGCCCGCCAGCAGGGCCGCCGACACCGCGCACCCCGCCCAGGCACAGCCGGCGAAGAAGCGGTCCGAGTAGTGCCAGTGGAAGAGGCTGGGCGAGCGGCGCAGCGGGACCCGTTCCACGAAACGCGGCACCGGCAGCATGCCCCGCTCCCCGATCAGCGCGCGGAACTGCAGTGCCGCCGTCAGGAACGCGAGCAGGTACAGCGCCGCCAGCCCCTTCTGGAACACCAGCCGGCTCAGCCAGTAGTCGGACGCGCCGAACCACTCCACGTCCGCACGCTCCTTCCTCCGCCGCCCCGCCGGGCCCTCGGACACCCGGCCGCCGTCGGCTCCCGGGCTCCTCCCGCTCCGTACACCGTGTGACCTCCCGTGTACCACCGGGCGGCGCGGGATACCCGCGACCCGAGGTGTCCCAGCGGTCGAAGAATCACCCGAACCCTGGCAAGGTGGCCCCATGGCTGATCGGGGAGCGAGCCCCCTGTCACTCCCGGACGACTGGCCGGAACACCCGGATCCGATCCTGGCGCTCAACCGCATGGGCAGTTTCGACTGGGACCTGGACGCCGGGGTGATGCAGATGGACGCCCAGGCGCACGAGATCTTCGACGTGCGCCCCGACGAGTACGACGACCGCCCGGAGACCCTGGGCATGCGGGTCCCGCCCGGCGAGGCGCGGCGCCTGGACTCCGTCGTGTCCCAGGCCCTCAAGTCCGGCCAGGAGAACTACGGCGCCTACTTCCGCATCCGCCGCCGGGACGGCTCCCTGCGCTGGACCCACACCCAGGGCTACATCCGGCGGGACGCGTCCGGCCGGCCCCACCGCATCATCGGCATCGTCCGCGACGCCACCCAGGAGCTGCGCGACAGCGAGGGCCGGCGTGAGCAGGCCCTCCAGGAGAGCCTGCGCCGCCAGCAGACCAACGTGGTCCAGCTGACCACCGCCGCCCTCGCCCACGCCCGGACCGTGCAGGACGTCATCGACGTCCTCAAGGACACCCACGGCCTCACCCATCTGGGCGCCACCAGTCTGGTGATGGGACTGGTCGAGGCCGGCCGGATCCGGCTCATCGCGGAGGGGCCCGCGGGCAGCTTCGTCCCCGGCACCGAGCTCACCCGGATCGACGAGCGGTACCCGATGAGCGAGGCGGTACGCACCCTCAGCCCCCGCTTCATCGAGTCGCCGGAGGAGTTCGCCGAGCGCTACCCGGAGCTGTGGCGGGGCATCACCGGGCTGAAGATCACCTCGGCCGCCTATCTGCCGCTCATCGTGCAGGCCCGCCCCATCGGCGCGATGGGCCTGCTCTACAGCGACCGGCGCGGCTTCTCCGCCGAGGAGCGCAACATCCTGGTCGCCCTCGGCAGCAGCATCTCCCAGAGCCTGCAGCGCGCGATGTTCTACGAGCAGGAGACGGACCTCGCCCAGGGGCTGCAGCAGGCCATGCTGCCCCGCACCATCCCCAGCGTGCACGGCGCCGACCTCGCGGTGCGCTACCGCGCCGCCTCCTTCGGCGGCAGCTTCGGCCGGGACATCGGCGGCGACTGGTACGACCTGATCCCGCTGCCCGGCGGCAGCCCCACCGGCGGCGGCCGGGTCGGCGCCGTCATCGGGGACGTCCAGGGCCACGACACGCACGCCGCCGCCGTCATGGGACAGCTGCGCATCGTGCTGCGCGCCTACGCCGCCGAGGGGCACCCGCCGGCCACCGTGATGGCCCGCGCCTCGGTCTTCCTGCACGAACTCGACACCGACCGCTCGGCGACCTGCCTGTACGCCGAGGTCGACCTGTCCACCGGGGTGGTCCAGGTGGTCCGGGCCGGTCACCTCGACCCCATGGTGCGGCGCGCCGACGGCACCTGCCGGCGGGTGTCCGTCCCCGGCGGGCTGCCGCTCGGCCTGTCCGCCGAGTTCGGCGGCCTGGACTACCCGGTCGGGACGATAGACCTGGAGCCGGGCGACACCCTGGTGCTGTGCACCGACGGCCTGGTGGAACAGCCCGGCGCCGACCTCGACGACGGCGTGGAGACCCTCGCCGCGCTGATCGCCGTCGGCCCCGACGACGTGCGCGACCTCGCCGACCGGCTGATCGACGTCGCCGAGGAGCGCCGCGGTGACGACGACGTGGCGCTGCTCCTGCTGCGCCGCCGCGAACCGGACGGCCCCCGCTCCGGAGGGCGGCTCAAACAGCTGGTGCCGCCCGGCGACCCGCAGGCGCTGTCCGACACCCGCAGCATGATCCGCACCGCGGCCGGCGCCTGGGGGGCCCGGGACCGGGCGGACGAGATCGAGCTGGTCGCCGACGAGATGATCACCAACGTGCTGATGCACACGGAGGGGTCCGCGGCGGTGATCCTCAGCGTGCTCGACGGCACCGAGCGACGGCTGCGGGTCGAGGTCGAGGACTCCTCCAGCGCCCTGCCGCGCCGCCGCGAGGCGGGGGAGTCGGGCGTCTCGGGACGGGGACTGCTGCTGGTCGAGACGCTGACCGACCTGTGGGGCGTGGAGGCTCGTGGCGGCGGCAAGTGCGTGTGGAGCGAGTTCGTGGTGCCGAAGGACCCCGGCACGGGCTGAGGACGCGGGCCGGTGGTGGCACTCTTGACGCATGCCGGAACTCCCCGAGGTCGAGGCGCTCAAGGACTTCCTCACCGAGCACCTGACCGGCCACGAGATCGTCCGGGCGCTGCCCGTGGCGATCAGCGTCCTGAAGACCTACGACCCTCCGCTCACCGCCCTCGAGGGCCGCGAGGTCACCGAAGTGCGGCGGTACGGCAAGTTCCTCGCCCTGGCGACGGACGGCGGCCCCCACCTCGTCACCCATCTGGCGCGCGCGGGCTGGCTGCACTGGCGGGACCCGCTGCCCAGCGGTCCGCCCCGCCCCGGCAAGGGCCCGCTGGCGCTGCGGGTCGCGCTGGAGACCGGCGCCGGCTTCGACCTGACGGAGGCCGGCACCCAGAAGCGGCTCGCCGTGTACGTCGTGGCGGACCCCGCCGAGGTTCCGGGCGTCGCGCGGCTCGGGCCGGATCCGCTGGCCGACGACTTCGACGAACGGCGCCTGGCGGACCTGCTCTCCGGGGAGCGCCGCCGGCTCAAGGGCGCCCTGCGGGACCAGAGCCTGATCGCGGGCGTCGGCAACGCCTACAGCGACGAGATCCTGCACGCGGCACGCATGTCCCCGTTCAAGCTGGCCTCCTCGCTCACGCCGGAGGAGACCACCCGGCTGTACGAGGCCCTGCGCTCCACCCTCACCGACGCGGTCGAACGCTCGCGCGGGCTGGCGGCGGGCCGGCTGAAGGCGGAGAAGAAGACCGGCCTGCGGGTGCACGGCCGTACCGGTGAGCCCTGTCCGGTGTGCGGGGACACGATCCGTGAGGTGTCGTTCAGCGACTCCTCGCTGCAGTACTGCCCCACCTGCCAGACGGGCGGCAAGCCGCTGGCCGACCGGCGGCTGTCCCGGCTGCTGAGGTGAGCCGGCGCCACCGGGGTCACTCGGGGCGCAGCGTCACCAGGGTCTCGCCCTCCGTGGTGCGCACCTCGTAGCGGACGGTGTCGCCGGAGTGCAGGGTGGAGCCGCCCGGGATCGTGTTCGGGCGGGCGTCGTGACGGGGCACGGCCCAGCTGGTCATGACGTCCTCGGAGCCGTCGCGGGCGACGCCCACGAGGACGCATTCGCGCGGTCCCGCGGCGTCCTTGACCCGCAGCTCCACGGCGCTGCCCCAGTCACGGTCCTCGACCGTCACCTCGGCCCACACCCCGGAGCGCTCGTCGGTCGCCTCCACGGTCAGCGGGCGCGGACCGTCGTCCCCCCGCGCCAGCACGAGGGCGGTGGGGGCGGACACCGCGATCACCACCGAGGCGGCCAGCGCCAGCAGCAGCCGGCGGCGCCCGGCGCGGCGCCGTCCGGCCACCTGCGCGAGCAGCCGGTCCAGCATCCGCGGCGAGGGCTGGGCCATCGGGTGGACCGGGCGCGGGGTGGCACTGCGGTACAGCATCAACTGACGTGCCGCGGGGCCGAATTCGGTCACCTGGACAGCGCAGCTGGGGCACTCCATGAGGTGGTCCTCGAAGCGGAAGGCCTCCGCCTCGTCCAGCACGCCGAGCGCGTAGGCGCCGACGTCGCGATGCCTCTCCAGGGACCTCATGCCGAATCCTCGTACCGTTGGGTGCGGGTGGGGTTACTCCTTGCTCCCACCGGTACGCACCAGGCAGCCGAATCACTCAAGCCACGCACCGAATCGTGACCTAACGGTTCGGAGCCCTCGGGGCCGCGGATTGGTGGCACTTTCCGGGGCGGCCCGAAGGGGGGACACGGGTCCTAGAAGAGGTGGATGGCGAGGTGTCCCAGAGGCAGTCCGAGCTGCCAGGCGGGCGTCCACACCTTCGGCCCCTCGTCCTCGCCGGCCGCCCCGCCGCCGGGCACCGCGTTGAGGTCGGGCGCCAGCAGCTCCGTCTCCCGCAGCCAGCGCCAGGCCTCGGCCGCCAGCTCCAGGTCCGGATCCGGTGCGCCCGTGCCGGACGCGGCGGCGTCCGCGGCCAGGTCGTCCAGACGGCGGTGCACCCACTCCTGCCAGGGCTGGTCATAGGCGGTCAGCGACAGCCAGGTCTCCAGCTGGGTGATGACCCGGATGCCGGACAGCTCGCCGTCGGTGTCGGACAGGAAGACGGTCAGCGCCAGCGCGTCCCGCCCGGCCCGGAACTCCACGGACGTCGGCGGCATCAGATCGCCGGTGCGCAGCAGCTCGTCGGCGATGTACTCGGCGTAGAACCAGGCCATGGGGACGGCCGGCCCGCCGCCCCCGGTGCCGTCCGTGCTCTCTCGACCTCTGTGCAGCATCCCTTCCTGCCTCCTCCGGTGCGTGCGCGTCGCCCGAACCCGGGCCCCCGGTCCGGAACACGGATGAGGACAGCCGATCCCCAACCGGGTTCGTCGGCAAGGCGCTTTACGGAGGTTTGACCCGACGGTTGGTTTCACCGCATGTCGGAGGCGTATCCCGGAAGCACCCGGCGCAGGGCGCGCAGCGCGTAGTACGCGCGGGACTTCACCGTACCGGGCGGGATTCCGAGGGCCGCCGCGGCTTCCGCCACACTCGCCCCCTGGAAGTACACGAGCACCAGGACTTCACGGTGCTCGGGAGTGAGTGTCTTCACAGCTTCCCGGACGTCGAGCGTCGCGGCGGCCCGTTCCGCGTGGTCGGAGATCACCCGGGCGTTCTCCAGCACGGCGTCGCCGACCTCGGCCGGGCGGGCCTGCCGGGCCCGCCGGGCGTCGATGGCGAGCCGCCGCGCCACGGTCAGCAGCCAGGGGCGCACGGAGTCGAAGTTCTCGGCGCGCAGGGCCTCGGGGTGCTGCCAGGCGCGCACCAGCGTCTCCTGGACCAGGTCCTCCGCGCGCTGCCGGTCCCCGTCGCAGAGCCGGAGCAGCAGCGCGAAGAGGGGCCGGCCGTGCTCGCGCTGGAGTGCGGCGAGCTCGTGCTCGGCGGTGGTCCCGTTCGTGAGTGTCATTCCGGCCGTCATGGCCGTATGGCAACGCACCCCGCCGCCGGGGGACAGGGCGCGCACAGGAGTGTGCGGCGGACGGTCGATCGCGTCGACGAACGGTTCGACGAACGGTCGAGACGGCCGTATCCGCACGCCGGACGGCCTAAAGGGCGTGTCGGAGCACCGCTCGACGAGATGAGGCTTCTTACCTGTTTATCCATAAATACGACCACAGCGGGGTGACGTGATGATCGCACGCAGCAGACAGCTGGCCCTCGTCCTGACCGCCGTCCTCGCCGCGGGCGCCGCCTGTCAGGCCCGCGACCACCGGCCGCCGGAGCCGGGACGCCCCGCGCCCTCCGCGACGGCCCACCGCGGCTTCACCCTGGTCGCCTCCGGCGACGTGCTGCCCCACACCTCCGTCATCGAACGCGCCCGGTTCGACGCGGGCGGCACCGGTCACGACTTCCGCCCGATGCTCTCCGGCATCCGCTCCGTGGTCGCCCCCGCGGACCTGGCCCTGTGTCACATGGAGACCGTCTACGGCGCCGACGGCGACTACAGCGGCTACCCCCTGTTCACGTCACCGCCCGAGATCGCCGCCGGCCTCGCCGCCACCGGCTACGACGGCTGTTCCACCGCCTCCAACCACACCCTGGACGACGGCGCGGACGGCATCCGGCGCACCCTCGACGCCCTCGACGAGGCGGGACTGCGCCACGCCGGATCCGCCCGCACCGAACAGGAGGCCGCCACACCGACGATGCTGCGCGCCGGCGGGGCACGCGTGGCGCACCTCGCCTACACCTTCGACACCAACGGGCTCCCGCTGCCGCAGGACCGGCCCTGGGCCGTCAACCTGATCGACGAGCGGCGGATCGTCGCCGACGCCCGTGCCGCCCGTGAGGCCGGGGCCGACGTCGTGGTCGTGTCCCTGCACTGGGGCACCGAGTGGCAGGACGAGCCCGACGACCTCCAGCTCACCCTCGCCCGCTCCCTCACCGCCTCCGCCACCCGGGGCCGCCCGGACATCGACCTGATCCTCGGCACCCACGCCCACGTCCCGCAGGCGTACGAGAAGGTCAACGGCACCTGGGTGGTCTACGGCATGGGCGACCAGATCGCCGGCGAGATGACCGGCCCGGAGGGGGTGACCGACCCGCGCGGCAACCAGTCCACCCTGGGCCGCTTCACCTTCGCCCCGCCGGCCCGCCCCGGCGGACGCTGGGAGGTCACCCGCGCGGAGTTCGTCCCCCAGCTCTACGACGTGGACGCCGGCCGGGTGATCGACCTCAACGAGGCGCTGGCAGGCGGCGCCGAACTGCACTCCGTGCGCGACCGCATCCGTGACGTGGTGCTCGGCCGGGGCGCCGCGAAGGACGGGCTGGTGATGGCGGGCGGGACGCGGAAGGGCGACGGCTGAGACGCCGGGGCCGGGTGCGCCCGGTCCGGGAGTGCGGTCCTCCGGACGCAGGACCGCGAGGGATGCGGTGGGCGCCCGGTTCGCGTACGCGGTGCCGGCGCCGGTCCGCGTCTCACATCACGGCCGGCGGGTGGTGGACCCGGGGCCCCCTCAGCACAGGTCGACGGGGCCGCGGGCCCGCGCCGCACGCGGAGCGGGCCCGTGCCGGCCGTCAGGTCGCGGCCCCGGTTCCCCCGGCGGCGGCGGGCGCCGTGGAGCCGCGGGCCGCCTTCGGCCGTCGGCGGAACATGACGACGAGGGCGCTGACCAGGACGCCGCCCACGGCCCAGGCGGAGAGGACCCACCAGGCCGTTGCCGTGTGATGACCGCCGAAATAGGTGTAGTTGCGGATCAGCGTGACCGAGGCGCCGTTCGGCAGCGCCGGTCCGATGTCCCGCCAGAACGGTGGCAGGAGCGCCGCCGGATACACACCGCCCGCGCTGGGATTGCCGAACACGACGAAGATCAGCACGGACAGCGCGATGCCGATGGGCCCGAGCAGGACCTGGAAGGCCATACCGGCGGACGCCGCGGCGAACGTGGTGAGGGCGCCGATCCACCAGATCGCGACGAAGTGGCCCGGCAGCGCGTCGAAGACCAGATCGACGATGATCGCACCGGCGAGTCCCGACAGCACCGACAGCAGGGCCAGCGCGCCGAGCCGGATCATCATGCGGTGCGGACCGGGCGGCCGGGCCCCGTACGAGGCGGACGCCGCCGCGGAGGCCAGATAGCCGCCCACGACCAGGCCGACCGCCAGGTAGAAGCTGGCCAGTCCACGCCCGTCCGCCTCGTTCGGTGGTCGCAGATCGGTGACCTGCACCGGCCGCGAGGGGTCCGCCTTCTGGAAGACCAGTTCCAGCGCCTGGACGCCCGACGGGCCGCCGGCCGAGGCCACCAGCAGCCGGTCGCCCCGCTCCTGCGGCGCGACCAGCAGAGCGGCGTCCACCTCACGCTCCAGCACCATGGCGCGTGCCTGGGCCGCGCTGTCGGCGGGCCGTCCCTCCAGCGGCTCCCCGGGGATGGAGTTCAGTTTCTCGATCACCGCCCCCTGCTCCGCCGCGGGGGCCACGACGGCCACCGGGATCTTGTCCGGGGTGGGGGAGTGGAAGGCTCCGATGTAGGAGACGACGAAGGCCACTTCGATGATGAGGACGCCCAGCATGAGGAGCCCGGCGCGTGGGGTGATCGCGTCCCGCACGTCGCGGCGGAACCGCGCGGCGGGTGACGAGGGGGGAGGGTTCCCGGGTGGCTGTCCACCCGGGGTGGAAGGCTCGACCATGTCAACTCCTTGGTCGGTCCGTCAGCAGCAGCTGCAGGGCGAAGGCCGCGCCGGTCCCCTCGGCGACGTCCGTGGCGGTCGAGACCACTTCGCCAGGCCGTCATGACGCCGGCCCACGTGTCCTCGGGAAGGCCATGATCGCCGCCGTGGTGCCGACCGCCGCCACGGCGGGGCCGAGCCGGGCGTCGATGGCCATGGCCCAGGACGCCGTCAGGGCGCCCAGGAACAGCATCACGACCACGCCCACACGGACGACCGCGTGCCGGGTGCTGCCGTCGGCGGCGTCCTGGGCCAGGCTGGTCATGGTGCCCGTGACGAAGGTCGTGGTCACGCCCGAACCGCCCGCGGCCCGCTTGGCGGCCGCGGTCTGGCTGCCCATCGCCGCTGCGGACACCGCGAGCATGACCAGCCGCAGAGCCGTGCCGGGGGTGGAACTGACGGACTTCAGGATCAGCACCACGAGGTCCAGCGCGACCACAGCCACCAGTACGGCCCGGATCCTGCTCCACTGCGCCTGCGGCCGTTTCGGTGCCGCCCTGGACGCCACGTACACGGCGATCAGGAACGCCGCGAGGGCCACGGCCGCCCCCGAGACCAGGGAGCCGTACCCCGGCCGGTTCGTCAGACCTGACAGGACGAGACTGCCGGTCATGTTGGCGGTGAACACGCCCCCGAGCTCCACGAACGCGAACGCGTCACCAGCCCCTGCCGCGAAGGACAGGAGCGCGGCCACGACGGCCAGGCGCACCGACGTGGGCGTCGTCGACGAGCTCGCCGTCATGGGTCAGGCGGTCTTCGACGGAGGGACCGGATTCCTGCGCCCCACGACGAAACCCGGTGCGGAGACGTCGGGGACATCTCGATCACCCTTTCGGAAGACTTCCCACCATGGTTGCCATACGTCGTTGCATGGTGCATCTCGAACGCCGCGGCCTCACCCACGGCCTTGGGGGATTGCGCGACACACCTGTTCGCAGCCGCGGAGCGCGCCGTCAGTCGTCCGCGATGTGGTCCAGTGCCGTGAGCAGTTCACCCAGGACCCGCAGGCAGGCCGTCACGTCGGCGTCCGTCAGCCCGCCACCGGTCTCCCGCAGCAACCGGTGCTCCCTGTCCAGCACTTCGGTGATGGCCGCGGTGCCCCGCTCCGTCGGCCGGATGAGCGACGACCGCCGGTGGGCGGGGTTGGGGACGCTCTCCACCAGCCCCGCCGCCGCCGCGTCGTTCACCATGCGCTGCACGAACTGCCGGCTGATCGCCTGTGCCCTGCCCATCTGCGGCACCGTCATCGGGCCGTTGCGGTGCAGCAGTGTCAGCACGGCGCGCACGCCCAGGGAGAGTTCACCACCCGTCAGCTCCTGCTCCACGCTGCGCTGGGCGCGCCGGTAGAGGGTGCCGACCAGGTCGTACACCGCGGTGAGGCGGTGGCCGAGCTCGTCCGGGGGAAGGGGGGTGCCGTGGTCCGTCATCCGGCCATCATGACATCCGGGTTGTCAAACCGGCGCCAAGATGACACCTTGGTTGTCATGAATGATGCTTCGGAGCTGCGTTTCTTCCCGTCCGCCGACGGCGACCTCGCCTACCGCGACACCGGATCCGGTGATCCCGTCGTCCTGCTCCACTCCGGGTTCGTCGACCACCGCGTCTGGGACGCCCATGTCCCCGTCCTCGCCGAGCGGTACCGCGTGATCGCCCCCGACACACGCGGCCACGGCTGGTCCGCCAACGCCACCGCGCCGTTCCGCTGGGCCGACGACCTGGCCGCGCTGCTGCGCCACCTCGACGCCGGGCCCGCGGTCCTCGTCGGCCTCTCCATGGGCGGCGTGATCGCCACCGACACGTTGCTCGAACACCCCGACACCGTCCGCGCGGTGGTCACCTCCGGCGCCGCGACCGGCGACTTCCGGTACGACGACCCCTGGCACCAGGCCCTCCAGGAGGAGACCGGACGGGCGCTGGCCACCGGCGACGTGGCCGGCTGGCTCGACGCCTTCCTCCGGCTGGTGCCCGGCCCGGAGCGCACGGCCGAGGACATCGACCCGGAGCTGATGCGCCGGCTGCGCGAGATGGCCCTGCACACCATCTCCAAGCACACCCCGGACGAGAAGGACCGGCTCGTCCCGGTGACCGGCTCCCTCGACCGGATCGGCGACATCCGCGTCCCGCTGCTCGCCCTCAACGGCTCCCTGGAACCGGCCGGCCTGCACGCCGCCGCCGAGCGGCTGGCCGCCACCGTCCCCGACGGCCGGACCGCCACCGTCGAGGGCACCGGCCACTACTCCGCCATGGAGCGCCCCGACGCGTACACCGGCGTCCTGCTCGACTTCCTGGCGTCCCTCTAACTCCGCCCCTCGGACCTCGGATCCGTCCGCGCCAGCTCCGAACGCCGGTAGGAGTAGCCGAAGTACACGAGCAGGCCGACCGCGAACCACACGGCGAACCGCGCCCATGTCTGCCACTGCAGGAACGTGATCAGCCAGATCGAGAACATCACCCCCACCGCCGGCACCACCGGCATCCACGGGGTGCGGAAGGCGCGCGGCAGCTCGGGCTGCCGGTACCGCAGCACGATCACCGCCGTGCACACCACCACGAACGCCAGCAGGATGCCGATGTTGGTGAGTTCGGCCGCCTCGCCGATCGGCAGGAACCCGGCGATGGCGGCCGACGCCACCCCGACGATCCACGTGACCCGGGTGGGGACGTGCCGGGTCGGATGGGTCTTGGCGAACCACCGGGGCAGCAGCCCGTCCCGGGACATCGCGAACCACACCCGGGTGACACCCAGCATGAACGTGAACATCACGGTGAGGATGCCGATGATGGCGCCCACCGCGATCACGTCCGCGAGCCCGCTCAGCCCCACCGACTTGAACGCCGTGGAGAAGCCGCTCTCGGGGTCGATGTCCTTGAAGTCCTGCATACCCGTCAGCACCAGGCAGGCCGCCACGTACAGCACCATCGAGATGACCAGCGAGTAGATGATCGCCTTCGGCATGTGCCGCTGCGCGTCCTTGGACTCCTCCGCCGCCGTCGACATCGCGTCGTAGCCGAACACCGCGAAAAACACGGTCGCCGCCCCGGTGAAGGCCCCGCCCACGCCGAACGGGAAGAACGGGTGGTAGTTCGAGGTCTCGATGTGGAACACCCCCACCCCGATCACCAGCAGCACGACGAGCACCTTCAGCACCACCACGACCGTCTCGAAGCGCGCCGCGTTCTTGATGCCGAGGTTCAGCAGGGCCGCGATGAGCAGGCACAGCAACGCCGCGAACAGATCGACCCGGTGGCCGTCCCCGGTGCCGGGCGCGCCCAGCATCCAGGCCGGCAGATCCGCGCCCATCTCGTTCACCAGGAAGCCGAAGTAGCCGGAGATGCCGATGGCGACCACCGCGACGATCGCCGTGTACTCCAGCAGCAGATCCCAGCCGATGAACCAGCCCACCAGCTCGCCCAGGACCGCGTAGCCGTACGTGTAGGCCGAGCCGGCCTTCGGGATCATGCCCGCGAACTCCGCGTACGACAGCGCCGCCGCGGCGCTCGCGACACCCGCGATCAGGAAGGAGATCAGCACCGCGGGTCCCGCCGTGCCGTTGGCCACGGTCCCCGCGAGCGTGAAGATGCCCGCGCCGATGATGCCGCCCACACCGATCGCGGTCAGCTGCCACAGGCCCAGCGTGCGCTCCAGCCCGGGGCCCCGGCCGGCCTCCGTCTCCTCGATGTGCTCGATGGGTTTGCGGCGGAGAACGCCCTCGCCCGCCCGGAGCCCGGCCATGCGCGACACCTCTTCGCGATCGGCGAACGGCTGACGGCGGATCATGATGCCCCTGCCGCACCGCCGAAGGAAGACACCACGCGAGCCGTGGGAGAGCCTTTACGGAACTACGGCACCACCGTCACCGGCCAGCGCCCCGCCTTCACCAGCCGCACCGCCACCGAACCGACGAACCGGTGGCCCGCCTGCTCGGACGCCCCCACCACCACCGCGTCCGCCTTGAGGTCGTCCGCCGCCTTCACCAGGCCGCTGTAGGGGTCGCCGCGGAAGGTGTGGAACTCCCAGCGGATGTCGAAGATCCCCTTGATCCGCTTCATCGCCTCCCGGATCTGCGTCACCAGGTCCTGCGCTATCTCCTCCGTGGTGTCCGCCACCGGCGCGCCCAGCGCCGCCCCGGCCGCCAGCACCGGCTGCACGTACACGATGGCGAGCAGCGCGCCCTGGCGCCGGGCCAGGCCGGAGGCGTACGCCGCCGCGCGCAGCGAGGAGTCGGAGCCGTCCACCCCGGTCACGATCACCTTCGGACCGTCCGTGCCCCGCTCGAACCGATGGGCCTGCTGTTCCGTCACGTCAGCGAGGCTATCGGAGCCCCACCCGCGGCCCGCCACGCGGTCCTCGGCGGATCTCCGCCGTATGCTGCGCCGATCAGGTGAAATCGTGCCGCCGCACCGGTGTCGCGGAGCTGCGCCGGACCTCGGCGGGGCGACTGATGAGTCATGCAGAAGGATCAATTGCTCACCCGGCGCCGGGCGTTGTTCGCCGGTGCCGCCACGCTGGGTGCGGCCGGGCTGGCCGCGGCGCTCGCCCCGGGCGCCGCGAACCGGAGCGCGTCGGCGCCGCCCGCCGCCGGGGCGCCCCCGGCCCGCCGTCCGCTCAGGCCGTCGGAGTACCGCCTCAGGCCCCTGACCGGCTACGGCCCGCCGCGCACCGTCCCCGGCCGCACCCCGGTGCGCAAGGAGCCGCTGCTGCGGGTGCCGGACCACGGCCGCACCATGGTGCTCACCTTCGACGACGGGCCCGACCCCCGCTACACCCCCGACATCCTGGACACCCTGGCCCGCTACGAGGTGCGCGCGATGTTCTTCGTGTGCGGGGAGATGGCCGACTACAACCAGGACCTGGTGGCCCGGATGGCCGACGAGGGGCACGTGGTCGGCAACCACACCTGGACCCACCCCCTGCTCACCGGCCTGCGCCGCGGCCGCATCCGTTCCGAGATGGAACGCACCAGCGACGTCGTCGAGAAGGCCTGCGGCACCCGTCCGGAGTGGTTCCGCGCCCCCTACGGCGCCTGGAACCGGGCCGCCTTCCAGCTCGGCGCCGAACTGGGTATGGAACCCCTGGCCTGGACCGTCGACACCCTCGACTGGACCGAGCCCGGCACCCGCACCATCGTCGCGCGGGTCGAGGACGGCGCCGCCCCCGGCGTCGTGGTGCTGTCGCACGACGCCGGGGGCGAGCGCTCGCAGACCGTCCGGGCCCTGCGTTCCTACCTGCCGCACCTGCTGGACTCCGGGTACCACGTCACCGTGCCCCGCCGGGAGTACGTCTGAGACGGTCCCCGCCCGCCCGGACGGGGACCGCTCAGCGGACCTCGGCCAGGCGGGCGAAGGCGACCACGTTGCCGTCGTAGCCGTCCTGCTGGGTGAAGCCGCCGCCGCAGGTGATGACCCGCAGCTCCGCGGTGCCCTTGGAGGCGTAGACCCGGTCGCCCGGGAAGTCGTTCTTCGAGAACACCTCCACGCCGTAGACCTCGAACACGGCCGTCTTGCCGTCCTTGCGCGCGATCTCGACCCGGTTGCCCTTCTTCAGTGCGCCCAGCCCGTAGAACACGGCCGGGCCCTGCGCGTTGTCGACGTGCCCGACGACGACCGACGTGCCCTTCTCGCCCGGCGAAACCGCGCCGGTGAACCAGCCGGCCAGGTTGGGATCCTCGGGCGGCGGCGCGTCCACCCAGCCCTCCGCGTCCAGCCCCACCGGGACGATCGGCGCGTCCACCTGGATCGCCGGGATCCGCACCCGGTCCGGCACCGCGTACGGCAGCTGCTGGACCGTGCCGGCGAACACGCCGGGCGTCGCGCTGTCCGCGGCGGCCGCGCCGGCCGGCTGCGGCGGGCCCACGTCGAACTCCCCGGAGCCGTTGCGGAGCAGCGCGAGGCCGGTGAGCAGGACCAGCGCTATCACGCCCCACGGGGCGCGCCTCCTCGGGCGTGTCTCCTCTTCGGCTTCGGCCGGCTCGAAAGCAGACATTCGCCTTCCCCTCTCGACACGGCCGTCGCCGTGTCACTCGCGCATGACGTGAACGCTAAACGGACGGTGCGCCACCGGCGACGGGACGGCGGCGAACGGGTGGCCCCCGGACGGGCGGGGTGCGCCATCCGAGGTGGACCCCGACGAAGATCTTCTGACGGTCCGTGACCTGCGGCGATGACCCCGGGCACGCGGGCCCCCGGGGGCCGCCCCTCACCAGTACGGACCATTCCCGAAATGCGCGGCGGCGCAGGGCAACTGAGGGTCTTTCCGGGAGGCGCTTTCTCGCCGATCGGACCGGGGACGGGACCCGGGGCGTCTCCCGCGGAGGATCACATGCGCAACACACGTGCCCTTGCGGCCGCCGGCGCCGCGGTCGCCGTCCTGGGGGTCGCCGCCCCGGCGGCCGTCGCGGACGGCGGACGGGTGCCCCACCCGTCCAACATCGTCGCCCTGCCCAGCGTCATCGCCCGCGGCGGCCAGCTGACCATCACGGTCGACGGCTGCCCCAACGGCGGTACGGCCACCTCGAACGCGTTCCCGCGGACGAACCTGACGCCGATCAACGGCGCCAACGACACCTCCAAGGGCACCGCCACCATCGACCACGACGCCCGCCCGGGTCCCTACGACATCACCGTCCACTGCTCCGGGCGGAGCCTGACCCGCCCGGCCGCCTTCACCGTCATCGGCGGCGTCCGCGGCGGCATCGGCGGCAGCAGCACCAGCGGGGCGACGCCGACCGACATGGCGATCGGCGGGTCGCTGGTGGCCGCCGCGGTCCTCGGCAGCGGCATCTTCTGGATGCGCCGCCGCGCGGAGAAGCGGGTCTGAGCCCGCCGTCCCCTCGGTCCCCCGTTTCGCACGTGTTCGAAGGCCGCGCCCCGGACCCTCACGGTGTCCGGGGCGCGGTCGTGCGCGCACCGCGCCGGTGAGGGCGCCCTTCAGATCCACCCCCGGCGGGTGGCCTCCATGGCCAGCTGGAACCGCGTCTGCGCGCCGAAGCGCCGCAGCAGCTTGGTGATGTGCCGCTGCACGGTGCGTTCGCTCCAGCCGAGCGCCCGTCCCGCCGCCTTGTCGGTGGCCCCCGACGCCAGCAGCGTCAGCAGCTTCTCCTCCTCCGTCGACAGCCGCTCGGGCAGGTCGACGTCCGCCGGCGGCGTCGAGGGCCGTATCTGCACGCTGCGTTCCCACACCGTCTCGAACAGGGCGACCAGCGCGTCCAGCAGCGGCGAGGGATGGATGACGTACGAGGCGGTCACCGTGTCGTCGCCCGGGCGCAGCAGGGGCAGCATGGCGACCCGGTCGTCGCAGATCGCCAGCTTGCTCGGCAGCCCGGTGGCGATACGGGCCTGTTCGCCCAGCCGTATCCCGATCGACACGTCCTCCAGCCAACCCGGCAGCTCCAGCACCGAACTGTCGTACAGCACTCGGTACTTGACGCCCCGGGCGAGCAGTTCGAGTTCCACGGGGTTGGGCTCGGAGTGGCCGGCGGACGCCGCGTACGGAGGGCAGTCGAAGCCGCGCACCTGCGTGCGGGAGGCGCGCTGCATCTGCACCCAGTTGCGGTTGACCTCCTCACGGCCCGATACCACCTCGACCAGGTCGCCCGGGTGCGCGAAACGGCTGCCGGCCCGGTAGAGGGACATCAACGCCGAGACGTGCGCGCGCACGCCGTTCAACGCCTGCTCCCGTTCCCGCAGTACGGCTTCCAGGGCGCTGTCGGGCGGTACCGCCGCGTAACTGACGGGCCGCCCCTGACCGGCGGAGGCGAGCCCCAGACCGACCAGCGACCGCAGGACCCGGCCGGCCGCGCCCGGGGTGAGCCCGCAGTCGGCCGCGAGCTCCGCGGCCGTGGCCCGGGTCCTGCGGATCAGGGCGTCGTACACGGCTTCGTCGCGTTCGTCCAGGCCGATCGGTTCCAGCACGGTCCGCCCCCTCTTCTCCTGTCGTCTTCCCGTCGGCTGTCGGGAAGTCGCCGCCGGTTGATCTTGTCAGGCGACGACGGCGGATGTCAGCGTTCGACGTGCTTCCTGATCGGCCCCCACCTCGGCCCCCACCCATGGCGCGGACACGCGTCGCAGAAGGAGTGCCCCCATGCCGCTCCCGGCCCGTCCGCCTCGCGGACAACACCGCCGGTACAGATCCCTGTTGTCCGTGCTCGGCATATGCGCCACCGCGCTGACCGCCGCTCCCGCGACGGCGCAGGCCGCCCCTCCCGGCGCGTCCCTCCCGGCAGCCGCCCAGTCGAAGATCGACCCCGCCGTCCTGAAGCGGATGGACGCCGCCGAGGCACGCGGCGACGGACGCGTCGAGGCCGCCGTCGTCCTCCGGCACGGCGCCCCGGCCGTCACCCCCGACGGCACCGCGGCCGAGGTCCGCCGCTCCCTCGCCCGCGGCACCGCCGCCGACCAGGCCCCGGTCGTGGACCTCGTCGAGGCCCGGGGCGACCGGGTGCTCAACACCTTCTGGCTGAAGAACATGGTCCTGGTGCGGGCCACCTCCGACACACTGCGCGACCTCGCCGCGCTGGCCCCCGTCGAGCGCGTCATCCCCAACTTCACCCTCGAGACACCGCCCGGCGAGACGGTGGACAGCAGCGACAGGACCGTCGCCCGCGCCACCGCCGGAGCCTCCACCTGGGGACTGGGCAAGATAGGCGCCGACAAGGTGCACAACGAGCGGAGGATCACCGGGGCCGGCGTCCGCGTCGCCGTCCTCGACACCGGCATCGACGCCGCCCACCCCGACCTCGCCGGCAAGCTGACCAGCGCCGACCCCACCGACCCCGCCCACCCCGGCGGCTGGATCGAGTTCGACGCCGACGGCCGCCCGGTCCCCGGTTCCGTCCCGCACGACAGCGCCTACCACGGCACCCACGTGGCCGGAACCGTCGCCGGAGGCGACGCCTCCGGGACACAGATCGGCGTGGCCCCCGACGCCGAGCTGATGGGCGGCCTGGTCATCCCCGGCGGCCGCGGCAGCCTCGCCCAGGTCATCGCCGGCATGCAGTGGGCGATCGCCCCGTACGCCGCCGACGGCACCCCCGCAGGAAAGCCCGCCGACGTGGTCAGCATGTCGCTCGGCTCCGACGGCTACGCCGACGAACTCGTCGAACCGGCCCGCAACATCGCGCGCGCCGGCATCTTCCCGGCCTTCGCCATCGGCAACGAGTGCTTCCAGGGCTCGGCCAGTCCCGGCAACGTCTACGAGTCCGTCTCCGTCGGCGCGACCGACGCCGACGACAACGTTGCCGACTTCTCCTGCGGCGAGGTCGTCCACAAGAGCAACTGGAGCGCCCCGCCCGCCGAGTGGCCCGACACCTACGTCGTGCCCGACGTCTCCGCCCCCGGCGTCGACGTGCTCTCGGCGCTCCCCGACGGCGGCTACGGCACGCTGAACGGCACCTCCATGGCCACCCCGCACGTGTCCGGGACCGTCGCCCTCATGCTCCAGGCCCAGCCGGACCTGACGGCCGACGAAGCCCTCGCCGTCCTCACCGGCACCTCCCGCGCCGACGACCGGTACGGCGAACTCCCCAACGCCCGCTACGGCCACGGACGCATCGACGCCTACGCGGCGGTCACCGAGGCGGCCCTGCGCAGCGGGGTGCGCGGCACGGTGACCGACCGGCGCGGCGGCAAGCCGCTCGCGGGTGTCACAGTCGCGCGCACCGACACCGGCCGCGCGGTCACCACGGACGCCTCGGGCCGCTTCTCCCTCAGGCTCGCGCCCGGCACCCACGACCTGGCGCTGTCCCGCTTCGGATACGCCGACACCACGACCCGGCAGCGGGTCCGCGCCGACCGCTACACCGACGTCCGCCTGGAGCTCACCCGCACCCGCTGGACGACGGTCGGCGGGACGGTGACGTACGGGCCGACCGGGACGACCGTGCCGGGTGCGACGGTCAGCGTCCTCGGCGTCCCCGACGACCTCACGGCGGTGACCGACCGCAACGGCCGCTACACCGTCCACGACGTCCCCGTCGGTGCCTACCGGATCCGGGCGGCGGCCCCCGGCATCTCCCGCTCCCGGCCGCTGGCCGTCACGGTGGCCGGCCCCGCCGGAGCCCGCGGGGCCGACCTCGAACTGCCTCCGCCGTCCGCCACCGAACGGGTGTCGCTCACCAGCCAGGGCAACCAGCCCAACAGCGACGCGTGGTGGGCCGACCTGAGCGACGACGGCCGGATCGTCGCCTTCGCCAGCCCGGCCTCCAACCTGGTGTCCGAAGACACCAACGGCACGCTCGACATCTTCGTCACCGACCGGGACCGGCAGACGACCGAGCGCGTGTCGGTGGCCTCGGACGGCACCGAGGGCGACGACTTCTCCCTCACACCGACCCTCACCGCCGACGGCCGGTACGTCGGCTTCAGCAGTGGTGCCGCCAACCTCGTGCCCGGGGACACCAACGGCCAGACCGACGCCTTCGTGCACGACCGGACGACCGGTGTCACGGAGCGGGTCTCGGTCGCGTCGGACGGGACGGCTGCCGACGGCCTCTCCTCGGCGCCCTCGCTCAGCACCGACGGCCGCTACGCCGTGTTCAACAGCGACGCCGGCAACCTGGTGGCGGGCGACACCAACGGCACCACGGACGTCTTCCTCCGTGACCGGAAACTGGGCACCACCGTCCGCGTCTCCCAGACCCCCGACGCCACACCGGGCAACGGCGCGTCCCGCGAGCAGACCATCAGCGCCGACGGCCGGTACATCGCCTTCCAGAGCACGGCGGACAACCTCGTACCGGGCGACACCGACGGCACCGCCGACGTCTTCGTGCACGACCGCCTCACCGGCACGACGCGCCTGGTGGACGGCCCCGACGGCGCGAACACCGCGCCTCGGATCAGCGGTGACGGCACCGCGGTCGCCTTCGACAACGACTGGCGGCTCTATGTCCACGACCTGTCCACCGGGAAGAACGAGCGGGTGGACGTCGCCGGCGACGGCACACCGGCCGACCAGTGGGGGTACGCCCCCACCCTCAGCGCGGACGGCAGGAAGGTGGCCTTCTACAGCTACGCGGCCAACCTCGCCCCAGGGGACACCAACGGCCGGGCCGACGTGTTCGTGCGCGACCGGCGGGCGGGCACCACGGTCCGGGTGTCGGACGGCCTGGAGGACGCCGAGGGCGACGGCACCTCCGCGCTCCCCGCGCTCAGCGGCGACGGCCGGTACGTCGCCTTCGAGAGCACCTCGGCCAACCTCGTCGGCGACGACACCAACCGTCACTCGGACGTCTTCGTCCACGACCTGGTCGCAGGCCCCGAGGCCCGGTTCGCGCCGTACGGTCTGACGGTGACGCCGCCCCGGGCGCGCCCCGGCGCCCCGGTGCACGTGAGCGCACGGGTGAAGAACGTGGGCGAGGTGAAGGGCACGTACACGGCCGTGCTGACGGTGGCCGGCGAGCCCGAGCAGCGCCAGGACGTCACGGTCCGCCCCGGTCAGGAGGTGACGGTGCGCTTCACCGTCCGCCGGGCGGCCACGGGGAGTTACCCGGTGGGAATCGGCACGCTGACTGGGGAGTTCGGCGTACGCCGGTGAACACCGGCAAGGCCCCCGCGTGACGGCCGCCCCCGACCGCCGAGGTCGGGGGCGGCAGCCGTACGGTCAGCCCCTGACGTCGGGGAACAGCCGCAGGAACGGGTCCGCGGTCGCGGCGAGGCCGCGGCTGTAGGGCGCGTCGAAGTCCCAGATCAGGAAGAGCAGGAAGGCGATCAGCGCCGAGAACAGCCCGGCCAGGATCAGTTCGCGGCGGGTGCGCCGGATCTGCAGCGCGAAGATCATGCCGATCGTGATGACGGCGCCCGTCACCAGGCCGAACCACACCACGCCCGGCATGGTCGCCCCGGTCGACTCCGCCCGCGCGCTGCGCGCCTGGTCGGCGGCGGCCACCTGGTCCACCAGTGGCTGGTAGGCCTGCGCCTCGAAGTCGTTGCGCGGCTCGTAGTCGGTGACGTCCCGGCGGAGCCGGTCGAGGAGTTCGGTGCCCTCGTCGGTGACCCGGTCGTGGTCGGCCATGGTGCGCCACTCGGTGGTGACGACGTGTCCGACATAGGCGTTGACATCGTCCCGGATCAGGTCACGGATCTCGGCGGGGTAGACCCGTACCCGCTCGGAGACCTCGTGCAGGGCCACCGCCTCCGCCCGGACGTTGTCCTGGGCGGCGCTGCGGCCCTCCCAGACGCCGGCGATGGCGAGTCCCAGGACGATGGCGTACACCACGCCGATCCACATCGTCATGTACTCGATGACGTCCGGGGTCTCGCTGGGGTCCTCGTCCTCGGCCGCCCTCCGGTGCCGTAGGAGCGTGATGATCACCACGACGGCACAGGCGGCGAGCATGGCGAGGGTCAGAACAAGCCATTCCGGCAAGAGGTGCCTCCAGGAGGAGAGGGTCGGTCGGT
This sequence comes from Streptomyces sp. NPDC085937, assembly GCF_044540535.1. Taxonomy (NCBI): domain Bacteria; kingdom Bacillati; phylum Actinomycetota; class Actinomycetes; order Kitasatosporales; family Streptomycetaceae; genus Streptomyces; species Streptomyces sp. NPDC085937. The sequence goes on along the minus strand of NZ_JBITSH010000003.1, from coordinate 423,610 downwards.
GGCGGGGCGGGCGTCAGCGCGGGCGGAGAGCGGCGACGGCGACGACCGCGGGGGTGGTGATGAGCAGGACGAAGACGAGGGGCGAGGTCGTGCTCCGGGTCGGCCGCTTCACCTCCACCGCGCGGTGGCGCGGGTAGGTCACGGGCCGCACCGACGGGCGCGGCGCCGGGGTGGCCGACGGCTTCGGGGCCTTCGGCGGGGGTGGCGCCGGGCGCACCGGGCGCGGCGTCGGTGTGACGGCCGGCGGGGGCGGGGGCGGTGCCGGGCGGGCCGCGGGCGGCGGTGTCGGTGTCGGGGTGGGGGTGGGGCTGGGCTTCGGCGGCGGCGGTGGCGGGGTCGGCTCCGGAGGGGGTGGCGGTGGCGGGGGAGGAGGCGGCGGGGTCGGCGTCGGCGTGGGGGTGGGCGTGGGGGTCGGGGACGGCGGAGGCGGGGAGCAGGGCGGGAAGTCCGTCCAGGCGACATCGCCCGCGATCGCCACCGCCTCCGTGCCGCCCGGCCCCGTCGAGGCGTACGCGCAGGCGTCGGCCACCGCCGGGCCGGGTGCGCCGGCGACGGCCCACAGCAGCGCGACCACGGCCAACGCGCGCGCCGCCGTGCGGGTTTGGGTCGGTACGAGTGCTTGCACGACGAAGATCATGAGTCGTCACGGACCGGGCCACGCGCGAGAGCCCGGGGAATGCCCCGAAGGAGTTAAGAAAAGAAATACGGGCCGCCGTTGAACACAACCTGTGCCCCCGTGCGTACCCATCGTCGAGCGGCGGCGCAGCAAGGCGCTGCAACACCTCTGCGATCATCTGGAGTTGACGATGAATACCTCCTGGCGGACCGCCTCACTGGTGGTGAGCGCCGCGGCGGTGCTGACCCTGACGACGGCGTGCGGTCAGGACGGCCAGCCGCCCTCCAGCCAGAACGTGGGGGTCACGGCGCCGGGCGACCTGGGCGGCGTCGGCAGCGGTGCCCAGGCGGGCCGGACCTCCCCGGCCCCGAGCCGGCCGGCCGACACGGCGGGCCAGCTCAACGTGGCGACCGACGCCGAACTCGGCAAGGTCGTCACCGACGAACTGGGCCTCACGCTCTACCGCTTCGACCAGGACTCGGCGAACCCGCCGAAGTCCAACTGCGACGGGGACTGCGCGAAGACCTGGCCGCCGGTGCCCGCGGACGACGCCTCGGCCGGCGAGGGCATCGACAAGGCACTGCTGGGCCGGATCACCCGGGCCGACGGCACCAAGCAGCTGACCGTCGACGGCTGGCCCGCCTACCGGTACGTCAAGGACGTCAACGCCGGTGACGTCAAGGGGCAGGGTGTGGGCGGCAAGTGGTTCGCCTTCACCCCCGAGGGGAAGAAGGCGCGCTCGGCCGACCAGCCCGGGCTCTCCACCCGGGAGGACTCGAAGCTCGGCGAGATCGTCGTCGACAAGAACGGCATGACCGTCTACCGGTTCATGAAGGACGAGGCGTGGCCGAAGCCCGTCTCGGCCTGCACCGGCGACTGCCTGAAGAAGTGGCCGGTGGTCTCGCCGGTCGCGTTCGGCGACACGAAGGGCATCCAGGAGAAGGGCTACATGACCTTCACCCGCCCCGACGGCGCCGACCAGCAGACGATCAACTGCTGGCCCATCTACACCTTCGCCGGTGACAAGGCCCCCGGCGACACCAACGGTCAGGGCGTCGGCGGTACCTGGTACGCCGTACGGCCCGACGGAAAGCCGGTCGGCGCGTCGGAGAAGTAGCAACCTCCCCAGGGTGTCGTCCGCTCCGACACCGCCGGCCCCGTGCCCGCCCCTCCGCCGCCCGCGGAGGGGCGGGCCGTTTTCCCCTGCCGCTCCCCCCTGCTCCCGCCGCGCCACCGGAACGCTCCGGAGTGACTCGGGCACGTCGCGTAACGATCTTGTGCTTCCGCAAAGCGGCACGTGCCAGAGGCAGTGACCGGGAACGGATGGTCAATTTCCGTTTGGGCTCGCCCTGTTGGCGGGCGATCAGTAGCCTCTGCTCGAACACCGGATCGCCTACGTCTTGGAGAGCTAGATGGAGCGTCCCGCCTGGGCCCCGCGGAACATCGACATCACGGTGCCCAGTGTCTCCCGGATGTACGACTACTACCTGGGCGGTTCGCACAACTTCGAGGTCGACCGGGAAGCGGCCCGCAGGGCCATGGAGTTCATGCCGGGGCTGCCCAAGGTCATGCAGGCGAACCGGGCGTTCATGCGACGGGCGGTACGGTTCGCCGTCGCCGAGGGCGTCACGCAGTTCCTGGACATCGGCTCCGGCATCCCCACCTTCGGCAACGTGCACGAGGTGGCCCAGGCGGCCGACCCCCGGGCCCGGGTTATGTACGTCGACCACGACCCCGTCGCGGTCGCGCACAGCAAGGTGGTGCTGGCGGGCAACGACGGCGCCGGCATCCTCGCCGCCGACCTCCGCAAACCGCAGGAGATTCTCGGCAGTGACGAAGTCGCGCGGCTGATCGACCTGAATCGGCCGGTGGCGCTGCTTCTCGTTGCCATACTTCACTTCGTGGAAGACGCGGACGACCCGTACGGGGCGGTGGCCGAACTGCGCCAGGCCCTGGCACCCGGCAGCATGCTGGTGCTCAGCCATGCCACGTACGAGGGGATCCCGTTGCCGCCGGAGCGGGCCGAGGGGGCGGTGGACGTGTACCGAGACATGCGCAACCCGCTGATCATGCGCACGCGCGACGACATCGCGCGGTTCTTCGAGGGGTACGACATGGTGGAACCCGGACTGGTGCCGATGCCGCGCTGGCGCCCGGACACCGCACCGGAGGACGAGGATCCCTACGCCTTCTCCGGTCTCGCGGGAGTGGGGCGTACGGCGTGAGCGGCGAGCCGGACGGGCCGGAGGACAGACTGCGCCGGTTCGCGACGATCTGGAGCCGGGCCGTCTACCCGGTCACCTCGACCGCCTCGACCCGGCCGGAGTTCGAGGAGCGGCTGCTGCCGGTGGCCCGGCTGCTGAGCGAGGCGCTGCGGGCGCGCTCCTTCGACGCGGACACGGGCCGCGCGGCAGGCGCCGCGCTGGTGGCGGCCCACTGCACCGACCCGGAGGCGCTCAGCCGCACCCTGGACTGCGTGGACGCCTACCTGGTCCTGTACTGCGGCGAGGACGGCGACCGGGAGACCCTCAGGGCCCGCAGCTCCCGCCTCCAGCACGCCATGGCCGCGGGCTTCGCGCAGGCCCTGCGCGAGCGGACGCTGGCCGAGCAGGAGGCCATCGCCCAGGCCGCGCTGGAGGCGCAGGGCGTGGTGGCGCAGGCGCTGCACGCCACCGAGACCCGGTTCCGCGCGGTCTTCGAGGGCGCCGCCATAGGCATCGGCATCGCCGACCTCGACGGCAACATCCTCCAGGTCAACAACGCGCTGCGGCGCATGTTCGGACTGTCGGAGCAGGCGCTGCTCGGCCGCAACGTCAAGGACTGGACGCACCCCGACGACGCCCCGCAGACCTGGCGCCTCTACGAGGAACTGGTCGGCGGCGAGCGCGAGCACTACCACGTCGAGAAGGCCTTCTACCGCCCCGACGGAACGGTCCTGTGGACCAACCTGACGGTCTCCCTGCTGCGCGACGCCGACGGCACACCGCAGTACCAGCTCGCGCTGATGGAGGACACCACCGAGCGGCGGCTGCTCAACCTCCGGCTGCGCTACGAGGCCACACACGACGCGCTGACCGGGCTGCCCAACCGCACCTTCTTCTTCGAACGCCTGGAGAAGGCCCTCTCGGCCGGCCGCGACCAGCGGTTCGGGCTGTGCTACCTCGACCTGGACGGCTTCAAGACCGTCAACGACAGCCTCGGCCACGCGGCCGGCGACCGGCTGCTCGTCGAGGTCGCCGACCGGCTGCAGTCCTGCGCCACGGCGCCCGGCGAGATGGTGGCCCGGCTCGGCGGCGACGAGTTCGTGGCCCTCACCACCGGCCCCGACACCCGGCGCACCGTCGACGAGCTGGCCGGCCGGATCATGAACGCGCTGCTGGCGCCGATCAGCATCGACGGCCGGGACCTCACCGTGCGCGGCAGCATCGGGGTCGTCGAGGGCCCGGCCGGGGAACGCAGCGCGGCGGAGGTGCTGCGCAGCGCCGACATCACCATGTACCGGGCCAAGGCGGCCGGCGGCAACCGCTTCGAGCTGGCGGACCCGGAGGCCGACGCCCGCGCCATCACCCGGCACGGGCTGACCACCGCGCTGCCCACGGCCCTGGACCGGGGCGAGTTCTTCATCGAGTACCAGCCCCTGGTGCACCTCGGCGACGGCAGCGTCCGGGGCGCCGAGGCGCTGGTGCGCTGGCTGCACCCGCAGCACGGGGTGCTGTCCCCGGACCGCTTCATCCCGCTCGCCGAGCACACCGGCCTCATCGTGCCGCTCGGCCGGTGGGTGCTGGAGCAGTCGGTGCGGCAGGCCCGCGCGTGGCGCGACGCCAACGGTGGCGAGGAGCTCGGCCCGCTGCGCATCAACGTGAACCTCTCGCCCTGCCAGCTCACCCACCCGGGCCTGGTGCAGGACACCGTCGAGATCCTGGAACGCACGGGCGTCACGCCCGACGCGCTGTGCCTGGAGGTCACCGAGTCGGCGCTCATCGGCGCCGACGACGACCTCCTCAAGCCGCTGCGCAGGCTCGCCGAGATGGGCGTCGACATCGCCCTGGACGACTTCGGCACCGGCTACTCCAACCTCGCCAACCTGCGCCGGCTCCCGGTGAGCGTCCTCAAGCTGGACCGCTCCTTCACGCAGAGCATGCAGCAGTTCCCCGCCGACCCGGTCGACCTCAAGATCGTCGAGGGCATCGTCTCGCTGGCCCACTCCCTCGATCTCGCGGTCACCGTGGAGGGCGTGGAGACCGGCGCCCAGGCCGAACAGCTCCGCATCCTCGGCTGCGACACGGCCCAGGGCTGGTACTACGCCCGCCCGGGCCCACCCGAGCGGCTGCACGACCTGGCCCTGGTGGACGCGACGGGGTGAGGCTACGGCGGGCTCATGGACGACGTGGGCCAGGCGCCGGCGGCCCTGGCACCGGACGACGCTGACGTCCGGAGGTCGCCCGCGCCACCGTCCGTGTCGTCGGCACCCCGAAGGGCGAACGGCGGTTTTGGGCCACCACCGCCCCGGCCGACGAAGGCTCGGAGCGGGCCGGCGACGTCGCCGACGCCGTCCGTGCCGGGTCCCGCCAACGCATCGGCATGCCGGACCTGCTGACCGTCCGCAGCCGGCACGGCGTACGACGGGCGTCGGGCGGTGTGCCGGTGACCGGCGTTCGGGCGGCGGGCCGGTCCCCCAAGGGGCAGCATGGCCCGAGGGGGCACCCGGGTCCGATCGGAGTGGGACAGCATGAGCACGGAACTGCAGGGCAGGACCGCCGTCGTCACCGGAGCGAGCAAGGGCATCGGACTGGCGGTCGTCGAGGCACTCGCACGGGCCGGCGCCCAGGTCGTGGCGGGGTCGCGCACCACCTCCGAGCGGCTGGAGGGCCTGGTGCAGGAGGGCTCGGTGACCTGGGTGCCGGTCGACCTCGCCGAGCCGCGGGCGGCCGAAGAGCTCGTCGGTGCGGCGGGCGGGCGCATCGACGTCCTGGTCAACAACGTCGGCACGGCACCCGCCCGCACCGGCGGCTTCTTGTCGGTCACTGACGAGGACTGGCGGCGCACGATCGACCTCAACCTGCTGGCGGCCGTACGGGTCACTCGGGCCGCGCTGCCCGTGATGCTGGACGCCGGCGACGCCTCGGTGATCACGGTCGGCTCCGTCAACGCCACCCTCCCGGATCCGCTGGTGATCGACTACAGCGCGGGCAAGGCCGCCCTGGTGGCGTTCTCCAAGGCCTTGTCGAAGGAGGTCGGCCCGAAGGGCATCCGGGTCAACACCGTCAGCCCGGGCCCGGTCGAGACGGAGCTGTGGCTGGGCGGTGAGGGAGTGGCGCGGACGGTCTCGGGCACCGCGGGCATCACCGCGGAGGAGGTGGTCGCCCAGGCGTCCAAGGCCACCGTCACCGGCCGCTTCTCCCGGCCCGCCGAGATCGCAGGCCTCGTGCTCTTCCTCGCCGGCGACGGGTCCCGCAACATCACCGGCAGCGATCTGATCATCGACGGAGGCTTCATCCCCACCTGGTGAGCGTCTCGGGCGGGGGCCGGGACGCTCACCGCTCCAGCAGCATCCGCTGCAGCTCCCTGGCCGCCCGCGGCGGTGCCACGTCGCTGCGGTGGGCCAGGGCGATCGTGCGGTGCAGTCCCGGGCGGGCCAGCGGGGTGACGCGCAGGCCGTGGCCGGAGCGGGCGGCCACCATGCGGGGCACCACCGCGACGCCCAGCCCCGCCCGGACGAACCCCAGCACCGCGTCCATCTCCCCGCCCTCCACCGCGAACCCCGGCTCGAACCCCTCCGCCCGGCACGCGGCCACCGTCAGCTCCCGCAGGTCGTAGCCGTGCCGGAACATCACCAGGCGCTCGCCCTCCAGGTCGGCGATGCGCACGGTGCGCCGCCCCCCGCCCGGCCGCGGGGCGTCCGGTGAGGAGACGACCACCAGGTCCTCGCGCAGCAGCTCGACCGTGGTCAGCGCGGGGGAGGGGGTGGGCAGCGGCAGCACGACCAGCGCCAGGTCCAGGGCGCCGCGGGCCAGCTCGCGCACCAGGTCGTGCGAGCCGCCCTCCTCGACCAGCAGCCGTACGCCCGGATAGCGGTCGTGGAAGGCGCGCAGCACGTCCGGCAGCAGGCCCGTGCACAGGCTCGGGGTCGCGCCGAGTCGTACCCGGCCGCTGCGCAGCTGCGCCACCTCCTGCACCTCGTGCCGGGCGGTGTCCGCGTCGGCGAGGATGCGCCGGGCCAGCGGCAGCAGCGCCTCGCCCGCGTCGGTCAGCGTGATGTTGCCGCGCGCCCGCCGGAACAGGTCCGCGCCCAGCTCCCGCTCCAGCGCCTTGATCTGCTGCGAGAGCGACGGCTGGGCGACGTGCACCAGCTCCGCGGCGCGGGTGAAGTGCCGGGTCTCGGCGACGGCCACGAAGTACTGGAGCTGCTGGAAGTGCATACGGCCATGATAGGCAACCCCTATCGAAACGAGCCGCACCATGTCTTGGACCGATGAGGCCCTTCGGCCCTAGCGTCTGGTGACATGGCTCTGGCAACGCGGACGGACCGACGGCCGTCCCTGGCACGCACCGTGTGGGACTCGACCGTCGGCAAGAAGACAGTGATGGCGGTCAGCGGCCTGATCATGCTGCTGTACCTGGTCGTCCACATGATCGGGAACCTGAAGATCTTCTTCGGGGCGGGCGAGTTCAACCACTACGCCCACTGGCTGCGGACGGTGGGCGAGCCGTTCATGCACTACGAGTGGACGCTGTGGGTCGTCCGCGTGGTGCTCGTCCTCGCCGTGGTCGCCCACGCCGTCTCCGCCTACCAGCTCAGCCGGCGCGACATCAAGGCGCGCCCGACCAAGTACGTGCACAAGAAGGCGCGGGCGAGCTACGCCACCCGCACCATGCGCTGGGGCGGCGTCATCCTCGCCCTGTTCATCGTCTGGCACGTCCTCGACCTGACCACCGGCACCGTCCACTCCGGCGGCTTCGAGTCCGGAAAGCCCTACCAGAACGTCGTGGACACCTTCTCCACCTGGTACGGCAACACCCTCTACATCGTCGCGATGCTGGCCGTCGGCCTGCACGTCCGGCACGGCTTCTGGAGCGCCGCCCAGACCCTCGGCGCCGGCAGCCGCACCCGCGACCGCGCCCTCAAGACCACCGCCAACGCCCTTGCGTTGCTGCTCACGGCCGGTTTCATCGCCGTCCCCGTGGGCGTCATGACCGGAGTGGTGAGCTGACCATGACCTCGTACACCGACTACACGACCGGCGCGCCGGTCACCGACACCAAGGCCCCCGCGGGACCGGTCCACGAACGCTGGGACACGCGCCGCTTCGAGGCCAAGCTGGTCAACCCCGCCAACCGGCGCAAGCACACCGTCATCGTCGTCGGCACCGGCCTCGCGGGCGGCTCCGCCGGGGCCACGCTGGCCGAACAGGGCTACCACGTCGTCCAGTTCTGCTACCAGGACTCCCCGCGCCGGGCCCACTCCATCGCCGCGCAGGGCGGCATCAACGCGGCGAAGAACTACCGCAACGACGGCGACTCCGTCCACCGTCTCTTCTACGACACCGTCAAGGGCGGCGACTTCCGCGCCCGCGAGTCCAACGTGCACCGCCTCGCGCAGATCTCGGTGGAGATCATCGACCAGTGTGTCGCGCAGGGCGTGCCCTTCGCCCGCGAGTACGGCGGCCTGCTCGACACCCGCTCCTTCGGCGGCGTGCAGGTCTCCCGCACCTTCTACGCCCGCGGCCAGACGGGCCAGCAGCTCCTCCTCGGCGCCTACCAGGCGCTCAGCCGGCAGATCGCCGCCGGCAACGTGGAGATGCACCCGCGCACCGAGATGCTCGACCTGATCGTCGTCGACGGCCGGGCCCGCGGCATCGTCGCCCGCGACCTGATCACCGGGAAGATCTCGACCTGGTTCGCGGACGCCGTCGTCCTGGCGACCGGCGGCTACGGCAACGTCTTCTACCTGTCGACGAACGCCATGAACTCCAACGCCACCGCGATCTGGCGCGCGCACCGGCGCGGGGCGTACTTCGCCAACCCCTGCTTCACCCAGATCCACCCCACCTGCATCCCGCGTACCGGCGACCACCAGTCGAAGCTGACGCTGATGAGCGAGTCGCTGCGCAACGACGGCCGCATCTGGGTGCCCAAGGCCAAGGGCGACACCCGGCCGCCCGCGCGGATCCCCGAGGACGAGCGCGACTACTACCTCGAGCGCATCTACCCCTCCTTCGGCAACCTGGTGCCCCGCGACATCGCCTCCCGCGCCGCGAAGAACGTCTGCGACGAGGGCAGGGGGGTGGGCCCCGGCGGCCAGGGCGTCTACCTGGACTTCGCCGACGCCATCAAGCGCATGGGCCGTAAGGCCGTCGAGGCCAAGTACGGCAACCTCTTCGACATGTACCGGCGGATCACCGACGAGGACCCGTACGAGGTGCCCATGCGGATCTACCCCGCCGTGCACTACACGATGGGCGGCCTGTGGGTCGACTACGACCTGCAGACCACCGTCCCCGGCCTGTTCGCGATCGGTGAGGCCAACTTCTCCGACCACGGCGCCAACCGGCTCGGCGCGTCCGCGCTGATGCAGGGCCTGGCCGACGGCTACTTCGTGCTGCCGGCGACCCTCAACGACTACCTGGCCCGCAACCCGCGCCAGGGCGAGGTGACCGACGAGCACCCCGCCGTGCAGGAGGTGCTGGCCGAGACCGAGGACCGGCTCAACCTGCTGCTGTCCGTGGACGGCGACCGCACCCCCGACTCCTTCCACCGCGAACTGGGCGAGCTCATGTGGGAGTTCTGCGGCATGGCCCGCAGCGACTCCGGGCTGCGCAAGGCCCTGGAGCGCATCCCGCAGATCCGTGAGGAGTTCTGGCGCCGGATCAAGGTCCCCGGCACCGGTGAGGAGTTCAACCAGTCGCTGGAGAAGGCCAACCGCATCGTCGACTACCTGGAGCTCGCCGAGCTGATGTGCCTCGACGCGCTGCACCGCGCCGAGTCCTGCGGCGGCCACTTCCGCGAGGAGTCCCAGACCCCGGACGGCGAGGCGGCCCGCCGGGACGACGCGTTCGCCTACGCGGCCGCCTGGGAGTTCACCGGCAGCGGCGAGGCTCCCGCCCTGCACAAGGAAGACCTGGTCTTCGAGTACGTCCACCCCACCCAGCGGAGCTACGCATGAAGCTCACCCTGCGCGTCTGGCGGCAGAAGAACGCCGACGCCGACGGCACCATGTCCACGTACGAGGTGGACGGCATCTCACCCGACATGTCCTTCCTGGAGATGCTCGACACCCTCAACGAGGAGCTCATCCTCAAGGGCGAGGACCCGGTCGCGTTCGACCACGACTGCCGCGAGGGCATCTGCGGCGCCTGCTCGCTCGTCATCAACGGCGACGCCCACGGGCCCGAGCGCACCACCACCTGCCAGCTGCACATGCGGTCCTTCCAGGACGGCGACACCATCGACGTCGAGCCGTGGCGGGCCGCCGCCTTCCCGGTGGTCAAGGACCTGGTCGTCGACCGCTCCGCCTTCGACCGCATCATCCAGGCCGGCGGATACGTCACCGCGCCGACCGGCTCCGCCCCCGAGGCCCACGCCACGCCGGTGCCCAAGCCGGACGCGGACTTCGCCTTCGAGCACGCCGAGTGCATCGGCTGCGGCGCCTGCGTCGCGGCCTGCCCCAACGGCGCGGCGATGCTGTTCACCTCCGCCAAGGTCAACCACCTCAACGTGCTGCCGCAGGGCGCCCCCGAGCGCGAGACGCGGGTGCTGGACATGGTGGCGCAGATGGACGAGGAGGGCTTCGGCGGCTGCACCCTCGCCGGGGAGTGTGCCACCGCCTGCCCCAAGGGCATCCCGCTGACCTCCATCACGGGCATGAACAAGGAGTGGCTGCGGGCGACCCGCAAGGCGGGCAAGCGGTAGCCGCCGGGGCGGCCACCCCTCACCGACGTTCGCCGGAAGGTGCGGACGGGCGGGGCCGGAAGAAGGTGCTCCTTCCGGCCCCGTCTCGCGTGGGCGGTCACTCGCGGTCAGCACTGTCGAAAATAAAGTGCGATTAGTTACCTTTGTACCGTTTTCGTCCCTCTGATCAGGAGAACCGGAGAGGAGTGACCCGAGAGGAGGGTGATGTCAGATGATCACCCGCGATGAGATCTCGATCCTGCTGGATCACCCCGTGTACGACGGGGACGGCAACAAGATCGGCGACGCGAAGCACGTCTTCCTCGACGACGCGAGTGGACGCCCCGAGTGGGTGACCGTCAAGACCGGGATGTTCGGCTCCAGCGAGTCGTTCGTGCCCATCCGCGACGCCTCCATGGTGCAGGACCACCTCGAGGTGCCGTACCCCAAGGACAAGGTGAAGGGCGCGCCCAACGTCGACATCGACGCGGGCGGTCACCTGTCGGTGGACGAGGAGCACCGGCTGTACGAGTACTACGGCATCAACTGGGACAACGTCCTGACGGATCCCGACGACAGCGGCGGGACCAAGGGCAGGGCCGGGACTTCCGGCGCGGCCGGAGCGGCGGGCGCCGCGGGCGCGGCCGGTGCCGCGGGGACGTCGACCGGACGCCGGGGCGACATCTCCGGCAGGACGGGCGCACCCCCCACCTCCCAGCGCGCCGGCACCTCCGAACGCGCCGGCACGGCCGGGGCCGCGGGTGCCATGTCCGGTCGCGGCGAGTCCATGGCGCGCGGCGGCGAGGCCAAGGGGCGCGGCAGCGGTGACGCGATGACCCGTTCCGAGGAGCGGATGCACGTCGGCGTCGAACGGCACGAGTCCGGCCGGGCGCGGCTGCGCAAGTACGTGGTGACCGAGGAGGTCCAGCAGACCGTCCCGGTCCGCCACGAGGAAGTACGCGTGGAGCGCGAACCGATCACCGACGCCAACCGCGACGACGCCGTGTCCGGTCCCGCCTTCAAGGAGGACCAGCACGAGGTCACGCTGCACGAGGAGCGCCCCGTGGTCACCACCGAGGCGGTACCGGTCGAGCGGGTCCGGATGACCACCGAGGAGACGACCACGAACGAGACCGTGCACGGCCAGGTGCGCAAGGAGCGCATCGAGGCCGAGACGGAGATGACCGAGGAATCAGGCCGCCGGGGCCGTGACGTCCCGGGCCGGGGCCGTGACGTCCCGGGCAAGGGCCGCTAGCACCCCCGACTCCCGCTCTCCCGAGACGCGCCGGTGCCCGTCACCGGCGCGTCGCGCTGCCCGGGAGTCCGGCGAGCACGGCGAGCCGCCGGTAGGACTCCAGCAGCGCCTCGCGGTCGTAGGTGCTGGTGGTGACGAGCACCTCCTGCGCCCCGGTGTCCTCCAGCAGCTGTTCCAGCCCCTGCGCCACCTGCTCCTCGGTGCCCGCGAGCTGTCCGGTCAGGCCCGCCTCGTAGAGGTCGCGCTCCTTGCCGGTCAGGGTCAGCGCCTCGACGCGCTCGGCCGGCGGCAGCGGCGGGAAGCTGCCGTGGGTGCGGGAGTACGCCATCGACCAGGCCTCCGGGACCAGCAGCCGCCGGGCCCGCTCGGCGGTGTCCGCCACCGCCACGGTGCCGGAGACGATCACGTACGGCTCGCTCGCCCACGCGGAGGGCCGGAACAGCTCCCGGTAGCGGTCGATGCCCCGGCGCATCCGGTCCCGGTCGCGCAGGTCGCCGATGACCATCGGCAGCCCGGCGCGGGCGGCGATCGTGGCGCCCTCGCCCATCGCCAGCACGAACGGCGGCACACTCAGGCCCTCGGACGGCCGGGCGTGCACGCCCGTGGGCGAGGTGCCGCGGAACCAGCCGAGGAGTTCGTCGAGCTGGGCGGCGAAGTCCTCCGCGTCCTCCTTGTCCCGGCCCAGCGCCTTGCGCACCCCGCCGGTGAACCCGACCGAGCGGCCCAGACCCATGTCGATCCGCCCGGGAAACAGCGAGGCGAGCACCCCGAACTGCTCGGCCACGACCAGCGGCCGGTGGTTGGGCAGCATCACCCCGCCGGTCCCCACGCGCAGGCTGCGTGTCGCCCCGGCGACGGCCGCGGCCAGTACGGTCGGCGCCGAACCGGCCACACCGGGCACGCCGTGGTGTTCGGCGACCCAGAACCGGTGGTACCCGAGCCGCTCCGCCTCCTGGGCGAGGGCCACCGTGTCCCGCAGGGCCTCGGGAGCGGTGTGCCCCTCGCGGACGCGTGAGCGGTCGAGGACGGAGAAGCGGGTCGCGGCGATCACGGAACTCATACCGGTTCCAACGCCCCGCGGCCGCCAGGATTCCTGCGGCCGCTGTCTAGGGTGGCAGCGTGACCGACCGCACCGACCGCACCGACCGCACCGACCGCGACCGCCGCACCGATCGCGACCGCCGCACCGGTCCGACGCGCCGCGCCGACCGTCCGCTGGCCGTGTTCGACCTCGACAACACCCTCGCCGACACCGCGCACCGGCAGCACTTCCTGGAGCGCCGGCCGCGCGACTGGGACGGCTTCTTCGCCGCCGCGCCCCAGGACCCGCCGCTCGCCGAAGGCATCGCCCTGGTGCGGGAGAGTGCCGAGGAGTGCGAGATCGTCTACCTCACCGGACGGCCCGAGCGCTGCCGCCGCGACACGCTGGACTGGCTGGCCGCGCAGGGGCTGCCCGAGGGGGACGTGCACATGCGCGGCAACGCCGACCGCCGCCCCGCCCGGCACACCAAGCTCGCCGTGCTGCGCCGCCTGGCCCGGACCCGCGAGGTGCGTGTGCTCGTCGACGACGACGAACTGGTCTGCGCGGACGCCCGGCGGGCCGGGTTCACCGTCGTCCACGCCCGGTGGACGTCCCCCTCGGGCGAGCTGAAGGACGCTCAGGAGCGCGAGGGGCGGACCTGAGCGGGAGGTGGTTCAGTCCGAGCCCTCCAGCCGGAAGCCCACCTTCAGTCCCACCTGCCAGTGCGCGATCTGCCCCTCCTCGATCTGCCCGCGCACCTGTGTCACCTCGAACCAGTCCAGATTGCGCAGGGTCTGCGACGCCCGCTCGATGCCGTTGCGCACGGCCGCGTCGACGCCGTCGTGGGAGGTGCCGACGATCTCGGTGACCCGGTAGGTGTGGTTCGACATGCTTCGCTCCTCTCGCGGCGGCTCCCACCGCCTGTGGCACACGTCACTCCACCGTGCCCCACCTGCGGGCCGGGCGCGAGGCGTCGGCCCCGTTCGCCTGACGGCCTTGACCCGGGCATTGGTCCATACCAAGATGCTGGGCACCCGTCCGAGCTCCGGCTCGCCCCCCACGCCGGGCCCCGCCCTGTCCGCAGACAGAAACAGGACCCCACGTGAGACGCCGTCTGCTCGCCCTCGTCTGTGTGTCCGCCTCCCTCCTCAGCGGCTGCGCTCTGATCTCCGACAGCGCGGCGGAGCGGCGCACCGTCACCGTGTGGCTGATGCAGCACAGTGCCTCGCAGGACTTCCTGGACCGCTTCACCGAGGAGTTCGAGAGCGAACACGACGGGATCGACCTGGACATCCGCGTCCAGGAGTGGACCGGCATCGGTGAGAAGGTCCAGCAGGCCCTGCGCGGCCGGGACGCGGACGGACCCGACGTCATCGAGGTGGGCAACACCCAGGTGTCCGCCTACGCGGAGGGCGACGGGCTGCTCGACCTCACCCTGGAGTCAATGCGCGACTGGGGCCGCGACGACTGGCTGCCCGGCCTCGCCGAACCCGGCCGCTGGGGCTCGCAGCAGTACGGCATCCCCTGGTACGCCGCCAACCGCGTCGTCGTCTACCGCAAGGACCTGTTCCGCGCGGCCGGCGTCACCGCCCCGCCGGAGACCCGCGACGAGTGGCTGGAGATCACCGAACGGCTCGACACCGACCGGACACAGGGCATCTACCTCGCCGGGCAGGACTGGTACACGCTGGCCGGCTTCATCTGGGAGGAGGGCGGCGAACTCGCCACCGAACGCGACGGCGTCTGGCGGGGCGCGCTGGACAGCCCGGCCGCGCTGCGCGGCATGGACTTCTACCGCCGGCTCCAGGAGCTCGGCGACGGACCGGCCGACGCCGACGAGGAACATCCCCCGCAGGCGGGCGTGTTCGCCGAGGGCCGGGTCGCCCAGATCGTGGCCGTCCCCGGCCTGGTCCAGACGATCGTCAAGCAGAACCCCGAACTCGCGGACCGGATCGGTTACTTCCCCGTCCCCGGCAGGAAGGCGGGCCGGCCCGGAGCCGTCTTCACCGGAGGCTCCGACCTCGTCGTCCCCGCCAACACCGACGTGGAGGCCGCCGCCGTCGAGGTGGTCGCCGCCCTCACCGGCTCCCGGTGGAACACCGAACTCGCCCGCACCATGAACTACGTCCCCAACAAGGCCGGCCTCGCCGGGTCGGTCGCGGGGGAGGAGGGGCTGGAGGCCATGGCGGCCGGCGCCGCACGGGGCCGGGCGACCCCCGCCACACCCCGGTGGAGCGTGGTCGAGGCCGACAATCCGATCAAGGAGTACATGACGAAGGTGCTCACCGGCGCCGACCCGGCCGAGGAGGCCGAACGCGCCGCACGGCGCGTCACCGACACCCTCGCCTTCGACTAGGACGGGTCCGCGGATCATGCCGGGCAGGGCCTCGGGGGCCCCGTCGCCCTGCCCGGCGGCCGGGTCAGCGGGCGATGCTGAGCGACAGCGCGAACCGCGTCTCCGCGTCCGTCCACCACCGGGTCAGTTCCAGCCCCGCGGCGGCCAGTTCGGCACGTACGCCCTCCTGCCGGAACTTCGCCGACACCTCGGTGCGCAGCTCCTCGCCCTCCGCGAAGTCCACCACCAGCTCGAGCGCCGGGATCTTCACGGACTGCGCGGTGCGCGCGCGCAGCCGCATCTCGATCCACTCGTGCGCGGCGTCCCACAGGGCGACGTGGTCGAAGGCGTCCGGGTCGAAGTCGGCGCCGAGCTCCCGGTTGACCACGCTCAGCACGTTCTTGTTGAACGCGGCCGTCACCCCCGCCGCGTCGTCGTACGCCCGGACCAGCACCCGCTCGTCCTTCACCAGGTCCGTGCCCAGCAGCAGCGCGTCGCCCGGGGCGAGCAGGGCGCGCACCGAGGCGAGGAACGCGGCCCGCTCGGCCGGCAGCAGATTGCCGAGGGTGCCGCCGAGGAACGCCACCAGACGCGGGCCCGGGGTGTCCGGCAGCGCCAGCCGCGCGGTGAAGTCCGCGACCAGCGCGTGCACGTCCAGACCGGGCCGCTCGGCGGCCAGCGCCCGCCCGGCGCCGGTCAGCGCGGACTCGCTGACGTCGACCGGGACGTAGGTGTGCAGGCCGGTGAGGGCGGCGATCAGGTGCCGCGTCTTCTCCGAGGAGCCCGAGCCCAGCTCCACCAGGGTGCGGGCGCCGGACGCGACGGCGATCTCGTCCGCGCGGGCGAGCAGGATCTCCCGCTCGGCGCGCGTCGGGTAGTACTCGGGCAGCGCGGTGATCTCCTCGAACAGCTCGCTGCCCCGTGCGTCGTAGAACCACTTGGGCGGCAGCGTCTTGGGGCTGCCGGTCAGTCCCGCGTGGACGTCGGCGCGCAGGGCGGCGCCGGTGGCGTCCTCGGGGAGGGTGCGGGTGAGATGGAACGGACTCACGTGAGGGGCTCCTTGAGCGGGGTGAGCAGCACATCTGTGCGGCTCGCGGCCAGCAGGGTGCGGTCGGGCACCTCCTGCCAGTGCGGATCGTCGTCGTAGGGCTCGGAGGCGACGACGGTGCCGCCGCCCGGCCGGGCGAGGTACCACAAGGTGTCGCCCCAGGCGGTCGCGGTGACGGTGTCGCCGTCGGTGAGCAGCAGGTTCAGCCGGGCGGCGGGGGCCGCCTCCGCGACCTCGGCGACCGTGTCGGCCAGCGCCTGGCCCATGGTGTCGCCGGCCCGCAGCCGGGCCAGCACCAGCGCCCACACGAACGCCGAGTCGTTACGGGCCTCCAGCGACAGCAGGTCCTCGGCGGGCAGCGTCGCGGCCAGCGGCGCCAGCGAACCCGGCCAGCCCGGCACCGCTCCGTTGTGGCTGAACAGCCAGGTGCCGGAGGCGAACGGCGCCGCGGCCGCCTCCGCGTCGGCACCCGACAGCGTCGCGTCCCGTACGGCGGCGAGCAGGGCCCGGGTGCGCACCACCCGGGCGAGATCCGTGAACGACAGGTCCGCCCACACCGGCCCGGCCCGCCGGTAGCGGGCCGGGACCGGGTCGCCGTCGGCGTACCAGCCGACGCCGAAGCCGTCGGCGTTGACCGTGCCGTGGCGCTGCCGGCGCGGCGCCCACGACTGCCGGTACAGCCCGTGCGCCGGCCGCATCAGCAGCGCGCCCAACGGCTCCTCGGACCCCACGTAGGCCAGGTGCCGGCACATCAGGCGTCCTCCACCGAGCGGGCGGTGCGGAACCCGGAGAAGATCTGCCGCCGGATCGGGAGGTCCCAGTTGCGGAAGGTGCCCCGGCAGGCGACCGGGTCCACGGCGAAGGAACCGCCACGCAGCACCTTGTGCTCCGGCCCGAAGAAGACCTCCGAGTACTCCTTGTACGGGAACGCCCGGAAGCCCGGGTACGGCAGGAAGTCGCTCGCCGTCCACTCCCACACGTCCCCGATCAGCTGCCGCACGCCCAGCGGCGACGCCCCGGCCGGGTAGCTGCCGGCCGGTGCGGGACGCAGATGGCGCTGGCCGAGGTTGGCGTGCTCGGGCGTGGGGTCGGCGTCGCCCCAGGGGTAGCGCGTCGACCGGCCGGTGGCGGGGTCGTGCCGGGCGGCCTTCTCCCACTCGGTCTCGGTGGGCAGCCGCCGCCCGGCCCAGCGGGCGTAGGCGTCGGCCTCGTACCAGCACACGTGCACCACGGGCTCGTCCGGCGGCACCAGCTCGGTGACGCCGAAGCGGCGCCGCAGCCACTGCCCGCCGTCACGGCGCCAGTACAGCGGCGCGGTGAGGGAGTTGCGGCGCACATGGGCCCAGCCCTCGGGGGTCCACCAGCGCTGCTGGTCGTACCCGCCGGCCTCGACGAACGCCTGGTAGGCGCCGTTCGTCACCGGCGTCGTGTCGATGAAGAAGGGTGCCACCTCGCGGCGGTGGGCCGGGCGTTCGTTGTCCAGCGCCCACGGCTCGGACGAGGTGCCCATGGTGAACGGGCCGCCCGGCACCAGGACCTCCGCCGGCCCGGTGAACGGCGTCACCGGCTCCGGGTCGGGCGCGGTGAGGGCCGCCGGGCCCCGGCGGAGCTGGTGCGTGATCAGCATGGTCTCGTCGTGCTGCTGCTCGTGCTGGGCGATCATCCCGAAGGCGAAGCCGGCCTCCGTCAGCCGTGTGCCCTCGAACGCCGTGCGCTCCAGCACGTCCAGCGCCCGCCCGCGCACGTCGGACGCGTACCGGCGGGCCTCCTCGGGCGACAGCAGGGGCAGGCTCGGACGCGCGGCGCGCGGGTGCTCGAAGGCGTCGTAGAGGCTGTCGATCTCCGGGCGTATCGCCTCGTGGCCGGCGACCGCCCGCAGCAGCCATTGCTCCTCCATGTTGCCGATGTGCGCCAGGTCCCACACCAGCGGTGACATCAGCGGCGAATGCTGCGCGGTCAGGTCCGGTTCCTCCACACAGCTGGTCAGCAGCGTGGTGCGGTCCCGGGCGACGACCAGCGAGGCGACCGCGCGCTCACGCAGGGTTCCGGCGTCGAGGGCGGGGTCGGTCATGAGGGGGTGTCCTTCCCGTGCGGGTGGATGGTGGGGGAGGGCGCGCCGGATACGGCCGTACGCCCGTCGTGCCCCGCGCGCCAGGTGTCGAGCAGGTCGTCGGCGGGGCAGCGGCCCCGGGCGACGTACCGGTCCCGGAACGCGGCGACCCTGTCGGCCAGCGCGGGCGCGGCCCCCAGCCGGGGCAGGGCGGCCAGCGCCGCCGCGAAGCAGAGGTCGGCGGCCTCGCACAGCTCCGGGTCGGTCAGCCCGTCCCGGGCCGCGTCCCGCCACAGCGGGTTGTGCGGCGCGGGCAGGCCCGCCGTCCGCTCGGCCAGGGGCTTCACCGCCCGGTAGGCGGTCTCGGCGGCCTCCGGGTCGTCGAACAGCGCCGCCGTCACGGCCAGCGGCACCGTCCAGCCGTCCTCGCCGGGCTGCGCGTCGATCATCCGCAGTTCCAGATGGCCCCGGGGCCTGACTGGCGGGAACAGGGTCGTGACGTGGTAGTCCAGGTCGTCGTGGGTCGGGGCGCGCGGTGTGCGCTGCCGCGTCCAGTGCCGGAAGGACAAGCCGTCCGGCACGTCCCACGGCCGGTCGTCGTCCCGGCGCACGCACATCACGGGCGCGTCCAGCACGTGCCGGGCCCAGGTGTCGCGCGGGTCGGCGTCCAGCGCGGGGCCGCCCGCCCGTCCCGTGCCGATCTGCGTCCAGCGCAGCTGCCGAGTGGACCGCCAGCCGGTCGGCCGCCCCCCGGAGAGCGGCGAGTTCGCGAAGGCCGCCACCAGGACGGCGCCCAGCAGGTGGGCCAGCCACCAGCGTCGTACGTGGCCGAGCGGCCCGGGCTCCTCGTGCCCGGCGTCCACGCACACCTGCACCGAGGCGGAGGCGCACATCATGAACCGTCCGGCCGCGCCGGTGCGGTCCAGGGAGGCCTCCATCGCGTCGTAGCGCGGCCGGTGCAGGAACCTGCGGGGGGTCCGCCACGGGTCGTGGCCCATGCCGGCCAGGCCCAGGCCGTCCTCGCGCAGGACGGCCCGCACGGCGTCCAGGTCGGCGGAGACGGTGTCGACGCACTCGGTGAGGGTCGCGGCGGGCGGCGAGCTCAGCTCCAGCTGACCACCGGGCTCGACGGTGAGCGCCGAGCGGAGGGGCACGTTCCGCAGTGCGGAGTAGGCCGCCTCGAGTCGTTCGTGAGGGACGGGGAGCCGCGGGTCGCGCAGCTCGTGGACCAGCCATTCCACTTCCACGCCGAGAAGGCGGGGCGGACCGGTCTTGAAGCAGATGCCGCGTATCAGGGCCTCCGCCCCGGCTTCGGTGACGGCCGTGCGGGAAGGCGCACAACCGCTCGACGGATCGGACATGCAGGAATCCTCCTGAGACACCACCATGTCGCCGGCCCGGAGTCAGGTCGGTCCCGGCCGGCACCAACGCGTCCACCCAAAACCCTCGGATCGCCCGGCACAAGGGCGCCTGGGGAGGCGTAAGGGGTCGGTCATCCTTTCGTTCCGCCCGTCACCGGGGGTTTTCGCCCTCCGGCCCCGGACCGTCCGGGTCGGCGAAAACCGCGTTGCGCCGCGTCACCAGCATCGCTCAGGATGCGTGCATGAGCACGGCGAGGGGGAACGCGTGGGGCGCGTTCACGGCGGCTACGGGGGTGGCGCCGTGAGCGCGCGCCTGCGGGGCATCGCCCGTGAGACGGAGCGGATCGTGCAGGAGGGTGCCTACCGGGCACCGGACGGGTACACGGTGTCCGTCGCCGCGGCGGTCGAGGCGGCCCGACAGGGCACGCGACTGCACGGGCCCGAGCCGGTCCCGGTGCCGGCCTTCGCGCCGGCGGCGACGCGCTTCGAGGTGACCGGCGAGAGCAGCCTGCAGGCGGCCCGGCGCCTCACCGGCCCGGACGCCGCGCGTCCCGCGGCCGTGCTGAACTTCGCCTCGGCGCGCAACCCGGGCGGGGGCTACCTCAACGGCGCGCAGGCCCAGGAGGAGGCGCTGTGCCGCGCCTCGGCGCTGTACACCTGCCTGCTGCGGGCCCCCGAGTTCTACGCGCACCACCGCGCCCACCGCGATCCGTTCTACACCGACCGCGTGATCCACTCGCCCGCCGTGCCGGTGTTCCGGGACGACCGCGGCGGCCTGCTGGACGCGCCGTTCACGGCCGGTTTCCTCACCTCGCCGGCGCCCAACGCGGGCGTGATCCGCGCCAAGGCGCCGGAGCGCGCGGGGGAGCTGTCCGCCGCGCTGGCCCGCCGCGCCGGGCGGGTCCTGGAGACCGCGGCCGCCCACGGCTACCGGCGGCTGGTGCTCGGCGCCTGGGGCTGCGGGGTGTTCCGCAACGACCCGGCGCAGGTGGCGGAGGCGTTCCGGGCGCACCTGGGCCCCGGCGGGCGTTTCGACGGGGCCTTCGAGCACGTGGTGTTCGGCGTCCTGGACCGCGCACGCGACAGTGCGACGCGCGCGGCGTTCGCCCGGACGTTCGCGGACCTGACGGACGAGCCGGCGGTCACTCCCAGCCGTAGCGCTCCCTGAGGCGCTGCCGCACCAGGTTGAACCGCATGCGGTCCAGGGCGCACGCCTCTCGGCGCATGCCCTCCTCGTGCAGTCGCAGGACGCGGTCGACGTCGACCCAGGAGTCACGGCCGGAGCGGTCCCACGGGCCGCTGCCGATCGGCACCCACTCCCGGTCACCCGCGTGCCGCTTGCTCGACAGCTGCACGGCGAGGAACGACCCCGCCGCCTCACGGGCGACGACCAGCACCGGCCGGTCCTTGCCGCGGCCGTCGTTCTCCTCGAACGGGACCCAGGTCCAGACGATCTCCCCGGGGTCCGGGTCGCCGTCGTACGCGGGCGAGTACTCGGTGCGCACCCGGCCCACGGCACGGGGCTCGGTCTCGACGGTGGCGTGCGGGCCGTGGCGGCCCGGGGTGTTCTCAGCGGTGTAGGCGGTCACAGGCGGAACCGTACGTCACCCGTCCGGCGGTGCCGCGCAAGGGGGTTGACACGGTTGATCACCGGGGGACGCCTGTGGTCGGTCCGCGCCCCCCGTGAGTTCCCGGCCGGTCACCATCTCGCTCCCGATCCGTACGAACACGCCGTCCCGCATCGGCATCCACGAGCGGGGACCGGCGCGCAGCAGCCGCTCGTGCTCGGCCGGGTCGCTCACCACGGCCGCCCGGCCGGTCACCACCACGCTCCACCCCGACCGGCACCCGCCCTGGAAGTCGTCGGCCTCGAACCCGACCACCACACCGTCGACCGCCCGCACCAGGTCGGACTCCGCGGAGGTGCGCAGCACCACGGCCCCGTCCGCGTCCAGGGAGAAGTTCACGGGCAGCACCGCGGGCAGCGCCTGCCGGGTGTACACGACGCGGCCGACCGGCACCTTACCGAGCAGGCGCAGGCACTCCTGCCGGTCGAGCGCCCGGAAGCCGTCGCTGTGGATCATCTCCCCATGGTCGGCGCCCACGGACCTCGGGAACAGGGCCGGACGGCCCCTTCGACGCCGGCGGACCCTGCGCCGACCGGCACCGTGCGGGCGGGCGCGGCGCCCACGTCGGTTTTCCGGGCCGCAGTCGGCGAAATGATGTCTGACCTGCCCCCGCGTGTGGCACCCGGTACGCATGGGCAAGACCGCGCTGATCGTCATCGACATGATCAACACCTACGACCACCCGGACGCCGACCAGCTGCTGCCGTCCGCCGAGGCGGTGGTCCCGGTGATCTCCCGCCTGCTGGACCGGGCGCGCCGGCGGGACGCGCCGGTGATCTACGTCAACGACAACTTCGGCGAGTGGCGCTCGCACCACGGTGAGCTGCTCGACAAGGCGCTGGCGGGGCCGTACGCGAACCTGGTGGAGCCGCTGGTGCCGGACGAGTCGTCCCTGTTCGTGGTCAAGGCCCGGCACTCGATCTTCTTCGAGACCCCGCTCGGCTACCTGCTGTCCCAGCAGGGGATCGACCAGCTCGTGATGTGCGGTCAGGTCACCGAGCAGTGCGTCCTGTACTCCTCGCTCGACGCGCACATCCGGCACCTCGACGTGACCGTCCCCCGGGACGCCGTCGCGCACATCCACGCCGACCTCGCGGACGCCGCCCTGCGCATGATGGAGCGCAACATGGGTGCACGCGTGTGCGACAGCGACGACCTGTGGGCGTGACCTTCCCGGCGTCCCCGCCCGGACCGACACTGGGGGCATGAGCCGACCGCCGCTGCCGCCGCCCGAACTGCGGACCTACCTGGGGGAGCTGGTCCGCCGGACCGGCGACGTCTGCGGACCGCACCTGGTGAGCGTCCTCGCGGTCGGGTCCCTCGCCCTGGGTGACTACCGGCACGGACGCAGCGACGTCGACGTGACGGTCGTGGTGGACCCCGCCCTCCCGCGCCCTGCCCTGTCCGCGCTGGCCGGAACGCTCGCCCACCCCGCCCTGCCGTGCCCCGCGGCCGGGCTCGAACTGGTCGTCTACGGCTCCGGCTTCACCGCCCGGCCGTCGGGCGCGGCGGGCTATCTGCTCGACCTCAACACCGGACCGCTCCTGCCCGGGCGAGCCAGTCAGGATCCCCGGGACGCGCCGGCCTTCTGGTACGTCATCGACCGGTCCGTCGCCCACCAGGCCGGCCTCCCGCTGTACGGCACCCCGGCACGGGACGTGATCGCCGCGCCGGACCGCAGGGCTGTGCTCGGCGCGCTCCGCGACTCCGTGCGGGAGCACGCCGACGGCGAGGGGCACCTGGCGGACAACAGGGTGCTCAACGGCTGCCGCGCGGCCGTCTACTGCCGCACGGGCCACTGGTTCGCCAAGCGCAGGGCGGGCGAGGTCGTCGCCGCCTCCGAGCCGGCATTCCGGCCCCTGGTGACGGAGGCCCTGCGCAGTTTCGAGCGCCCCCGCGCGCAGGCGCTCACCCTTCCCGCGGCGGACGTCCGGGCCTTCCTCGCCTGGGTGGCCGGACGCGTCGACGAGGCGGCGGCGGCCGCCGGGGCGTGAACCGGCCGGCTTCCCCCGAGGGAGGCCGGCCGTGTCGTCACGCGCGGGCCTTCAGGCCGTCCAGCACGAGGTCGAGCAGGCGCTCCGCCTGCTGCCGGTGCTCCGCGCCCGCCGACGTCAGGGCGATGCCCTCCAGCGCGGCGCTGATGTCGCCCGGTCGGATGTCTCCCCTGATCGTCCCGGCCGCCACGCACGCGTCCATGAGCGTGGTGACGGAGGCCAGGATCATCTCCCTGCTGTGCCCGTAGGGGTTGCCTCCCGTCGCGGCGATGGCGCGCAGGGCGTCGATCATGCCGTGCTTGGTGGTGACGTAGTCCAGGAAGAGGCGCGTCCACGCGCGCAGGGCGTCGTCGGGCGCCTTCTCCGCGAGCAGGGGGGAGACGGAGTCGCACAGCTGGGCCACCTCGTTGCGGTAGACCGCCTCGACCAGGGCTTCCCGGGTGGGGAAGTTGCGGTACAGGGTCGCGCTGCCGACGCCCGCCTCCTTGGCGATCCGGTCCAGCTGCGCGTTCAGGCCCTCCGCGGTGAACACGCGCGCGGCGGTGGTGAGGATCTTGTCCCGGTTCCGCCGTGCGTCGGCGCGCAACGGGCGGTGCGCTTCGTCGGCCATCTCTGACGTCTTTCCTTCCCTGGGATGCCGCCCATGGCAGCTGAGGCTTGCTAAGTGGGGGCATCCCCACTTACCTTGGTCCAAGTGGGGATGTCCCCGCTTCCACAGTAGGTCACGTGCGGGCCCGCACACGACGCGGACCCGCTCACCTCGTGCGCCTGCGCCCCTCTCGGAAGGACCCCGGTCATGCCGACCCTCCAGGACAAGGTCGTCGCGCTCACCGGTGCCAGCAGCGGCATCGGTGAGGCGACGGCGCACTTCCTCGCCGGAAAGGGGGCCCGGCTCGTGCTCGGGGCCCGGCGCGCGGACCGGCTCGCCGCCGTGGTGGACGGCATCACGGCGAAGGGCGGGACCGCCACCGGCGTGATCGTCGACGTCACGCGCCGCGAGGACCTCCGCCGCCTCACCGACACCGCGGTCGAGAGGTACGGCCGCCTCGACGTGCTCGTCTCCAACGCGGGCGTCATGGCCGTCTCACCGTTCGACGAACTGCGCCAGGACGACTGGGACGCCATGGTCGCCACCCACGTCACCGGCCTGCTCAACGGCATCGGAGCGGCCCTGCCCGTCTTCCGCCGGCAGGGATCGGGCCACTTCGTCACCGTCAGCTCCACCTCGGCCTACGTCGTCAAGTCCCCGCAGGCCGTCTACGCGGCCACCAAGGCGGCGGTGAACGTGATCTCCGAAGGGCTGCGCCAGGAATCGGGCCCCGGCCTGAGCGTGACCGTCGTGTCGCCCGGCTTCACCCACACCGAGGGGGTCGGCAGGACGGCCTCCCCCGAAGTGGCCGCCGCCTTGACCCGGATGCGGGACGAGATCGCGATGCCGCCGTCCGCGATCGCCTCGGCCATCGGCTACGCGATCGAGCAGCCCGCCGGCGTCGACGTCAACGAGATCGTCGTCCGGCCCACGGCCCAGGCCTGACACCTCCCGGCCGAACGCCCGCGCCCGCTGCCGTCACAACGGCCGCCGGGCCGGCCACAGGGCCGTCGGAGGGCGGCCAAGGGCTCGGCGGGGAACGGGACTTGGGGGAGCGCACCCGGAAATCCGCTCGACGCCCGCCGACGCCGTCGCCTAACGTGTCGCCCGCGGCATCGCGTGCCGGTCACCGGCAGGGTGAGGCATGGAGGCGCCGCGGATGCCCCGGAGCATTGACCTTGCCCGTCGAGTTCAACCACACCATCGTCCTCACCCCCGACCGTGAGAAGTCCGCCCGCTTCGTCGCCGACGTCCTCGGCCTGCGGCTCGGACCGCCCGCCGGGATGTTCCTCCCGGTGACCACCGCCAACGGCGTCACCCTGGACTTCGCCACCGTCGACATCGACATCCCCGTCCAGCACTACGCGTTCCTCGTCGGCGAGGAGGAGTTCGACGCGATCCTCGCCCGGCTCGTGGCCGCACGGGTCCCCGTCCAGGCCGACCCGCACGGCAGGCACCCGCGCCGTCTCAACCGCGACGACGGCGGCCGGGGCGTGTACTTCCGCGACCCGGCGGGCCACGGCCTGGAGATCCTCACCCGCCCCTACGGCACCCACCCGGACTCCCCCCTGAACGGCGTCACGGAGGAGATCCCGGGCGCGGTCTGACCGCACCGCCCGGAGAAGCCCGCGAGGCCGGACGTTCCGTAGTACACAGGGAGATCCACCCGTTCGGATCCGTCCACGCAGGGAGTCGTCGATGACCGTGCGCCGAGTCGTGCCCAACCTCCATTCCGAAGCAGTGGAGGAGAACCGACGGTTCTACGGTCTGCTGGGCCTGGAGGAGGTCATGAACCACGGCTGGATCGTCACGCTGGCCGCACCGGCCGGCGGGACGGCGCAGGTCAGCGTCATGACCGAGGACAGGACCGCGCCTGTCGTCCCCGACCTGAGCGTCGAGGTGGGCGACGTGGACGCGGCCTGTGCGGTCCTGCGGGACAGCGGCGCGGAGATCGTCCACCCCCTGCAGGACGAGGAGTGGGGAGTCCGCCGCTTCTTCGTCCGCGACCCCGACGGCCGCGTGGTCAACGTCCTGAGCCACCGCTGAGGTCGTCGGCGCCACCGCCGCCCACCGTGGACGTTCGCCCGGTGGGCGTGGTCGGCCTCGGCGACCCCGCAGCGGAGGAGGACCCGCGTTCCGCGGCGGACATCAGCAGGGCCGGGCCGCCCCCTGACCGGGAGGCGGGCAGCCGTATCCGCGCCTGCTCAGCCGTCCACGGTCATCTCGCACGACCAGCCGTACGGCCCCGGCCGCAGCCGCAGGTCCTCCCAGCCCACGTCCGTCGGCACCTCCCCGGTGACCCGTACGTCCGCCAGGCCCGCGACGGCCAGCCGCACGTCCAGTCCGCCCTCCGCCTCATCGGCCTCCACGTCCACCGGCACCTGCCCGTACGCCTCCAGCCGGTAAAGGATCTCGTCGAGCAGCGCGGCCAGCAGATCCTCGTCGCACGCCTCGGCCAGCCGGATGCGGTCCACCCCGGTCGGTCTCACCCCGGACACGTCCGCGAAGCACTCCACCATCGCCACCACGGCCTCCGCCAGACAGTGCTCCCGGCTCGCCGCCCAGGCCTCGATGCGTACCTCGTCCTCCTGCGCCACCGAGCGGTGCCCGCTGAGGTCCGGTCGTGGCGCCTGCCCCGGGTCACTCGTGTCACCGACCATGCACCACGACTGCCCGACGCCACGGCCCCCATGCCCCGCGCCGGTGCTTCGCGTGCCGGGGGAGCGGGTACGCGGGTGCCGACCGGGGTCCGCGCCACGGTGGACCCGGCACCGGCCCGGTGCGGAGGGAGGGCAATCGTCATGCGGTTCCGTGATCGCCGGCACGCCGGCCGCGAACTGGCCACGCGGCTGCGGGAGAGGCAGGACGCGGGCGCCCTGCCGGACCTCCTCGTGCTGGCCCTGCCCCGGGGCGGTGTCGCCGTCGCCGCCGAGGTCGCCGGCGCGCTCGGCGCGCCCCTCGACGTCCTCGTCGTCCGCAAGGTCGGCGCCCCCGGGCACGAGGAGTTCGCCGTCGGCGCCATGGCCGGTGACGGCGTGCCCGTGTACGACGACGAGTCACTGCGCGGCCTGGGCCTCACCGAGGCCGACCTCGCGGCGGTCGTCGAGCGGGAGCGGGCGGAACTGCTCCGCCGCGAACGGCTCTACCGGCAGGGCCGCCCCGCGCCGGACCTGCGGGGCCGGACCGTGGTCGTCGTGGACGACGGCCTGGCGACCGGCTCCACCGCCCGCGCCGCCCTCCGTGCCCTGCGGGTCCGGGACCCCGGCCGGCTGGTGCTGGCCGCCCCGGTCGGCTCACCGGAGGGCGTGGCGACGCTGCGCGGCGAGGCCGACGAGCTGATCTGCCTGCACGAACCGGCCGCCTTCATGGCCGTCGGCCAGTGGTACGACATCTTCGACCAGCTGACGGACGAGGAGGTCCTGCGAGCGCTGCGCGAACAGCGACAGCCGTAGGGCCGGGCCGGCGGAGCGCCGCCCGACAGCTCACGCCCTTGGGCGGCGACTCCCCGACGGCGGCGCCGGAGAGGCGCTCACTCCGCCCGGGCGCGTGCCGGTACATCGGGCCAGGCGGCCGGAGCGGCACGCACGCGTGCCTGGGCCAGGCCGATCGGTGACGGCGGTCCGCCCGCCGGGACTGTCAGCGGGCCGTTCGGGCGGGGCCCGGTCAGATCACGGCGTCGGTCCGGAGGGCCGCGATGTCTTCGAGGGTGCGGCCCAGTGCGCGCAGGATCGGTTCCGTGTGTTCGCCCACGGCCGGGACCGGGTCCATGCGGGCCGGCAGGCCGGCGAGGTCCGCGGGTGGCAGCAGCGCCTCGACGGTGCCGCCCGGTACGTCCACCTCACGCCACCGGCCGCGCGCGGCGAGCACCGGGTGGTCGAGGAACGCCGTGACGTCGTTGACCCCGGCGCAGGCGATACCCGTCGCCTCCAAGGTCCTGAGCAGGTCCTCCGCGTCGTCGCGGGCGCAGCGCCCGGCCACGATCGCGTTCACCTCCGCCCGGTGGGCCACCCGGGCGGAGCTCGTCGCGAACCGCGGGTCGTCGATCAGTTCCGGGCGCCCCAGGAACTCCCGGCACAGCGCCGCCCACTCACGTTCGTTCTGGATGGAGAACAGCACCTCGCGGCCGTCGGCGGCCCGGAACGTGCCGTACGGGGCGATCGTGGCGTGCTGCGTGCCCAGCCGTGGGGGCTGGCCGCCGCCGTGGCGGGTGTAGTAGGCGGGCTGCCCCATCCACTCGGCGAGCGCCTCGAACAGGGAGACCTCCACCGGGTGTGCCTCGCCGGTGGTGGCGCGGGTGTACAGCGCGGTGAGCACACCGCTGTAGGCGTACATCCCGGCGGCGATGTCGGCGACGGAGATGCCGGTGCGGGCGGTCTCCTGCGGGGTCCCGGTCAGTGACACCAGCCCCGTCTGGCACTGCACCAGCAGGTCGTACGCCTTGCGGTCGGCCCACGGGCCGCTGGTGCCCCAGCCGGAGATGGTGCAGGGGATCAGCCGCGGATGGCGGCGGGTCAGCTCCTCGGTCCCCAGACCCAGCCGGCCGGCCGCGCCCGGCGCGAGGTTCTGCACGAACACGTCGGCGTCCCGCAGCAGTTCGTGCAGGATGTCCCGGCCGCGCGGATCCTTCAGGTCCAGGGTGAGGGACTCCTTCGAGCGGTTGATCCACACGAAGTAGCTGGAGTTGCCGTGCACGGTGGTGTCGTACCGCCGGGCGAAGTCGCCCTCGCCCGGACGCTCCACCTTGATCACCCGGGCGCCGAGGTCGGCCAGCTGCCGGGTGGCGTAGGGAGCGGCCACGGCCTGCTCCACGCTCACCACCGTCACCCCGGACAAGGGGAGTCTCCGCACGTCCACGCCTCCTGCCCGCGCCCGGGGGGCGCCGGTCTCCCGCCCGCTTCGACCGGTCCGCGATCACTACGCGATTAGTACGGCCGGGGCGAGCCGCCTGTCAACGCTCATCGGCCGTCGGTACGGACGGCCGGGCGTCGGCGGGCCGGCTGCGGGACACGATGCGGGCGCCGCCCGCGTCCACGGCGCGGACCTGGAGCGAACCGCAGCCGCAGCGTGTCCACACGGTGCTGCCGGAAGCGGTCGCGTGCCGGGAGACCACCTGGAACGGCTCGGCGTCGTCCGGCCACCCGCAGTACGGGCAGACGGTGCCGGTCGCGCCCGTGGTGCCGGTCGTGCTGGTCATGGCGACTCCTTGATCCTGACGTGCCTCACACGTGCCCCATGTGACGTGTGTGCCCTGTCGGTTGTCCTGACACAGCAAGGGTGCGTCGTACCGTCCTTTCACGTCCAGGTTGACTTTGTGCACACCACCGTGAAGCCTCGGCTACATGATTGACCTGCGCCGGCTCCACGTCCTCCGGGCGGTCGCCCACTACGGCACGGTCACCGCGGCCGCCCGCGCCCTGCACTTCACGCCCTCGGCCGCCTCCCAGCAGATCCGCCAGCTCGCCCGGGACCTCGGCGTCGACCTGCTGGAACCGCAGGGCCGAGGGATCCGGCTCACCCCGGCCGCCGAGAGTCTGCTGGCGCACGCCGACGCCATCCAGGCGCGCTGGGACCAGGCCGAGCTGGATCTGCGGGCCGACCACGGCGACCCCGCGGGGGTGCTGCGGGTCACCGGGTTCCCGGTCGCCGTCTCGGTACTGCTGGCGCCGATGGCGGCGCGGCTCGGCGAGCGCCACCCGCGGCTGTCCGTACGGATCACGGAGGCGGTGGTTCCGGCCATCTTCGACCTGCTCTTCGAGGGCGCCGCCGATCTGGCCGTGGTGGAGTCCACCCCGCACAACCCGCCGATGAGTGACACGCGCTTCGATCAACAGCCGCTGCTGGACGACCCGTTCGACCTGGTCGTGCCGGCCGGGCACGCGCTGGCGGGGGAGGAGAGGGTCGATCTGGCCGAGGCGGCGCGCGAGCCGTGGATCGCGCCGGTGCCGGAGAGCCCGTGCCGGCTCCAGGTGATGGCCGCCTGCGGGGCCGCCGGATTCGCCCCGGAGGTCGTGCACCACGCCGGCGACTGGAACGCCACCGCCCACCTGGTCGCGCACGGCCTCGGGGTGGCCCTCGTCCCGCGGCTGGCCCGGGTGACCCCGGACCTGCCGATCAGTCGCGTGCGGTGCGCGGGCGACCCGCACCGCAGGCTGCTGACCTGCACCCGCAGCGGCGGCCACGCCCGCCCGGCGGTCGCGGCGGCCCTTCGCGAACTACGCGCCCTGGCCCCGACAGCGATCAGCTGACCCCCGCCCGGCGCTCCCGCGTCCGTCCGCTGTCCTGACCTCCTCGCGGCGTGCTCGCGCACACGCCCCGTGCGGGGAAGCCGGTGTCAGGACGCGGGCCCCCCGTCCTCCTCGCGTCCCGGCGCTCCCACCCGCAGGCCGTCCATCACCAGGTCCAGGAGGCGGGTGGCGCGGGGCTGCCAGTCACTCGCCGGGTCCAGGTGCCAGAGGCCGCCGATCGCCAGGATCAGGTCGTCCGCGGTGACCCCCGGACGGATGACCCCCGCCTCGTCGCATGCGCGCAGCAGGCGGTCCGCCGCCTCGACGAGCGAGCCGTGTCCCGGTTTCCCCGGGCTGTCCGGTCCGCTGGTGGCCTGCCGGATGGCGTCCGCGAGGCCGGCCTTGGTCATGCTGAACCGCGTGAGCCGGTCCATCCACTCGCGCAGCGCCCGGTCGGGCTCCCGGCTGCCGAGCAACTGGTCCGCGCTGTCGGCGACCTGCTGCATCTCGTACCGGTAGATCTCCAGGACCAGCGCCTCCCGGCTGGGGAAGTTCCGGTAGAACGTGCCCTGCCCGACGCACGCCTTCTTGGCGATCACGCTCAGCGGGGTGTCCGCGTCACGCGTCAGCTCGGTCACCGCCACGGCGAGGATGCGCTCGCGGTTGCGCTGGGCGTCCGCCCTCTGGGGTGTCTCCGTGCTCCGGGACGCGTCCTTGTGCTCGCCCACCGGTCCTCCTCCCGGGTCGTGACCGAAACCCGTCCTTGATAAGCGGACAGCTGTCCGCTACGTTTCTGCGGTACCGGACAGCTGTCCGGTACCGGCCCATCGTATCGGCGTACCCGGACGGCACGGGAGCCCTCCCGCATGCTCCGTACGACCGGTGCACCCCCCCGCACCCGCACCGCGCACGTCACACGATCCCGCGGACCGCACGCCTCGCACAGCGCCACGACCACCCCCGCCGCCCCGATTCCCAGAGGTCCGCACCGCTGACTCGTCCGTATTTCCGAATTTCCGAGTTCTCCGTGAGTTCCGTGAAAGAAGGCCGTTCCATGACGCTCTCGACGTCCAGCACCGTCACCCTGAACATCAACGGCGAGAAACACACGCTGTCCGTCGACCACCGCACCACCCTGCTCGACGCCCTGCGCGAGCGCCTCGACCTCACCGGCACGAAGAAGGGCTGCGACCACGGACAGTGCGGGGCCTGCACCGTCCTCGTCGACGGCCGCCGCACCGTCTCCTGCCTCCAACTGGCCGTTGCCTCCGAGGAACGCGAGATCACCACCGTCGAAGGGGTCGCCGACGGGGACACCCTGCACCCGGTGCAGCAGGCCTTCCTCGACCTGGACGGCTTCCAGTGCGGCTACTGCACCCCCGGACAGATCTGTTCCGCCGTCGCCGTCATCGAGGAGCACGCCGCAGGCTGGCCCAGCGCCGTCACCGGGGACGTCGGCTCCCAGGCCGCCCCACCGCCCCTGACCACGGAGGAGATCAAGGAGCGCATGAGCGGCAACCTCTGCCGCTGCGGCGCCTACGGACAGATCGCCCAGGCGGTCGCCCGCGCCGCCGCCGAGGCATCCGCACAGCACACCACCGAGGAGACCGCCGCATGAAGGAGTTCGACTACCGGCGCGCCGACGACGTCACCGGCGCGGTCGCCCTGCTCGACGCCGACCCGGACGCCCGCTACCTCGGCGGCGGGACCAACCTCGTCGACCTGATGAAGAACGGCGTCGAGTCCCCGGCCCGGCTCGTCGACGTACGCTCCCTCCCGCTCGACCGGATCGAGGCCGACGACGACGGCGCGGTGCGCATCGGCGCCACCGTCACCAACGCCGACCTCGCCGCGCACCCCCTGATCCGCGACCGCTACCCGGCGCTCACCCAGGCCGTGCTCGCCGGTGCCTCCGGCCAGCTGCGCAACATGGCCACCGTCGGCGGCAACCTGCTCCAGCGCACCCGCTGCGGCTACTTCACCGACATCACCCGGCCGTGCAACAAGCGCGACCCGGGCAGCGGTTGCCCCGCCGTCGAGGGCGAGCACCACAACCACGCCGTTCTCGGTGCCTCCACGCACTGCGTGGCCGTGCACCCCTCCGACATGGGCGTCGCCCTCACCGCCTTCGACGCGGTCGTCTCCTGGCAGACCGCCGACGGCCCCGGTGAGACCCCGCTGACCGACTTCTACCTGCCGGTCGGCGACACCCCGCACCGCGAGACGGTCCTGCCGCCCGGCGCGCTCATCACCCACGTCACCCTGCCGCCCGCCCGGGTCGCCGCCCGCTCCCGCTACCGCAAGGTCCGTGAACGCGCCTCGTACGCCTTCGCGATCGGCTCGGTCGCCGGCGCGCTCGACGTGGCGGACGGCGTGATCTGCGACGCCCGCCTCGCCCTCGGCGCGGTCGCCTCCCGGCCCTGGCGGGCCCGACTCGCCGAACGGGTCCTCGTCGGCGCCCCGGCCACCGGCGAGTACTTCGCCGCCGCCGCCGACGCCGAACTCGCCGCGGCCCGGCCCCTGCCCCACAACGGCTACAAGGTGACCCTCCTGCGCAACCTCGTGGTGGCCGTGCTGACCGAACTCGCCGAGGAGGCCGCCCGATGACCGTCGCACCCCAGCGCCCCACCGCCCCGGGCGCGGTCGGGACCGCGCACACCCGTGTCGAAGGGCGCGACAAGGTCACCGGCGCCGCCCGCTACGGCGGGGACGTCCCGTTCGACGGGCTCGCCCACGGCGTCCTGGTGCTGTCCACCGCCGCCCGCGGCCGGATCCGTTCCGTCGACACCGGGCCGGTGCTCGGCATGCCGGGCGTGCTGACCGTCCTCCACCACGGCAACGCCTCCCGCCTGACCACCGACTACGTCGGCATGCTCGGCGTACCGCCGGACCCGACCGCCGCGGTCTTCCAGCACGACCGCGTCCCGCACGCCGGCTGGCCCGTCGCCCTCGTCGTCGCCGAGACACCCGAGCAGGCGCGCGCGGCCGCCGACGCCCTCACCGTCACCTACGACGAGGAGCCGCACGACATCGCGCTCTCGGCGGACCGGCCCGACTCCTACCCCGCCGCGGGGCACATGCCCGGCACGACGGAGAAGGGCGACCTGGAGGCCGAACTCGCCGCGTCCGCCCATGTGCTGGACGAGGAGTACACCACTCCCGAGGAGCACCACGCCATGATGGAGCCGCACGTGGCGGCGGCGCGGTGGGACGGCGGACGGCTCGACGTCGTCGACTCCAACCAGGGCATCACCTGGGTCGCCGACGAACTCGCCCGGATGTTCTCCCTCGACCCGTCCGCGGTGCGGGTCCGCTCCGAGCACGTCGGCGGCGGCTTCGGCAGCAAGGGCGTACGCGCGCCCCAGGTGGCCGCCGCGATGGCCGCCGCCGCGCTGGGCCGCCCGGTGCGGGTGGCGCTGACCCGCCGCCAGATGTTCTCCGTCACCGGCTACCGCAGCCCCACCGTGCAGCGGGTCCGGCTCGGCGCCGGCCCCGACGGACGGCTGCGCGCCCTGGAGCACGTCTCGCTCAACCAGACCTCCACGGTCTACGAGTTCGTCGAACCGGGCGCCGGCGTGGCCCGCACGATGTACGACGCCACCGCCCACCGCACCGAGAACCGCGTCGTACGGCTTGACGTGCCGTCGCCGACGTGGATGCGGGCGCCGGGAGAGGCGCCGGGTTCGTTCGCGCTGGAGTGCGCGCTCGACGAGCTGGCCGAGAAGTGCGGCGTCGACCCGATCGAGCTGCGGCTGCGCAACGAGCCGGAGAGCGGTCCGGTCAGCGGTCTGCCGTTCGCCGGCCGCAACCTCGCCGCCTGTTTCCGCGAGGGCGCCCGCCGCTTCGGCTGGGACGCCCGCGACCCGCGCCCCGGGGTGCGCCGCGAGGGGCGGTGGCTGCTCGGTACCGGCACGGCCGCCGCGTCCTTCCCGGCGGGCACCCTGCCGTCCACGGCGGCGGTGACGGCGGAGGCCGACGGCACGTTCACCGTCCGGATCTCCGCGTCGGACATCGGCACCGGGGCGCGTACGGCGCTCACCCTGATCGCCGCGGACGCGCTGCGGGTGCCGGCGGAGCGGATCCGCGTGCACCTCGGCGACAGCGACTTCGGCCCGTCGGGCATCGCCGCGGGCTCCATGGGCACGCGCTCCTGGGGCTGGGCGGTCGCCGCGGCCGCCGAAGACCTGCGCGAACGCCTGGTGCCGGGCGGCACGGTGCCGCCGGAGGGCATCACCGTGCGGTCCGACACCACCGAGGCGATCGCCGCCCTCGCGGCGAAGGAACGGCACAGCTGGGGCGCCCAGTTCGCCGAGGCCGCCGTGGACGTCACCACCGGCGAGGTGCGGGTGCGGCGGATGCTCGGCGTCTTCGCCGCGGGCCGGATCGTCAACCCGCTCACCGCGCGCAACCAGCTCGTCGGCGGGCTGACCTGGGGCATCTCCATGGCCCTGCACGAGGAGGCGGTGCGCGACCCCGCCTCGGGCGGCCTCTACGGCGCCGACCTGGCCGGCTACCACGTCGCCACGCACGCCGACGTGCCGGCGATCGAGGTCGACTGGGTCGACGACCACGACCCCGAGGACCCGGTCGGCATCAAGGGGATCGGCGAGGTCGGCATCGTCGGCGCGGCGGCGGCCGTCGCCAACGCCGTGTGGCACGCCACCGGCGTACGTCACCGCAGCCTGCCGATCCGTCCGGACCGGGTGCTGCGGGCGGGAGGTCCGCATGCTTGACCTCACCGGTGACCTGCGGCGATGGCTGGCCGAGGGCCGGGAGTTCGCCGTGGCCACGGTCGTCTCCGTGGGCGGCAGCGCGCCGCGCGGCCCCGGCGCGGCCCTCGCCGTCGACGGGGACGGCACGGTGATCGGCTCGGTGTCCGGCGGCTGCGTCGAGGGCGCGGTCTACGACCTGTGCGTCGAAGCCCTCGACGACGGGGGGAGCAGGACCGAGCGGTTCGGCTACAGCGACGAGGACGCCTTCGCGGTCGGCCTGACCTGCGGCGGCACCATCGAGGTGCTGGTGACACCGGTCGGTGCGGACAGCCCCGTCAGGCCGGTGCTGGAGTCGGTGCTGCCGGACCTGGCCCGGGGCGGGGCGGGGGCGCTGGCGTGGGTGACCGAAGGCCCGGAGGACCTGCTCGGGCGAGCGCTCCACGTCCGCCCGGACGGCACGTACGAGGGCGGCCTCGGCGACTCGGCCGAGCTGGACCGGTCGGCGGCGGCCACGGCCAGTGACCTGCTGGACGCCGGCCGGACCGGCACGGTCGCCGTCGGGACCGGCGGCGATCCGTACTGCGCCGACCGCCTGACGCTGTTCGTGCAGAGCTCCGTCCCGCCGCCCCGGATGATCGTCTTCGGCGCCGTCGACTTCGCGGCGGCGCTGGTACGGGTGGGGTCGCTCCTCGGCTACCACGTCACCGTGTGCGACGCCCGGCCGGTGTTCGCCACCCGGGCCCGCTTTCCGGAGGCCGACGAGATCGTCGTCGACTGGCCGCACCGCTATCTGCGCACCACGCACACCGACGCGCGCACGGTGCTGTGCGTGCTCACGCACGACGCGAAGTTCGACGTGCCGCTGCTTGAGGTGGCGCTGGGGCTGCCGGTGGCGTTCGTCGGCGCGATGGGCTCGCGCCGCACCCACACCGACCGCCTGCGCCGGCTGCGGGAGGCGGGCGTGGGGGAGTGTGAACTGTCCCGCCTGCGCTCCCCGATCGGCCTCGACCTGGGCGCCCGCACCCCGGAGGAGACGGCGGTCTCCATAGCGGCGGAGATCATCGCCACCCGCCACGGAGGCACCGGCACCCCGTTGACGACAACGACGACCCCGATCCACCACGACCCCCTCCGGGAGCAACCGGCGGCGTAGGCCGCCTGTGACGGGCGGAGGCCGTTGGGCGGTGCGGGGCGCCGGCATCCCCGTACCGCCCGCTCCGGGCGAGGTCGCGGCGGTCCTTGGCCGGGCGCCTCCGAAGCAGATCAAGGCCTCGGTATTCGGCTGCGAGGGTCCCACCTGGCCGGCATACTCCGCGCGGTGACGACCCACCACGGCTCCGGCCCGGCCCTGACCACCGGCGCACGCGACGCCGAACTCAACGAACGTCTGACCGCCGAACTCATCGCCTTCAACGCGGCCGCGACAGGTTCGGCCGATCGCGACATGTTCTCGGTCAAGGTCACCGACGAAGCGGGTGAGCTGATCGGCGGACTGGCTGCCTGGACCTGGGGCGGCCTGTGCGGCATCGAACTGCTGTGGGTACGTGAGGGCGACCGCGAGGACGGCTGGGGCGGCAGGATCCTGCGCGCCGCCGAGGCCGAGGCCCAGCGGCGCGGCTGTGACCGCGTAGCCGTCTCGTCCTTCACCTTCCAGGCCCCGGGCTTCTACCAGCGGCACGGCTACGCCGAGACCGGCCGAACCCTGGGCATCCCCGGCGGCCACGCGGACGTGCACCTGTTCAAGCCGCTGGGGTCGGCCGGAGGCGTACCCCCGGTCTGAGGAGTGGCGGGGCGGCCCGCCGTACGCCAGGTACGGCGAAGGGGCCGGGAGCGCTGGTGGCTTCCGGCCCCTTCGGGCGGGGTCAGGCGGCCGTCTGCTCGGCGTCGACCAGCGCGTGCAGGCGGTTGACGACCTCGGTCAGCTGCTCGACGACCTCGCTGTCGTCCGCCGGGTGGGTCTCGGCGAAGCGGGTCACGGAGCCGGGGATCGACAGCTTGATGTCCTCGACCACCTTGCCGCCGGCGATGCCCACGGCCTTGCGGGCCTCGTCCTGCGCCCACACGCCGCCGTACTGGCCGAAGGCGGTGCCGACCACGACGACCGGCTTGCCGCTGATGGCGCCGGCGCCGAACGGACGGGACAGCCAGTCGATGGCGTTCTTCAGCACGGCCGGGATGGTGCCGTTGTACTCGGGCGTGAAGAGCAGCAGCGCGTCCGCGCCGGCCGCGGCCTCGCGCAGCTTCGCCGCGGCGGCCGGGACGCCACCCTCGACGTCGATGTCCTCGTTGTAGAACGGGATCTCCGCGAGCCCCTCGTAGAGCGCGATGTCGGCGCCCGCGGGAGCGAGCTTGACCGCGGCCTCGGCGAGCTGACGGTTGTGCGAACCGGCGCGAAGGCTGCCGACGAGGGCGAGGATGCGAACAGACATGAGGGAACTCCAGGGGGTGGACTATGAGACCTGCGACACAATACGGACCGGGGTCCGCTTTGCAGTTGTAGCACTCCAAACGGACCAGGGTCCAGTTTCATTCCGGATGCCTTACGCTGGCTGCATGTCCGCCGCCCCACCGTCCGTCCCGACGCCTCAGGAGCCGGTCGAGCCCCAGCAGCTGCTACGCCTCGGCCTCGACGACGACGAGCCCTGCCTGCGCGCCGACGCCGCCCGCAACCGGGCCCGGCTGCTGGAGGCCGCGGCCTCGCTCGTGGCCGCCCGCGGGGCCGACGCCGTCACCATGGAGGAGGTCGCCGCGGCGGCCGGCGTCGGCAAGGGCACGGTCTTCCGCCGCTTCGGCGACCGCACCGGCCTGCTGATGGCACTCCTGGACCACAGTGAGAAGAAGCTCCAGGCCGCGTTCCTCACCGGCCCCCCGCCCCTCGGCCCGGGCGCGCCCCCGGTCGAGCGGCTGCGCGCCTTCGGCCGTGCCGCCCTGCGCCGCACCGTGGAGGACCTGGAGCTCCAGCTCGCGGCCGAACCGGACGCCGGCCGCCGCTTCACCGTCCCGCCCTACCGGGTCCGGCTGCACCACGTCACGCTGCTGCTGCGCCAGGCGGTCCCGGACGCCGACTGCGAGCTGCTCGCCCACACGCTGCTGGCCCGGCTCGACCCCGCCCTGGTCCACCACCTGATCCACGGGTGCGGCATGCCGCCGCAGCGGCTGGAGGACGCCTGGGTGGACCTGGTCGACCGGGTCACCGGCACCACCGCCTGACCACGCCCTTCGCTCCGGTCCGCGCGCTCAACTCCCCCGGGGGAGAGCCGCGTTACGGCTTCTGCGAAGATGCCGTACGTCATGGTGCAGATACCGAACCCGCCCGCTCCCGCGCCCCCCGCACCGACGCGCTCCGTGCCCACGAGCGCCGATGTGGCCCGCCTGGCCGGCGTCTCGCGCGCGACCGTCTCCTACGTGCTGAACAACGCCGGTGCCGTCCGGATCAGCGAACCCACCCGCCGCCGGGTCCGCGAGGCCGCGCGGGAACTCGGATACGTGCCGCACGCGGCGGCCCGCAGCCTGCGGGCCGGGCACAGCCGCATGGTCCTGATGCCCGCGCCCGCGTTCCCCGTCGGCCCCCTGTACAGCCAGTTCATCAACGACCTCCAGGCCGCGCTGAGCCTGCTCGACTACACGGTCGTGCAGCACGGCACCGTCGGCGTGCACGACGACGAGGCCGCCCGCGCCTGGGCGGAGCTGCGTCCGGTGGCGGTGCTGGTACCGGGCTCCGGGCTCGGGCCGCGCGGCGTGGAGGTGCTCAAGCGCTCCGGCGCGCGGGCCGTCGTCACCCTCGGCCCCGAGACCGTCGAGGGCGCGCACGCCCTGCTGATGGACCACGACGTCGTCGGACACAGCGCCGGCGCCCACCTCTTCGACCGGGGCCGCCGCCGGATCGGCGTGGTCGTACCGGGGGAGCCGGGCCTCGACACGTTCTCCGCGCCACGCCTCGCCGGGGTGCGCGCCGCCGTGCGCGGCACCGACGCGACCGTGACCGAGCTGTCGCTCGACCACGACGAGGAGTCCGCCGCGCGGCTCGCCGCCCGCTGGCGGGAGCTGGGCCTGGACGCCGTGTTCACGTACAACGACGAGTACGCGATGCTGCTGATGCGGGCGCTCCAGGACGAGGGGATCCGCATCCCCGAGGAGACGGCCGTGGTCGGCGCGGACAACCTCATGCTGGGGCGGCTGCTGAGGCCCCGGCTGAGCACCGTCCACCTCGAACTGCCGTCCGGCCAGGAACTGGCCGACCTGGTCGACCGCGCGGTCCGCGATCCGGGCGGCGCGCCGGAGGCGCACAAGGTGCTCGGCGCGTCCGTCGTGCGGCGGGAGTCCAGCTGACGCCCGCGTCCCGCGTCGACGGCCACGGGGAGTCCAGCTGACGCCCGCGTCCCGAGTCGACGGCCACCGGGGTGCCGGGGGCTGGTGCATGCCGGGTGCGGGTCGTCGTGGGCTGGTCGCGCAGTTCCCCGCGCCCCTGAGGGGCGCTGTTCCGCCCCTGACGGCTACTGGGGTGCCGGGGGCTGGTGCATGCCGGGTGCGGGTCGTCGTGGGCTGGTCGCGCAGTTCCCCGCGCCCCTGAGGGGCGCTGTTCCGCCCCTGACGGCTACTGGGGTGCCGGG
>NZ_JBITSH010000003.1:248720-384181 GCF_044540535.1 Streptomyces sp. NPDC085937 | reverse complement strand
GGGGCTGGTGCATGCCGGGTGCGGGTCGTCGTGGGCTGGTCGCGCAGTTCCCCGCGCCCCTTGGGGGCGCCGCTGTGTGGGCAGTCGTGCCGCTGGGGCGGCGCGGGTGGGCGCGACGGCGCCCCGTGAGCGACGGGTCGCGCGACATCCCCCGGCCCGCTGCCATGCCGCGCACGCCCGCGCGGTGTTGTCCGCCCCGCCTCCGGGGTACGCGGCTGAGGACCGAGCCGGTCCGGGCGCCGCCCACCGCACCGGGCCGGGACACGACGGAGGAGGCGTCATGACCTGGCCCGACCTCACCACCGGATCGTCCCGCCCGCTGAAGGGTCCCGAGCACACCGTCACCGAGCCCGCCACCGGCGAGACCCTCGGCACCGTCACCCTCGCCGCCGCCGAGGACGTCGAGCCCGCCGCTGAGGCCGCGCATGCCGCCCAGGCGGACTGGGCGAGGTCCCCGCACATCCGGCGGGCCGCGGTGCTCCGCAAGGCCGGCGACCTGTTCGACGGCCACGCCGCCCTACGGGAGTGGCTGGTCAGGGAGGCCGGCAGCGTCCCCGGCAAGGCCGACTTCGAGCTGCACGTCGCCGCGCAGGAGTGCTACGAGGCCGCCGCCCTCGCCTCCCGCCCCGCCGGACAGGTACTGCCCACCGAGGAACCCCGCCTGTCCTACACCCGCCGGGTGCCGGTCGGCGTGGTGGGGGTGATCGCCCCGTTCAACGCGCCGCTCATCCTGTCGATCCGCTCCGTGGCCCCGGCCCTCGCCCTCGGCAACGCTGTCGTCCTCAAACCGGACCCGCGTACCGCGGTGTGCGGAGGACTGGCCCTGGCCGCCGTCTTCGCCGAGGCCGGCCTGCCCGACGGGCTGCTGCAGGTCCTGCCCGGCGGAGCCGACACGGGCCAGGCCATGGTCACCGACCCGCACATCCCGGTGATCTCCTTCACCGGCTCCACGGCCGCGGGCCGCGCGGTGGGGGAGGCCGCGGGCCGGCACCTGAAGCGGGCGCACCTGGAACTGGGCGGAAACTCCGCGCTCGTCGTGCTGGAGGACGCCGACCTGGACGCGGTGACCTCCACGGCGGCCTGGGGGTCGTTCTTCCACCAGGGGCAGATCTGCATGACGACGGGACGGCACCTGGTCCACGCGTCGCTGTACGACGCGTACGTCGAGCGGCTGGCCGCCCATGCGGACGCGCTGAGCGTCGGCGACCCGCACCGGGAGCAGGTCCAGCTGGGGCCGCTCATCGACGGGGGCCAGCTCGGCAAGGTGCGTGGTCTGGTCGAGTCGAGCGCCGCGGGCGGCGCCCGGCTGGTGGCCGGGGGCACCCACGAGCGGCTGTTCTACCGGCCCACCGTGCTCGCCGAGGCGGACGACCTCACGCCCGCCTACACGGAGGAGGTCTTCGGACCGGTCGCGCCGGTACGGTCCTTCGTGACCGCCGAGGAAGCGGTCGCCCTGGCCACCGCGACCCCCTACGGGCTGGCCGTCGGCATCGTCACGGCGGACCCGGCGC
The DNA here is from genome assembly GCF_044540535.1 of Streptomyces sp. NPDC085937. Lineage (NCBI taxonomy): Bacteria > Bacillati > Actinomycetota > Actinomycetes > Kitasatosporales > Streptomycetaceae > Streptomyces > Streptomyces sp. NPDC085937. The sequence goes on along the minus strand of NZ_JBITSH010000003.1, from coordinate 382,670 downwards.
GGGCCCTGGCGCTGGCGGACCGCATCCCCACGGGCATCGTGCACATCAACGACCAGACCGTGAACGACGAGGCCGTCGCGCCCTTCGGCGGGGTCGCCGCGTCCGGCACCGGCGCCCGCTTCGGCGGCGAGGCCAATCTGGCGGCGTTCACCGAGCTGCGGTGGACCACGGTGCGCGCGGACGTGGCGCGCTACCCCTTCTGACGTCCCGGGACGTGCCGTGCCCCGAGTGCGTCGGGCGCGCGGGCGCCCGGCCTGCGGTCAGGCGCCCGGATTCTCGCCCTGCTGCGCCTGCTGCTCGGCGATCTGCTGGCGGACCTGGTCCATGTCCAGCTTCCGGGCCTGGCCGATGACGTCCGTCAGCGCGGCCTCGGGAAGGGCACCCGGCTGGGCGAACACGGCGACCTGGTCGCGGACGATCATCAGCGTCGGGATCGACTGGATGCCGAAGGCGGCGGCCAGCTCCGGCTGCGCCTCGGTGTCCACCTTGCCGAACACGAGGTCCGGGTTGGCCTCGGCCGCCTTCTCGTACACGGGTGCGAACTGCTTGCAGGGCCCGCACCAGTCCGCCCAGAAGTCGATCAGCACGAACTCGTTGTCGGTGACCGTCTGGTCGAAGTTCTCCTTGGTGAGTTCGACGGTGGTGCTCATGGTCTGGTCCCTCTTCCTGCTGTCGGCTCGGGCGTCGGCACAACACGGCCGACCGGTCACGTATTCCGCGCCCCTACCCATGTGGCCACCCGGCACACCACCCACCAGACTGACGCCATGACGGAAACGCAATCGACGCACACGGAAGCGACCGCCTACGACGTGGTGGTGATCGGCGCCGGGCCGGTGGGCGAGAACGTCGCCGACCGCACCCGCGCCGCCGGGCTCAGCACCGCGGTGGTGGAGAGCGAACTCGTCGGCGGGGAGTGCTCCTACTGGGCGTGCATGCCCAGCAAGGCCCTGCTGCGCCCGGTCCTCGCCCAGGCCGACGCCCGCCGCCTGCCCGGTCTGCGCGCGGCCGTCCAGGGACCCCTGGACACCGCCGCGGTGCTCGCCCGGCGCGACTCCTTCACCTCCGGCTGGAAGGACGACGGCCAGGTCCAGTGGCTGGAGGGCACCGGCGCCGACCTGTACCGCGGGCAGGGACGGCTCAGCGGACCGCGCACCGTCACCGTCACCGGCCCCGACGGCGACCGGACCGTCCTGACCGCCCGGCACGCCGTCGCCGTCTGCACCGGCAGCCGGGCCCGGCTGCCCGGCCTGCCCGGACTGGACGAGGTGCGCCCCTGGACCAGCCGCGAGGCCACCAGCGCGCACTCCGCTCCCGGCCGGCTGGTCGTGGTGGGCGGCGGGGTCGTCGCCACCGAGATGGCCTGCGCCTGGCAGGCGCTCGGTTCCCGCGTCACCGTCCTGGTGCGCGGCGAACGCCTGCTGGGCCGCATGGAGCCCTTCGCAGGCGACCTGGTCGCCGATGCCCTCACCGAGGCCGGCGCGCAGGTCCGCACCGGCACCTCCGTGAAGTCGGTGACCCGGGAGAACGGCACCGTCGTCGTCCTCACCGACACCGGTGACCGCATCGAGGCCGACGAGATCCTGTTCGCGACCGGCCGCGCCCCCCGCACCGACGACCTCGGCCTGGAGACGGTCGGCCTGGAGCCCGGTTCCTGGCTCGACGTGGACGACAGCCTGCGGGTGACCGGCCACGACTGGCTGTACGCCGTCGGCGACGTCAACCACCGTGCCCTGCTCACCCACCAGGGCAAGTACCAGGCCCGCATCGCGGGCGCCGCCATCGTCACCCGGGCCGCGGGGGAGCCGGTGCGGGCCGAGGACTGGGGCGCGCACGCCGCCACCGCCGACCACGCGGCCGTCCCGCAGGTCGTCTTCACCGACCCGGAGGTGGCCTCCGTCGGCCTCACCCTCGCGGAGGCCGAGCGCGCCGGCCATCGGGTGCGGGCCGTGGACGTCGACCTGTCCTCGGTGGCGGGCGCGAGCCTGTACGGCGACGACTACCGGGGCCGGGCCCGCATGGTCGTCGACCTCGAGGACGAGATCCTGCGCGGCCTCACCCTGGTCGGCCCCGGCGTCGGCGAGCTGATCCACGCGGCGACGGTCGCGGTGGCCGCCCGGGTCCCGGTCGACCGACTCTGGCACGCCGTCCCGTCGTACCCCACCATCAGCGAGGTATGGCTGCGCCTGCTGGAGGCGTACAGGGACGCCTGACCGGCGGGGCACGCGGCGCGGAGGGTGCGCGCCGGGGCGGGCGTCCGCGCGTACCGGCCGTGGGCGGGTCAGGGCAGGTCGAAGCCCAGCGCCCGCGCCGCCTCCTCCGCCGTCGGCTGCGCCCAGTTCCGGGCCGCCGCCTCGTTCGAGGACAGCGAGCGCGGCTCGGCCCGGTCCAGGTACAGCGTGCCGTCCAGGTGGTCCGTCTCGTGCTGCACGATGCGGGCGGGCCAGCCGGTGAACACCTCGTCCAGCGCCCGTCCGTGCTCGTCCTGCCCGGTCAGCCGCACCGCTGCGGGCCGGGCCACCACCGCCTGGTAGCCCGGCACGCTCAGACACCCCTCGAAGAAGGCGGCCCGCTCGGCGCCGACCGGCTCGTACGCCGGGTTGACCAGCACCCGGAACGGCTGCGGCACCCGCCCGCGCGCGGCCCGTACCTCCTCGGGCACCGGCGCCGGGTCCTCGATCACCGCGATCCGCAGCGCCACCCCCACCTGCGGCGCGGCCAGTCCGACACCCGGGGCCGTCCGCATGGTGATCCGCAGGGCCTGCACGAACCGCGCCAGCAGCGCGGGGTCCAGCTGGCCGTCGTACGGCTCGGTGCCACGCCGCAGCACCGGATCGCCCGCCGCGACGATGCGCAACGGCCCCTCTCCGTCGAGCAGTTGCTCGACCCGTTCGGCCAACGGCACGCGATCGCCAGGAGTTCCCATCCCGCCAGGATCGCATGCGCCGCCGGCGCGCGCCGCAGCTCACACGCGCTTACCGGGGAGCGCGACGGCGCCCGGACCACGGATCGCCCGCCGCCGCGGCCGCACCGCGGCGACCCCGCGGCCCCCTGAACGCACGGTGCCCGGCCCCCAGAGGGGGACCGGGCGCCGGTGTCGCGGGCCTTCGGCCTACACGTCGTCGAACTCCCCGCCCAGCGCGGCCGCGAGCCGCAGATGCGGCTGCGCCTCGTCGTCCCGCCCCTGCCGCTGCAGGGTGCGGCCCAGCATCAGCCGGGCGTAGTGCTCCACCGGGTCGCGGTCCACGATGACCCGCAACTCGGCCTCCGCGCGGCGCAGCTGGGCCGAGTGGTAGTAGGCGCGGGCGAGCAGCAGACGCGGTCCGGTCTGCTCCGGCACCTCCTCGACCAGGCTGCCCAGGACCCGTGCGGCCGCGGTGTAGTCCTTGGCGTCGAAGAACATCCCGGCGCGCTCCCAGCGCTCGGCGGGCGTTCCGTGGTCGTAGTACGTCGTGTCCACTCGGCACCTCCTTCGCGCCCGACAACCGGACCGGTCACCCCGGTATTCCCCGGCGCGGACCGCCGTGCCCGGGCCCGTCGCCGGACGCCCGGTGCGTAGGCTGAACCCACCGACTTCCTCCGGAGGGACCGCGTGACGACCACCACCCCGCCGATCACCCTGGACGACGTCCGTTCCGCCGCCGCCCGTCTTCGGGGCGTCGCCCACCGCACTCCCGTACTGCGCTCCCGCACCCTGGACGCGCTCGTCGGCGCCGAGGTGCACCTCAAGTGCGAGAACTTCCAGCGGGTCGGCGCCTTCAAGTTCCGCGGCGCCTACAACGCCGTGTCGCGGCTCACCCCCGAGCAGCTGTCCCGGGGTGTGGTCGCCTACTCCTCCGGCAACCACGCCCAGGCCGTCGCCCTCGCCGCCCGGGAACTGGGCACCACCGCCGTCGTCGTCATGCCCGAGGACGCCCCGCCCTCCAAGCGCGCGGCCACCGAGGGGTACGGCGCGACGATCGTCACCTACGACCGGTACACCGGGGACCGCGCGGCCGTCGCCGAGGCCCTCGCCGCCGAACGGGGCCTGGCCCTCGTACCGCCCTACGACCATCCGCACGTCATCGCCGGGCAGGGCACCGCGGCGCTCGAACTCGTCGAGGAGACCGGTGAGCTGGGCGCGCTGGTCGTGCCGGTCGGCGGCGGGGGACTGGTCGCCGGAAGCGCCACCGCGGTCAAGGGCCTGCACCCGGCGACGCGGGTGATCGGCGTCGAACCGGAGGCGGGGGACGACACCAAGCGGTCCCTGGAGGCGGGACGGCGTATCACCGTGCCCGTGCCGCGCACCATCGCCGACGGCCAGGCCGTCCCCGCCCCGGGCGAACTGACCTTCGCGGTCAACCGCCGCCTGCTGGACGGTGTCGTGCTGGTGGACGACGAGGCGATCAAGGACGCGATGCGGTTCGCCTTCACCCGGCTGAAGATCGTCCTCGAACCGAGCGGGGCCACCCCGCTCGCCGCGCTGCTCACCGGGCGCGCGGGCCCGCTTGCGCCCCGCGTCGGACTCATCCTGTCCGGCGGCAACGTGGACGCCCAACGCTTCGCCCGGCTCTGCGGCCCCGCCGGCTGAGCGCGCCCGCGCGGGCCCCGTCACCCGGATGGCGCCCCCGAGTGGACGGGCGGACGATGAAGGGGTAGGAGCCGGCCCTCGTCCCGCCGGGCCGGTGACGGAAGGGAGAGCAGGGTCATGCTCGAGGTGAAGACGCTGGACAAGGCCGACGAGCGGCGTGACTTCCCGAGGGGCCACCTCGAAGCCGTCCACCTCACGGGGCTGGACTTCGCGGTCGCCACGTTCGAGCCGGGATGGCGCTGGTCCGAGTCGGTCGGCCCGATCGCCGGCACGGAGACCTGCGGGATCCACCACAACGGCTACGTGCTCCAGGGCCGCCTGCACATCCGCATGGACGACGGCGCCGAGGGCGAGGTCGGCCCCGGCGACGTCTTCGTCTGCCCGCCGGGCCACGACGCGTGGGTGGTCGGCGACGAACAGGTCGTGGTGTACGACTTCGCGGGCGCCATGGCGAAGGACTACGCGAAGGCGGACTAGCGGGGGCGTTGCCGCCGGACCGACGTGAGCCGCCGGGTGCGAACCCCGTGATCTGCGCTTATGCCGCGGCGGTGTCGAGGAGTCTCCGCGCCAGTTCGCGCGGCGCACGGAACCTGGGCCAGTGGCCGGTGTCCATCTCCACCAGTCGCCGGTGACCGCCGGCCACCGGCGCTGCCACGTCCTCGTCCGGCTCCGGATCACCGAGCGTGCACAAGATGTACGTCGGTTCGACACCGCATCCGGGTGCCGCCCTGACCGAACCCGCCGTGTTGGGGACGCCGCTCGGCGACCTCCCCGCGAACCGCTCCCAGATCTTCTCCGGTCCACGTGCCGGGCCCGTCCCTCGCGACGTCAGTCGAGGTAGTGCGCGCGGCCCTCGTCGTCCAGTTCGAAGGGGCCCTCCGGGATCACGCAGAACTCGTTGCCCTCGGGATCCGCCATCACCAGGAAGCCGCCGTCCTCGTAGCCTCCCAGGCGGCGCCCGCCGAGCGCCTCGATCCGGCGGTGCTCGGCGGCCGGATCGGGTGCGGCGACGTCGAAGTGCATCCGGTTCTTGCCTGCCTTGGGGGCGTCGGTGCGCTGGAAACCGAGTCCCAGGTCGTTGACCCGGCGCAGCCAGACGTAGGGGCCGGTGCGGCCCACGACCGGCCGGCCGAGCACCTCCGACCAGAACGCGGCGAGCCGCTCGGGATCCGCCGCGTCGACGATGAGGGCGTTGATCCGGGCTGAGGAGAAGTTGGCCATGCCCCGATCCTCCCGCGGCAGGGCGCGCAGGCGGTCTTGGCGCGGCCCGCGGACGCGGCTAGGGTCCGTTTACAACGTTGTGTAACGGTCATGGATGCTCCTGGAGGATGCCGATGCCGGGTTCGCGCACGACCAACCGCTTACGGGTCCGGACCTGGGCGCGAGCCGTGTGCGCCCTGGCGGCGGCATGGGCCGCGGTCGTCGCCGCACCGGCCCCGTCCGCCTCCGCGGGGCCGCACGCCGCTGCCGCCCAGGCCGGAGCCGAAGTAGGAACGGACTATGTGGCACTGGGGAGTTCCTTCGCCGCCGGACCCGGTATCCCGCCCCTCCAGACGAGCGACGGTGCCTCCGACTGCTCCCGGTCCGCCAACAATTACCCCAGCATCGTCGCTCGTTCCATCGGCGCCGACCTGACGGACGTCTCGTGCAGCGGCGCGACCACCGCGCACGTGCTGCGGGACCAGCAGGGCGCCCGCCCGCCGCAGATCCGGGCCGTGACCCCGGACACCCGCCTGGTCACGATCACGATCGGCGGCAACGACGTCAACTACCTCGGCAGCATCAACGCCTACTCCTGCCAGGCGAGCGGCGGCACCACCTGCCCTACGGTGAACCGCGACGCCATCGAGCGGACCTTCCCCGAACTGCCCGGCCGCATCGCGGACATCGTGCACGCGGTTCACGCCGTCGCCCCTCAGGCCCGCGTCCACCTCGTCACCTACTTCACCCTGCTGCCGGACTCCGGCACCTGCGCCGACGCCCCGCTGACAGACGAACAGGCCGCGTACGAACGGAGCATCGCCGCGCGCCTCGCGGCCGCCACCGCCGACGCGGCCGCCGCGACGGGGGCCACCCTGGTGGACCTGGCCGGGGCGAGCCGCGGCCACGACGCGTGCTCCGCGACCCCGTGGGTGGAGTCCTACCGCCCGGCCGCGGGACGCTCCACCTACCACCCCAACGAGGCGGGGATGAGGGCGGCGGCCGCGCTGGCGCTGTCCGCCCTGGCGTCCGACGGCCTGACCCGTACGGCCACCTTCCGCTCGGCCGTCCCCGGCAGGTGCGTCGACGTCCGCGCCTCCGACGCCGCCGACGGCACCCCCGTACGGCTGTGGACCTGCAACGCCACCGACGCCCAACGCTGGACCTCGACACCGGCCTGACCCGGCGCCGGGTGCGCGCCCCTCACACCGGCAGCAACCGCCCCACCAGCATGTCCAGTTGCCGTACGTTCCTGCACTCCCGCATGTCCACCAGTTCCGCGTACGCCGGGGCGGCGGAGTCACCGGTGCCCCACAGGGCGCGTTGTTCGGGGTTGAGCCAGTGCACGCGGCGGGCGCGGCGGGTCAGGTCGCGGACGGCCGGCAGGTTCGGGTCGGCCATGTTGGTGCGGGCGTCCCCGAGCACGAACACCGTGGTGCGCGAGCCCACCGCGTCGCCGTACCGCTCGGTGAACTCGCCCAGGGCGGCGCCGTAGTCGCTGCTGCCGTGCCAGGCGGTGAGCTCGGCCTCCGCGCGGATGCGGGCGCCCAGGCCCTCCGGGTCGGCCGCGCCGTGCACCAGGAGGCCGGTCACCTCGTCGACCCGGTTGACGAAGGCGAACACCCGCACCTTGGAGAACTGGTCGTGCAGCGCCTGCACCAGCAGCATCGTGAAGTCGGAGAACCCGGCCACCGAGCCCGACACGTCGCACAGCAGCACCAGTTCGGGCCGGGCGGGGCGGCGCCGGCGCAGCACCGGACGTACGGGCACCCCGCCCGTCGACAGCGAGCCGCGCAGCGTCCGGCGCAGGTCGATGGTGCCACGGGCGGCCCTGCGGCGCCGTGCGGCCATCCGCGTCGCCAGCTTGCGGGCCAGTGGCCGCACCGTGCGGCGCAGCTCGGCCGGCCGGTCCTTGCCCGCGAACAGGAAGTCGACCCGGTCGGCGGTCGGGGCGACCGCGCGGCGGGCGACCTCGTCGCGGCCCCGGCGTTCCGCGACCCGGCGCCGCGCCTCCGCGGTGACCAGCCGGCGGAACTCCTCGATGCGGCGCCGGATCTCGTCCTCCAGCAGCCGGTCGGCGAAGCCCTCTGGCCCGGCCCGTCCGCGCACCTCGTCGCGCACCCGGGCCAGCAGTGTCTGCGGGCGCAGCCGGTCCAGCGCCTGGTACGACGACCAGCCGTCCGGACCGGGTGAACTGCCGTACCCGCCGAAGCCGTCGACCGCCTCCACCGCGATCCGGGCCAGCGCCGCGGTGTCGTCGGCGGCGAGCGCCTCGGTCAGCCGGTCGCGCAGCGCGTCGCGGCCGAGGCCGCCGCCGGTCTCCGGCAGGCCCACCCCGCGCGGGAAGTACAGGTCGAAGACCGCGTCGAACACCGGGCGCGTGTCGGCTCCGTGCAGCAGGGTCGCCGCCAGGCCCTCGCGCAGCAGGTCCCGGTCGTCGAGGCCGAGCGCCTCCACCGCGCGCGCCGCGTCCGCGGTCTCCCCGGTGCCGATCCGCAGGCCGTGCGCGCGCAGCGCGTCGACCAGTCCGGTCAGCCTGGTGACCAGGTCCGTGTCCGCGGCGGTGCTCACAGCGCGTCCAGGTCGAGCTTGGCCGCCGCCTTCCGGATGTCGTCCTGGTGCTTCAGGACCACGCCCAGGCTGTCCCGTACGACCGTCTCGTCGAGGGTGCTCGCGCCGAGCGCCAGCAGGGTGCGGGCCCAGTCGACGGTCTCGGCGACCGACGGTGCCTTGCGCAGGTCCATCGCGCGCAGCGCCCCCACCACCCGCACCACGGACTCGGCCAGCGCCGCGTCGATGTCCGGCACCTTCAGCCGGACGATCCGCCGCTCCAGCTCGGCGTCGGGGAACCCGATGTGCAGGAACAGGCAGCGCCGGCGCAGCGCCTCGGACAGCTCGCGGGTGGCGTTGGAGGTGAGGACGGTGAACGGCCGCCGGGTCGCGGTGACGGTGCCCAGCTCGGGGACCGTCACCTGGAAGTCGCCGAGCACCTCCAGCAGCAGCCCCTCGATCTCGACGTCCGCCTTGTCGGTCTCGTCGATCAGCAGCACCTTCGGGTCGTCGCCGCGGATCGCGGTGAGCAGCGGACGGGGGAGGAGGAACTCCTCACCGAAGATGTCCGTGCGTGCCTCGTCCCACGTCTCGCCCCTCCCCGCGCTGATCCGCAGCAGCTGCTTGGCGTGGTTCCACTCGTACAGCGCGCGTGACTCGTCCACGCCCTCGTAGCACTGGAGCCGGACCAGCCGGGCGTCGCAGGCGCGGGAGACAGCCTTGGCCAGCTCGGTCTTGCCCACCCCGGCGGGGCCCTCCACCAGCAGCGGCTTGCCGAGCCGGGCGGCGAGGAAGACGGTGGTGGCGACCGCCGGGGAAGCGAGGTAGCCGGTCTCGGCGAGACGTGCGGAGACGTCGTCGACGGAAGTGAACAACTGCGGCCTCCGGCTGGGCGCGGGAACGGCGGTGTCCGGGCACCCCGAGGATGCCCGGACACCTATCTAAGCGCTTGCTCACCACCCTGTCACGCGGTCGCTCGTCACGCGGTCGCGCCCACCGCCCGTACCGCCGGGGTGCGCAGCACGCGCCGCGCCGTGGACAGCAGCGTGCCCAGCGTCGCCGCCGCACCGGCCGCGGCGACGGCGAGCCACACGCCCGTCAGCTGCCCCGGCAGCACCGCGTCGGTGCGGACCACGGTGAACGGCACGATCCCGGCCAGTGCCGCGAGCGTCCCGAACAGCAGCCCGACGGCCGTCAGCACCAGCCCTTCGGCGCCCACCACGCCCAGCACCTGGCCGGGCGTCGCCCCGGCGAGACGCTGCTGACCGAGCTCCCGGCTCCGGTACGTGGTCGCCGCGTACAGCGAGTTGACCAGCATGACGCAGACGAACACGACGATGACGCCGACCACCGTGTAGTTGAGGGTCTCCAGGTTCTTGGCGTCGACGGACTTCACCAGGCCCGAGGCCGCCACCTCGTCGCTCTCCACCGCCTGCATGGTCAGCGTGGCCGTGGACACCGCCGTGAACAGGATCAACGCCATCAGGGTCCCGGCCAGCTCGTCGGCCCGCTGCCGCAGGTTCCGCACCGCCAGCCATCCGCTCGCCCCGCCCGGCGCCAGCCGGCCGAGCACGCCCGTCAGCAGCCGCGGCGCCATCAGCGCGCACCCCACCGACAGCAGGATCGCCCCGTACGCGGGCGGCGCCATCAGCATCTCGTCCGTCGCGGAGAAGGCGAACGTGGAGCACGCCGCGGCCCCGCCGGCCACCAGCGCCGCGTACGCGAAGAACGGCCGCCGCCCCGTGCCCCGCGGGCGCCGCCCCCGCGTGACCCGGCGCAGCGCCAGCAGCGCCGCACCCGCCGAGGCCACCAGGGTGATGCCTACGCCGGACGCCAGCGCGACGGCACCGAAGGAATGCTCCACGGACCCTGCGACCTGCCCGGTGTCCTGGAACACCTCCAGCAGCAGCCGCCCGCCCAGCACCGCCGGGAGCGTCGCCGCCGCCGCGCCCACCAGGGCCACGGCCACCGCCTCGCCCACCACCATGCCCCTGAGCTGCCCGGGCGTCGCCCCCGAGCAGCGCAGCAGCTCCAGCTCGGCCGCCCGCTGCCGCACGTTCACCGTCAGCGCCGAGGCGACGGCGAAGAACACCAGCAGCGTGCCGTACCCGCCGACCACACCGGCCGCCGTGCGCAGCGTCTCCGAGCTCACCGGGTCCACGCCCGGCTGCCCGGCGGTGTCGTGCATCGAGTTGAACGTCATGACGATCGCCGCGCCCAGGAACGCGGACAGCAGCGTCGCGAGGAACCGTCCGGGCCGCTGCCGGACCGACCGCAGAGCCAGTAGGAGCATCGCTCACACCCCCACGGACGTCTCGTCGCCGAGGTGCGCCAGCCGCTCGGCCACCGCGTCCGCCGTCGGCGCGTCCATCCGCCCGGCCAGCCTCCCGTCCGCGAGGAACAGCACACTGTCCGCCCAGGAGGCCGCGACCGGGTCGTGCGTCACCATCACCACGGTCCGCCCGTGCGCCCGCACCGCCTGCCGCAGCAGCTCCAGCACCTCCCGCGCGCTGCGCGTGTCCAGCGCGCCGGTCGGCTCGTCGGCGAAGATCACCCGTGGCTCGGTGACCAGGGCCCGCGCGATCGCCACCCGCTGCCGCTGACCGCCCGACAGCTGGCCGGGGCGGTGCCCGAGCCGGTCGCCCAGCCCCACGGCGGTGAGCATCTCCGTGGCCCGCCGCCGGTCCACCCGCCGGCCGGCCAGCTTCAGCGGCAGCACGGTGTTCTGCGCGACGGTCAGCGTCTCCAGCAGGTTGTACTGCTGGAACACGAACCCCACCCGCCCGCGCCGGAACTTCGTCAGCTCCGTCTCGCCGGCACCCGTCAGCTCGGTCCCGTCGACCCGTACGATCCCGCTGTCCGGCCGCTCCAGACCCGCCGCGCACTGCAGCAGCGTCGACTTGCCCGAGCCGGACGGCCCCATCACCGCCGTGAACGTGCCCCGCGCGAGGCCCAGCGTCACCCCGTCGAGGGCGGTCACAGCGCTGCCGTCCGCGCCGTACGACTTGGTGACCTTCACCAGGCGCAGCGCCTCGGCGGCGGGTTCCGTGCCGGGCGTGTGCCGTGCCCTGTCGCGCACCATCGTCATCTCCTCCGTCCGGCACGCCCTGTGCCCTGGTCACGACGCTACGGAGGAGGAGAGCGGACCACACGGGGCGCAGGGCCCGTCCCGGGGGTGTACGCAGCGACACCCCCGGGAGGGGGGTCATCGGACCAGGACGACCTCCAGGGTGCGCGGCCCGTGCACGCCCTCGACCCGGTCGAGTTCGATGTCGCTGGTCGCCGACGGGCCGGAGATCCAGGTCAACGGGCGGGTGGGATCGAGGCGTTCCAAGGCCCGCGGGACGGACGCGACCACCTGGTCCGGGACGCGGACCACGCAGATGTGGTGGTCGGGGACGAGGCTGATCCGGCGCCGGCCCTGGTCGGGGGAGCCGTCCAGCACGAGGGTGCCGGTCTCGGCGACCGCCACCGCGCAGGCGGTGACGACGCTGTCGACCCGGTCCAGTTCGTGCGGGGTGCTCGTCCCCTCGTCCGGCACCCGGGTCACCTCGGCCGCAGAGAGCCACCCCTCGTCCAGTCCGGGCGGCACGAGCACGGTCGCGGCGCCCCGCGCCGCCAGCAGCCCGGCGACGACCCCGGCCAGCGCGCCGGCTTCCGTGCGGTGCACGACCGCCCGGTAGTCCGCCAGGTTCTCCGCCAGCAGGTCCACCGTCTCCTCGGCGGTCCGCTCCCCGTGCTCGCGCAGGTAGTCACGCTCGACCGGCGTGTCCTCGTCCGGAGGTACGTCCGCCAGCGCGCGCCGCACCCGGCCCAGGATCCGCTCCCTGCTGTTCACGAGCCACCGCCCTTCCCGCCGTGCGTCCGCTGCCACCAGTCCCGGAACGGCTCCGCCGGCACGGGCGGCAGGTCCCGGGTGCCGCTCCACGCCCGGCCGGGCCCCGGCAGGGTGCGCGGATGCAGCCGCCGTGTGTGCGAGGCGAGCCGCTGCCCGGTGCGCAGCACGCCGGGGCGGGTGAACGCCCAGCGGGCGGCGCGCATCGCCGCCCGCTCGGCGGCGTGCCCCTTCGCCGGCCGCAGCCGCACCTTGTTGCCCTCACGGACGGCCTCGCCGCCCTCCACCACCCGCTCCCGCAGATGCACCAGCACCTCGGGGATGTCGATGGCGACCGGGCACACCTCGTAGCAGGCCCCGCACAGCGACGAGGCGTACGGCAGGGACGCGTCGATCTCGCTGCCCGTTCCCCGCAGCTGAGGGCTGAGGATGGCGCCGATCGGGCCGGGGTACACCGACCCGTAGGCGTGGCCGCCGGCCCGCTCGTACACCGGGCAGACGTTCAGGCAGGCCGAACAGCGGATGCAGCGCAGCGCCTGCCGGCCGACCTCGTCGGCGAGGGTGTCGGTGCGGCCGTTGTCCAGCAGGACGAGGTGGAAGGTGCGCGGACCGTCCCCGTCCGTCGTACCGGTCCACATGGAGGTGTACGGGTTCATCCGCTCGGCCGTGGAGGAGCGGGGGAGGGTCTGCAGGAACACCTCCAGGTCCTGCCAGGTCGGCACGACCTTCTCGATGCCCACCACCGAGATCAGCGTCTCCGGCAGGGTCAGGCACATCCGCCCGTTGCCCTCCGACTCCACCACCACCAGCGTGCCGGTCTCGGCGACCATGAAGTTCGCGCCGGAGATGCCGACCTTGGCCCGCAGGAACTTCTCCCGCAGATGCAGCCGCGCCGCCTCCGCGAGGTCGGCGGGCGTGTCGGTGAGCCCCTCGGGCGCGGGTCGCCCCCACTCGCCCATCTCCCGCGTGAAGATCTCCCGGATCTCCCCGCGGTTGCGGTGGATCGCCGGGACCAGGATGTGCGACGGCCGGTCCTTGCCCAACTGCACGATCAGCTCGGCGAGATCGGTCTCGTATGCGTGGATGCCCCGCGCCTCCAGCGCCTCGTTGAGGGCGATCTCCTGGGTGGCCATCGACTTGACCTTGATCACCTCCGTCTCGCCCGTGGCCTTCACCAGCTCCGCGACGATCCGGTTCGCCTCGTCGGCGTCTGCGGCCCAGTGGACGGTGCCGCCCGCCGCCGTCACCGACTCCTCCAACTGCACCAGGTAGCGGTCGAGATGACGCAGCGTGCGGTCCTTGATCCGCTTCCCCGCCTGGCGCAGCCGCTCCCAGTCGTCCAGCTCCGCGACCGCCCGCGCCCGCTTGGCGCGGATGGTGTGCGTGGCGTGCCGCAGATTGCCCCGCAGGGTGCTGTCCCGCACGGCCTCCCGGGCCGCCGTGGGGAAAGCGGGCATACCGACGAACGTTCCGCTCATACGGCCGGCTCCTCCTCCGTGCTCGCCAGGATCTCCGCGATGTGCACCGGCCGCATGCCGGTGCGCAGCCGCGTCATCGTGCCGCCGATGTGCATCAGGCAGGAGTTGTCCGCCGCGCACAGCACCTCGGCGCCCGTCGACTCGGCGTTGCGCACCTTGTCGGCGCCCATCGCCGCCGACACGTCGGCGTTCTTCAGCGCGAACGTGCCGCCGAACCCGCAGCACTCGTCCGCGCCCGGCAGCTCCACCAGCTCAAGACCCTTCACCGCCCGCAGCAGCCGCAGCGGCCGCTCGCCCAGCCCCAGCGAGCGCAGCCCGTGACAGGTCGGGTGGTACGTCACCCGGTGCGGGTAGTACGCCCCGACGTCCGTCACCCCCAGCACGTCCACCAGGAACTCGGTCAGCTCGTACGTCTTCGGCACCACCGGCGCGAGCACCGTCGCGAGACCGTCCCCGCGCCCCTCGGACCGGGCCCGCTCACCCATCCGCGGGTACAGCTCCCGCACCATCGCCCCGCAGGACCCGGACGGCGTCACGATCGCCTCGTAGTCACGGAAGACGTCGGCGAAGCGGCGGGCCATCGGCTCCGTCTCGTGCCGGTACCCGGTGTTGTAGTGGGCCTGGCCGCAACAGGTCTGCGCCATGGGGAAGTCGACGTCGACACCGAGCCGGGTCAGGAGCTTCACCACGGCCCGTCCGGTGTCCGGATAGAGCGTGTCGTTGACGCAGGTCAGGAACAGAGCGACGCGCATCGCGGCTCCTCGTCCGGTCGGTCGTCGGGTGGCATGCAGGGTAGTGCGGGGCCGGCGGCCCGGGGGAGACCCGGTCGGTCCCGGGCGAGCCGGGCGCGGGCGGCGGCCCACGGCCGGGTGCCGCCGCGCGGCTCGTACCGGATCAGCGGCTGAGTGGCGGCCAGCAGCCGCCGCATGCCGGGGAGGTCGCCGACCCGTCCCTGGGCGCGGGCCTGCACGAGGACGTTGCCGAGCGCCGCCGCCTCCGTCGGCCCGGCCACCACCGGCAGCCCGCAGGCGTCTGCGGTCAGCTGGCACAGCAGGGCGTTGCGGGTGCCGCCGCCCACCACGTGCACCACGTCCACCGTCCGTCCGGCCAGGCGCTGGGCGTCCTCGACGGCGGTGCGGTGGGCGAGGGCGAGGGAGTCGAGGATGCAGCGCACGGTCGCGGCGGGGGAGTCCGGCACCGGCTGGCCCGTGGCGCGGCACGCCTCGGCGATCCGCTCCGGCATCCGCCCCGGCGCGAGGAACGCGGAGTCCCCGGCGTCCACCACCGACCGCAGCGCCGGCACCTCCGCCGCCCGGCGCAGCAGCGGGCCCGGGTCCGGTTCGCTCCAGGCGCGCAGGCACTCCTGGAGCAGCCACAAGCCCATGATGTTGCGCAGGTAGCGGACGGTGCCGTCGAGACCCAGCTCGTTGGTGAAGTTGGCGGCCCGGCTCTCCTCGGTCAGCACCGGCGCGTCCAGCTCCAGCCCGGCCAGTGACCAGGTGCCGGTGCAGATGTACGCGAACCGCTCGCCGTCCGCGGGCACGGCGGCCACCGCGGAAGCGGTGTCGTGCGAGGCGACCGCCGTCACCGGCACCGGCCCGGCAAGGCCGGTCTCCTCCAGCACCTCGGGCCGCAGCACCCCCGCCGGGTCGCCCGGCAGACGCAGCGGCGCGAACAGCCCCAGGTCGATGCCCAGCCGCTCGGCGATCCCGTGCGCCCAGGTACGGGTGCGCGGGTCGACCAGCTGCGTCGTGGAGGCGTTGGTCAGCTCGGTGCCCTGCTCCCCGGTCAGCCAATACGTCAGCAGGTCGGGCATCAGCAGCAGCCGCTCGGCCGCCGCGAACTGCCGTGTACCGCGCGCCGCGACGAGCTGGTACAGCGTGTTGAACGGCGCGTACTGCAGCCCGGTCGCCGCGTACAGCTCCGGGGCCGGCACGGTCGCCCACACCTGCTCGGCGACCGCGTCCGTCCGGCCGTCGCGGTAGTGCACCGGGTTGCCGAGCAGCGCCCCGTCCGCGTCGAGCAGCCCGTGGTCGACGGCCCAGCTGTCGATGCCGACCGTATCGACGGACCCGGCCGCCCGCAGCCCGTCCAGCACTCCGGCGTACAGCCCCAGCACGTCCCAGCGCAGCCCCTCCGGCACCCGCACCGGACGGTTCGGGAACCGGTGCGCCTCCGTCAGCTCCAGGCTGCCGGGGCCCACCCGGCCGACCATGACGCGTCCGCTGGACGCACCGAGGTCGACCGCCGCGTACACCCCCACCCCGCCGCTCACCGCAGGAAGGCGGCGGCGACGCCGGCGTCGACCGGGACGTGCAGCCCGGTGGTGTGGGTGAGGTCGCCGCCGACCAGCGCGAACACGGCGTTCGCCACGTGCTCCGGCAGCACCTCGCGCTTCAGCAGCGTCCGCTGCGCGTAGAACTCGCCCAGCTTCTCCTCCGGCACCCCGTACACGGCCGCCCGCCGGGCACCCCACCCGCCCGCGAAGATCCCCGAACCACGCACCACGCCGTCGGGGTTGACGCCGTTGACCCGGATGCCGTGCTCGCCCAGCTCCGCCGCCAGCAGCCGCACTTGGTGCGCCTGGTCGGCCTTGGCCGCCGAGTACGCGATGTTGTTCGGGCCGGCGAACACCGCGTTCTTGCTGGTGATGTACACGATGTCCCCGCCCAGCCGCTGGGCGGTCATCACCCGCGCCGCCTCCCGCGACACCAGGAACGAACCACGGGCCATGACGGCGTGCTGAAGGTCCCAGTCCTTCGCGGTCGTCTCCAGCAGGGGCTTGGAGATCGAGATCCCGGCGTTGTTCACCACCAGGTCCACCCCGCCGAAAGCGAGCACCGCCTCTTTGAACGCGGCGGCGATCTGCTCCTCTTCGGTCACGTCCACGGTCACCGCGACGGCCGTGTCCGGCCTGCCCAGCTCCTGCGCGACCAGGGCCGCGTTCTCCCCGTTCAGATCGGCCACGACGACACACGCTCCCTCGGCGGCCAGCCGCCGCGCGATGGCCTTCCCGATCCCGCTGCCGGCCCCGGTCACCAGCGCCACCCGGGTCGCCAGCGGCTTCGGCGGTGGCATCCGGCGCAGCTTGGCCTCCTCAAGCGCCCAGTACTCGATGCGGAACTTTTCCGACTCCTCGATCGGCGCGTACCTGGACACCGCCTCGGCCCCGCGCATCACGTTGATCGCGTTGAGGTAGAACTCCCCGGCCACCCGGGCCGTCTGCTTGTCCGTGCCGAAGCTGAACATGCCGACGCCCGGCACCAGCACGATCGCCGGGTCGGCGCCGCGCATCGCGGGGGAGTCCGGCTCCGCGTGCCGCTCGTAGTAGGCGGCGTACTCCCGCCGGTAGTCCGCGTGCAGTTCCTCCAGCCGCGTCACCGCCTCGTCGAGCGGCGCGGACGGCGGCAGATCCAGGACCAGCGGACGCACCTTGGTCCGCAGGAAGTGGTCAGGGCATGACGTCCCCAGCGCGGCCAGCCGCGGATGCTCCGTCCGTGCCAGGAAGTCCAGCACGGGGTCGGAGTCGTCGAAGTGCCCCACCCGCGGCCGGTCCTGCGAGGCGATCGCCCGCACGTACGCCGCGAGAGCCGCCGCCCGCTCCCGCCGCTCGTGCTGCGGCAGCGCCTCGTACCCCTCGACCACCGGACCGAACGGCTCGGGCCGGCCGCGCTCGGCGAGGAACCACTCGGCGGTGCGGATGATGTGCAGCGAGTTCCGCTCGCACTCCTCGGAGGTGTCACCCCACGCGGTGATCCCGTGCCCGCCCAGCACACACCCGACGGCCTGCGGATGCGCGGCCTTGACGGCGGCGATGTCCAGCCCCAGCCGGAACCCGGGCCGCCGCCACGGCACCCACACCACGGTGTCGCCGAAGCACTCGGCGGTCAGCTTCTCCCCGTCGGCCGCACAGGCCAGCGCGATGCCCGAGTCCGGGTGCAGATGATCGACGTGGGCGGCGTCCACCAGCCCGTGCATCGCGGTGTCGATGGAGGGCGCGGCACCCCCCTTGCCGTGCAGGCAGTAGTCGAACGCGGCCACCATCTCGTCCTCGCGCTCCACGCCGGGATACACGTCGGCGAGCGCCCGCAGCCGGTCCAGCCGCAACACGGCGAGCCCGCCCTCGGTCAGCGTCCCGAGATCACCCCCGGACCCCTTGACCCACATCAGCTCCACCTCACCCCCGGTGACGGGATCGACCTCCCGCCCCTTGGCGGAGGCGTTCCCCCCGGCGTAGTTGGTGTTCCGGGGGTCGGCCCCGAGCCGATGCGACCGGGCGAGCAGAGCGTCAACTTCACGGTCAACCATGACAACCAGTCCTTGAGAAGAGGGGTGAGCGGAACACGCCTCCAGGGGCGCGCGGAACTGAAGGAGGGTGAGCGAAACGCGCCCATAGGGGCGCGGGGAACTGCGCGACCAGCCCCCACGAACCCGCACCCAACGACGCAACAGAAACCCGGCAGACGCCTACGCCCCCCACCCCGCCTGCTCGCCCCCCACCCGCTCCGCCACGATCTTCTCGGCCCACCCGGACCGCGCATACGCCCTCATCGGATCGGGATCCAACCCCATCTCCTCCCGGACCTCCCGAAGAAGCGGCCGCACGTCCGTACTGAACGCGTCCGTCAACACGGCGTTGGCCTCCAGCACATCCCCGGCGCGCTGCGCCTCAGCCAGAGCCGACCGGTCGACCAGCAACGCCTTGGCGGTGGCCTCCTGCACGTTCATGACGGACCGGATGATCGCCGGAATTTTCGATTCCACGTTGTGGCACTGATCCAGCATGAACGCCACGTCCGACGTGAACCCGCCCCCGCGCACCACCTCGTACATGATCCGGAACAGCTGGAACGGGTCGGCCGCGCCGGCCATCAGGTCGTCGTCGGCGTAGAATCGCGAGTTGAAGTCGAACCCCCCGAGTTTCCCCTCCCGCAGCAGCGTCGCCACGATGAACTCGATGTTGGTGCCGGGCGCGTGATGTCCCGTGTCCACCACGACCTGCGCCTTCGGCCCCAGCTTCAGGCAGTGCGCGTACGCCGTCCCCCAGTCCGGCACGTCCGTCGCGTAGAACGCCGGCTCGAACAACTTGTACTCCAGCAGCATCCGCTGGTCGTCACCGAGCCGCTCGTACACCTCGGCGAGCGCCTCCGCCAGCCGGTCCTGCCGGGCCCGGATGTCGTCCTGTCCCGGGTAGTTGGTGCCGTCCGCGAACCACAGCTTGAGATCCTTGGAGCCGGTCGCGTCCATGATGTCGACGCACTCCAGCAGGTGGTCCACGGCCTTCATGCGCACGGCCGCGTCCGGGTGGCAGACGGAGCCCAGCCGGTAGTCGTCGTCCTGGAACGTGTTGGAGTTGATCGCGCCCAGCCGCAGCCCTCGCTCCTCGGCGTGCCGGGCCAGGGCCGCGTAGTCGTCGACCCTGTCCCAGGGGATGTGCAGCGCCACGGTCGGCGCCACCCCTGTGAACTCGTGCACCTTGGCCGCGTCGTCCAGCTTCTCCCGTGGATCACGCGGGACGCCCTGCTGCGCGAACACCTTGAACCGGGTGCCCGAGTTCCCGTACGCCCACGACGGCGTCTCGACTGCCTGCGTCTTGAGGGCGGCTTTCACCGCGGCGCGCTCGGTCACGTCAGGGCTCCTGTGACATCGGGTCATGACGACCACTGGATGAAACGATTCAGGACGCGAAGTTAGGTGCGCCCCGAAGGGGTGTCAACCCCCACGACCACGCCGCTTCGCCGGGCCGTGGGTGCGTTCGGCGGCCGTCGAAAGTTTCTCGACCGGGACCCATTGACGTGACATGCGCGACGCGCCTACCGTCCCGGCAACCCAGTTGAAACCTTTCACGACGCCGTGAGGGCCGACCCGCCGGCGTCGTCGAGGAGCCCTCATGACCCACCCGTCCGACACGGGTCCGGCCCCGGTTCTCGCACTCAAGGGCATCTCCAAGTCCTTCGGCGCGGTCCGCGCGCTGCGGGACGTCTCCCTGGAGCTGTTCCCCGGGGAGGTGCACGCCCTGGCCGGGGAGAACGGAGCCGGCAAGTCGACCCTCATCAAGACGCTCGCCGGAGTGCACCGGCCGGACGCAGGCCAGGTGCTGCTCGACGGCGGGCCGGTCGTCTTCCACGGACCGGGGGACGCCCGCGACGCCGGCATCGCCGTCATCTACCAGGAACCGACGCTCTTCCCCGACCTGTCGATCGCCGAGAACATCTTCATGGGGCGCCAGCCCCGCCGCGCGCTGCGCCGGATCGACCACAAGGGCACCCGCGACGCCACGGCCGCGCTGATGAAGCGGCTCGGCGTCGAACTCGACCAGGACCGTCCGGCCCGCGGACTGTCCATCGCCGACCAGCAGATCGTCGAGATCGCCAAGGCGCTCTCCTTCGACGCCCGCGTCCTGATCATGGACGAGCCCACCGCCGCCCTCACCCACAGTGAGGTCGCCCGTCTCTTCGGTGTCGTCCGCACCCTGCGGGACCAGGGCGCCGCCGTCCTGTTCGTCTCGCACCGCCTGGAGGAGATCTTCGAGATCTGCCGACGCGTCACCACCCTGCGCGACGGTGCCTGGATCGCCAGCGAACCCCTCGACGGGATGACCGAGGACGACCTGGTCCGCCGCATGGTCGGCCGCGACCTGGCCGAGCTCTACCCCAAGCAGGACGTCACGCCCGGGGAAGTCGCCCTCAGGGTCCGGCGCCTCACCCGCGAGGGCGTCTTCACCGACGTCTCCTTCGACGTACGGCGCGGCGAGATCGTGGGGCTCGCCGGACTCGTCGGCGCCGGACGGACCGAGGTGGCCCGCGCGGTGTTCGGCATCGACCGCCTGGACGCCGGCGAGGTGGAGGTCGACGGGCAGAAGCTCACCAACGGCGCCCCCTCCATCGCCATGGCCGCCGGGCTCGCCCTGGTTCCCGAGGACCGGCGCGCCCAGGGCCTGGTGACGGACCTGTCCATCGAACGCAACATCGGCCTCACCGGCCTCGGCACCACCGTGCGGGCCGGCCTCATGGACCGTCGCGCCGAGCGCAGCCGCTCCCTCGACTGGGCCGTCAAGCTGCGCGTCAAGTACGCCCGGATCGCCGACTCGGTGAACACCCTGTCCGGCGGCAACCAGCAGAAGGTCGTTCTCGCCAAGTGGCTCGCCACCCACCCCAAGGTGCTGATCGTCGACGAGCCCACGCGGGGCATCGACGTCGGCACCAAGGCCGAGGTGCACCGGCTGCTGTCGCAGCTCGCCGCCGACGGCGTGGCCGTCCTGATGGTCTCCTCCGACCTGCCCGAGATCCTCGGCATGGCCGACCGCGTGCTGGTGATGCACGAAGGCCGGCTCACCGCCGAGATCCCCCGCACCGACGCCACCGAGGAAACCGTGATGGCCGCAGCCACCGGGAGGGCCGCGTGAGCCGGGGGTACCGCCCACGCCCTTCAGGCGGTGGGGGAGCACGCGCGGCCACCGGCCCGCAGACGGACACGACGCCCGCACCTCCGCGCCGCACGGGCGGAGCAGCGAACGAAAGGGGCACGGCATGACGGTCACCGCCCCCGACGAAGCCCCCGCCACCGAGGCGCCGCAGGCCGCCGCCACCCGGCTGGTGGACCGCGTCTTCAGGATGCGCGAACTCGCCATCCTCGCCGTGTTCCTGGTGATGATCGCCGTCACCCAGGCCGGCAACAGCGCGTTCCTGTCCGAGCAGGGCGTCAAGGACCTGCTGCTGAACGCGACCATCCTGGTGCTGGTCGCCACCGGCCAGGCCCTGGTCGTCATCACCCGCAACGTCGACCTGTCCGTCGGCTCCACCCTCGGGATCAGCGCCTTCGCCACAGGCCTCCACCTCCAGGGCGGCGGGAACCCGGTCGTCGCCGTCGCCCTCGCCGTGCTGCTCGGCATCGGCTTCGGCCTGCTCAACGGCCTGCTCGTCTCCCTCGGCCAGGTGCCCGCCCTCGTCGTCACCCTCGGCACGCTGTACATCATCCGTGGCGTCGACTCCATCTGGGTCGGCTCCCGCCAGATCACCGCGGCCGATCTTCCCGGCGGTTTCGTCGACTTCGGCTCCGGCGGCCTCTCCGCCGTGCACTACCTGGCGCTCATCGCGCTCGCGGTGCTGGTGGCGACGGCGTACTGCCTGCGGCACTTCGGCGGCGGGCGCGAGCTGTACGCGCTCGGCTCCAACCCGGAGGCGGCCCGGCTCGCCGGCATCCCGGTGCGCAAGCGGATCCTCGCCGCGTACACCTTCTGCGGCGGTCTCGCCGGACTGGCCGGCGCGCTGTACCTCGCCCGCTTCGGCAACGTCGACTCCGGCACCGGCAGCGGTTACGAACTCACCGTCGTCAGCGCCGTCGTGGTCGGCGGCGTCGTCTTCACCGGCGGCTCGGGAAGCGTCTACGGAGCCGCCCTCGGCGCGCTGCTGCTGACCTCGATCAACAGCGTGCTGCCCGCCCTCGGCGTCAGCTCCGTATGGGTGCTCGCCATCAACGGCGTGCTGCTCGTCCTCGCCATCGCGGTCGACCGGGTCGTCGCGCTGCGCGTGGCCTCCGCCCTGAAGAAGAGGAACGCCCGCCATGCCTGACTCCCTGACGCGCGCCGTCCGCTGGGACACGGTCGTCGGCGCCCTGCTCGTAACCGTCCTGCTGCTGTCGTTCACCACCGTCGACGGCTTCGGCAACGCCCTCAACCTGTCGTTCCTCATCGGCAACACCCTGCCGATCGCGCTGATCGCCCTGCCCATGACGCTGCTCGTCGTGTCCGGCGAGATCGACCTGTCCGTGGCGTCCACGGCGGGCCTGTCCGGCGCCGTGATGGGCGCCCTGTGGAACCAGGGCATGGCCATCGAGACGATCATCCCGGTCTGCCTGCTCCTCGGTGTGGTCTGCGGCCTGGTCAACGGCCTGCTGGTGACCCGCCTCGGTCTGCCCTCCCTCGCCGTCACCATCGGCACCCTCGCCGCCTACCGGGGCATCGCGCAGATCGTGCTCGGCTCCGACGCGGTCACCGACTTCCCCACCGCCTACCTGGACTTCGCCGCCGGACGCATCGGCGACACCTTCGTCCCGTACGCCTTCCTGCCCTTCCTGGTGCTGCTCGCGCTCGCCGTCGTCGCCCTGCACGCCACCCCGTTCGGCCGGTCGCTGTTCGCGATCGGCGCCGGCGAGGAGGCCGCGCGGTTCGCCGGCATCCGCGTCAGGCGACAGAAGCTGATCCTGTTCACGGTCACCGGCCTGATGTCGGCCCTCACCGGCGTCTTCTGGGCGCTGCACTACGCCAGCGCCCGCTACGACAACGCCACCGGCCTCGAACTGTCCGTCGTCGCGGCCGTCCTGCTGGGCGGCATCGACTTCGACGGCGGCAAGGGCACCCTCGGGGGCGCGGTCGCCGGTGTGTTCCTGCTGGGCGCCCTGCAGAACGTGATGAGCCTGAAGGACGTGTCGGCGCAGTCCCAGATCGTCGTCACCGGCGTGCTGCTGGTGCTGTCCGTTCTCGGCCCGCGCGTCGCCCGGCAGATCGCCGTCGCCCGGGCGGGACGGAGGGCGGCCACCGCACCCGCTCCGGACCCCAAGAGGCCCGCACCGACCTCCTGAACCGTCCCCTGCCTTTAAGGAACCCACCATGCGCAAGGCATCCCTGAGCCGTACCTGCGCGGCGCTCGCCGCCGTCACCTCCCTCGCCCTGGCCGCCACCGCCTGTGGCGGCACCACCAAGGAGGACGTCAAGAACGAGGGCGGAGCGGCCGCCTCGGCCGGCAAGGCCGACCCGGACGCGGCCACCAAGAAGGGCCTGACCGTCGGCTTCCTGCCCAAGCAGGTCAACAACCCCTATTTCACCAGCGCCGACAAGGGTGGCGAGAAGGCTGTGAAGGAACTCGGCTCCAGCTTCAAGGAGGTCGGTCCCACCAGCGCCACCGACACCGCCGGCCAGGTCTCCTACGTCAACACCCTCACCCAGCAGCAGGTCGACGCGATGGCCGTGTCCGCGCAGGACCCCGGCGCGCTGTGCACCGCGCTCAAGCAGGCCATGAAGAACGGCATCAAGGTCGTCACCTACGACTCCGACACCACCCCCGGCTGCCGCCACGCCTTCGTCTCCCAGGCGTCCGCCGAGGACCTCGGCCGCACCGAGGTGCAGCTGCTCGCCGAACAGATCGGCTACCAGGGCGAGATCGCGATCCTGTCCGCCGCGCAGACCGCGACCAACCAGAACACCTGGATCGGGTTCATGAAGGACGAGCTCGAGGATCCCAAGTACAAGGACATGAAGCTGGTCAAGGTCGCCTACGGCAACGACGACGCCCAGCAGTCCTTCCAGCAGACCCAGGGCCTGCTCCAGGAGTACCCGGACCTGAAGGGGATCATCTCCCCGACCACCGTCGGCATCAAGGCCGCCGCCCAGTACCTTTCCGTCTCCAAGTACAAGGGCAAGGTCAAGCTGACGGGCCTCGGCACCCCCAACGACATGCGCAAGTACGTCAAGAACGGCACCGTCGAGGCGTTCGAGCTGTGGGACCCGGCGAAGCTCGGCGAACTGGCCGCCCGTACCGCCATCGCGCTCGCCTCCGGCCAGATCACCGGCCAGGAGGGCGAGACGTTCACGGCCGGCGCGATGGGCGAGTACACCGTCGGCAAGGACGGCGTGATCGACCTCGGCAGGCCCACCGTCTTCGACGCCGGGAACATCGACGAGTTCGACTTCTGACCCGGACCCGCCGCCGGAAGGCCGGGACGGCGCCCTTCTCAGAGGCCCTCGACGGCTGCCGACCCGACGAGGCGACGCCCCCGCTCACCGAGGTCCTCCACCTCGGCTGACGGGCACGTATCCACCCCGTCCGTGACCGAAAAGGGGCGGCCGTGCGGGTAGTGTGATGGCCCGCCGCGCCGCCCCCGCCCCCTCGTTCTCCTGGAGGTTCCTGTCCGATGGCCCAGTCGGTGGGTATCAAGGACGTCGCCCGCGTCGCCGGAGTCTCCGTAGGCACCGTCTCCAACGTGATCAACCGTCCGGACACGGTCGCCGCCGATACCCGGGCCCGGGTGCTGTCCGCCATCGACCGGCTCGGCTACGTGCGCAGCGAGTCCGCCCGCCAGCTGCGCGCCGGCCGCAGCCGCATCATGGGCCTGCTCGTCCTCGACATGGGCAACCCCTTCTTCGTCGACGTCGCCCGCGGCGCCGAGCGTGCCGCCCGTCAGGCGGGTCTGGGCGTCATGGTCTGCAACAGCGCCCAGAGCCCCGGCGAGGAGGCCGAGTACCTGTCGCTCTTCGCGGAGCAGCGGGTGCGGGGCGTGCTGCTCACCCCCGCCGACGCCACCGGCCGCAACATCGAGGCGTTCCGCCGGCACGGCATCCCGTTCGTGCTGGTCGACCGGGTCGCCGAGGGCACCACCGAGTGCTCGGTCTCCGTGGACGACGTGGCGGGCGGCGCTCTGGCCGTACGGCACCTCGTCGACGCCGGGCACCGCTCCCTGGCCTACGTCAGCGGCCCGCCCGGACTGAATCAGGTCAGGGACCGCCGCACCGGCGCGCTGAACGCCCTCGCCGAGGCCGGGCTCGGCCCCGGCAGCCTGCACGAACTGCCCACCGAGCGGCTCGACGTCGCCGCCGGGCGCGACGCGGGCGCCCGGCTCCTCGGCCTGTCCCGCCGCCCCACGGGCGTGTTCTGCGCCAACGACCTGCTCGCCCTCGGCGTGCTCCAGGCGATGTACGCGGCCGGCGTCGGCGTCCCCGACGACCTGGCGATCGTCGGCTACGACGACATCGAGTTCGCCGCCGCGGCGGCCGTGCCGCTCACCTCGGTGCGCCAGCCCGCGGTCACCATGGGCGCGCTGGCGGCCGAACTCCTGCTGGAGGAGACCGAGGAGACGGACACGCCGCACGAGCACCGCCGGGTCGTGCTCGCCCCGGAACTGGTGGTCCGGCGCTCCAGTCTGTCCGCCCGCTGACCGCCGCCCGCAAACATTTCATGATCCCGGGGTCGTTGGCCGCAGGAACATGTGCTGAACTGGGTCGCGGCCCGACAATCCGTTCGTCCCGGGAGTCCCGTTGACCGACACCTACCGCCAGCCCGGCGTGGTCCTCACCGACCGCCGGTTCACCGTGCCCCTCGATCACGCCGACCCCTCGGGGGAGACGATCGAGCTGTACGCGCGCGAGGTCGTCGCCAGTGACAAGGCCGGCCAGGACCTGCCCTGGCTGCTCTACCTCCAGGGCGGCCCCGGCTTCGGGGCGAACCGTTTCGTCGGGAAGCCGGCCTGGCTCGGCCGCGCCCTGGAGGAGTACCGGGTGCTGCTGCTCGACCAGCGTGGCACCGGCGCCTCCACCCCCGCCAACCGGCAGACGCTCCCGCTCCGCGGCGGCCCCGCCGAGCAGGCCGACTACCTCACGCACTTCCGCTCCGACTCGATCGTGCGGGACTGCGAGGTCATCCGCCCCCAGGTGACCGGCGGCGCCCCGTGGACCGTGCTCGGCCAGAGCTTCGGCGGCTTCTGCGCCGTCACCTACCTCTCCCTCGCCCCCGAGGGCCTGGACACCGCCCTGATCACCGGCGGCCTGCCCTCCCTCGACGCGCACGCCGACGACGTCTACCGGGCCGCCTACCCGCGCATCGAGCGGAAGGTCGCCGCCCACTACGCCCGCTACCCGCAGGACGTCGAGCGCGCCCGCCGCATCGCCGACCACCTCCTCACCCATGACGTGGTCCTGCCGAACGGCTACCGGTTCACCGTCGAGGCGTTCCAGTCCTTCGGCCTGATGCTCGGCGGCGGCGACGGCAGCCACCGCCTGCACTTCCTCCTGGAAGACGCCTTCGTCCCCACCCCGTCCGGCCCGCAGCTCTCCGACGCCTTCCAGGAGCAGGCGCAGGCCTTGCTGTCGTTCGCCGGACACCCGCTGTACGCGCTGGTGCACGAGGTGATCTACGCCCAGGACGCCCGGCCCACCGCCTGGTCCGCCGAACGCGTACGGTCCGAGTTCCCGCGGTTCGACGCGGCCAAGGCACTCGCCGGCGACGAGCCGTTGCTGTTCACCGGCGAGACCATCCACCCCTGGATCTTCGACTGCGACCCGGCGCTGCGCCCGCTGCGCGAGACCGCCGAACTGCTCGCCGCGCGCACCGACTGGACCCCGCTGTACGACCCGGCGCGCCTGGCCGCCAACGAGGTCCCGGTCGCGGCGGCCGTCTACCACGACGACATGTACGTCGACACCGCGCACGCGCTGGCCACCGCCCGCGCGATCCGCGGACTGCGCACCTGGGTCACCGACGAGTTCGAGCACGACGGCGTCCGCGTCGGCGGCCCCCGGGTCCTGGACCGGCTGCTCGCCCTCGCCCGCGACGAGGCCTGACCGCGCGCCCCCGTGCACTGTCGGTGCACGGGGTTAGTCTGCCGGTCATGACCGAGCCGACGATCAGTCAACTCCAGCCCCTGCCCGACGACTGGCAGCGCGCCCTGGCCGTGGTCGCCCACCCCGACGACCTGGAGTACGGCTGCGCGGCGGCCGTCGCCGCCTGGACCGACGCGGGCCGCGAGGTCTCCTACGTCCTCGCGACCCGCGGCGAGGCGGGCATCGACACCCTGGAACCGGGTGCGTGCGGACCGCTCCGGGAGCGCGAGCAGCGGGCGAGCGCCGCCGTGGTGGGCGTCTCGGAGGTCGCCTTCCTCGACCACGCGGACGGCGTGATCGAGTACGGCCCCGCCCTGCGCCGGGACATCGCGGCGGCGATCCGCCGGTACCGGCCCGAGCTGGTGGTCACCCTGAACCACCGGGACACCTGGGGCGGCACCGCCTGGAACACCCCGGACCACGTGGCCGTCGGCCGGGCCACACTCGACGCGGCCGGGGACGCCGGCAACCGCTGGATCTTCCCCGAGCTGACCGAGCAGGGACTCGAACCCTGGGACGGCGTGCGCTGGGTGGCGGTCGCCGGATCGAGCTCGCCCACCCACGCGGTGGACGCGACGGCGGGGCTGGAGCGGGCGGTGCGCTCCCTGCTGGAGCACCGCACCTACATCGAGGCGCTCACCGACGAGGACCCCGAGACGTACGCGCGCACGCTGCTGACCGGCTTCGCCGAGGAGACCGGGAAGCGGTTCGGGAACCGCCCCGCGGTCGCCTTCGAGCTGTTCCCCCGGTGACCACCGTGGGCGGCGACGAGGAGCGGCTCGCGCGGGACTTCGAGGACCACCGGGCCCACCTCAAGGCGGTCGCCTACCGCATGCTCGGCTCGGTCGCCGAGGCGGAGGACGCCGCGCAGGAGGCGTGGCTGCGGCTCAGCCGGGTGGAGTCCGGCGGGATCGACAACCTGGGCGGCTGGCTCACCACCGTCACCGGCAGGATCTGCCTGGACCTGCTGCGCTCGCGCACCGCCCGCCGGGAACAGCCGATGGACGACACGTTCGTCCCGGACCCGGTGATCCGGCCGCTGTCACGGGTGGACCCGGAGCAGGAGGCGCTGGAGGCCGACTCGGTGGGCATCGCCCTGCTGGTCGTGATGGAGACCCTCGACCCCGACGAGCGGCTGGCGTTCGTGCTGCACGACATGTTCGCCGTGCCCTTCGACGACATCGCCCCGGTGGTGGAGCGGTCCCCGGCCGCGACCCGTCAGCTCGCCAGCCGCGCCCGCCGCCGCGTCCGTGACTCCAGCCCGCCGGCCGATCCCGACGCCGGACGGCAGCGACAGGCCCTCGACGCCTTCCGCGCCGCGTCACGCACCGGCGACTTCGAGGCACTGCTCGCCGTGCTCCACCCGGACGTGGTGCTGCGCGCGGACGCGGGCGCACTGGTCCGGGGCATGGCCGGCTCGAAGACGCTGCGGGGCGCGCGGCAGGTGGCCGAGTCGGCGATGCTGTTCGCCCGCTTCAACGCGCAGGCCCGCACCGTCCTGGTCAACGGCGCCCCCGGTCTGGTCAGCGCGGCCGACGGCCGCGTCAACTCGGTCATGTCCGTCACGGTCCATGACGGCCGCATCACGGCTCTGTACATCCTGGCCGACCCGGATCGCCTGGAGGGGCTGGTCCTGCCACCCGAGGCCGGCTGACCGGTCCGCGGCCGGCCCACCTCACAGGACCGGCCGGGGAGGAGCGGCGGCACGCCTTGTCGCGGGCGTGGAGCGTCGGCCCGCGCGAGGGGGCGGGCGCCGTGCCGTCGGGCTCAGCCCGCGGTCCGGTGCTCCTCGCCCACCGGCGCCGCCCCGTCGCCCGCCGCCCCGCCCGGTGCGTCCGGGCGGGGTGCGCGGCGGCGGTCCGGGCGCAACCGCAGCCCCCGCGGCATGAACGTGAGCCGTTCCGTCACGCGGAGGCGGTACGCGGGGTCGGCGTGCAGGTCGTAGCGGCGCAGCAGCAGGCCCAGGACCAGGGTTGCCTCGTGCAGCGCGAACTGGCGGCCGATGCAGGCGCGGGCGCCCGTGCCGAAGGGCTTGTAGGTGTGCGGCGGCCGGGAGCGTACCGCCGCGGGTTCGAAGCGGTCCGGGTCGAAGCGTTCGGCGTCCGCGCCCCACACGTCGGGGTCGCGGTGCAGCATCGGCGTCAGGACCAGCGTCCACGCGCCGCGCCGCATCGGATGCTCGCCGGCCAGCACCGTGTCGTCGGTCGCCTCACGCGAGTACGCCGGCGCCGTCGGCCACAGCCGCAGCGACTCGTCGAGGACGCGGCGGACGTGGCGGAGGCGGGCGACCTGTTCGTAGGCGGGCGTGTCCGTGGCGCCCCAGACGCGGTCCACCTCGGCGCGGGCGCGGTCCGCCACCTCGGGGTGGAGGGACAGGTGGTGGAGGGCGAAGGACAGGGCGCCCGAGGTGGTCTCGTGACCGGCCACCAGGAAGGTGATGACCTGGCGGCGGACGTTCTCCGGTGACAGCCGCTCCCCGGTGTCCGGGTGGGCCGTCTCCAGCATGCGGTCCAGCAGATCGCCCTCGGCGTGGCCGTCCGCGCGCCGGCGGCGGACCACCTCGTCGACGATGTGTTCCAGCCGCGCGATGTCCGCCGCGTTGCGGCGGTTGGCCCGGCGCAGCAGCAGCGGGGCCAGCGGCGGGGGGACGTTGTTCAGCCGCTGGGCGTGGCCGAGGGTGCCGACCATCGCCGTGACGAACGGGTGCGGACGGGCCCGTTCGAAGGAGCCGAAGTCGTGTCCGAAGCCGGTGCGCGCGATCGTCTCCAGCGTCAGCTTGGTCATGTCGCCGGGCACGTCCACCCACTGGCCGCCGTCCGCCGCGCGGTCCCAGTGCTCGGTCAGCCGCGCGGCCACGTCCAGCATCATGGGGTGGTAGGCGGCCATGGCCTCCCGGCTGAACCCGGGCGCCAGCACGTCGTGCGCCAACTGCCAGTTGGGCTCGTGGTTGTAGGCCGTGAACAGCCCGTCGCCCGCGACCGGCCGCAGATTGGCCACGCCGAGCCCCACGTGTTTGGCGAACCGTGACTCGTCGGCCAGGTCGGCCACCAGCCGCGCGCCCCACGTGAACACGAACTCCCTGCCGAACGCGTTGCGCCGGAAGATCGGGCCCAGCCGGCGGGCGAGACGCACCGAGTCCTGCACGGGGGTGCTTCTGCTCGACCCTATGACGTCGCCCAGCAGCGGCAGCCGGTGCGGCGGGTGCGGTATGCGGTGCAGCGCGGGCCAGCCCTGCTCCGCGCTGCGGAACCCCTTCGGCAGTACGGCCCGTTCCGTCGTCTCCGCCATGGCGCGATCTCCTTCGATCCGGCGAGCGAGTGCGACGTGTTGCACGTGAGTTCAATAACGCGGGCCCAGTCTGGTCCGGCCGCCGGAGCGGCGTCAACTACAGTGCGGGAATGGCCGCGAAGGAGGGCGGGCGCACCCGCCGTCGGCTCAGCACCGAGGAGCGTCGGGAGCAACTGCTCGCGGTGGGCGCGCGGTTGTTCTCGGAGAGCCCCTACGACGAGGTGTGGATCGAGCAGGTCGCCGAGATCGCCGGGGTGTCGCGCGGGCTGCTCTACCACTACTTCCCGGCCAAACGGGACTTCTTCGCGGCGGTGGTGGAGCGCGAGAGCGAGCGGATGCTGCGCATGACGGCGGCGGTGCCGGGCGTGCCCGTGCGCGAGCAGCTGACGGCGGGCCTCGACGCCTACCTGGAGTATGTGGAGGCCCACGCGCACGGCTACCGGGCGTTCCACCGCGCCGACGCGGCGGGGGACCAGGCGGTGCGGCGGGTCTACCGGCGGGCGTTGGCAGCGCAGGAACGGCAGATCCTCGCCGCGCTCGCCGCCGACCCCGAGTTCGGTCCGGTACTCGGCACGCGGCCGGACACCCGGCTCGCGGTGCGCGGCTGGCTGGCCTTCACCACGGCGGTCTGCCTGGAATGGCTGCGCGGCTCGGAGTTGGGGCGTGAGCAGGTGCGTGACCTGTGCGCACGCGCCCTGCTGGGCGTGCTCACCTCCTGAAAGGTTCCGGGAAGATCACCGGGGGCGGTTGGCGCGCACCTCGATCTCCGATAGGTTAGGCAAGGCTTACCTAAAAGGAGGTTGGGATGGGTGACCACACGCACGGCTGGGCCGCCGCGCCCGGTGCGGCGGAGCGGGCCCGCTCGGTGCTCGCCGCCGCCTGGTCCTGCACGGTGACCGCGGAGGGCACCCGGGAGGAACTCGTCGGCGCGCACACCGTCACGGACGACGGGCGGGTGCTGCTGGACGTGGCCGAGGACAGCACGCTGCTCACGGCCGCGATCTGCGCGCCGCGCGGAGAGCCGTCCGCCGTGCTGGAGTTCGCCGACGTCGCGCCCGTCCCCGTACGCGACCGGATCCGCGCCCGGGTCTGGCTGGCGGGATGGTTCGCCGTCCAGGGCGGCCGGCTCGCCTTCGAACCCACCCGTGTCGTGCTCCGCCGGCCGTCCGGCGCGCTGATCGTCGGCCGCGACGAGTTCGCCACCGCCCCGCCCGACCCGCTGGCCGGCGCCGAGGCACGGCTGCTGACCCACCTGGCGGACTGCCACGGCGACGCCGTCGAACGGCTGACCCGCCTGGTGGACCCGGCCGGCCTGCAGGGCGCGGTCCGGGTGCGGCCGCTCGCCGTGGACCGGCACGGACTGACCCTGCGCATCGAACGCCTGCGCACCGACGGC
Organism: Streptomyces sp. NPDC085937; assembly: GCF_044540535.1. Taxonomy (NCBI): domain Bacteria; kingdom Bacillati; phylum Actinomycetota; class Actinomycetes; order Kitasatosporales; family Streptomycetaceae; genus Streptomyces; species Streptomyces sp. NPDC085937. Next base: position 350,984 of record NZ_JBITSH010000003.1, on the reverse strand, counting down.
GACGTACGGCTGCCGTTCCACGCGCCCGCCGACGACGTCTCCCAGCTCACCGAACGCATGCACGTGCTGCTGACCCAGGCGAGCGCCGCCTCCCGCCCCCGTGCGCTACAGCGGCAGCGCACAGACGGCGACGGGTGACGCGAACGGCTCACCGGCCGACCGCAGTTCGCCGCTGTCGGCGTCCACGTGGAACACGGTGACGTCGCCCGACCTCTGGTTCGCCGCGAACAGCAGCCCGCCGCCCGGGGAGAGGGCGATGTGCCGCGGGAAGTCGCCGCCCACCGGCACGGTGTCCAGCAGCCGCAGCCGGGCCCCGTCCGCCTCGACGGCGTACCGGGTCAGGCTGTTGTGCCCCCGGTTGGCGAGGTATGCGTACCGCCCGTCGCCGGTGAGGACGAACTGCGCCGGGTAGCTGGTGCCGGACCCCGTGCCCGTCGGCTGTGCCTCGCCGATCCGCAGCCGCCCCGAACCGGGCTCGTACGCGCACACCGCCACCGTGTTGTCGAGCTCGTTGGCGAGGTAGGCGAACCGTCCCCCGGGATGGAAGGTCAGGTGGCGCGGTCCGGCGCCGGGCCGGGTGCCGGCCCGCGCCACCTCGGTCAGGGTGCCCGCCCGCTCGTCGAGGCGGTACGTGTACACGGTGTCGGTACCCAGGTCCACGGCGAGGACGTGGCCCCCGTCCGGCGCGGTGACGAACTGGTGGGCGTGCGGGCCCTGTTGCCCCGGACCCGGGGCCGGCTCGGAGTGCGTGACCAGCGCCGTGCGCTCGCCCACAGCCCCCGACTCCTCGATACGGTGCACCGCGACGGTGCCCGAGCCGTAGTCGGCGCTCAGCAAATACCGTCCGCCCGGATGCACCGACAGATGGCAGGGGGACGAGCCGCCGGTGCCGGCGCTGCCCAGGACCTTCCGGTCGGAGAGCCGGACCGCGGTCACCGCGCCGTCCTCCCGCTCGTTCACCGCGTACAGCGTCCGGCCGTCCGGGTGTACGGCGAGGTACGACGGGTCGCCGACGTCACCGATCGTGCCCGCGCCGGTGATCCGTCCCGACGCCGGGTCGTAGACGGCCAGCCCGATGCCCTCGCCGCCGCCGTCCACCGAGGTGTACGTGCCCAGGTACAGCGGGCGCGGCCCCGTGGACGTCCCGCCGGGTGACGGCTGGCCGGTCACCGTCGCCGGGGCGGAGGGGGTCGGCGCCCCGGACGGCGGGGAACCGTCGTCGCAGGCGGGCAGCGTCATCCCGGCGGCCGTCCCCGCGAACGCGCCCACGAAGCGGCGCCTGCTCAAGTCGGCCCTGTTCATCACACGCACCTTCGGTCGTCTCCCGTCCCGTCCGCCACGGCCACCTTGACGTCGATCACCCACCGGACGCAAGGGACACCCGCCGACGCGGGCGGGTCGCGGCGCCCGGAGCCGGGCCGGGCGCCCTGGCCGGCCTGGCGCCGCGTCGGGGGGCACGGCGCCGGACGGGGCGCCGTACAGGGCCAGGAGCGAGGTGCGCCCGGTCGTGCGGGCGGGTCGGCGTCTGATGCCGGGCCGGGCGCCCTGGCCGGCCTGGCGCCGCACCGGGTGCCCTCAAGCGGCGCCAACGGTCGCATGACGGGCGCGGGGACCCCAGGTCATGCGGCCGGTCGCGGCGCCCGAAGCCCGGAGGCGGGTGTCCCGGCCGGGAGCGGCGCCAGCGCGCCACCGCGCCGAGGGGCAACGCGCCGGGTCGGGGCGTGCCGGTCGGGCGGGTGTGCCTCTCACCGGGCGGCGCGGTGCCGTGCCGGCCGGGTGTCACCGTCAGCCCGGACGCGGCGCGTCACCAGAGAAAGGGTTCGCTCACCGCTGACGTCCCGATGTCGCGCGGCGGTCACGCCGGAGCCGCTCCGGGACGCTCATCCGGTCCCGCATCCGGGTCAGCCGGGGGAGCCGCTCGCGCTGTTCCCGCGAGTGCCGGTCCAGCTCCTCGAACAGCCGCCGGGTGCGGTGCTCGGTGTTCATCTCGTCCAGGATGCGGTTGACCTCCGTCAGCAGGGCGCCGAGCAGCTGCCAGCGCTGCGGGTCGCGCCCGGCCTCCGCGTACAGCAGTTCCGCCAGCTTGTCGCGGGTCCCGGCCGCCTGGCGCAGCTGCGAGGCGAGCCGCTCCTCCGCCGACTCGGCGTTGGCGCTCACGCTGGTGGTGACCAGCACGGCGAAGCTCACCACCGCGTCGGCGATCTCCGCCAGCAGCTGCTCGAAGACCGCCCCCGTCTCCTCCTCGAAGAGCCGTTCCGGCTCGCGCTCCTTGGCCAGGTCGGTCAGGGTGCGCGCCAGGACGCGCAGCACCACGGTGCAGATCTCCAGCGTGTCGAGACCGGTGCGCAGCACCACCCGGTGCAGCAGGCCCTCGCGCACCCGAGGGTTGAGCCGCAGACTCTCCTCCGCCTGCCGCAGGTCCGCGTCCACCTCGCTGATGTCGTGGTCCAGGCGGCGCGCCTCGTGCAGCCGGGCCGCCGCGCGCGAGGCGGGCGGGCGGCCCGCCGCCTCCTCACCGATCCGCAGCATCAGCTGCCGCACCCGGCGCGCCAGCTCCTCGATCGACCGGCCGGCCTCCTCCACCCACACGGGCGGCGCGAACAGCAGGTTGAACGCCATCCCGACGATGGCGCCGATCAGTGTCTCGACGATCCGGGCCCAGGCGGTGTCCCCGTGGGTGGTCACCCCGAGCACGAGCATCGCGCTGATCGCCACCTCCTGGACGAACTCGCCCGCCCGCACCAGCTGGCCGACGAACAGCGCGGCGAGGATCAGCAGCCCGAGGCTCCACCAGGTCAGACCCACCAACAGGCTGAAGAGGATCGCCAGCACCACGCCGGTCACCACCGAGTTCACCCGGCGCAGACCGGTGGTGAGGGTGGAGTACAGGGTGACCTGCACGACGAGCAGTGCGGTCAGCGGGGCGGTGAGCGGCGCGGCCTCCGGGCTCAGCCGGACCGCGATGATGTAGGCCAGGGTCGCCGCGGCCGCCGACCGCACCAACTGCACGGTCAGCGGGTCCCGGTGCTGCTTGATGAGCCGGACGGCGGGCGTGATCATCTGGCGAACGTGCATCCTCGGACGGTTCCCCCTCCCGCCGTGTGACGAACGTGTTCCTGTGTGACGGCAGTCGCCCGGGGGACGGGCAACGGGACTACAGCTTGCCGATGAAGGCGAGGAGGTTGCCCCTCGTGCGGTCGATCTGCTGCTCCAGGGTGAGGCTCTCCTCGAACCGCGCCCCGGTCTCCGGCACCTTCAGGCCGCGCAGGTACAGGGAGCAGGCGAGGTCGGTGCACATGTAGGCGCCGACCGAGTTGCCCTCACGGCCCGCCGGACCCGCCTTGCGGGCGGTCATCAGCGACACCCCGCCCCTCGGATGGGTCGTCAGGCACAGGGAGCACATGCTGCGGTGCAGGAAGCCCCGCTGTGCCGGCTGGAAGCGCATGGCCACCCCGACGAGCCCGTCCTGCCGTTCGACGACCACATAGCTGCGGTCGGGCGCCCCCGGGTCGCGCCAGCCCAGGAAGTCCAGGTCGTCCCACGGACGCTCGGCCAGGTCACGGGGCACGTTCAGCCGCTTCGCCTCACCCTTCGAGCAGTTGATGAAGGAACCGCGGATGTCCTGCTCGGTGAGCGCTCTCATGGGTCGTCTCCTGTGTGACGGGGGTCAAGCCTAGGGGAAACCTAGGGGGTCTAGGTTTCTGCGGCCAGCGTAGGGACCCGCTCCCCGGGCGAGCCACCGAATTTCCTCCCGGGACCGGGCCCGGGGGAGTTCCGTACGCTGTACCGCAGTCACCCAGGGGAGGGGAGCGCACGATGGGGGATTCCCGGGACCGTGCCCGGCGGGTGCTCGCCCGCGCGGGTCTGCCGTCCGACGCGCCGGCCGAGGTGCGCCCGCTGGCCGGAGGCACCTACAACACCGTCGAGGAGATCACCCTCCGCGACGGTACCCGCTACGTGCTGAAGGTCCCGCCCCCACCCACCGCCCCCGGCCTGCGCCACGAGAAACGCCTGCTCGTCGCGGAAGCGGCGTTCTACGGGGGAGCGGCCGAGGCGCGGGTGCCCGCGCCGCGGCTCGTGTCCCTCGCCATGAACGACGCCGTACCGCACCTGCTGATGACCGCCTGCCCGGGCGTGCCCTGGCCCGAGGCGGACGTCGCCCCGGCGGAACGGACCGCGCTGCGCACCGAACTGGGCCGTCAGGCGGCGCGGCTGCACCGGGTCACCGGCAGCGCCTACGGCTACCCCTCGGGCGCGCTCGGCCCGCTCGCCCCCGACTGGCGCACCGCCTTCACCGCCATGACCGACGCCGTGCTCGCCGACGCCCGCGACCACGGACCCTTGCTGCCCCGCCCCGTCGACGAGGTGGCCGCCGTGCTGCGGGCCGCCGCCCCGGCGCTGGACGAGGTCACCGTGCCGGTGCTGGTCCACTTCGACCTGTGGCCCGGGAACATTCTGGTCGACCGTCCGGCGGACGGCCCGGCCCGCATCGGTGGCCTGATCGACGGCGAGCGGATGTTCTGGGGCGACCCGCTCGCCGACCTCGCCTCCCTGGCGCTGCTCGACGACATCCGCCAGGACGAGGCGTTCCTCGACGGCTATGCGCGGGAGGGCGGCCGCCTGGTCCTGGACGACGGGGCCCGGCTCCGCATCGCCCAGTACCGTGCCTACCTCGACCTGATCATGCTCACCGAGACGGTGCCGCGGGCCGTGGGCGAGGAGGCCGCGAAGCAGGTCCGGGAGCGGGTCGGCCCGCACCTGGAGGCCGTGCTGGAGGAGATCGCCGCACTCACCACGTCCAAGTTCACAGCATGAACTAAGGGTGCGGAAAAGTCGCGCCGGGCAACCGTCCGGCGGTATGTTGCAGGTCGGGCAGGGTTTCGGGAGGAGCCACATGGCGGGGCGGAACGGGCGCACGGTGCGCGACCTCAGACGGGCCAACCGCGCGGCCGTGCTGCAGCGGCTCTACTTCGACGGCCCCCTCAGCCGGTTCGAACTCGGCCCCGCGACCGGACTCAGCTCCGGATCCGTGAGCAACGTGGTCGCCGACCTGATCGCCGACGGGCTGGTCGAGGAGGCCGGCAGCGTCGACTCCGACGGTGGCCGCCCCCGCACCCTGCTGCGGGTGGCCCCGCTCAGCGGCCACATGATCGGCGTCGACGTCGGCGAGACCCGGGTCCGCATCGAGCTGTTCGACCTGACCCTCACCGAGCTGGCCCGCGCCGAGCGACCGCTGGAACAGCAGCGGTACGAGGTCGAGGTCATCGTGGACCACATCCGCTCCGGCATCGACGAGGTGCTCGCCGCCGCCGGCCTCGCCCCCGAGCGGCTCCTCGGCGTCGGTATCGGCGTCCCCGGCATCGTCGAGCACAGGCCCGACCGGGGCGCCGTCGTGCACGGCCAGACCATCGGCTGGGACGCCGTCCCGCTGGAGTCCCTTCTCCGCGACGGCTCCCCGCTGCCCGAAAGCGTCCCCTACTTCACCGACAACGGCGCCAAGACGCTCGGCCAGGCCGAGATGTGGTTCGGCGCGGGACGCGGCGCGAGCAACGCCCTGGTCGTCCTGTTCGGCTCCGGCGTCGGCGCCTGCCTGGTCACCCCGCAGGCGGAGCACGGCCGGGCGGTGGAATGGGGGCACCTGACCGTACGGGTCCGGGGCCGCCGCTGCCGCTGCGGCGCCCTGGGCTGCCTGGAGGCGTACGCGGGCGCCGAGTCGCTGCTCGCGCGGTGGCGCGAGGAGGGCGGCCGGGTGCCGGAAGGTACGGACGAGGAGACGGCGCTCACCGGCATGCTCGCCGCCGCCTACCCGGCCGACGGGGCCGCCGCCGACCCCGTCGCCCTGTCGGTCCTCGAGGAGACCGCCGAGTACCTGGGCGCGGGCCTGTCCGACCTGATCAACCTCTTCCAGCCGGAACGCATCCTCATGGGCGGCTGGGCCGGCCTGCAGCTCGGCTCCCGCTTCCTGCCCGCCGTGCGCCGGCACGCCCTGTCGTACGCACTGCGCCACCCGGCGCAGAAGGTGACGATCGAACTGGGCCGGCTCGGCCCCGACGCCGTCACCGTGGGCGCCGCGATCCTGCCCCTCGCCGACTTCTTCGACCGAGGCGGCCGCCGCCCCGCCCCCGACCCGGCGGTCCCGGCCCCCGCCTGGCACACGGCCCTCCAGGAACGCCTCCCCCGCTGAACCGCGGGGCCTTGCGGCAACGCCCCCGTGCCGGGCCGGGAACCGTCACTCGCGTCCTGCGCGGGGCAGGAAGCTGACCCGCGCCGGGTCAGCCCGTGGACTCGTCCGGGACCGGGTGTTCCGGGTAGGACGCCGCCGAATGGGGGGCGCCCTGGCGGCCGGTGCCCGCCTCGTCCGTGTCGGGGACGTCCTCGCCGTCCTCGTCGTCCTCGGCGTCCGCGTCGGGGTCGCGCCCCTTCGCCTCCTCGGCCTTGCGCTCGCTCTCCCGCTCCGCCGCGGCCGGCGCGACCTCCCAGGGGTCCTCGTCGGGCCCGGCCTGCTGGTCGGGCAGATCCCGGGGGACACCGACGCCGTTCTCACCGGGTCCTTCGAGGCGGTGGTCGGTCACGGCCCTCTCCCTTCATCCGTACGGCCCTCGCGGGTACCTCCGTGGGGGCGCGCGAAACCGCGCCGCTCAGCCCACCGCGCGGCCCCGCATGGGCGCCGTCCGCTCTCCCGCGCCCTGCCGCATGCCCGACAGGAACTCCTCCAGCACCTCCGTCGCGGTGCGCGTCGGCCGCCAGCCGAGCTCCACCCGCGCCCGGGTGCAGTCCATCAACGGCAGCCGCAGCACCGCGTCGAAGAGGTGCGGGGAGGCGGGCAGCAGCCGCAGCCCCCAGGCCGCGGCGACCGCCGACCGGGCCGCGGAGCGCGGCAGCCGCACCCGGCGGGTGCCGAACATCTCACCCAGCAGCTCCACGTCGACCGCCGGCTCCGCCGCCAGGTTGAACGGCCCGCGCGCGTCCGCGGACAGCACGGCCAGCCGGTACGCCCGCGCCGCGTCGTCGGTGTGCATCACCTGCATCCGCAGCCCCGGGATGTCCGGCAGGAACGGCAGCAGGTCCGGCCGGGCCAGCTGCCCCGGCAGGTAACGGCCGCCGAAGATGCGCCGTTGCTCGCTCGCCGACTCCCGCTTGAAGAGGAACGCCGGCCGCATCCGCACCACCCGCAGCGCGGGGTGGTCGCGCTCCACGATGTCCAGGGCCCGCTCCAGATACGCCTTCTCCCGGCAGTACGCGGCGTCCGGCCAGCCGTGCGTCGGCCACGACTCGTCGACCGCGTGGTCCTTCGGGCCGGGGGAGTACGCCCCCACCGACGACGCGTGCACCAGCGCCGGCACCTCGGCCCGTGCCACCGCGTCGAACACCCGCATGCTGCCGAGAACGTTGCTGCGCCAGGTGGTCGCGGGATCGTGCGTGGGCTGGAACGCCCAGGCCAGATGGACGACCGCGTCGGCCCCCGCGAACTCCTGGACCAGGTCGAACCGGTCCGAGGCCAGGTCCACCGCCGACCACTCGGTCTTCGGCGGCGACCAGTCGGGGATCCGCCGGGCCAGGCCCCGGACGGAGGCGACCTCCGGTTCCTCGGCGAGGGCCCGCACCACGCTGGTCCCCACATTGCCGGTGGCGCCCGTGACGACGACCCTGATGCCTGCTGCGCTGCTCACCTTCCGCTCCCTCCGGCCGGAACGCTCCGCGGAGGCCTCCGGGTACCCGGGAGGGAGAAAGGGAAAGCCCCGGCCGTGACGGGGGAATCACGGCCGGGGCGGCCAGAGGTGGGTGCGCATGGCGGTCGCCTCTCGGCGAAAGGCTCCACAGGGCTTCAGCCGAACGATCTTCCCTGTGGGCGAATGGTGAGGCCCGGGGACACTGTCCCATCCGCACCCACGGTCTGTTCAACGGGCAACAGTCCCGATGTGTTCCGCCGGTGGCGCCCCGGAGCGGTGACATGGGTCACCACGCTGCGCGGGAGGTCAGCGCCCCCGCGCCCCCGGGTCCAGGTCCGACCACAGGTTCTCCGCCTGGAGCACCAGCGTGCCCAGCACCGCGGTCCGCGCCGCGCCCTTGCCCGCCTGTTCCGTCAGCCCCTGCTGGAGCCTGGTGTGCAGGTCCCGCATCGCCGCCTCGGTCCGCTCGTCCAGCAGCGGGTCGGCCGCCCCCTCCTGGCCCAGCAGCCGGTCCGCCTCCGCGTGAAGGCTGTCCCCGAGCAGCTCCAGCAGCTTCCCGTAGGAGCGCAGCACCTCGGCGTCCGGAGCGACGGGCGAGCGCTCCTCGTCCGCGGCCACCGCCAGGGTGCGGGTGAGCGCCGTGACATGTCCGGTGATCCGGCTGAAGCGTTCGTCCTCGTCCTCCGCGGGCAGCGCCTCCGTCGGCGCCCGGTGCAGGGAGCGCAGGATGCCCGAGGTCAGCCGCAGGCTCTCCCGGCTCCAGCCGCGCGCCGAGTGCAGCGCGTCCAGCCGGTCCTGCAGCCGCTTCGCGGCGTCGAGCCGCCCGACGGCCGACTGCGCGTCCCACTCGCCCTCCCTCAGGTCCCCGGCGACGGCGTGCAGCACCTCGCCCGCCTCCCGGGCGAGCGCCGCCAGGTTCTCCCGTACGTCCCGCAGGTGGACCGGCGGCAGGATCAGCGCGTTCACCGCGACCCCGATGGCCGCGCCCAGTGCCGCCTGCCCCAGCCGGTGCCCCACGGCGGTCGCGCTCACCGTCCCGGACGCGATGGTGAACACGGCCGTCGTGGCGGCGTAGATGCCCTGGTCACCGAAGCGCGGCCAGTTCGACAGCAGCACCAGCACCGGCACCGACAGGGCGATGGCACCCGTGTTGTCGTCGGTGACCGCCTGCGCGCCCGACGCCACCAGCGCGCCGATGCAGATCGCGGCGAACTGCCGGGCCCCCTGCACCAGCGAGCTGTAGACGGTGGCCTGCACCAGCACCAGCGCCACCCAGGGCGCCATCAGCGCCATCGGGTCGTCGAGCCACACCTGCGCCACCAGCCAGGCCAGCAGCGCCGCCAGCGCGGCCTTCAGCGACTGGACCAGCAGGTCCCGCTCCCGCCCCGGCCCGCGGACGACGGCCCGCGCCGCCCGGCCCACCGAGCGCGCCTCCCACCGCACGGCGTCCGCCGCGCGGCCCATCCGCCCGGCGGAGCCCCTGTCCCGTGTCTCGTCGATCACCCGCGTCATGAGCTGCGGGTTTCCCCGCGCCGCCACCGGTCACGCATGGGGAATCTCACGCCAGCGGGGAGTCCGCCAGCGACGCCAGCAGCTGCGCCGGACCGTCGTACACCACGTCCGCGCCGGCCTCCGTCAGGTCCGCGCGCGGAATGCCCCCGCACAGCAGACCCACGCAGCGCACCCCGGCCCGGGAGCCCGCCCGCATGTCCCACACCGTGTCACCCACGAACACCGCCCGGTCGGCGGGCACCCCGGCCAGCTCCAGGGCGTGCTCGACGGGTTCCGGTGCGGGCTTGCCCTCGTCGACGTCGTCGGCACTCGCGGTCGCGGTGATCGCCCGGTCCGCGTCGATCGTCCGGCGCAGCGCGCCCAGCTCCGCCCCGCCGGCCGAGGTGGCGAGCACCACCGTCCAGCCGTCGTCGTGCAGCCGCTCCAGCAGCCGCCCCGCGTCGGGCAGGGCCGGCAGCCGGTCGAAGTACTGCCCGTACAGCGTCTTGTGCGCGGCGCTCAGCTCCGCGTCCCGGGAGGTGTCCCGGTCCTCGCCCAGCAGATGCGCGATCAGGTCGGTCGAGGGAAGCCCCACGGCCCGGTGGATCGCGTGCGTCGGCACCTGGTGCCCGGCCTGCCGGAACGCCTCCCACCAGGCCGTCACGTGCAGATGGTTGGTGTCGGCCAGAGTGCCGTCGACGTCGAAGACCGCCGCCCGTGTCATGAAGGTCCTTCCTCTCCTCGCGGACCGGTACGGGTACCACCCTCGCCGCTCGCCACGCCGGCCGGCGTGGCCCGGTGCCGGGTCCAGGCCAGCAGCTCGTCCAGGGACCAGGTGGTGACCACCCGTCCGGGCGGTACGCCGCACTCCTCGGCGCGGGCGCAGCCGAGGATCTGCCAGTCCAGCTGGCCGGGGGCGTGCGCGTCGGTGTCCACGGAGAACAGCACGCCCGCCTCCACCGCCTGCCGCAGCAGCCGCCGGGGCGGGTCGAGCCGCTCGGGCCTGCTGTTGATCTCCACGGCGGTGCCGGTCTCCGCGCACGCGGCGAATACCTCGTCCGCGTCGAACCGCGACTCCGGCCGGCCGCGCCCGGTGATCAGCCGCCCGGTGCAGTGCCCGAGGATGTCGGAGTGGGGGTCGCGTACGGCGGCCACCATCCGGCGGGTCATCGACCGGGCGTCCATCCGCAGCTTGGAGTGCACGGACACCACCACGACGTCCAGCCGTTCGAGGAGTTCCGGCTCCTGGTCGAGGGAGCCGTCCTCGAGGATGTCGCACTCGATGCCGGTCAGCAGCCGGAACGGCGCCCAGGTCTCGTTGAGCTCCGCCACCACGTCCAGCTGTTCGGTCAGCCGCCCGGCCGACAGCCCGCGCGCGACGGTCAGCCGGGGGGAGTGGTCCGTGAGGACCGCCCACTCGTGCCCCAGCGCGGCGGCGGTGCGGCCCATCTCCTCGATCGGGCTGCCGCCGTCCGACCAGTCGGAGTGCAGATGGCAGTCGCCGCGCAGCAGCGCCCGCAGTTCGCCGCCCGCCCGGTCCGCGGGCTCCCGGTCCGCCTCCTCGCGCAAGGTGCGCAGGTACTCCGGCACGTCCCCGGCCAGCGCCTCCCGCGCCACCTGGGCGGTCTTCGGCCCCACCCCCTTGAGCCGCTCCAGCGTCCCGGCCACGGCCCGCTCGCGCACCTCGTTGGGGCCCAGCTCCCTCAGCGTGCGCGCCGCGGTGCGGAAGGCGCGCACGCGGTACGTCGGAGCCAGCGACCGCTCCAGCAGGAACGCGATGTCCTCCAGCGCCTCGACGGGGTCCATGGCCACCTCCTCGCTCCAGGGTTCCCCAGGGCGGGTGGGGCCGCACTCCGCGGCGGGGAAGGTTGGCCCGCGTCCGCGGGGGTACTGCGACCCGGCATCCCGCACAGCGACGACGAGGAGGCCCGCATGTCACTCTCCACTCCTGTCAACGGCAAGGTCGCCCTGGTCACCGGCGCGGACTCGGGTATCGGCCGGGCCACCGCCGTACGCCTCGCCGCGGCGGGGATGGACGTGGGCATCACCTGGAACAGCGACCGCGAGGGCGCGGAGCGGACCGCCGAGGAGGTCCGGGCCCACGGATGCCGTGCCGAGGTCGCCCGTCTGGACCTGACCCGGCTGCCCTGCGCCGCCGACACCGTCGACGAGCTGTGCGAACGGCTCGGTCGCGTCGACGTGCTGGTCAACAACGCCGGCACGGGGACGATGACACCCTTCCTGGACCTGGAGCCCGAGAAGGTGCGGGAGGTGCTGGACGTCGACCTGCTCGGCCCGTTCCTGTGCGGGCAGAAGGCGGCGCGGCACATGATCCGGCAGGGCGACGGCGGCCGCATCGTCAACGTGACGTCCGTGCACGAGCACCAGCCGCGGGTGGGGGCGGCCCCGTACTGCGCGGCCAAGGGGGGTCTCGGGCTGCTCACCCAGGTGATGGCGCTGGAGCTCGCCGAGCACGGCATCACCGTCAACGCGGTCGCCCCCGGTGAGATCGCCACCCCGATGACCGGCCAGGAGGACACCGACCCGCACACCGAGAGCCGGCCCGTCATCCCTCTCGGCCGGCCCGGTGACGCCCGAGAGGTCGCCGCGGTGATCGCCTTCCTCGCCGGGCCCGACGCCTCGTACGTCACGGGTGCCTCGTGGAGCGTGGACGGTGGGATGCTCCGGATGGGACCGCAGGCCGGGTCGCACCTGACCAACGACGACTGGCGGCGTCCCTGAGGGTGCGGGACCCCGTGCCGCTGTGTCCCGGATGCCGCGTTCACTCCCTTTGCGCTCTACCCTCGACTCATGACCGAAAGCGCGAGCCCGTACATGTCGCAGCCGCGGATCATGGTGCTCGGGGTGCAGCCCGGGCCGCCGCCGTTCCGGATCGTGCAGATCGACGGAGAGGTCGTCGGTGAGGCCAGGTCGATCACCGACGTGCTGCAGGCCGCCGTCGCGTACGGCATCACCGTGCACGACCTCGACGACCCCGACACGGTCCGCTGGGTGGGCGGGGACAAGTTCACCTGGTCCTCGCGTGAGGCCCCCCGGGTCCGCGAGGAGCAGAAGAAGGAGCCGTAGACCGCCGCTCGCCTCCGCCCGTGGCGAGGCAGAGGCGAGCGGCGGCCCGGTCATTCCTTGGTGCGGCGCGCGTGCACGGCCCTGCTCATCCGCCGGCCCAGCAGCAGGTAGCCGATGAGCGCTCCGGCGGTGTTGAGGATGACGTCGTCGACGTCGAAGGCCCGCCCGGTCACCAGCGCGCCCTGCGCCACCTCGACCAGCAGCATCACCACGGCCGTGAGCACCAGGATCCGCAGGAAGCCCCGGGTGCGCGGCGCGATCACCGGGGCGAGCACCCCGAAGGGGACGCCCAGCAGGATGTTGCCGCCGATCTGCTTCACCGCGTCCCGTAGCGCCGGCTGGTCCAGATAGGCCCGCAGGGAGCGGCCGGGGTGCAGGTTGGTGTGCGTCAGGGCCTCCGAGGCGGGGGACGGCTGCAGCGTGAGCCGGGCCAGGACCACCGCGAAGACCACCATGAAGACGAAGGCGCACAGCAGCACCAGAAGCCGCAGGGGCAACGGGAGCTGGTGGGGGGCGGCGCGGGCCATCGGGTGTCCTCCAGTCGTCAACGTCCGTGAGTGTTACGGCGGTTACCCCCGGCCGGGACGGTCACTCCGGTCAGCCGGCGAAGCTGATCCGCACGTGCTCGAAGCCCAGGGAACGCAGCAGGCCCTGCAGCATCCCCCGGGTGTTGGCCTCCGCCCGGGCGGTGAGTTCGCTCTCCTCGGCCGCCTCCCGGATGTGCCGCACCGCGAGCTTCTGCACGGCCTGTTCGCTGTTGGGGTTGTCCGAGAACAGGTCCCCGAGCCGGTCGAGCAGCCCGCGCTGCTTGGACACCGCGTAGGAACGGTCCACGTCCAGCGCCGGGGTGCCGAGGCGCGCGCGGGGCAGCCGCAGGGTGGCCGAGGTGCGGTCCTCGTCGACCCGCACGTCGCCCTCCTTCAGCCCGCCGAGGTCCACGTAGGCGTCGACGGTGCCCGCGCCCACGTACAGGGTGCGGCTGCCGCGGACGGCGTCGGGCAGGAACTTGGTGTCCTTCTCCAGGTCCACCACCACCTGGAAGTTGCCCGAGGCGGCGTCGTAGCGGCTGATGTCCTGGATGGACTCGAGGAGCGCGGGCCCGGAGCGGTCGCGGGTCTCCGTGCCGAACAGGTCCTTCAGCCCCGGCAGCACGCTCAGCCGGATCCCGGCGAACAGCACGGCCAGCAGCACCACCACGGAGCCCAGCACCTTCACCCAGCCGGGCACCCGCGCGGCCGGTCCCTTCACCGGAGTCGTCATGGCGACGGCCCTCCTTCCTCCCGTCCGCATTCCCGCCATCTCACGGAACAGACAGGGCAGTTGGAGGACACAACCCGGCAGCGGGAGCACGCGGGGGGCGCACGGCCGGACACCGGGCAGCCGACCCGGGACCCGCCGGACAGGCCCTAGACGGGGCCGGAGCGGGATCCGGGCCGCGTCAGCGCCGTGTCCAGGTCGGGCGACGGCGGCAGCAGCCGGGACAGCCCGGTGATCCGCAGCATGCGCAGGGTCAGCGGATGGGCGCAGACCAGGAGCAGCCGCCCGTCCGCCAGCCGGTTCCGGGCGCGGTGGAGCAGACGCAGGCCGGAGGCGTCGAAGAACTCGATGTGGGTCAGGTCGATGACCATCCGGGTGTCCGCATCGGCGGTGGCCAGATCCAGGTGCGGGACGATCTCCGAGGCGGCCGCGATGTCGATCTCGCCACGGAACTCCAGCACCGTGTGGCCGCGTTCGCGGCGCACGCGCAGGTACCGGGTCAACGGCGGGGGTTCGTACCGCACGACGCCATCGCCTCCAAGCCTGCTCCGTGCCACGAGGACGGGTCCCTGGCCCCAACGCCGGTTTCCCTTCGGCAAGTTACCCGAGGACGAGTGCATTCGAGCATGTTCGAATGACATATGTTGCCGCCGCGTGGCCGAGTTCTTCGCCACTTCGCGCGGTGACTGAAAGCGGCGAGCGCGGACAGGTGTCACTGGAGGCGGGGACGGAGCGCCCCGCACGGACGCTTCGGAGGAGACATGGCACTGGTGACCGCGGGTGTGGTGGTGCTCGACTGCGCCGAGCCCGAAAAACTTGCCGAGTTCTACCGGGAGTTGCTGGAGGCGGACCACGTCGAGGCGAGCGCCAACCGGGTCGAGATCCGGGCCGCCGACGGCTTCCGCCTGGCCCTGCGCCGGGACGTCAACGCCACCGCGCCGAGCTGGCCCCGCCCGGAGAACTCCCTCCAGGCGCACCTGGAGTTCGTGGCGGACGACCTGGACGGGGTGGAGCGGCGCATCGTGAGCCTGGGCGGCCGCCCGACGGAGAGCGGGGACCCCTCCGGCGCGGCCGAGGAGCGCGGGTACTCCGACCCGGCGGGACACAGCTTCACGGTGAGGCGGGGCGTGCCTACGGCACCCAAGCAGGGCTGAACGCCGGTGGGGCTGAGGATCAGCCCCACCGGCGTTCTGAGGAGCGGGGTCCGGGGACGGAGCCCCGTGACGCTCGGGTCAGTCCCGGCCGCCCTGGTCGGGAACGGGCCACGTCCCCGTGGACCGTTCGATCGCCTTCGCGCCCGCCCGGTCCACCGCACTGCGCACCACCGCGAAGATCGCGCCCTGGATCGCCGCGGCCAGCAGGATCTCGCCCCAGCGGCGGTCCCGGTCCAGCGCGTCCGGCGCGTTGTCCTCCTTCTTGATCACCTTCCAGGTCTTCTGGAAGGCCATCCCCGCCACGGTGCCGCTGGTCCAGCCCAGCGCGAACCCGATCGGCTTGTACGCCAGGGGCAGCTTCTTCTTCGCCTTCTTGTTCTTCTTGGCCACGTCGCTCTCCTCGGTCGGCTGCGTCGTCTCGTGGATGAAAAGTCGGTCGGCACGGAGGCCACGGCTCAGAGGCCGCGGGCCGGGGGGCCGGAACTCAAGGCCCGGGAATCAGGGGCGCCCGCGCGCCGCGACCTCCTCACCGGCCGGCACCGGCCCCGGAGGAGTGCCGTCCCCGAACGGCCGGCCGCCCAGCTCCTCCCGGTGATGCGGAGTCGTCCAGCCGGCCAGGTCGGGCCCGATCGGGACGATGCCGGACGGGTTGATACCGCTGTGCACCTGGTAGTAGTGCCGCTTGATGTGGTCGAAGTCCACGGTGTCGCCGAACCCCGGGGTCTGGTACAGGTCACGGACGTAACCCCACAGCACCCGGCTCTCCGTCAGCTTCCAGCGGTTGCACTTGAAGTGGCCGTGGTACACCGCGTCGAACCGCACCAGCGTGGTGAACAGCCGGATGTCCGCCTCGGTGATGGTGTCGCCCACCAGGTACCGCTGCCGTTCCAGCCGCCGCTCCAGCCACTCCAGACGCCGGAACAGCGCCGTGCAGGCGGTCTCGTACTTCTCCTGCCCGTTCGCGAAACCCGCTTTGTACACACCGTTGTTGACGTCGTGGAAGACGTCGTCCATCAGCGCGTCCATCTCGTCGCGCCGCTCCGCGGGATACAGGTCCGGCGCGCCCTCGCGGTGCAGGGCCGTCCACTCGGTCGCGAAGTCCAGGGTGATCTGCTGGTAGTCGTTGGTGACCAGCTGCCCGCTGGGCACGTCCACCACGGCCGGCACGCTCACCCCGCCCGGATGGTCCGTCTCCCGCCGGTCGTAGGCCTCGCTCAGGTACCGGATGCCGAGCACCGGGTCACGGCCGTCGGGGTCCAGGGTGAAGCGCCAGCTGCGGTCGTCCTGGATCGGGTCCGTGACGGCCAGGGACACCGCGTCCTCCAGCCCCAGCAGCCGCCGTGAGACCAGCGCGCGGCTCGCCCACGGGCAGGCCCGGCTCACCACCAGGCGGTAGCGTCCGGCCTCCACCGGCCATCCGTCCCGGCCGTCCGCGGTGATCCGGTCCGTGAAATGGGCCGTGGACCGCTTGAACGCCTTCTTCCCGTAGGAGCTGTTGCCGCCGCCTCCGTCGTCGCGGCCGCTCATGGTGGTCTCCCTCTGTCGTCGGTACGTCCCTGTGACCGCGTTCCCCGTTTTCCCCCGACGGCACGGTATGAGCTGGGCCGACCGGGGCAATCGCCCCGCGTGACTACACGATCGGATCGCAAGACACGGGTCACCGTGCTGGTGGCGCTCGCGGCCAACCTGGTGATCGCCGCCGCCAAGGCGGTCGGCGGCCTGGCCGCCGCCTCCCCGGCGCTGCTGTCGGAGGCGGCGCACTCGGTGGCCGACAGCGTCAACGAGGTCTTCCTGCTGGCCGCCCTGCGCCGCAGCCGGCGCCCCGCCGACCGCCGCCACCCCTTCGGCTACGGCAAGGAACGGTTCTTCTGGTCGCTGCTCGCGGCCGTCGGCATCTTCGTGATGGGCGGCTGCTTCTCCTTCTACCAGGGCATCGACGCCCTGCGGAACGGGGGAGAGGAAGAGCTGAGCGGCTACATCGCCGGACTCGTCGTGCTCGGCGTGGCCCTGCTCGCCGAGGGCGGCTCGCTGCTGCGCGCCCTCCACCAGGTGCGCCGGCAGGGCGGCGGTCTCGGTGACCCGGCGCTGCGCACGGTCGTCGCCGAGGACGGCACCGCGGTGATCGGCGTCACCCTGGCCATCGCCGGCATGGCCCTGCACATGCGCACCGGACAGGTGGTGTGGGAGGCGTCCGCCTCGCTCGCCATCGGCGTCCTGCTGGTGTACGTCGCCTACCGGCTCGGCCGCGAGGCCCGCGACCAGTTGATCGGCGAGGCCGCCGACCCGCGGGCGACCGAGCGCATCCGTGAACTGCTGTGCGCCCAGCCCGAGATAGACAGCGTCGAGGCGCTGTTCACGATGAAGACCGGGCTCGACACGGCGCTGGTGGCCGCGCGGATCGACCTGGTTCCGGGCCTGGACAGCGAGCGGGTCGAACAGGTCGCCGTACGCATCAAGCGGTCCATCGTCCGGACGGTCCCCGAGGCCGAGCAGGTGTTCCTGGACGTCACCGACCGGGGCGCGGTGGAGGCATGGGAGGGCCCCGCCGCGACGGGGGAACGCGGCGGGGCCTGACGCTCGTGTGCCCGGGGGCCCGGGCTTCATGCGCACCGGGCCGGACAATTTTTCCGGCCCGTCGCACCGCATCCGTCAGCCCTGCCCGGACCGCTCCAGAACGAAGACCGGAATCTCACGGCTGGTCTTCTTCTGGTAGTCCTCGTACGGCGGGTACGCCTCCACCGCGCGCTTCCACCACTCGGCCTTCTCCTCGCCGGTGACCTCACGGGCCGTCATGTCCCACTTGGACGTGCCGTCCTGGAGTTCGACGTGCGGATCGGCCCGCACGTTGAAGTACCACACCGGATGCTTGGGCGCGCCGCCCAGCGAGGCCACCACCGCGTAGCGGCCCTCGTGCTCCACCCGCATCACCGGGGTCTTGCGCAGCTTGCCGCTCTTCGCGCCCCGGCTGGTCAGCACGACGACGGGCCTGCCCTGCAGCGTCGTCCCCTCCGTACCGCCGGACCGCTCGTACAGGTCCACCTGATCCCGCACCCAGGCCGTCGGGCTGGGCTCGTACTCGCCTTCGAGAGGCATGGCATCCGTCCCATCGTTCTCGCGTTGTGCGGCCGAGTCGATCATTTCTCCCACACCGCCGCACGCGGAAGTCGTCCGAACCGGCGTGTCCCGGCCATGGGCGGCCCGGCGCCGCCCGGCACCCTGCCGCGCCCCGGCCGGCCGGCCGGCGAGTTGCCCCGTCGGCGGCACGCCGATTTGATGGACGGGAGGCCCGCCGAGCCCAGGACGTGATCGAATCCGGGAGGCTGGACATCGTGGCAGCAGCGGATCCCGCAGCCGAACCGCCGGGCGTGGCGGACGCGATCCGGACGGCGGGCGAGCGGGCCGGTCCGGCCCTGCGGGCCTTGCTGACCTGCTCCGGTCTCGGACTCGCCGTATGGGACACCGCACTGCGCTGTGTCTGGGCCAACGACGTCGTCGCCCGGTACGACGGCATCCCCCGTGAGCGGCGGCTCGGGCGGCCACCCCGCCAGGCGCTGTCCGGTGACGCCGCCGGGCTGGAGGCGGTCATGCGGGAGGTGCTCGCCACCGGCCGGTGCGCCGTCGGCCGCGAGTACCGTGTCCCGCCCGGCCCCGGGGAACGGGCGCCCCGCGTCCTCACCGCGTCCTTCCTGCGGCTGGACGGCACGGACGGCCGGCCACTGGGCGTGTGCCTGCTGGTGCTGGACGTCAGGAACGGGCGGGGCGTGGGGGACCGGCTGGCCGTGATCAGCGAAGCCGGAGCCCGGATCGGCACCACCCTGGACGTCATGCGCACGGCACAGGAACTGGCCGACTTCTCCGTGCCCCTGCTCGCCGACTACGCGACCGTCGACCTGACCGAGGCGGTACGGCTCGGCGGGGAGCCGCTGGGACTGCTCGGCTCGGCCGACGGGCGCGTGCCGACCTTCCGGCGGGCGGGCGTCGCCTCCGTCCTCGACGGCACCCCCGAGTCCCTGTGGGCCACCGGCGAGGCCGTCTACGTCCCCGAGGCCTCCCCGTTCATGCAGGTCCTGCGGTCCGGCCGCCCGCTGCTCCAGCCGCACCTCGACACCTCCCCGGGCAGCTGGCTGGACGGCGACCCGGCGCGGGCCGAGAAGATCGACCGGTACGGCATGCACTCCCTGCTGATCGTCCCGGTCCGGGCCCGCGGCCTCCTGATGGGCGTGGCGGTCTTCGTACGGGCGGGCAATCCGGCCCCCTTCGACGAGGGCGACCGGCTGCTCGCCGAGGAACTGGTCTCCCGCGCCGCGCTCAGCCTGGACAACGCCCGCCGCTACACCCGCGAACGCACGGCGGCGCTCACCCTGCAGCGCAGTCTCCTGCCGCGCCAGGTGGACGGCGGAGACGCCCTGGAGGTGGCCGCCCGCTACCTCCCCGCGGACGCCGAGTACAGCGCGGGCGGCGACTGGTTCGACGTCTTCGGGCTGCCCGGCGGACGGACGGCGCTCGTCGTCGGCGACGTGGTCGGGCACGGTATCGCCGCGGCGGCCGCCATGGGCCGGCTGCGCACGGCGATACGGACCCTGGCCGACCTCGACTTCTCCCCGGCGGACCTGCTCGCCCGCCTGGACCGGACGTCCGTCCACCTGTCCGCGGACAACGACGAGAGCGAGACGGAGCGGTGCACCATCGGCACCACCTGCGTCTACGCGGTGTACGACCCGGCCGCCCGGACGTGCGCGGTGGCCCTGGCCGGGCACCCGCCGCCCGTCGTGGCCCACCCCGACGGCCACGTCGTCTTCCCCGAGCTGCCTCCGGGCACGCCGCTCGGCTACGGGGTGCTGCCGTACGAGTCGACGGTCCTCGACCTGCCGGCGGGCGGGCTGATCGCCCTGTACTCCGACGGGCTCGTCGAGGACCGCCGGCAGGACATCGACGTGGGGATGGAACGCGTGCGGGGGGCCCTCGCCCGGGGGCGGACGACACCGTCCCTGGACGACCTGTGCACGGAGGTCGTCGAAACGCTGCCGACCCGCACCCCTCGGGACGACGTCACCCTCCTCCTGGCCCGCACCCACTGACCCCCGGCCGGGTCGTGCGGCCGGCCGCGTGCCGTGCGCCGGGCGGGACCTGGTGCTGTGCGGCGGGGCGTCTGCCGTTCGGTGGGGCGTGTGGCCGGGTGTGGATCGTCAGGACGGGGGCCACGCCATGCGGAGTGCGAGTGCCGTCATGACGGCACTCGCGACCAGCGCCGTCGCCAACCGGCCGCGGTGGCCCGTCAGCGCCCGGCCCAGCAGCGCGCCGCCGCCGGCCAGCAGCACCTGCCAGCTCGCCGAGGCGGCGAACGCGGCCGTCACGAACACGGCGCGTTCCGCGGCGCCGCCCGCCGCCCCGGCCTGCGAGCCGAGCACCAGCGCCGCGAAGTAGATCACCGTCGTCGGGTTGAGCAGGGTGATCCCCAGCAGCGCCAGATACGCCCGCACGGGGCTCGGGGGCGTCGCACCGGCGCGGGTGGCGAGCCGCCGGCCGCGGTACCGCCGTACGGCGGTGGCCGCGCCCCAGGCCGCCAGCGCGGCCAGGACGAGGACGCACACCCAGCGCAGCGGGCCCAGGGCGGGACGCAGCGCCGAGGCGAGGGCGGAGCCGCCGAGGACCGCGGTCAGCGCGTACAGACCGTCGGCCGTGGCGACGCCGAGCGCCGCGCACACCCCGGTGCGCAGGGACGTACGGGCGGTGAGGGAGACGAGGTAGGTGCCGACGGCGCCCACGGGGACGGCGATGCCGTAGCCGGCCAGCAGCCCCGCGAGCAGCGCGGCCGTCACGAGCGCGGGGGAGTCGTGCCTTCCCGGGCGCCGGCCTGCTGCTGTCGGCCCGCGACGACGGCGAGGGCGGACGAGGGCAGCGGGAACAGGTGCGTGGACATGGGCAGGATCCTGGGGCCTGCCGCCCGGTACCGGCAAACGGTTTTACCTGACTAGGGTGCCCGGGTGACCGACAAGCCCTTCCTCTACGTCGTCGTCTGCGCCGCCGGTGTCGCCGCGGACGTCGGCAAGCTGATCACCGCCGCGCAGGAGCGGGACTGGGAGGCCGGTGTCATCGCCACCCCGACGGCGATGAACGGCTTCTTCGACGCCGCCGCCGTCGAGACGCGGACCGGCCGCCCGATCCGCTCCGCCTGGCGCCGGCCGGGCGACCCGCGTCCCTTCCCGGCACCGGACGCCGTGGTGGTCGCGCCGGCCACCTTCAACACCGTCAACAAGTGGGCGGCCGGCATCGCCGACACCCTCGCCGTCGGCACCCTGTGCGAGGCCGCCGGGCTCGGGGTGCCGATCGCCGTCCTGCCCTGCGTCGCCGACGCCCTGGCCGCCCACCCGGCCTACCGGGACAGTGTCGCCCGGCTGCGCGGCATGGGCGTCCGCTTCGGCGACCCCTACGCCGGCGGGCCCGAAGCGGACGGCACACGGAGGGAGTTCCGCTGGGAGAGCGCCCTGGACCTGCTGCGGCAAGGCTGAGCCGCACCCGGCTTCGAGTGCGCACGAACACGTACGCTCCTGCGACAGGAACCGTTCCCGACGGCAGGAGCAGAAACGATGCAGTACGTGAAGCTCGGTTCGACGGGCCTGGAGGTCTCACGCGTCTGCCTGGGATGCATGACCTACGGCGATCCCGGTCGCGGCAACCACGAGTGGACCCTCGACGAGGAGGCGTCCCGGCCGCTGATCCGGCAGGCGCTGGAGGCGGGGATCACCTTCTTCGACACCGCGAACGTCTACTCCGACGGCACCAGCGAGGAGATCGTCGGCCGGGCCCTGCGCGACTTCGCCCGCCGTGACGACGTCGTGCTCGCCACGAAGGTGAACGGCCGGATGCGGCCCGGACCCAACGGCGCAGGCCTCTCCCGCAAGGCGATCATGACGGAGCTGGACCACAGCCTGCGTCGCCTCGGCACCGACCACGTCGACCTGTACCAGATCCACCGCTGGGACCCGCACACGCCCGTCGAGGAGACGATGGAGGCGCTGCACGACGTCGTCAAGGCGGGCAAGGTCCGTTACATCGGGGCCAGTTCGATGTACGCCTGGCAGTTCTCCAAGGCGCAGTACACCGCCGAACTGCGCGGCTGGACGAAGTTCGTGTCCATGCAGAACCACTACAACCTCCTCTACCGCGAGGAGGAGCGGGAGATGCTGCCGCTCTGCGCCGACCAGGGCGTGGGCGTGCTGCCGTGGAGCCCGCTCGCCCGCGGCCGGCTCACCCGGGAGTGGAACGCCGCCACCGAGCGCAGCGCCACCGACCAGTTCGGCAGCACCCTGTACCAGGAGGGCGACCGCGCGATCGTGGAGGCGGTCGCCCGCGTCGCCGAGGCCCGCGGTGTGCCGCGCGCCCGGGTCGCCCTCGCCTGGCTGCTCCACCAGGAGGGGGTCACCGCGCCCATCGTCGGCGCGGCGAAGCCCGGGCACATCGAGGACGCCGTGGCCGCCGTCGACCTCGAACTCACCGACAAGGAGCTCGAGGAACTCGCCCAGCCCTACACGCCCCACCCCGTCGCCGGCCACTGAGCACACGCCCCCGGCGCGGCACCCCGCGCCGGGGGCGTGCCGGCGGACCGTCACAGCGTGTCGGTCAGGGTCAGCTCCGCCCAGATCGTCTTGCCCTCGGCCGTGTGCCGGGTGCCCCAGCGCTGGGTGAGCTGCGCGACCAGCAGCAGGCCCCGGCCGCCCTCGTCCCAGGTCTTGGCGCGCCGCAGGTGCGGGGCCGTGTGACTGGTGTCGGACACCTCGCAGATCAGCGTCGCGTCGTCATGGATCAGCCGCAGCCGGATCGGCGGGGCGCCGTACCGGATGGCGTTGGTGACCAGCTCGCTCACCACCAGCTCCGCCGTGAACGACGCGTCGGTGAGCGACCAGGCGGCCAGCTGGTCGAGGACCTGCTTGCGGATGGGGGCCACCAGCGCCGGGTCGGCCGGGATGTCCCAGGTGGCGACCTGCGAGGACGGCAGCCCCCGCATACGGGCCAGCAGCAGCGCCACGTCGTCCGTCGCGCCGCCCGGTGACAGCACGCTGTTCAGCACCCGGTCGCACGTCTCGTCGAGCGGGCCGGCCGCCCCGGACAGCGCCTCGCGGAGCAGCGCCTCGCCCTGCCCGAGGTCGCGTTCCCGGGAGGAGACCAGTCCGTCGGTGTAGAACGCCAGCACGCTGTCGTCGGGCAGTTCGAACTCGGCCGACTCGAAAGGCAGCCCGCCCAGCCCCAGCGGAGGCCCGGACGGCAGTTCCAGGTGGCGGGGCGGCCCGCCGGGCGGGATCAGCACGGGCGCCGGATGCCCCGCCCGGGACAGGGTGCAGCGCCGCGACACCGGGTCGTACACCGCGTACAGGCAGGTCGCGCCGACCTCCCCGGGGCCGGAGTCGCCGCCCGCCTCCTCCGACAGGTGCAGCACCAGGTCGTCGAGGTGGGTGAGCAGCTCGTCGGGGGCCAGGTCGATGTCGGCGAGCGTGCGCACCGCCGTGCGCAGCCGGCCCATCGTCGCCGACGCCTGGATGCCGTAGCCGACGACGTCACCCACCACCATCGCGACCCGCATCCCGGACAGCGGGATCACGTCGAACCAGTCGCCGCCGACCCCCGTGCGCGCGGCCGGCAGATAGCGGGTGGCCGCTTCCAGCGCCGCCGTCCGGGGCAGCGTGCGGGGGAGCAGGCTGCGCTGCAGGGCGAGGGTGGTCTCACGCTCGCGCGAGTAGCGGCGGGCGTTGTCGATGCAGACGGCGGCGCGGGCGGTGACCTCCTCGGCCAGCAGCACGTCGTCGTGGGTGAACGCCTCGGGCTGGCTGAACCGGGTGAACGCCGCCACGCCGAGGGTGGTGCCGCGCGCCTGGAGCGGGACGGACAGCATGGAGTGCACGCCGAACTCCTCGATCCGCCGGGCGCGGATCGCGTCCACCGACAGCCAGGGGTCGAGGTCGCCGGAGGGTACGGAGGCGACGATGCTGTGTCCCGCGAGCAGCGAGTCAGCCTGCGGTGAGGCCTCCGGGTAGACGACCACCTCTCCCACGTCGGCGACGGCCTCCGGGCTGCCGGCGGTGAGGGACTGCTGGGCGACCCGGCGCAGCGAGACCGGCGGGGACAGCGGACCGGCGGGCTCACCCCCGGCGTCGTCCGGCTCCAGCAGCTCCACGCTCACGAAGTCGGCGAGCGCGGGCACGCACACCTCCGCCAGCTCCTGCGCCGTCCGGGTGACGTCCAGGGTGGTGCCGATGCGCATGCTGGCCTCGTTGACCAGTTGCAGCCGCTCCCGGGCCCGGAACTGCTCGGTGAAGTCGTGGGCGGTGACGCACACGCCCCGCACCCGGCCGGACCGGTCGGTCAGCGGGGCCATCCGGGCCAGCCAGGCGTGCGCGTAGTTCTCGCTGGTGGCCTTCATGTACGTCTGCATGTCGTGCGGCCGGCCGGTGCGCAGCACCTGGCGCAGCTGCCGCTCCAGCTCGCTGTGCTGCGGGCGGCCCCCGATGTCGGTGGGCCGCAGTCCCCGCAGGTGGTCGGCGGGCAGCCCGAGAAGGTGGGCCATCGCGTCGTTGACCCCGCGCAGCCGCAGCGCCTGGTCGAACACCATCGTGGCGCACGGCGACTGGAAGACGGCCTTCCTGACCAGTGGATCGTCGGGCAGCTCGTGATCGGTGGCCTCCAGCGGGGTCACCGCGAGCCACTCGCCGGGGCCGTCGCCGGCCTGCTGCCGGTGGTGGGCGAGCACCCACACGCTCACCGTGCCGCCGTCGCGGTGCCGCAGCACCAGCGTGCCGCTCCAGCGGTCGGCGGGCAGCGGGAGCGGTTCCGGACCGTCGGCCAGCAGGTCGGCGGCGGGACGGCCGACGACCTCCTCGGCCCGGTGTCCCAGCAGCAGGCGCGCGCCCTCACTCCACCGCGCGAGCGTGCCGTCGGCGGCGATGACGGCCCTGGCCGTCACGGCATCGTCGAACGGGTCGTCCGGCCTCATCGTCGCCACTCCATTGCGCACACTCACCGCGAACCGGTGCATCGCCAGGGACCCAGCCTAGTGCGTCGGGGCGCGACATGAACGGGAACCGGGGCCCCCGCCTCCGCGCCAAGTGAGCACGGTTGTTCGTGTCACGACCGTTGACGGCGCGTCACATCTGCCACAACCATGGTCGGCGCACGGAGTTGGGAGCGCTCCCATGACGCTCTCGTCCCCCGCACCTCCGCAGAGGAGCCCAGACGTGAACAGACGCAGAACCGCTCTGCTGACCCTCACCGGTCTGCTGGCGACCGCGCTCACCGCGCTGCCCGCCGCCCCGGCCGGGGCCGACGAGGTCGAGCAGGTCCGCAACGGCACGTTCGACAACGGCACCGACCCCTGGTGGGCGTCCGAGGGCGTCACCGCGGGCGCCTCCGACGGCCGCCTGTGCGCCGACGTGCCCGGCGGCACCGCCAACCGCTGGGACGCGATCGTGGGCCACAACGACATCACCCTGGTGGAGGGGGAGACGTACCGGTTCTCCTTCACCGCGACCGGCTCGCCCGCGGGCCATGTGGTCCGGGCGATCGTCGGCCTCCAGGTGGACCCGTACGACACCTACCACGAGGTGTCACCGCAGCTCAGCGTGTCCGGCGACACCTACGCGTACACCTTCACCGCACCGGTGAGCACGGAGCAGGCCCAGGTCGGCTTCCAGCTCGGCGGCAGCCCCGACCCCTGGCGGTTCTGCGTGGACGACGTGTCCCTGCTGGGCGGCGTCGCCCCCGAGCCGTACGAGCCGGACACCGGGCCGCGCGTCCGGGTCAACCAGGTCGGTTACCTGCCCGCCGGGCCGAAGAACGCCACGCTCGTCACCGACGCCACGCAGAAGCTGCCCTGGCAGCTCAAGGACGGCCGCGGCCGGGTGGTCCGCACCGGCTGGACCGTGCCGCGCGGCGTCGACGGCTCCTCCGGGCAGAACGTGCACTCCGTCGACTTCGGCTCCTACCGGGGCCACGGCACCGGCTTCACCCTGACCGCCGACGGCGAGAGCAGCCACCCCTTCGACCTCGACGCGAAGGCCTACGAGCGGCTGCGGCTGGACTCGGCGAAGTACTACTACACCCAGCGCAGCGGCGTCGCGATCCGCGAGGATTTGCGCCCCGGCTACGGCCGCCCGGCCGGTCACGTGGGGATCGCCCCGAACCAGGGCGACGGCGCGGTGCCCTGCCGGCCCGGGGAGTGCGACTACACCCTCGACGTCACCGGCGGCTGGTACGACGCCGGCGACCACGGCAAGTACGTCGTCAACGGCGGCATCAGCACCTGGGAGGTGCTCAGCACCTACGAGCGCGCCCGGCACGCCCGCACCGGCAAGGCGCACACGCTGGGCGACCGCACCCTGAACATCCCGGAGAGCGGCAACAAGGTCCCCGACATCCTCGACGAGGCCCGCTGGGAGCTGGAGTTCCTGCTGAAGATGCAGGTGCCCGCCGGTGAGCCGCTGGCCGGCATGGCCCACCACAAGATCCACGACGAGCAGTGGACCGGGCTGCCCCTGCTGCCCGGCGACGACCCGCAGAAGCGCGAGCTGCACCCGCCGACGACCGCCGCCACCCTGAACCTCGCCGCCACCGCGGCGCAGGCGGCCCGGCTCTACCGCCCCTACGACAAGAGGTTCGCGGACCGCACCCTGGCCGCGGCGCGCACGGCCTGGGCGGCCGCACTGGCCCACCCGGACCTGCTCGCCGACCCCGACGACGGCATCGGCGGCGGCGCCTACCCCGACGACACCGTGTCCGACGAGTTCTACTGGGCTGCCGCGGAGCTCTACCTCACCACCGGTGAGCGCGCGTTCAAGGACCACCTGCTGAAGTCGCCGGTGCACACCGCGGACATCTTCGGCCCGATCGGCTTCGACTGGGCGCGCACCGCCGCGGCCGGCCGGCTCGACCTCGCCACGGTGCCGAACAAGCTGCCCGGGCTCGACAAGGTCCGCCGCTCCGTGATCGAGGGCGCCGACGCCTACCTGGCCACCCTGAAGGCACACCCGTACGGGATGCCGTACGCGCCGCAGGGCAACCTCTACGACTGGGGCTCCAGCCACCAGATCCTCAACAACGCCGTCGTCCTCGCCACCGCCTACGACCTCACCGGCGCGGCCAAGTACCGGGACGGCGCGCTGCAGAGCATGGACTACATCCTCGGCCGCAACGCCCTGAACATGTCCTACGTCACCGGCTACGGCGAGGTCCACGCCAAGAACCAGCACAGCCGGTGGTACGCCCGCCAGCTCGACCCGAACCTGCCCAACCCGCCCGCCGGCACGCTGTCCGGCGGACCCAACAGCAGCATCCAGGACCCGTTCGCCCAGTCGAAACTGCAGGGCTGCGTCGGACAGTTCTGCTTCATCGACGACATCCAGTCCTGGTCCACCAACGAGCACACCATCAACTGGAACGCCGCCCTGACCCGCATGGCCTCCTTCGTGGCCGACCAGGGCTGAACCCCCGCTCCTCGCGCGGGCCGGTGACCGATGCGGTCACCGGCCCGCCCGGGTGTCCGGCGGTACCCCACCACGTATGCTCTGACCTGCGGGTATTTACTGATCAGTACCCGAGCGGTACCGTAAGTCCATGCCAGCTCTCAACGTGGAGTTCAGCGACCGCGAGCTCGAGGACCTGCGGCAGATCGCCAAGGAACGCGGTACGTCCATGAAGGCGCTCGTGCGGGAGGCGGCAGCGGCGGACATCGCCCGCCACCGCGCCCTCCAGGAGGGCGCCGAGGCCTTCCGCCGGTTCTTCGCCACGCACGCCGACGAGTTCGCCGCCGCCTTCCCCGACGACGAGCCGCCCGCCACGGGCGCCGGGCGGGCCGCCTGACCGATGGCACCCGTGCTGCACATCGACGTGCCCTGGCTGCTCCAGCGGCATGAGGAAGTCCTCCCGGACCAGCCCACGGTCAACGACTTCTCCGCGCTGGTGGCGGCCGTCGCCCGGCACCGCGTCGACCCGCCCCGCCTCGGCGTGAACTCCGACGCCGCGTGGCGAGCCGCCGCCCTGCTGCACACCCTGGCCGTGCTGCGCCCGCTGCCCTCCGCCAACGCCCGGTTCGCCTGTGCCACGGCCGTGGCCTACATGTACGTCAGCGGGGCCGGCATCGACCCGCCCTACGGCGCCCTGGTGGACCTCGCCCGTGACCTGATCTCCGGCGCGACCGACGTCTACGGCGCCGCGGACCGGCTGCGTTCCTGGCAGATCTGACGCTCCCGTCACCGGGGCTCGGCGCGAGCCGTTCACACGGGCCGCGCGGTGGGGAAACGGCGGCGCGCGCATGCCGGGGGAGTGGTGTTCACCGGCTTCCGGTCACGCCCTTTTCGCAGCACCCGGTGGGAACCCCGGGAAAAGGCGACGCGAATGCCGGACGGATCGCCGCGGACGGCCTTGTCTTTTTGACTTTCTGTCAACGCGGGCATGTTGTCCGACCGCCTTGTTGGCCGCGTACGGGTTGTGCGAGAGTGAGCCACCCGTGTGGGGGTAAAGGCCGGGGACGCACGCGAGTTGATGAACCGGGTCGGATGCGCCGTCGGTTAATTCCCGCCCCCCGCGCCACACCAAAGAGGTATGCACCACTCGGGCGTCCCTTTTCGGTGCCGGAAACGCTCGAATGCCACATGCGCTGTGGGAAGGAACCAATCTCAGTGCACACCCCCCACCCCCCTCGACCTCCCTATCCCCCGCCGGGCGGTGATCCGGGGGAATCCGACGAGGCACTCGCCGCGCGACTGCGCGGCCGTCCGGAGGGCGAGGCCGCCCATTCCGTCGCCCTGCTGACGGCGCGGCACTGGCACGCCATGCACGACTACGCGACCGTGTGCCTCGCCTCCGGCGGGCAGACCGCCTCCATGGTGACCGGGGCCGCCCTGCACCGGGTGCTCGACCGGGTCGCCGTCGGTGAGTCCGCCGTCGCACTCCGTCCGGTCCTGCTGGTGGGGGTGCGCGACACGGTCCGCGAGTGGGCCGCCGACGACCGAATAGCCGACGTTCTGCCGGGCCTGCTGAAACCGGCGGGCGGACGCGGCATGCGCGCGGCGACGACCATGACGCCGGAAAACCGCACACTCGCCCAGCGGGCATTCCGTTCCCTGCCCGCACTCGCGCGCTGTTTGCTCTGGCACGTCGAGGTCGAGGCCGAGCCGATTTCCGTACCGGCGGGTCTGCTGGGCACGGATTCCGACATCGCGTCGGGTGCACTCGATCAGGCGCGAGACAAATTCCGTCAGGGTTTGGTCCGTGCCCATCAGGAACTGGCGCCCACCCAGGAGTGCCGCTTCTACAACCGGCTGCTCGACGTCCCCATCCGCCGGGGCGGGGCCCTGCTGCCCGAGGTCCGCCAGCACCTGGGCGAGTGCCGCTACTGCCGCAACGCGGCCGAGCAACTGGGCCACTTCGAGAGCGCGTTGGGCACGCTGATCGCGGAGGCGGTGCTCGGGTGGGGGGCCCGGCGCTACCTCGACTCGCGTCCCGGACGCGCCACGGCGGGCCCGCGCGCCGGACGTGCCGGCCGCCGCCGGCGCAAGGGCGGGGGCGGCGACGGCGGGTACAGCGGGCACCGGCTGCTGTCCCGGTTCCCGGTGCCCGAGCGGCTCGGCCGCATCGCGCTGCCCGACCCGGTGCGTTCCACCCGCACCCTGCTCACCGGACTCGGCGCGGTGTCCGCCGGGGTGCTGGTCAGCGTGCTCATCGCCGGGTCGTCCACCCCGGACGGCGGCACCGCCGATCCGACGGGCGCCACCGGCGCGGGCGGCCGCGCCGCCGTGCCGTCCGCCTCCCCGCCCGGCGCGGCCGGCCTGCCCTCGGCGCCCGGCCGCACCCGGCTGCGCAACATCGCCTCGGGCCTGTGCCTGGACGCCCGGGACGAGCCTCAGGACGGAACGGGCACCCGGCTGGCGAAGTGCTCCTCCGCGTGGAGCCAGCAGTGGACGTACGAGGAGGACGGCCTGCTGCGCAGCGTCGCCGACCCGGGGCTGTGCCTCGACTCCCACAAGGACGCCGGTGTCGTGGTCCTCGGGACGTGCGCGGACACCGGCGACCGGACCGCCGACGACGTGCGCTACGACCTCACGGTGCAGGGCGAACTCGTGCCCCGCTGGGACGTCCAGCTGGCGCTCGCCCCGGCGACCCCTGACGCGAACGCCGACATCGTCGTCAAGGTGCGCGACCGGACCGTGGAGCAGCGCTGGGCCGCCGAGCCGGTGCGCTCGGCCACGGAGTCCCTCTCCATCACCGGTCCGACGACCCCCTCCGCCCGGTACGCGGACCTGGCCGAGCCGGCGAGCTGACGGCGCTCCCCGGGGTGGCTTCTCCTCCGGGGCGGCCCCGAGGGCCGCCCCGGAGGGTGTCAGACCACGGCCTCGGTCAGGTCGTCGGGCCCGACGGTCCCCGGGCCGGAGTGCCCCGACAGGGCGAGGGTGAGATCGAGTTCGGCGAGCAGGCAGCGGATCACGTGCTCCACGCCCGCCTGCCCGTCGAGGCCCAGCCCGTACACGTACGGGCGGCCCACCAGCACCGCCCGCGCGCCCAGCGCGAGCGCCTTGAACACGTCGTCGCCGGTGCGCACCCCGCTGTCGAACAGCACGGTCAGCCGGTCCCCGACGGCCCGCACCACGCCGGGCAGCGCGTCCGCCGCCCCGATCGCGCCCGCCACCTGGCGTCCGCCGTGGTTGGACACCACCACCCCGTCCATCCCCGCGTCGGCGGCGAGCCGGGCGTCGTCGGGGTGCAGCACACCCTTCAGGACGATCGGACCGTCCCAGTTCTCGCGCAGGAACGCCAGGTCCGGCCAGGTCTTCGCGGGGTCGGAGAACATACCCACGAAGTGCATCACCGCCGCGTTCGGGTCCTCGTGCACCGGCTTCGCGAGCCCCGCCCGGAACGCGGGGTCGGAGAAGTAGTTCGCGGTGCCCACGCCCCGCAGGAACGGCAGGTACGCCTGGTCCAGGTCGCGTGGGCGCCAGGACAGCAGCGGGGTGTCCAGGGTGACGACCAGCGCCGTGTACCCCGCCGCCTTGGCCCGGCCGAGGAAGCTGCGCGCCACCTCCACGTCCTTCGGCCAGTACAGCTGGAACCAGCGCTCGGCGTCCCCCATCGCCTCGGCGACCTGCTCCATCGGCGTGCTGGACGCCGAGGACAGCACGAACGGCACCCCCTGGGCCGCCGCCGCCCGGGCGGCGGCCGGCTCGGCCTCCGGGTGCATGATCGACAGCACGCCGACCGGGGCCAGGGCGAGCGGCGCGGGCAGGGAGCGGCCCAGCACCTCCACCGACAGGTCCCGCTCGTGGACGTCGCGCAGCATGCGCGGCACGATCCGGCGTCGGTCCAGGGCGGCGCGGTTGGCGCGGGCGGTGCTGCCGTCGCCCGCGCTGCCGGCGACGTAGCCGACCGGACCGGGACCGAGGCGCCGCTCGGTGAGTTCCTCCAGCCGGGTCAGGTCGGTCGGCAAGCGTGGCACGGCACCCGTCATGCCGTTCAGGTAGATCTCGTACTGGAAGTCGGCCCAGTGCTTCGCCATCCGTCCCGCCCTGTCTCCTCGTGCCACATGGTCCCGACCCACATGGTCCCGACGCATACTGGCCGGTATGTGCCGGTGGCGTCCAGCGCGCGCAGGCGGGCGTCCGCTGTGCCCGGGAGGTCTCGCGGGGTTGCTCGGATGACCGGCGAATGACCCTTTCATGACCGCAAGGGGTTTCTGTTCGGCCTGCGTACGACGGAATCGGAATGTTTCAGGCCGATTAACGAGCGAGGGGAATTCGGCCACCTGGCTGTGCGGTGCGCGTGACAACCGCCCGGTTACCGGGTCGACGCGCGTCCATTTGGTCACTTCGCGCCACTGATTCAATACGCAATGTTACTGAAATGCATGGGGTCGACGTGAGTTTCCGCCGGGGACTCGGCAGACTCCGGCACGCCGGTTCGGCACCAACCGAGCACGGGCCGGCGACCGGAAGAAAACGAAGCGGAAGGATGCACACAATGCGGAACACCGCGCGCTGGGCCATCACCCTCGGTCTCACGGCCACCGCCGTCGGCGCCCCCCTGTCCGGGGCCGCGCTCGCCGCCCCGGGTCATGCCCCGTCCGCGCTCTACGCCCCCTCGGCCCTCGTGCTCACGGTCGGCAAGGGAGTCAGCGCGACGGCCGTCACGCCGGAACGCGCGGTCACCCTGACCTGTGCGCCGGGACCCTCGGGCACCCACCCGGCCGCCGCCTCCGCCTGCGCGGACCTGACCGGCGTCGGCGGCGACCTGAACGCGCTGACGAGAAGCGGCGACGTCATGTGCCCGATGGTGTACGACCCGGTGCTGGTCACCGTCGACGGCGTCTGGCAGGGCAAGCGCGTCTCCTACGAGCGCTCGTTCTCCAACACGTGCGAGATGCACGCGCACGGGTCGAGCGTCTTCGCCTTCTGAGACCGGGATCGCACGTTCCCGTGACCGTGTGGCGGCCCGCGGACTGGGGAGTACCGGGCACCGCGCGGACAGTGCGATCCCACAAGGAGGCCGGCGGGCGGAGTGGGGCCGCCCGCCGGCCTCCGGGCCGTATCGGGAAGGATTCAGGCGCGGTCGCGGTGGCTGGTGTCGCACCACGGGTAGCGCCGGCTGCGCCGGCAGGTGCACAGGGCCACGCGGAAGCGGTCGGAGGACACGACCGAGCCGTCCTCCAGCTCCACCTCCACCGGCCCGTCCACCAGCATCGGCCCCTTGCGCCGCATGGTGACGCGGCGCGGGTCACCCGCAGGCCCGGACGGGGAGTGCGCGGACCCCGAGGGGGAGTGCGCGGACCCGGACGGGGAGTGCGCGGGGTCAGACGGGGAGTTCGGCACGGATCACCACCAGCTCTTCCTCGTTGTCGGCGGGGGACAGCAGCCCCCGCTCCCGCAGCCACTTCTCCCGGGTCCGCAGCACCGGACCGAAGGCGATCCGCCGCCGCTGCGTGACCGCGGACTTCAGCCCGGCGGAGCGCAGACAGTCCACGGTCAGCTCCGGATCGCTGAGCGCCGACTGCACGAGGAGCAGCACACCGCCCGGCCGCAGCAGCCCGGGGGCCTCGTGGCAGACCCGGTCCAGCACCAGCCTGCCGTCACCGCCGGCGTCCCAGGCGCGGGCGGCGCCGCGCGGGGGCCGGTGACCGGCGGGCGCGGGAACGTAGGGGGGATTGGTGAGCACCAGGTCGAACGTCCGGCCCCGCACCGGATCGAACAGGTTTCCGCGTACGACCTGGACGGAGAGACCGGCCCGCCGCGCGTTCAGCCGGGCCGTGCACACGGCCCGCCGTGACACGTCGACGGCGGTCACACGGGCGCCGCGCCGTGCGGCGGCCAGCGCCAGGGCTCCGGAGCCGGTACCGACGTCGAGGACGTCGGCGCCCGGCGGGACGGGCTCGTCGGCCAGGGCGGCGGCGAGCAGCTCGGTGTCCTCTTGAGGGGCGTACACGCCCGGGAGTGCCAGACTTTTCACAGGCGGCCGAGTACCCCGTTGGTCAAGAGACATGGGTCACTTCCTGTGACAGCGGGACACGCAGGGCCGAGCGGCCGTCCCGCCAGTGGGCGAGCAGCCGGTCGCCGAGCAGGTCCTCGGTGAACACCGTGGCGGCCACTCCGAAGGCGATGTCCGGGGCGAGCAGCGGCTCGTCCTCCAGCAGACCGCCGATGACGTCCTTGCGGACCACCTGCTCGTGCACGGCGTCCGCCTCCACGTGCTCGTCGTAGAAGTGCTCGGCGGCGGGACCGGCGCCCGTGCGGCGCATGGCCTCCGCGAGCCGCCGCGACCCGGGCGAGGACGTGATCTCGACCGTCGCGAAGTGGCCCACCAGGGCGCCCCGGAGCGTGCGGTGCAGGCCGAACAGCGACATCAGGTTCACCGTGACCAGCAACTCCGCGCAGGCGGCGTCCAGATAGCGGCCGTACGTCGTGTCCAGTCCGAGGTCGGTCATCAGGTCGGCGAACAGCCGGGCGTGCACCCGGTCGCCCCGCCCGCCGCCGTACTCGTCGAACTCCACGGCGGCCATCGCCGCCTTGGCCCGGCCGCGCAGCCTCGGCAGCACCCAGGCGTGCGGGTCGGCCTCCTTGAGGTGGTACAGGGAGCGCAGGGCCGCGTACTCGCGCAGCTGCCACAGCTCGCCCTTGTCCCGCAGGAAGTGGCTGACGCCCGTGCCGTCCACCGGCTCCACGAGGATCCCGGCGAGCGCGTCGTCGACGCTCGCGTGGCGCGGGGCGTCCGCGCGCAGGGCGGCGAGGAAGCGCCGCTCCATGGCCGCCCGGGTGCGCAGCAGGTCCGGGTCCCACTCCAGGGCCGGCGCCACGTCCGCGAAACCGCGGTAGTGCATCTCGTAGCAGAGGTAGAGGGCGAGCTGGAGGTCCTCGCCGTACACGGCGGCCGCCGCCACGTCCTCCTCGGAGGGCAGCGGGCCGGCGCCCCGCAGATAGGTGGTCACGGCACGGCTGAGCGGCCCGCGTGGTCCGGGCAGCAGAGGTTCGTCTCGGGGGTCGTCCATGGGCCCCGAGTACCCGGACGGCGGACGGAAACGCCCGGCGGCGTGGCGGGGGCGCGTGTGCGGGGTACCCCATGACGTCATGAAGGCATTGGTGATCAACTGCACGCTCAAGAAGTCACCGGAGACCTCCAACACCGAGGCGCTGTTCCGGACCGTCACCGAGCAGCTGGAGCGGGAGGGCGTCGAGGTCGACGTCGTCCGCGCCGTGGACCTGGAGATCGCCCCCGGCGTGGTCAGCGAGGCCGTGCACGAGGGCGACGACTGGCCCCAGGTGCACGAGAAGCTCCTCGCGGCCGAGATCCTCGTCATCGCCTCGCCGACCTGGCTGGGCCAGCCGTCGTCGGTGGCCAAGCGGGTCCTGGAGCGGATGGATGCGATGCTGTCCGAGACCGACGACGAGGGCCGCCCGGTCGCCTACAACCGGGTCGCCGGCGTCGTCGTCACCGGCAACGAGGACGGCGCCCACCATGTGATCAGCGAGATCACCGGCGGGCTCCAGGACATCGGCTACACCATCCCCGGCCAGGCCTGGACCTACTGGAATCAGGGCCCGGGCCCGGGGCCGTCCTTCCTGGAGGGCGGCAGCGGCCAGGACTGGTCGCGCAGCACGGGCCGCGCCATGGCGGCGAACCTGCTGGGCGTCGCCCGCGCTCTCGCGGCCCGGCCGCTCGGAGCCCCGCCGCAGTAGGGCCGGCCGCACGGGCTGCCGCCGGACCCCGGCGGCAGCCCCGACACGGCTACTCTCCCTCGGCCTGCTCCTGCGCCTCGGTGTTGGGCGTGACGGCATCGCCCGCCTCACCGCGGTGCCGGCGGTCCTCCTCGGTGTCCCGGGTCCGGCGCTCGGCCTCCTCCACCTCGCGCAGCACCTCGTCGACGGCCGACTCGTCCTTGGGGGTGTCGTCGTGCTCGGACACGGGTTCTCCTCACGTCGTGCTGGTCTTACCGGTCGTACCGGTCGGTGTGCCGCCCCTCGGGCCGCGGTCAGTGCCGCGGGGCGGCGATGCGCAGGGGCACCAGGTCGGCGCCCGCCGCCTCCTTCTCGTTGCTCCGGGTGATCTCCGCCCACCAGGACGGACCGTCCTCGACGTGGCGCAGCAGCACCCCTTCGCGCAACGCCCAGGGGCAGATCGTCACCGTCGCCAGGCCGGTCAGCTTCATCGCGGTGTGCGCCACGACCGCGCCCGCCAGGCTCTGCAGCGAGCGGGGCGCGGAGATGCCGGGCAGCCGGGCGCGGTCGGCCGCGGACAGCGCGGCCAGCCGGTCGATCGCCACGCGCAGGTCGGACGCCGACAGCTCCCGCTCCACGAACGGGCCGTGCCGGCCGGGCGCGGCCCCGCACAGCCGCCCGAGCTGCTGGAAGGTGCGGGAGGTGGCGACCGCCGTACGCGGGCCCTCCCAGCGGATCCGGGCCGCCGCGTCACGCAGCTGGTGCCGCACCCTGCGGCGCAGGGTCCGTACCCGGTCGGGCGAGGGCGGGTCCTCGTCCTCGAAGTACTCGTGGGTCAGCCGGGCCGCCCCCAGCGGCAGCGAGGCGGCGAAGTCGGGCAGCCGGCCGCGCCCGAAGGCGACCTCCAGCGAGCCGCCGCCGATGTCCAGCAGGGCGAGCGGCCCGCAGCGCCAGCCCATCCAGCGGCGCGCCGCGAGGAAGGTGAGCTCCGCCTCGACCTCGCCGGGCAGGGTGCACAGCTCGACGCCGGTCCGCTCCCGCACCGTGCGCAGCACCTCCTGCCGGTTGGGGGCGCCGCGCACCACCGCCGTGGCGAAGGCCAGGGGACCGGCCGCGCCCCACCGCGCCGCGGCCCGGTCCGCCGCCGCCACGGCGTCCACCAGGTCCTCCACGGCACGGTCCGGCACCGGCCCGCCGGGCTTGACCTGCTCGGACAGCCGCAGCCGCCACTTGGCGGTGTGCACGGGCAGCGGCGCGCCGCCCTCCGTGTCCGACACGACGAGCCTGACGGTCTTCGACCCGACATCCACCACGCTGGTCCGCATGGCCCGTGGGTACCCATTTCCCGTCCCGGCCAACGACCCGACCGCGCGGGACGACGAAGACGCGCCACCAACCGTGTGTTCCTGGGCGGCCGCGATGCCCCCGGGGGCGCCGTACCCCGGGGCGGACGCCTCCCGGATCAGGCGAGCTGCCTGCGCACCAGCTCGTGCAGACGGCCCCGGGTGTCGGCGAGCAGGTCGGCCGGGGTGCCCTGCTGGACCACCTTGCCCGCCTCCATCACCACCACCCGGTCCGCGTCCAGCACCGTCGACAGGCGGTGCGCGATGACGACACGGGTGGCCCGCAGTGCCTTGGTGCTCTCGATCACCGTGCGCTGGGTCTCGTTGTCCAGGGCGCTGGTCGCCTCGTCGAAGAAGAGGATCCGGGGCCGTCGGATCAGCGCCTGGGCGATCATCAGCCGCTGCCGCTGACCGCCGGAGACCGCGCCGCTGCCCGAGACGATGGTGTGCAGCCCCATCGGCATCCGGCGGATGTCCTCGGCCAGCCCCGCCATCTCCGCCGCCGCCATCGCCTCCTCCGGCGTGTACGGCTCGCTGCCGCAGATCACGTCCATGATCGACCCGGTGAACGGCTGCGCGTGCTGGAGCACGACACCGCACTGCCTGCGCACCGCCGACGGGTCGAGCGCCGCCAGGTCCTGCCCGTCGTACAGCACGGAGCCGGACTGCGGCCGGTCGAAGCCGATGAGCAGCCGCAGCAGTGTCGACTTGCCGCAGCCGCTCGGCCCCACCACCGCCACGAACTCGCCCGGACGCGCCTCGAACGACACGTCGTCCAGCACCAGCGGACCGTCGTCGGAGTAACGGAAGGACACCCGCCGGGCCTCGAGCGCCCCGGTCAGCGGGCCCGGCCGGGTGCTCGCCGTACGCACCTCGGGCGTCGCGTCCAGCACCGGCCGGATCTGTTCGAACAGCGGCAGCGCGGCGACCGCCGAGACGAACGAGCCGGTCAGCTGGGTCACCGACGTGAGCACCATCGTCACCGACGTGTTGAAGGTCAGGAACTCCGCCGCCGTCATCGACCCGCGCGCCGGGCCGGCCAGCAGCATGAACATCCCCAGCGTGCACAGCGGCAGATAGACCGCGCCCAGCACCGCCGTCAGGTTCTTGATCCGGCCGGCTTTCGCCTGCAGCTCACGGCTGCGCGCGAACTGCGACGCCCACGCCGCGTACGCGTAGTTCTCCGCCGCCGCCACCCGCAGCTTCGGCAGCCCGCGCAGCGTCTGGAACGCCTGGTTGTTCAGCTTGTTGCCGAGCACCACCAGCCGCCGCTGCCAGCGCACCTGCCACAGGCCGAGCCCCAGGAACACACTCGCGACCACCACCAGCATGCCCAGCGCGGCCAGCGCCATCGGCACGCTGAACCACAGCAACAGCCCGAGGTTCACCGCGCCCACGGTGACCGACTGGGTCACCGTGGGGCCCACCCCGGCCAGCATCCGGCGGATCGCGCTGATACCCATCGCCGCGCTCGCCAGCTCACCCGTGGACCGCTCCGTGAAGAACCGGGTCGGCAGCCTGAGCAGCCTGTCCCACACCGCCGGCTGGAGCGTGGCCTCCACCCGGCCCTCAAGCCGCAGCAGCGTGAGGTTCTGCAGCAGCATGAACGCGGCCGCGACCACACTGCTGAGGATCACCGCGAGACACACCTGCACGATCAGGTCCGTCTGCGCCTTCGGCACGTACTCGCCGAGCACCCGGCCCGTCGCCAGCGGCACCAGGGCCCCCAGCACCACCGTCACCAGACCGCTCAGCACCAGCCCCGTCAGGTCGCCCCGGGTGCCGCCCATGCAGAACCGCATCAGCCGCAGCGGGCTCAGCCGCCGCTCGGGCAGCGGACGGTAGAACATCACCGCGCGCGGCTCGAACTCCTCGGCGTTCGCCTTCTCCACCGGGGTCTCCCGGCCCGTCGACGGATGCACCGACACGTAGCCGCCGCGCCGCCACAGCAGCGCCACCGGCGCCCCCGACAGGGCACGATGGCCCACCAGCGGTCCCACGTCGTCGCGCCACCACCGGCCCTCCAGCCGCACCACCCGGGTGCGCAGCCGCGAGGCCAGCGCCACCTGCTCCACCGGGTCCAGCCGGTCGGCGCCGGTGCCGGACTGCGCCGGCGAGGCCAGCGTGATCCCGGCCGCCCGCGCCACCAGCTCGCAGGCCGCGTAGGTGGCGTCCGCGTCGGCGGCCGTCGTGCGCTGCCCCGACCGCTTGCCGATCGACGCGAGCAGCGTCCGGTCGGCCTGCGCCCGCACCGCCTCACCGGCCGCGATGCCCTGCGCGGTGCGGGACTCGTGCGTCTCCTCCAACTGCTCGATCCACCGGTCCAGCGTGGTCATCAGCCGGTACTGCTGGTCGACCATGCTCTGCCACAGCGCCGGGTCCATCAGCAGGTCCGCCGCGGCCTCCGCCCCGTACAGGGAGCCGTACTGCACGCTGCCCGGGGGCACCTGCATCCAGAACACGTCGTCGTCGGTGGGCGCCGCCGCCCGCTCCGTCGCCATCGGCGCCTGGAACAGCACGGCGAGGCTCCGGCCCACGCCCAGGGCGAGCGCGTACTCCAGCGGGCTCGTCGTCGGCGGCACGTACTGCGGGTTGCCGTAGGCGTCGTACGACCAGGTCTGGGTGTGGGCCTCCTGGTACAGCTCGCGCAGCGCGACGCGGCGCACCACGCAGTCCCGCAGGGGGCGCGCCACCAGTGTGTGCGCCGGACCCGCCACCGGGCCCAGCACCAGCGAGCCCGCCTCCAGCCGGCCCAGGTGGTGCCAGTGACCCTGCTGTTCGGCGTCCACCGCGAACAGGTCCACGGCACCGGACGCGATCAGCCACAGCACCTGCGGCCCCTCCAGGTCCAGCCGCCCGAACCCGGAGCAGTCGATCGGGGTGCCCAGCGCGCCGAGCGCGCCCAGGACGACGTCGCCGCCCTGCCCCTCCTGCACGGCAGTCATCTCATCGCTCCCTGACCAGCGCCGCGTACGCGCCGCCGCGCGCCACCAGCTCCTCGTGCCGTCCGCGCTCCACGACCGTGCCCTGGTCCAGGACGACGATCTCGTCGCTGTCGCGGACCGTGGACAGCCGGTGCGCGATCACCACGCACGCGCAGCCGCGGCGGCGGAGGTTGTCCATCACGACCAGCTCCGTCTCGGCGTCCAGCGCGCTGGTCACCTCGTCGAGGACCAGGATGCTCGGCCGCCGTACCAGCGCCCGCGCGATCTCCAGACGCTGGCGCTGACCGCCGGAGAAGTTCCGGCCGTCCTGCTCGACCGGGCTGTGGATGCCGCCCGGACGGCGCACGATCACGTCGTACAGCGCCGCGTCCCTCAGCGCCTCCACCACGGCCTCGTCCGGGATCGACGGGTCCCACAGCGCCACGTTGTCCCGCACCGTCCCCTCGAACAGGAACACGTCCTGGTCGACGAACGACACGGACGCGGCCAGCGCCCCGCGCGGGATGTCCTCGATGCGCGGCCCGTCGATCCGGATCACGCCCTCCCACGGGGTGTAGAGCCCCGAGATCAGCCGTGACACGGTCGACTTGCCGCTGCCCGAGCCACCCACCAGCGCCACCTGCTGCCCCGGACCGACCGTCAGGTCGAAGCCGGTCAGCAGCGGCTTGTCCAGCGGGTTGTAGCCGAAGGTGAGGTTCTGCAGCTCCACATGGCCGTGCAGCCGCCGGGTCGACTCACCGGCGCCCGGACGCCCGTACAGCGGGTCCGTCCGGAAGTTCTCCACGTCCTTCAGCCGGGCCACGTCGGCGGCGAAGTCCTGGATGCGGCCCGCCACCCCGTTCAGCCGGGTCAGCGGCGCCGTGAACCGGGCGACCAGCGCCTGGAAGGCCACCAGCAGACCGACCGAGATGTGCCCCTCGACCGCCCGCATGCCGCCGATCCAGAGGATCAGCGCGCTGTTCAGCGTGGCCAGCGTCGGCGCGACGATGCCGAGCCACGCGCTCGGCACCCCGAGCCGCTGCTGCTCCTCCAGCGTGGTGGCGTGCTGCCCGGCCCACTTGCGGAAGTAGCCGTCCTCGCCGCCGGTCGCCTTCAGCGTCTCGATCAGCTGGAGCCCCGTGTACGCGGTGTTGGTGAGCCGCGCCGTGTCCGCGCGCAGCTTCGCCGTGCGGGTGGCGCGCAGCCGGATCACGATCCGCATCGCGAGGATGTTCAGCAGCGCCACCCCGATGCCCACGAACGTGAGCTGCGGGTCGTACGTGTAGAGCAGCACCGCGTACAGCACGACCACGACCGCGTCGACGCCCGCCGCCGACAGGTCACGGGCCAGCGTCTCGGCCACGGCGTCGTTGGACTGCAGGCGCTGCACGAGGTCGGCGGGGCTGCGCTGGGAGAAGAACGTCACCGGCAGCCGCAGCAGGTGGCGCAGGAAGCGCGCGCTGGACAGCGTCGACGAGATCAGCCGGCCGCGCAGCAGGTTCGCCTGCTGGAGCCAGGTCAGCAGCAGGGTGAGCAGCAAGCAGGCGCCCATCGACAGGAACAGCACGTCCAGCGTCGAGGTCTGCTGTCCGATCAGGAAGTCGTCGATGAAGGTGCGGCTGAGTCCGGGCACGGCCGCGCCCACCACCACCAGCAGCAGGCTGGTCAGCACCACGGCGGGCATGGTGCCCGCGGTGCCGCGCAGCCGGGCCGGCATGGCGCCGAGCACGCCCGGTCTGCGCCCGCCCCGGCTGAAGTCCTCGCCGGGCTCCATGACCAGCACGACACCGGTGAAGCTGCTGTCGAACTCCTCCAGCGGCACGAACCGGCGCCCCTTGGCGGGGTCGTTGACGAACACCCCGCGACGGCCGAACCGGCGGCCCATGCCGTCGTAGACGACGTAGTGGTTGAACTCCCAGAACAGGATGGCCGGCGCCGTCACCTCGGCGAGGGCGGCCAGGTCCATCTGCATGCCTTTGGCGGTCAGCCCGTAGCTGCGGGCGGCCTTCAGCAGGTTGCTGGCGCGCGAGCCGTCCCGCGAGACGCCGCAGGCGATGCGCAGCTCCTCCAGCGGGACGTGGCGGCCGTAGTGGCCGAGCACCATCGCGAGGGAGGCGGCACCGCACTCCACGGCCTCCATCTGGAGCACGGTGGGCGTACGGACCGTCCTGACCTTGGACGTGGGGACCTTGCGGCGGGGCGGGGCGGCACGGCGTCTGCCGCGTGTCTCCTGTGCGGTGCTCACGGCAGCAGCCAATCCACGGGACGCCGGTCGGCCAGCCGGATCGAACCGGTGGCCAGGGTCATCGACGTCAGCTCGAACGGCGGGCCCCCGGCCGAGGACCACGCGTAGCCGCTCTGCGTCGCCGGCGACCGCTTCAGCTTCACGGTGACGGCCACCGGCCTGCCGTCCCGGGTGAACTCCTCGCCGAGCTGGGTGTCGCCGAGGAACCCGGTGATCTGCCGCGGGGACTGGGCGGAGCGGTCCACCTCCGTCACCTCGCCGCGCAGCACGCCGTACTCCTGGCTCGGCACGGACTGCACCGTCAGGTCGACGGAGCCGTGCGCGGGGATGCCGGCGGCCTTCTGCGCGGGGACGTACACCGTCGCGTACAGGGGCGACCCGGCCCCGCGGACCTTCTCCACCGCGGCGACGTCCGTGCCGGTCGCGATGATCTGCCCGGCGCTCGCGGCGAGCGCGGTGATCCGGCCCGCCTGGAGGGTCCGCACGACCTGGTCACCGTCCGGCGTACGGACCTTGAGTACGGGGGAGCCGGCCGGCAGGCGCTCGCCCTCGCGCGCGAGTACGGCGGTGACCTGCCCGGCGACGGGGCTCTGCAGGATGTAACTGCCCTGCCCGTAGGTGAGGATGGCGGGTGCCTGGACGGTGGAGGTGACCGAACCGGTCAGCGCCCACACGGACGCGGCGGCCATCGCGATCACGGTGACGGACAGCACCAGCCAGCCCTGCGGGCGGGCGAAGCGCACCGGGAGGTCGAGTTCCTCCGGTGACTGGAGCTTGGCGAGGGCCTGTTGGCGGAATTGCACGGGTCTTCCCTCACCTGGGTGAACTGTGCGACGTGACGGGGAGACTACGGACGCACCACTGAGTCCCGGAGCCGGGGAGCGGCTCCGGGACTCGGTGACACGAGGACGCGATCAGAGACCGGCGACCAGGTTGGTGACCGGGGCCGTGTTCAGGCCGGTGACGCCCTCGACGGTGCCGACGACCGTGTCGACCAGGCCGGAGACCGGGGCGATGCCGTCCAGGGCGCCGGTGAGGGTGTTCACGGCGTTGACCGACAGACCACCGGAGACGGCGTCGAGGTCGGCGTCGGAGATCTCGGCGGTCTCGACCTGCGGGGTGGAGTTCATGGGGAACTTCCCTTCGTATGGATATTCACAAGGGGGGAGCGGCCCCCTCTGGGGACAGATGAAGGCCGCGACCGCGGGCGTCGGACGCCCGTCGCCGGGAGCCCGGAACGGCCTTGCGGTGCGATGGATCAAAGCACGCCGCCGCTGCGGGCTTCCAATCATTCGGGCGCCTCACCAGGCAACTCGCGCCCAAGGGGCACCCAAGCGTGCAGACGGGGGCACGGCTCGGCGGCGACTTCTTCACATGGCCCACGGCATCGCCCCATCCGGCCACTTGCGCCCTCGTGGCCGGAAAGCGACACACCGGCCGCAAGGGCGCTTCCCGGATACATGCGTTGTGCATGCACCTCGCTGCGGTGACCGGGTTGGGCATTCGGTGTGCAGATTCGCCGAAGCCAGGATTCAAGGCGGCCCCGGACACCGAGCGTGCGTGTCCGGTGGCGGAGGGTGAGGTCGCGGAAGGCGTTGAACACTCCTCAACTCCCTTGCGTACCAACGGCCATCCAGGCGCCCCGACAGCCGCCCCCACGGCGGCACGACTCCGGTCCCCCCAGGAGGTCGAGAAGTTTGAGTCACAAGCGAATTCCCAAGCGCAAGGCCGCGATGGCGGTGGGCGGTGTGGTGGCCCTCGGTGCCGCCGCGATCCTGCTTCCCAGTGCGAACGCGTCACAGGACGGCGCGCCGGACGACGCCGCGGCCGCGCCGAGGACCCTGAAGGCGGGCGACGCCTCGGATCTCGCCACGCGCCTCGCCGGAATGCTGGGCGACGCGTACGCCGGCGCCTACTACGACGGCGACGGCAAGCGGCTGGTCGTCAACGTGGTGCGCGACGAGGGCGACATGGTCCTGCGGGCGCGGAGCGCGGGTGCGGCCGTCCGCGAGGTCGACAACAGCATGGCTGAACTGGAGTCCGGCGCGCGGACGTTGACGTCGGAGGCGACCATCCCGGGCACGTCCTGGGCGGTCGACCCGCGCACCAACAAGATCCTCGTCACCGCGGACAGCACGGTGACCGGGAACAAGTGGGACCGGCTGGAGTCCACCGTGCGGAGCCTCGGTTCCGGCATGGCCACCATCAAGAAGTCCGCGGGCACCTTCCGGACCTTCGCGTCCGGCGGCGACGCCATCTTCGCGGGCGGCGCCCGCTGTTCGCTCGGCTTCAACGTGACCGCGGCCGACGGCACGCCCGCGTTCCTCACCGCCGGGCACTGTGCCGCCGCCGGTGACGAGTGGTCGGACCAGCAGGGCGGACAGCCGATCGCCACCGTCGACCAGGCGCTGTTCCCCGGCGCGGGCGACTTCGCGCTCGTCACCTACAACGACCCCGCCACCGAGGCCCCGAGCGAGGTGAACGTCGGGGGGCAGATCGTCCCGGTCGTCCGGGCCGCGGAGGCGGCGGTCGGCCAGCAGGTGTTCCGCATGGGCAGCACCACCGGCCTCGCCGACGGTCAGGTCCTCGGCCTGAACGCCACGGTGAACTACCCCGAGGGCACGGTCACCGGTCTCATACAGACCGACGTCTGCGCCGAAC
This sequence comes from Streptomyces sp. NPDC085937, assembly GCF_044540535.1. Classification (NCBI taxonomy): domain Bacteria; kingdom Bacillati; phylum Actinomycetota; class Actinomycetes; order Kitasatosporales; family Streptomycetaceae; genus Streptomyces; species Streptomyces sp. NPDC085937. The sequence goes on along the minus strand of NZ_JBITSH010000003.1, from coordinate 306,972 downwards.
CCGGCGACAGCGGCGGCTCGATGTTCACCCAGGACGGACTCGCCATCGGCCTCACCTCCGGCGGCAGCGGCGACTGCACGTCGGGCGGGGAGACCTTCTTCCAGCCGGTGACCACCGCCCTGGAAGCGGTCGGCGCGACCCTCGGCGCGGGGGCTGGCGCGGGTGCGGGCGACCAGGCGGGCGGCGAGCAGGACGCGGGCGCGGGCGACCAGGCCGGCGGCGAGCAGGACGCCGGAGCGGGCGCGGGTGAGGACGCGGGCGCGGCTGAGGACGCCGGTGACGGTGAGGACGCCGGTGACGGGCAGGCCGGCGAGGGCGCGCACCCCGGTCGCGGCGCCGGCCGTCAGGGACACGGCTCCGGGCTGACCTCGACGCGCTGACGCCGACGACCGGCCGGCACCGGGAGGCCCCCGGTACCGGCCGGTCACGCCGTCCGCACCTCCGCCGGAAGCGCCCCCGTCAGACCACCGGTACCGACCTGAGCAGCAGGACCGCCGTGTCGTCCAGGCGGTCCGTCGTGTGGGGGCCGTGCCGGACCAGGGCGTCGGCGAGGTCGTCCGGGGGCAGGTCGCCGAGGTCGGTCAGGCGCCGGCACAGGTCGGCGAGGGCGTCCTCGAGGTCCGTGCCCGGCGACTCCACCAGGCCGTCGGTGTACAGCACCAGCAGCGAACCGGGCTCCAGCGCGACCTCGGTCGACGGGTAGACCGCCGCCGCGTCGACGCCGAGCAGCGGGCCGCCGGCCAGGTCCAGCACCCGGACCCGCCCGTCCGGCCTCCGCAGCAGCGGCGGCGGATGCCCCGCACGGGACATCACGGCCCGCCGCCGCACCGGATCGAGGCGCAGGTACAGACAGCTCGCGAACAGCTCCGAACCCAGGTCGAGCAGCAGCCGGTTGGTACTGCGCATCACCTCGTCCGGCGCCTGCCCCACCGCCGTGTACGCCCGCACCGCCGTACGGACCTGGCCCATCAGCCCGGCCGCCGTCACGTTGTGCCCCTGCACGTCCCCGATCACCGCCGCCGCCGTGCCCTGCGTCGGCACCAGGTCGTAGAAGTCGCCCCCGATCTCCATGCCCCGGGTGGCCGGCAGATACCGGGCGGCGGCCTCGATCCCCGGCAGCGACGGCAGGGTGTGCGGCAGCAGCGCCTCCTGCAGCCCGTGCGCCAGGCGGTGTTTGACGTCGTACAGCATGGCCCGCTCCAACGCCTGCGCGATCAGCCCCGCCAGGCTGGTCAGCACCGCCCGCTCCTCCGTCGTGAAGTGGTGCGGGGCCGCGTAGGACAGCACGCACGTGCCCACCGGCCGGCCGGAGGCGATCAGCGGCAGGTACGCCCACGCCGAGAACCCGGACGGGTGGGTCTGCAGCGCCGGGTACAGCCGCTCCAGCTCCTCCCGCGTCTCGAAGAAGGCGGGCACACCGGAGCGCAGCACCTGCCCGCCCGGCGTGGCCCGGGACAGCGGCATCCCGTCGAACCGCTCCACCACCAGGGGGTCCGCGTATCCGCGGTGCCCCAGCACGCGCAGCCGGCCGGCCCGGGAGCCGAGCACGACCAGCGCCTGGCTGCCCACCGCCGGCGCGATCTCGTCGGCGACCAGCTGCACCACGTCCTGCACCCCGACCGCCTCGGTCAGCGCGCCGGCCAGGCTGAGCACCTGGGTGATGGTCACCAGCCGCTCCGGCACCGTCCCCGGCCGGGGCGTGGCGCGGTTCATCTCCCTGACCGCGCGCGCCCTGCTGATCCGGACGCTGAGGCCGGTGGTGCTCGGATACAGCCGGAAGGACAGCCACGCGTCGGGCGGGCGCAGCGCGACGAACGAGGTGACGTGCTGGCTGAACAGCGCCGCCCGGTACCGGTCCTCGTACACCGGGTCGTTCAGCCACGGCACCGCCGCCCACATCTGCGCCCCCAGCAGCCGCTGCGACTCCACGCCCAGCAGCTCGGACGCGGCGGCGTTGGCGAAGGCGACCCGCCCGTGCAGGTCGAGCGAGCACAGCCCGTACGGCAGCCGGGACACCATCCGGGCCGCCTCCACGGTGCCGAGCGTGCCGGCCGCCCCGCCCACCACCGGCGCGGCCAGCAGGTCCGGCTCCGGCGCGAGCGGCAGGCTGCTCTCGGCGGCCCGCTCCAGCCGCACCGCCAGCCGGTCGCAAGCCGCGGTGAGGTGCTCGCGTTCCCAGTCCGACAGGTCCGGCGGGTGCGAGCCCGGCCAGGTCACGAAGACCGCGCCGTACACCTTCGCCGCCGTCGCCACGGGCAGCGCGGCCAGGGAGAAGGGGTAGGGGAGCACCATCGCGATCCGGGGGTAGTGGCGGGCCATCTCCTCCTCGCCGCCCACCCACACCAGCCGCCGTTCACGCACCGCGTCGGACACGGGGATCGGCGCGCTCAGCCCCACCCGCTCCCACGGCGCCGCGAAGGCACGGGGCAGTCCGGCCATCACCGCCATCTCCAGCACGGGCTGGTCGGGGGAGAGCAGGTACACCGCCCCGGAGTGGGCGTGCACCTCGTCCATCAGCGCGGCCAGCGTCAGCGACAGCAGCGGACGGCCCACGGGGGCGTGCGACTGCGCGGACGCCTGTCCCTCGGACACGCCGACCACCTCCTCGCACGACCCGCACCCAATCTCCCCTGCGGGAAGGCGTCCCGCACGGCGAGCGGGACGCCCTGTGCGCGCACCTGTGCGCGTACCCCGTTCCGTGGCGGTGAGCCCCCCTTGCCGGCCTTGGCGGCCCCGTCGTCGAGCGCCGGACGGGCCGGGCCCGGCCTCGCCGGCGCTCGAGAAGCGGAGCCCCGCGGGAAGCCCGCCCCGGGCACCGTTCGTGCACAGGGGCTGCGCACGTGTCCCATAAGCGCTGTAATGGCCAACGTGGTGGGTGAGGGCGCTGCGGGACGCAGCACGAGAACGCTGCGCGCCGAAGGTGCCCTGACGGCGCTCGCCGCGGACCCGGACTCACCCGAGCGGCTGCGCAGGATCCTGGAGCAGACCCTCGTCTTCGCCGGCGCCGCGTTCGCCGGCGTCTACGCCCCCGGTGAGGACGGCGAGCTGCTCTGCCTGACGGAGACCGCCGGGGTGCCGAGGACCCTGTGCGGGGTGCGTGACTGCTACTCCGCCACCGGCCGCAGCCCGGTCGCCGAGGCCGCGCGCGGACGGACGGTGTGGCTCGGCCCGAGGGACCTGGCCGCCCAGGCCCAGTCCCGGCGCACCCCCCGCCGCGACTTCCACCTGGCCGCCCTGCCGGTGCGGCACGACGGCGGCTGCCTCCTCGCGGTGAGCGAGCGGCCCGGTGGCTTCGACGCCGACGAGCGGGCGTGCCTCGGTCTGGTCGCCGACGCGGTCGCCGCCCCCGCGCCTCCCGTGCCCGACGACGGCGCGGACCTCCCGCCCGGCGGCTTCAGCCTCGCCATGGACACCGGGCGCCTCCGGGTGCACGACGACATCCTGGACCTGTTCGGCGTGGACCCGGACGACTTCGACGGGCGGGTGGAGACCCTGCTCGGCCTGACCGTCCCCGAGGACCTGCCCTCGCTGATGTCCGTGGTCGAGGCCGACCACATGACCATCGGCGACCGCGAACTGGAGTTCCGCGTGCTCCAGCCCGCCGGCCCGCCCAGATGGCTCCGGCTGCGCGGCCGGCTGGCCTCCGGGGGCGAAGGGCGCCCGGCCCGGCTCGTCGGCTCCGTCACCGACGCCTCCTCGCTGCGCGCCGACGTCACCGACGTGGCCCGGGTGCAGCGGCTGGCCGCCGCGCTGTCCACGGCCGTGACCGTGCGGGACGTCGGCAAGGCCGTCGTCGCCGCGCTGCGCCGCCCGCTGCGCGCCGACCGGATGGCCCTCGCCGAGCTGGAGAGCGACCGGCTCGTCGTCACCGTCCTCGACCCGCCCGAGCCCGAGGCCTGGCCCGAGGTGTGGCGGTCGGAGTGGCGCACCGAGTGGCCCGACGCGCCCGTGCGCACCATGCCCACCCTGGCCGCCGCGCTGCGCGAGGGCCGCCCCGGCATCTGGCCCGCGGGCTCCCCGCTGGAGCCCGCCCTGGCCGGGGTCGGCCCCGGCGGACTGGCGGTGCTGCCGCTGGCCGCGGGCAACCGCATGGCCGGGGCCTGCCTGGTCGGCTGGGACGCCCCGCACGACTTCGGCGCGGACGAGCGCGCCCTGCTCACCGCCGCCGCCAACCTGGCCGGCCAGGCGCTGATGCGGGCCCGCGCCTTCGACGCCGAGCACGAACTGGTCGGCATGCTCCAGCGGCAGCTGCTGCCGCGCCGGCTGCCCCGGCTGTCCGGCGCGGTCGCCGTCGCCCGCTACCTGCCCAGCACCGCGGGGCTGGAACTCGGCGGCGACTGGTACGACGTCATCCCGCTGCCCGACAACCACGTCGCGCTCGTCATCGGGGACGTCCAGGGACACAGCGCCGGCGCCGCCACCCTCATGGGACAGATGCGCACCGCCCTGCGCGCCTACGCCGTCGAGGGCCACCCCCCGGACGTGGTGGTCTCGCACGCCAACCGGCTCCTCGTCGACATGGAGACGGACCTCTTCGCCACCTGCTGCTACGTCGACGTCGACATGGAGGCGGGCGCCGCCTGGTGCGTCCGCGCCGGCCACCTGCCGCCGGTGCTGCGCCACCCGGACGGACGCACCGAGATCGCCGAGGCGGAGGGCGGCCCGCCGCTCGGGGTGGTGCGGCAGTGCGACTTCCCGATGAGCCCGCTGCGGCTCCAGCCCGGCACGCTGGTCGCCCTCACCACGGACGGCCTGGTCGAGTCGCCCGACTCCGACATCGACGAGGGGCTCGAACGGTTCGCCCGGCAGGTGTCCGCCGCCGACCCGGTCCGTCTCGGGCCGGTCGCCGACACGCTGCTCGGCCGGGCGCCGCGCAGCGACGACGTGGCGCTCCTGCTGATGCGCTACGACGGCATGGAGAACCGCCCGCTGCGGGAGAGCTGGACCGTGTGGCGGGTGCCGCAGGCGGTGGGGCACGCCCGCCGCTTCACCCGGCGGACCCTGCGCTCCTGGGGCGTGACCGACGAGATCGACGCCCCGCTGCTCGCCGTGTCCGAACTGGTCACCAACGCCCTGGTGCACACCGAGGGACAGGTCCGCCTCGATCTCTCCCTGGTCGGCGACCGGCTGCGGCTCGCCGTCGCCGACGCCTCGCCCCGCTCCCCGGTGAGGCCCACCAGCATCGGCTGGGAGGCGACCGGGGGCCGCGGCATCCTGCTCGTCGAGGCCGTGTCGGCGACCTGGGGCACGCTGCCGGTCAGCGGCGGCAAGCAGGTGTGGGCGGAGTTCACCGTACGGACGTGACGGGTGGCAGGGGTCGCCGCGCGGCGGGTACCCGGTCCGCCGCACCGAGACGGGCAAGGGAAGGACACGCCATGACCCAGTACGTCCGCGACATCATGACCGCCGCGCCGGTGACCGTCGGACCGCACACCTCCGTGGCACAGGTGGCCCGCATCATGCGGGACCGCGACCTCGGCGCCGTCCTGGTCACCGACGACGGGCGGCTGCGGGGACTGGTCACCGACCGGGACCTCGTGGTGCGTTCGATCGCCGAGGGCGTCGACCCGGAGGAGACCACCGTGGCCGGCGCCTGCAGCGACGACGTGGTGACGGTGGGGCCCGACGACGAGCTGGACCTCGTGGTGCGGCTGATGCGGGAACACGCCGTGCGCCGCGTGCCGGTGGTCGAGGGCCGACAGCCGGTCGGCGTCGTGTCGTTGGGGGACGTCGCCATGGAGCGCGACCCGCAGTCGGCCCTCGGCGACATCAGCGTGGCCCGGCCGCACACGTAAGTAGGTGTCGTCGTAGGGAAGTTGCACGGATGTGCGGCAGCGGGGTTTGGGTGCGGCGGTGTCGGGGACCCGGCCCGCCGGTGACCGCAGAAGGAAGATGATGTGACGTGATCACGGAGAGCATGGACAAGCCCCGGACCCGCCGTCCGGAGACCGGCTGGGCGCGAGCGCGGCGCCTGCGCGGCCAGGAGCCGCTGCGAACCTGCCTGCCCGCCGTCGACCGGAACACCACGACGGCCGCCCCGGTCACCTGGGCCGAGGAGAACATCGTCCGCGGCGAGGACTGACCCCGCCCGAGGTCCGGACCCGCCCGGCCGTCGTGCCGCCCGGACCCCGGCCCCCGTTACCCCTCCGCCACGACCGGGCCCGCACCCGCCGGGGTGCGGGTCCGACGGCGTGTGCGCGGGCTCCCCGCCTCCGCCGCCCCCGACCCCTAGGCTGCCCACCGTGCGTCTGCTCCTGATGTCCGACACCCACCTGCCCAAGCGCGCCAAGCAGCTGCCCGAGCCGCTGCTGGAGGAGATTCCCCGCGCCGACGTCGTCGTGCACGCGGGGGACTGGGTCGACACCGACACCCTCGACCTGCTGGAGAGCCGCAGCCGCAGGCTCCTCGCCGTGTACGGCAACAACGACGGGGCGGCGCTGCGGGCCCGGCTGCCCGAGGTGGCCCGCGCGGAACTCGGCGGGCTGCGCCTGGGGGTGGTCCACGAGACCGGCGCCGCGCAGGGGCGGGAGAAGCGGTGCGCCGCACGCTTCCCCGATCTCGACGTCCTGGTGTTCGGACACAGTCACATCCCGTGGGACACCACGGCGCCGACGGGACTTCGACTGCTCAATCCGGGGTCTCCGACGGATCGCCGCCGGCAGCCCCACTGCACCTATATGACCGCCGCGATCACCGGGGGCCGGTTGTCCGAGGTGGACTTCCACCGGCTGCCGCCGCGCTGACGGTCCGGGCCGTCTCGCTCGGTGGAAACGGCCCGGGCGCTACGAGTAGATGCGACTCTTCCACGGACCTCCTTCCAACCATCGGAGGTGATACCGGGCGACTACCCCTGCCCGCGGGGCTCACACACCCCGGACGAGATTCTTCCGGGCCTTACCGCGCCGGCGTTTCCCCCGTACGCAAACGGCGACCACCACGGCCGCCGCCACCACCGCGGCGGCGCGCGCGGCGACCGGCAGCCCGGCCGTGTGCAGCAGGTCCAGCGGCTCCCGCACCCCGGACGCCGGCCGCTCCGGTGCCGCGACGGACGCGGGCCTCGCCTCGCCGGCCGCCTGCCCGCGAGCCCCGTCCCCGGGCGCGTCGTCCTGGCCGGCCGCCGGCTCGGTCAGCCGCTCCGCGAGACACGCGGCGAACTGGCCGATGATCCGCTCGCCCACCTCCGCCAGCACACCCCGCCCGAACTGCGCCGGCCGCCCGGTCACCGTCAGATCGGTGTGCACGGTCACCGCCGTCACCCCGTCCCGTTCGCTCAGGGTGCCGGTCACCGTGGCGCGGGCCGTGCCCTGCCCCCGGGCGTCCCGCCCCCCGGCGACCAGCACCAGGCGGCGCGCCTGCTCGTCCCGTTCCTCGAAGACGGCGGTGCCCTTGTACGTCACGGTCACCGGGCCCACCTTGACCCGCACCGAACCGGTCACCGTCTTGTCGTCGTACTCCTCCACGCTCGCCCCGGGCAGGCAGGGCGCGACCCGTTCGATGTCGAGGAGGGCCCTCCAGGCGTCGTCGACCGGGACGGGCACGGTGAACTCGTGACGCAGTTCCATGGCTTCCTCCTGTCAGCGGGCGGAACCGGTGGACGGCCGGGACGGGTGGACCGCGCCCCGGGTCGTGGTGAGCGGGGCGCCCGAACCGCCCCAGCGCAGGGCGACGATCTCGGCGGCCACCGACACGGCCACCTCCTCCGGCGTCCGGGCGCCGAGGTCGAGGCCCACCGGGGAACGCAGCCGGGCCAGCTCCCGCTCGGTGAGTCCGGCCTCCTTCAGATGCCTGGCACGCTCGTCGTGCGTACGACGGCTGCCCATCGCGCCGATGTAGGCGGCCGGCCGGCGCAGCGCTTCGGTGAGCAGCGGCACGTCGAACCTGGGGTCGTGGGTGAGCACGCAGATCACCGTGCTCCCGTCGGTGTCCGTGCCGGCGAGGTACCGGTGCGGCCACTCGACGACCACCTCCACGTCCGCGGGGAAGCGCCGGGGCGTGGCGAACACCGGGCGGGCGTCGCACACGGTGACCCGGTAGCCGAGGAAGACACCGATACGGGCCACGGACGCCGCGTAGTCGATCGCGCCGAACACCAGCATGCGCGGCGGCGGCGCGAAGCTCTGCAGGAACACCTCCACCGCGTCCTCACGGCGCTGCCCCTGTGGCCCGTAGTGCCGCAACCCGGTCGCACCGAGGGCGAGTTCACCGCGCGCGTCCGCGGTGACCGCCACGTCGAGGCCCTCCGTCCCGAGACCACCGGCGGCCCGGTCGGGCCACACGGCGAGCGTGGCGCCGCGCCGCGCGGGACCTGAGGTGACCGTCGCCACCGTGACCGGTTCGCCCGCCGCCACCGACGCGGCGACGTCACCGAACGCCGGGTCCAGTTCCGGCGTGACCGGACGCACCAGCAGGGTGAGCTCGCCACCGCAGGTCAGCCCGACCGCGAAGGCGTCCTCGTCGCTGTAGCCGAAGGTCTCGAGCCGCGCCTCGCCCTCGGCGACCACCTCCCGCGCCAGCTCGAACACGGCGCCCTCCACGCAGCCGCCGGAGACACTGCCCACCACCTCGTCGTCCGGGCCGACGGCCATCACCGCACCCGGGTCGCGCGGCGCGCTGCGGCTCACCTCGACGACCGTGGCCAGGCCGAACGGCGCCCCGGCCGCGTACCAGCGGCCGAGCACCGGGAGTACGTCACGCACCATCCGCTCCTTCCACGGGCACCCCCTCCACCGGGCGGCCTCCGCGCACCACCCGCGCCAGCCGCTCCAGCGCGGCGAGGCTGTGCCCCTCGACGAACGCGTCCACGCTCGGCAGCGCCGCCGCCATCCCGGCCGCCAGGGGGGCGTACCCGGGCCGCGCCTTGAGCGGATTGGCCCAGATCACGCGGTGCGCGAGCCGGTGCAAGCGTCGCATCCCCTCGGCGAGCAGCTCCGGATCGCCACGCTCCCAGCCGTCCGACAGCAGCACCACGACCGCGCCCCGGGCCGTGCCCCGCCGCCCCCAGCGGTCCAGGAACTCCTTCAGCAGCTCCCCGAGCCGGGTCCCGCCGCGCCAGTCGGGCACCGCCGACGCCACGGCCGCCATCGCCGCGTCCGGATCCCGGTGCGCCATCGCGCGGGTGACCCGGGTGAGCCGGGTGCCCACGGTGAACACCTCGGTGTGCCGGCCGCGCGCCGCCGCGTGCGCGAACCGCAGCAGCGCGTCCGCGTACGGCGCCATCGACCCGCTGACGTCCACGAGGAGCACCACCCGGCGAGGTCGCTCGGCCCGCTTCCGGCGGAGTGGCCGCACCGGCTCGCCGCCGCCGCGCAGCATGGCCCGCACCGTGCGGCGGGGATCGGTCTCCCCGCGCCGGGCCGGTCGCCGCCGGGCGGTGCGCCGCACCGGGCCGCGCAGCGCGAAAGCGGCCAGCAGCCGCCGCACCTGCTCCCGCTCGGCCGGGTTCAGCTCCGCCACGTCACGGTGGCGCAGCACGTCGGTGGAGGCCGCCCACGACGGCAGGCGCGGCGCGCGCTCCACGGGGGTGCCGGGCCGGCCGGTCGGGGTCGCCTCGTTCCGCAGGACCGGGCGCGGGCGCGGCGGCGCCGGGACCGGGTCGGGCGCGGGCGGGCCACCGGTGCCGAACCACGCCGCGAACTCCCGGTCGTAGCGGGTCAGGTCGTCCGGGCCGCCGCACAGCGTCAGCCGCCCCGCCCAGTACACGTCCCTCCGCGCCCCCGGTCGCAGCGCCTCCGCCGCCCGCAGGAACGCCCGCACCCGCTCGCCGCTCACGTCCGCGCCGGCCGTGCGCAGCCGCCGCGCGAACCCGAGGAGCACGGCGGCCGGGTCCGGCACGTCACCGGCCGCCGAGCGACTCCGGGACGGGGCACCGTGCACACCGGTCACCGCCGCCCCGCCAGCACGGCCGCCAGATCCAGGCCCCGCGCCCGTTCCGCGTCCTCGCGGTACTTCAGCGCCGAGCCCAGCGTGGCCGTCGCCAGGCCCGCGTCCACCTCGCTCGCCCCCAGCGCGTCCAGGGCCCGCACCCAGTCGATGGTCTCCGCCACCCCGGGCGGCTTCACCAGATCGTGCCGCCGCAGCTCCTGCACCAGCGCGGTCACCTGTTCGGCCAGCCGCTGAGCCACCCCCGGCAACCGGCCGCGTACGACGGCGAGTTCACGGCCGAAGTCCGGATGGTCGAACCAGTGGTACAGGCAGCGCCGCTTCAGCGCGTCGTGCACCTCGCGGGTGCGGTTGGAGGTCAGCACCACCAGCGGTGGCACCTCCGCCCGCACCGTGCCCAGCTCGGGAATCGTCACCGCGAAGTCCGACAGCAGCTCCAGCAGGAACGCCTCGAACTCGTCGTCCGCACGGTCGATCTCGTCCACCAGCAGCACGCACGGACCGCTCTCCAGCGCCCGCAGCAGCGGCCGGGCGAGCAAGTAGCGGCGGTCGTACAGCGCGCCCTCCAGCTTCTCCGGGTCGGTGACCCCGGCCGCCTCGGCGGCCCGCAGCCGCAGCAGCTGACGCGGGAAGTCCCAGTCGTACAGGGCCTGCGAGGCGTCGATGCCCTCGTGGCACTGCAAGCGGATCAGCGGGGCGTCCAGCACCTCGGCGAGGGCGGAGGCGAGCGCGGTCTTGCCCGTGCCCGCGTCGCCCTCGCAGAAGACCGGACGGCGCAGCCTCAGCGCCAGGAAGCACGCGATGGCCAGCCCCTCGTCGACGAGGTAGCCCGTCTCCTCCAGGGCGGCCCGCACCTGCTCCGGGCCGCCCGGCCATTCCTCGGCGGTGATGGGCCCTCACCCCATCCCGGCGGCGGCGAGCACCGCCCGCCCGGTCAGCACCCGCGCCAGATGCGCCCGGTACTCCGGGGAGGCCGAGGTGTCCCGGGACGGCCGGGTGCCGGTGGCCGCCTCGCCGGCCGCCCGCTTCACCGCCGTGGCGTCACCCGCGCCCGCGAGCGCCTCCTCGGCCGCCGGGGCGCGCAGGGGGGTCGAGCCCATGTTGGTCAGGCCCACCCGCGCCTCGGCGATGCTCCCGTGCTCCCGCCGCACCAGCGCGGCCACGCCGACGATCGCGTAGGCCTGCGCCACCCGCTGGAACTTCTCGTAGTGGAAGCCCCAGCCGTCGGTGGACGGCAACCGCACCTCCACCAGCAGCTCGTCCGGCGCCAGCGCGGTCTCCAGGTAGTCGGTGAAGAACGCGCGGGCGGGGATCGAGCGCCGCCCGCGCGGCCCCACCGCGACCAGTTCGCCCTCCAGTGCCAGGATCACGGCCGGCAGGTCGGCGGCCGGGTCGGCGTGGGCGAGCGACCCGCCGAGCGTGCCCCGGTGCCGTACGGCCGGGTCGGCGACCGTGGCCGTGGCGGCGGCCAGCAGACCGGCGTGCCGGCGCACCAGCGCGTCGTGCAGCACGTCGTGGTGGGTGGTCATGGCGCCGACGACGAGCGTGTCGCCCTCCATTCGGCTGCCGCGCAGGCCGGGGATGCGGCCGGTGTCGACGAGCAGCTGCGGGAACGCCATCCGCAGCCGCATCAGCGGCAGCAGGCTCTGCCCGCCGGCCAGCACCTTCGCGTCCTCGCCGCCGTCGGCGAGGGCCCGCACCGCCTCCTCGACGGTGTGCGGGCGGACGTAGTCGAACGCGGGGGGAATCATGCCGGGTCCTCCTCACCGTGGATCGCCCGCCACACCCGCTCCGGGGTGCACGGCATGGTCACGTCCGTCACGCCCAGCGGCCTGAGCGCGTCCACGATCGCGCCGACCACAGCCGGGGTGGAGGCGATCGTCCCCGCCTCCCCGACGCCCTTGACCCCGAGCGGGTTGGAATCGGCGGGTGTCTCCGTCCGGTCCGTCACGAAGTCCGGCAGGTCCACCGCGGACGGCACCAGGTAGTCGGCCATCGTGCCGGACAGCAGGTTGCCGTCGTCGTCGTACACGGCCTCCTCGTACAGCGCCTGGGCGATGCCCTGCGCGAGTCCGCCGTGCACCTGGCCCTCGACGATCATCGGGTTGACCACCCGGCCCACGTCGTCGACGCACACGTAGGAGCGGATGCGGGTCATCCCCGTCTCGGTGTCCACCTCCGCCGCGCACAGATGGGTGCCGTGCGGATAGGAGAAGTTCTCCGGGTCCAGGACGTGCTCGGCGTTGATGGTGGGTTCCATGCCGTCGGGCAGGTCGTGCGAGGTGAACGCCTCGAACGCCACCTCCTGGATGGTCTTCCGCGCCTCCGGCGAGCCCTTCACCGAGAACGCCCCGCCGGTGAACTCCAGGTCCCGCTCGCTCGCCTCCAGCAGATGCGCGGCGATCTTCCGCGCCTTGTCGACCACCTTGCGCGCCGCGTGATGCACCGCCGCCCCGCCCACCACCAGTGAGCGCGAGCCGTAGGTGTCCATGCCCTGCGGGGCCGCCCGGGTGTCGCCGTGCACCACCTCGACGTCCTCGAACGGCACGCCCAGGACGTCCGCCGCGATCTGGCTCCAGGACGTCACGTGCCCCTGGCCGTGCGGGCTGGTGCCGGTGACCACCTCGACCTTGCCGGTGGGCAGCATGCGGATGCTCGCCGCCTCCCAGCCGCCCGCCGCGTACCGCAGATCACGCAGCACCCGGCTCGGCGCGAGCCCGCACATCTCCGTGTACGTCGACACCCCGATGCCGAGCCGCACGGTGTCCCCGCGTTCGTCGCGCTTGCGCTGTTCCTCGCGCAGTCCGTCGTACCCGAACAGGGCGAGCGCCTTGTCGGTGGCCGCCTCGTAGTTGCCGCTGTCGTAGGTGAGCCCCGCGATCGAGTCGTACGGGAACTCCTCGTGCCGGATCCAGTTGCGGCGCCGCAACTCGACCGGGTCCATGCCGAGTTCGGCGGCCAGCTCGTCCATGATCCGCTCGATGGCGTACGTCGCCTCCGGGCGTCCGGCGCCGCGGTAGGCGTCGGTGGGGGTGCGGGTGGTGAACACGCCGGTGCAGCGGAACTCGTAGGAGTCCATCTTGTAGATCGCCGGGTACATGAAGGCACCGAGGATCGGCACGCCCGGGGTGACCAGCATCAGATAGGCGCCCATGTCGGCGAGCAGGTCCACCTTGAGGCCGCGCAGCCTGCCGTCGCGGTCGGCGGCGATCTCGACGTCCTGGATCATGCCGCGTCCGTGGTGGGTGGCGAGGTAGCCCTCGGAGCGGGACTCGGTCCACTTCACGGGGCGGCCGAGGCGGCGCGCGACCGCCAGCGCGATCGCCTCCTCGCCGTACACCTGGAGTTTGGAGCCGAAGCCGCCGCCCACGTCGGGGGCGACCACCCGCAGTTTGTGCTCGGGTATCCCGGTCACCATGGCGAGCATCACCCGCAGGATGTGCGGGATCTGCGTGGCCGAGTACACCGTGTACTCGCCGGACGCGGCGAGCGGCGTGACCACCACCGCGCGCGGTTCCATCGCGTTGGGGATCAACCGCTGCTGGTGGTAGCGGCGCCGGACGACCACCTCGGCGCGTTCCCGGACCGCCGCGAAGTCCTCACCGGCCCTCAGCGGCCAGTCGTAGCAGCGGTTGGTGCCCTTGTCCGCGTGCACCAGCGGCGCGTCCTCGGCGAGCGCGGCCTCCAGGTCGAGCACCGCCGGCAGCGGCTCGTACGCGACCTCGACGGCCTCCAGCGCGTCCGCCGCCGCGTACCGGTCGCGGGCCACGACGACCGCCACCGGGTCGCCGGCGTGCCGCACCTCCTCCACGGCGAGCGGTGGGTGGTCCGGGTGCACCATGTCCTCGGTCACCGGCCACGCGCACGGCAGCGATCCCATCCCCTCCGCGAGATCGCTCCCCGTGAACGCGGCCACCACGCCCGGGAGTTTCCGGGCGGGGGAGACGTCGATCCGCTCGATGCGCGCATGCGCCATCGGGCTGCGCACGATCGCCAGGTGCAGCATCCCGGCGGCCTGGATGTTGTCGGTCCAGGTGGTCTGCCCGGTGAGCAGCCGGGCGTCCTCCTTGCGCAGCCGCGCCCGGCCCACCTCGGCCTCGACGGCGCCCTCGGTCATGCCCGCACCTCCTCGTCGGAGGCGGCGGCCAGCACCGCGCGCACGATGTTCTGGTAGCCGGTGCACCGGCAGAGGTTTCCTTCCAGGGCGTGCCGCACCTCGTCGGCCGTGGGGCGGGGATTCTCCTTCAGCAGGTCCCTGGCCGCCATCAGCATGCCGGGCGTGCAGTAGCCGCACTGCAGCGCGTGCCGCTCGTGGAAGGCCCGCTGCAGGCCGGTCCACTCGCCGTCGCTGCTCAGGCCCTGCACGGTCGTCACCGCGCAGCCGTCGGCCTGGACGGCCAGGACCGAGCAGCTCTTGACGCTCTCCCCGTCCAGATCGACGGTGCAGGCCCCGCAGTTGGAGGTGTCGCACCCGACGGGCGTCCCCGTCAGGCCCAGCCGGTCGCGCAGGTAGTGGACCAGCAGCAGCCGGGGCTCCACCTCGTCCTCGTACGTCGTGCCGTCCACCTTCACCGAGATACGGGTCATGTGCCCTCCCAGAAGCGTGCGAGGGATACCGGTCGGTCGCCGGACGTGATGCGCGTCACTCTAAGGGGGTGGTTCGTGACGGGGCGAGAGTCGGGACGGGGCTTTTTGTTGAGCATTAATCCGTTGTGCCGCACGTGCCCGTCTGGTCCACTGCTGGGGAACCGCCGTCGGGAACCGAGGAGCAGCAGTGCGAGGAACGTTCATGTCCCCCCAGGAAGGAACACCCCTCACTCCGAAGGACATGACGCTTCGTGCACGTGCTCAATCTGGGAATCCTCGCCCATGTCGACGCCGGTAAGACCAGCCTGACCGAGCGGCTGCTGCACACCGCCGGCGTGATCGACGAGCTGGGCAGCGTCGACGACGGCAGCACCACCACCGACACCCTCGCGCTGGAGCGCCGGCGCGGCATCACCATCAAGTCGGCCGTCGTCTCGTTCCCGCTCGACGACATCACCGTCAACCTGCTGGACACCCCCGGCCACCCGGACTTCGTCGCCGAGGTGGAGCGGGTGCTCGGCGTGCTGGACGGCGCCGTGCTGGTGCTCTCCGCCGTCGAGGGCGTCCAGGCACGGACCAGGGTGCTGATGCGCGTCCTGCGCCGGCTGTCCCTGCCCACCCTGATCTTCGTCAACAAGATCGACCGGCGCGGGGCGCGCGAGGCGGAACTGCTCCGGGAGATGGCGGCACGCCTGACCCCCGCGCTCGCGCCCATGGGCACCACCGAAGGGCTCGGCACCCGGGACGCACGCTTCGTGCCCGGCCCGGTGCCGTCCGCCCTGGACGTCCTCGCCGACCACGACGACGGCTTGCTCGCCGCGTACGTCGACGGAACGCTCACGCCGGCCCGGATGCGGGAGGCCGTGGCCGGGCAGACCCGTCAGGCGCTTGTTCACCCGGTGTTCTTCGGCTCCGCCGTCACCGGCGCGGGCGTCGGTGAACTGCTCACCGGGGTGCGGGAGTTGCTGCCCCAATCCAGCGGCTCGCCCCACGGGCCGCTGTCCGGCACCGTGTTCAAGGTGGAGCGGGGCCCCGCGGGGGAGAAGATCGCCTACGCGCGCCTGTTCTCCGGCACCCTGCGCGCCCGCGACCGGATCCCGGTCGGCGCCGGGAAAGTCGCGGAAGGCCGGGTCACGGGCCTCAGCGTCTTCGACCACGGCGCGGACAGCCGCACGGATGCCGTGGAGGCGGGCCGGATCGCCCGGCTGTGGGGCCTGACGGACGTCCGCGTCGGCGACGCGATCGGCGAACCTCCGAAGGAACAACGGCAGTTCTTCTCGCCGCCCACCCTGGAGACCGTCGTGGTGCCCGGGGAAGGCGTCGACCCGGGCCGGCTGCACCTCGCGCTCGCCCAGCTCGCCGAACAGGACCCGCTGATCGGGCTGCGCCACGACGAACGGCGGCGCGAGACCTCCGTGTCGCTCTACGGCGAGGTCCAGAAGGAGGTCGTCCAGGCCACCCTCGCCGAGGAGTACGGGCTCGACGTCACCTTCCGCGGCACCACCCCGCTGTGCGTGGAGCGGCTCGCCGGGCCGGGGGAGGCCGCCGAGTTCATCAGGCAGGACGGCAACCCCTTCATCGCCACGGTCGGGCTGCGGGTCGACCCGGCGCCGCCCGGCTCCGGCACGGACTTCCGCCTGGAGGTCGAGCTGGGCGCCATGCCGTACGCCTTCTTCAAGGCGGTGGAGGACACCGTGCGGACCACGCTCGGGCAGGGGCCGCACGGCTGGCAGGTCACCGACTGCGCGGTCACCATGACGCACTGCGGGTACTGGCCCCGTCAGAGCCACGCCCACCAGCGCTTCGACAAGAGCATGTCGAGCACCGGTGCCGACTTCCGCGGGCTCACCCCGCTGGTGCTGATGGACGCGCTGCGCCGGGCCGGCACCGTGGTGCACGAGCCCGTGCACCACTTCCGGATCGAGGCCCCGGCGGACACCCTGGGCGCCCTGCTGCCGGTCCTCGGCGGACTGGGCGCCGTGCCGCGGACCACCGGCACCCGGGGCGCGCTCGGCGTCCTGGAGGGCACGGTGCCGGCGGCCCGGGTGCGGGAGCTGGAGCAGCGGCTGCCGGGGCTGACGCGGGGCGAGGGCGAGCTGGAGACCCGGTTCGGGCACTACGCGCCCGTCACGCACGGCCCGGTGCCGCACCGGCCGCGCACCGACCACAACCCGCTGAACCGCAGGGAGTACCTGCTCAACGTGGTGCGACGGGTGGGCGGTTGACGCGCACGGCCCACCCGCCGCGCCGGATCAGCCGCCGGAGGGGGCGGTCCAGCCCTCCCGCACATGGCCGAGCCGGACCCGCTGCGGGTGGTCACCGACGGGGACCGACACGGTCTTCTCGCCCGTCGCGAAGTCGATCGCGGTGATCCGGTCGGCGCCGCTCTCGGAGACCACGCAGGACTCTCCGTCACCGCTCACGGTCGCCCAGTACGGCTTGGAGACCGGGACGAGCGGACCGTGCTCGAAGGTGTCGCGGTCGACCACGGTCGCGTAGTCGTCCATCGTGCCCGCCACGCACAGCTTCGCGCCGTCGGGCTTCATCGTGATGCCGTGGTGGCGCGAGTCGTTGACCCAGGTGGTGCGGTCCTCGCTGGTCGCCGGGTTCTTCGGCAGAGTTTTGACGCGGGTGATCCGGTCGGTGGTGACGTCGTACTCGAAGAAGCCGTTGAAGAACGACACCTGGAAGTACAGCTTCGACTCGTCGGGGGAGAAGGCCGCCGGGCGGACGGCGTCGGAGTGGTCCCTGAAACCGGCAGCGTCCAGCCGGTCCCGCATGTCGATGACCTTGACCTGCTGGAACGTCCGCGCGTCGGCGACCGTGATCTTGCGGTCGCCCTTCGTCCAGTCCAGCCAGGGCGCGTCCAGGTCGGTGTTCACCTCGCCGATGGACATGTTCCAGATGTGGCGGCCGTCGCGGCTGAAGACGTTCTCGTGCGGCTTGTCGCCCGTCTTGAACGAGCCGACCTGCTCGCCGGTCGTGATGTCGAGGACGTGCACCGTGTTGGACGTCGAGGCCGAGACGGCGACCCGGGTGCCGTCGGGCGACACGGCCATGTGGTCGGCCCGGTAACCGGACACGGCGAAACGCCAGTTGACCTGTCCGGTGGCCAGGTCGAGCGAGACGACGTCGGCGAAGCTGGGCCGGGAGACCACCACCGCGGTGCCGTCCGGGGTGGAGTACATGTCGTCGACGAACTGGTCGTGCCCCTCACCGACGCTGTTGCGGATGGCCATGAAGTAGATCCAGCGGATCGGGTTGGCGTTGATCTCCGCCATCCGCTGCGCCTTGTCGGGGACCACGTCGATCCGGCCGATCCGTCCGAAGTCACCGCCCGATTCGATGACGTCGGCGGTGCCGTCCCAGTTGTTGCCCACGAACAGCACCTCCCGCAGGTCCGCGGAGGGTGCCTGGCCGGCGGCGCTCGCGACGCCGGCGGGGGCGGTGACGGTCAGGGCGAGGACGGCGGCGAGGGTGCACAGGTGTCTGCTGCGGATCGGCATGGCGGGGTCTCCTCTGCGGGTGGGGGCGCTATGAGCGGGACATGCCAATTGCGGGAGGGGAATCTGAACAGGCGGGCTTTCAGAATGAACTTACTGAAAAGTAGGTAAGGGCTGCCCCTCTTCACAAGACCGCGGACACGACAAAATCGCCGGAAGCGAGGAGGGGAGGTCCGATGGGGGGCAGACTGGGCGCACCGAGCGGCCGGTACGCCGGGAAGTCCGCCGAGGAGCGGAAGGCCGAGCGGCGCCGGCGCTTCCTCGACGCGGCCCTCGAACTCTTCGGCGGCGGGCCCGGGTACCGGTCCACCACCGTCGCCGCCCTCAGTGAGGCCGCGGGACTGTCGACCCGTCAGTTCTACGAGGAGTTCCGCACCCTGGAGGACGTCCTCGCCGCGCTGCACCTTCAGGTCAACGACTGGGCCGAGGCGGCGGTCCTGACCGCGGCCGCCGAGGCGGCCGGCGCGCCGATCGCGGAGCGCGCCGCGGCGATCTTCCGCGCCTACGCGGCCGACGTCACCCGCGACCCGCGCCGCATCCGCATCGCCTTCGTGGAGATCATCGGGGTGAGCCCGCGCCTGGAGAAGCAGCGGCTGACCCGCCGTGCCCGCTGGGTCGACCTCATCTGCGCCGAGGCGGAGGCCGCCGTCGCCCGCGGTGAGGCACCGCCCCGCGACCACCGGCTCGCCGCGACCGGGTTCATCGGCAGTGTCAACGGGCTGCTGCACGACTGGAACGCGGGGTGGGTCGAGGCGACCCTCGACGAGGTGGTGGACGAACTGGTCCGCCAGCTCCTGGCGATCCTCCGTCCGCCGGAGACACCGAAGCCGAGCGGATGACGGAGCGTCAGCCGGCCGGAGCGATGTCGCCCGCGAAGATGATCATTTGGTCGATCAGCCCCCGACGAAGGTGGACGACGTCCGTCCCGGCCAGCCGGGGCCCGTCGTCGGGGGTCGTGAACACCCACCGGTACCGGGCCCACTCGTCGGGCATGTCCACCCCCGAGCAGCGGACCATCGTGCCGGACCCGGCCGGGTGCCGCCGGATGTCCAGCACGAACCGCTCCACCGCCTCGATGCCCTCGCTGCGGCCCAGCGGCCCCCAGAAGACCACGTCCGAGGTGAGCGCCTGGGACAGCAGCGAGGTCACGTAGGCGTCGTCGGAGGCGTTGAACGCCGAGATGAACGTGTCGATGGCCGACCGGGCGGTGTCTGCATGCATGCACCCAGTCATACCAGCCCCGGTCAGCCGTCGGCCGGTGTCCCGGTGATGAGGAGATCGGTGAAGCCGATGCGGTCGTAGAACTCGGAGCGGATCCGGTCGGCCACCTCGCTGACCCTCTCCGAACCGTCGTCGGCGGGGTCGACGGTCACCCGGAAGGGCCGCTCGCCCTTCGGCGCGTCGACCACCGCCACGATCGTGCGGGCGACCTCGCCCGCGTCCGCGTCCGGCGGCGACAGCGCGGCCAGCCGCTTGCCGACGTCGTCCATCAGCCCCTCGTACAGCTCGTCGTACGCCTCGGCCGTCGCCGTGTCCTCGGGACGCATCGCGTGCGCGAAGTGGTTGGTGCCGGAGGTGAACGAACCGGGCACGACGATCGAGGTGTCGATGCCGAACCGGGACAGCTCCACGGCGTAGCTCTTCGCCAGGTGGTCCATCGCCGCCTTGGCGCCGAAGTACGGGGCGAGGTACGGCGGCGTGCCGCCGTAGGTGCTGGTGGAGCCGACCCACACCAGCAGGCCGTCCCGGCGCTCCCGCATGAGCGGCAGCACCGCCCGGTTGACCCGCTGCGTGGACAGCACGTTGGTGTCGTAGATCTCGGCGAGCTGCTCGGGGGTGAAGGACTCGGCGGGGCCGAGCACCATGTGGCCGGCGTTGTGGACGACCACGTCGACGCGTCCCGCCTCCTCGGTGACCGAGGCGACGGCCGCGTCCACCGAGTCCTGGCGGGAGACGTCGAGTTCGACGGTGCGCAGGTCGGCCTCGTGCTCCTCCGCGTACGCGCGGGCCTCGGCGACCGCCGGGGCGTTGCGCCCGGCGGTGTGCCGCATCCCGGCGTAGACGGTGTGCCCGGCGTCCGCGAGGGCACGGGCGGTCAGCGCCCCGAAGCCGCTGGAGGCGCCGGTGATCAGGATGACGTGAGCGGACATGATGGGCTCCTGGGGAAAGCGGGGGCGGGGAGCGGGGTCAGAAGACGATGACGCTGCGGCCGCGGGAGGTGCCCGCGTTCATCGCGTCCAGCACGGCCGGGGCCTCGTCCAGACTGATCGGCGTGACGTCGGGGAGGATGCCGTGCGCGGCCGAGAAGGCCAGGGTGTCGCGCAGGTCGTGCGGCGAGCCGGACGGGGACGCCCCCACCCGCAGCCGGTTGAGGATCATCGGCTGGGTCGGCAGCACCAGCGGCTCCGGGCCGTAGCCGCACAGCATCAGGGTGCCGTCCGGGGCCAGCCCGCCCAGCGTGGCGGTGGCCGCCTCGGTGGACGGGGAGGCGTTCAGCACCAGGTCCGCGCCGCCCTCCCACGCCTTGAGGGCCTTCGCCGGGTCCGACTCCCGGGCAGCGACGAACAGTTCCGCGCCGAGCGCCTTCGCCGCGTCCTCGCCGTGCCGGGACCGGCCGACGACGGCGACCCGCGCTCCCATGGCGACGGCGTACCGCACCGCCAGCGCGCCCACGCCCCCGGCGCCCACGACGGCGACCCGGGCGCCGGCCCGTATGCCGCCCTGGCGCAGCCCGTTGAAGGCGGTCAGCCCGGCGCACATCAGCGGCGCGGCGGCCACCGGGTCCAGGCCGTGCGGCAGCGGCGTGACGAAGCCCGCCTTCAGCAGCACGTACGGGGCGTAACCGCCGTCCGCGACGATGCCGGTGATCACCTTGCGCGGGCAGAGGATCTGGTCGCCGCGCACGCAGTAGTCACAGTGACCGCAGGAGTCGTACAGGAACTGGCCGCCCACGGCGGTGCCGACCTCGGGGAAGGTGACACCGGGTCCCACGGCCGTGACCACGCCGGTGATCTCGTGGCCCGGCACGACCGGGAAACGGGCGAACGGATAGTGGCCGCGCAGCAGGTTGAGGTCGGTGAAGCAGACCCCGCAGGCGGTGACCTTGACGAGCACCTCGCCCGGACCCGGTTCGGGGATCTCCAGGTCCTGCAGGGCGAGCGGGGCGTCGGCCCCGACGGCGACGGCGGCACGCATCATGACGAACACTCCAGGAGAGGGGGGAGGGGGCGGGCGGAGGATCGGTGTCGCCCGCAGTACACGAACCAGCGTGACCTGCGGTTTCCCGGAGGTCCAATGCTTCCTTCGGTGCCTACGATGACGTCGGTGCATCGGCGCAGGCAGCAGGGGAGAAGACGGCATGGACGGCGGACAGACGGATCTGGATCTGCGCAGGCTGCGGTCCTTCGTCGCGGTCGCCGAACGGCTGCACTTCGGTCAGGCCGCGGCGGCGCTGCACGTCACCCAGCCCGCGCTCTCCCGGCAGATCCAGCAGCTGGAGCACGATCTGGGCGTGGTCCTGTTCCACCGCAGCAGCCGGGAGGTCGCCCTCACGCCCGCCGGCGAGCAGTTCCTCCACGACTCCCGGGAGCTCCTGGCCGCCGCCCGCGCCGCGCGGAACCGCGTCCGGCGGATCGCCGCCGGGGAGGGCGTGCTGAAGGTCGGCTTCATGCTGAGTTCCGACATCACCGCGCCGCTGCACGCGTTCTCCGCGCGCCGGCCGCAGGTTCGCATCGAGCTGGTGCGACTGCGCTGGTGGAGCCAGGCGACCGACCTGCTCGACGGCACCGCCGACGTCGGCTTCGTCCGTCTGCCCGTCGACTCCGGGCGGCTGCGCGTGCTGCCGCTGTACCGGGAGCGGCTGTGCGCGGTGCTGCCCGTCCGCCATCCGCTGGCCGGCGAGGCCACGGTCGGGCTGCGCGACCTCGCCGACGAACCGCTGCTGCGGTACGCGGGCGCCGCCCCCGCGTGGTCGGCCGTCTGGAACGCCGACCCCCGGCCCGACGGCACACCGTGGCGGCGCGGGCCGGACGTGCACGACATGGAGGAGATCCTGGCGTACGTCCGCGCCGGGAGCGGTGTGGTGTTCGTGCCGGAGTCGGTCGCGGCGGTCTTCCCGCGCCCCGACATCGCCTACCTGCCCGTCACCGACGCACCGCCCGGCGAGGTGGCGCTCGCCTGGGCCGGCGAGCGCCCCTCACCGCTCGTCGAGACCTTCGTGGACGCGACGAGGACGACGCTCACCGAGCCGGACGCGACGCGGACGCAGCCGTGACGCTTCCGGCGCAACCCCGCGCCCGCGATGTCACTCGTCCCACGCCTGGATCATCACCTGCCCCGTGATCTGCCCGTCGCGCAGTGTCAACATCGACTCCGAGAGCACCCGCACCCCGTCCGGGTAGCGGCAGCTCTCGCAGTAGGCGGCGTGGTCGCCCTGCACGACGCACGCCTCCAGCGCGTGCGTCATGTCGCGGCTGTAGACGTCGTCCAGCATGGCGGCGATCTCGTCCTTGCCGTGCAGCACCTTCGGCCGGCTCGGTCCGCTCACGTGGTCCACGACGCGCAGCTCCGCGTCGTCCGCGTAGAGCGAGGTCAGCATCGCCGGGGTGTCCGCCTCGATGCCCCGGCGCAGGGTGTCGGTGCCGAAGGCAGGGTGTGCGGCGGTCGTCATGATGACCCACCTCCTCCGAGGCCGCGGCCCGGAACTCCGGCGGGCCCCTACGGCCTCTCCTACGAGCCTCCTCCGCCCCGCGACCCTGGGCAAGCCCCACCGGCGGGGCACGGGCCGCCGCCCCCGCGTCAGCCTGCCGTCGCCAGGAACTGCGTCGCGGCCAGTTCCGCGTACAGGGGGTCCGAGGCGACCAGCTCACGGTGCGTGCCGACCGCGCGGACGCGGCCCGCGTCCATCACCACGATGCGGTCGGCCGCCGTCACGGTGGACAGGCGGTGCGCGACCACCAGCACCGTGGTCGTGCGGGCCACGTCGGCGACGGTGTCCCGCAGCGCGGCCTCGTTCACCGCGTCCAGCTGCGAGGTCGCCTCGTCGAGCAGCAGCAGACGGGGCCGGCGCAGCAGGGCGCGGGCGATGGCGACCCGCTGGCGCTCACCGCCCGACAGCTTGGTGCCGCGATGTCCGACGAGGGTGTCGAGGCCGTCCG
Organism: Streptomyces sp. NPDC085937; assembly: GCF_044540535.1. Lineage (NCBI taxonomy): Bacteria > Bacillati > Actinomycetota > Actinomycetes > Kitasatosporales > Streptomycetaceae > Streptomyces > Streptomyces sp. NPDC085937. The sequence goes on along the minus strand of NZ_JBITSH010000003.1, from coordinate 283,847 downwards.
GCAGCCGGGAGACCAGACCGTCGAGGCGGGTCGTCTTCAGCACCCGCGTCAGCGCGGCGTCGTCCGCCCCGGGGTTGCCCAGCAACAGGTTGTCCCGCAGGGAACCCGACAGCACCGGCGCGTCCTGCTCCACGTACCCGATCGCGGCCCGCAGTTCGGGCAGGTCCCAGTCGGCCAGGTCCCGCCCGTCCACGGTGATCACGCCCGACTCGGGGTCGTAGAACCGCTCGATGAGGGAGAACACCGTGGTCTTGCCCGCGCCGGACGGCCCGACGAACGCGGTGAGCCCCTGCGCGGGCACGGCGAACGTCACCCCGTGGTGGACGTACGGCAGATCGTCGGCGTAGCGGAACCGCACGTCCTCGAAGGCGACGGCGGCCGGGGCGGCACCGGGCGTCGGCAACTCGGCCGGGCGGGCGTCCGGTTCGGCGGGCAGCCGCAGCGCCTCCTGGATCCGGGCGAGCGCGGCGCTGCCCGCCTGGTACTGCGTGACCGCGCCGACGACCTGCGAGATCGGCGCCATCAGATAGAACACGAACAGCAGGAACGCCACCAGCGTCCCGATGTCGATGGCCCCCGTCGCCACCCGCGCGCCGCCCACCGCCAGCACCGTGATGAACGCCAGCTGCATCGCCAGCCCCGCCGTGTTGCCCGCCGCCGCCGACCACTTGGCCGCCCGCACGCTCATCCGCCACGACTCCCGCGCGGCCTCGTGCAGCGTGTGCTCCTCGCGCGGCTCGGCACCCGACGCCTTCACGGTGCGCAGCGCGCCCAGCACCCGCTCCAGCGAGGCCCCCATGACGCCCACCGCGTCCTGCGCCTGGCGGGACGCCCGCTGGATCCGGGGCACGATCACCCCGAGCATCGTGCCCGCCAGCGCGATCACGCCGAGGGTGACCGCCAGCAGCACCGGGTCCACGAAGCCCATCAGCACCACGGTGGCGACCAGGGTGAGGCCGCCGGTCCCCAGACCGATCAGCGAATCGGTGGTCACCTCGCGCAGCAGCGTGGTGTCGGAGGTGACGCGGGCCATCAGGTCGCCCGGCTCGGCGCGGTCCACGGCGGCGACGCGCAGCCGCAGCAGATACGACGACAGCGTGCGCCGCGCCCCGAGCACCACCGACTCCGCCGTGCGCCGCAGCACGTAGGAACCCACCGCGCCCAGCACCGCGTTGGCGATCACCAACGCCGACATCAGCAGCAGCGCGCCGGTCACGGCACGGTCGTGGGCGAGGTCGTCGATCAGCTCCCGGGCCACCAGCGGCAGCACCAGCCCCGTCGCACCGGTCACCAGGGACAGCGCCGCACCGCCCAGCAACGCCCACCGGTGCGGCCGTACGTACCCGAGAAGCAGTCGCCAGGCCGGGCTGCCGGTCTGTTCCCCTGCGATGCTCACGTGGCCCCCTCGGCGTCGGACGGATGTTCAGGCTACGTCTCCCGGGCGGACGCCCCGCACGGTGGGCGGCGGAGCCGATCATTCCCGCGTAGGGTCGGAGGGAAGACGGACCCGGCCGACGAAGGAGTCAGCACCATGGCCCAGGAAGTACGCGGCGTGATCGCACCCGGCAAGGACGAGCCGGTACGGATCGAGACGATCGTCGTACCCGACCCGGGCCCCGGCGAGGCGGTCGTGCGCGTCCAGGCGTGCGGGGTGTGCCACACGGACCTGCACTACAAACAGGGCGGCATCAACGACGACTTCCCCTTCCTCCTCGGCCACGAGGCCGCCGGTGTCGTCGAGTCGGTCGGCGACGACGTCACCGACGTGGCGCCCGGGGACTTCGTGATCCTCAACTGGCGGGCGGTGTGCGGCACCTGCCGCGCCTGTCTGCGCGGACGCCCCTGGTACTGCTTCGACACGCACAACGCCAAGCAGAAGATGACCCTGACCGACGGCACCGAGCTCTCCCCGGCGCTCGGTATCGGCGCCTTCGCCGAGAAGACCCTGGTCGCCGCCGGACAGTGCACCAAGGTCGACCCCGCCGTCGCGCCGGAGGTGGCCGGGCTGCTCGGCTGCGGCGTGATGGCCGGCATCGGCGCCGCGATCAACACCGGCAACGTGGGCCGCGGCGACTCGGTCGCCGTCATCGGCTGCGGCGGTGTCGGGGACGCGGCGATCGCCGGCTCCCGGCTGGCCGGCGCGGCGAAGATCATCGCCGTCGACATCGACGACCGCAAGCTGGAGACCGCGCGCTCCATGGGCGCCACCCACACGGTCAACTCCCGTCAGTCGGACCCGGTGGAGGCCGTCCGGGAACTCACCGGCGGGTTCGGCGCCGACGTCGTCATCGAGGCCGTCGGCCGCCCCGAGACCTACCGGCAGGCCTTCTACGCCCGTGACCTGGCCGGCACGGTCGTCCTGGTCGGCGTCCCCACCCCCGAGATGACGATCGAACTGCCGCTGCTCGACGTCTTCGGCCGCGGCGGCTCCCTCAAGTCCTCCTGGTACGGCGACTGTCTGCCCTCCCGGGACTTCCCGATGCTGATCGACCTGCACCTCCAGGGCCGCCTGGACCTCGGCGCGTTCGTCACCGAGACCATCGCCCTGGACGAGGTGGAGAAGGCGTTCGAGCGGATGCACCGCGGCGACGTGCTGCGTTCGGTGGTGGTGCTGTGATGACCGCCCGCATCGAACGCCTCGTCACCTCCGGTCAGTTCAGCCTCGACGGGGGCACCTGGGACGTCGACAACAACGTCTGGATCGTGGGTGACGACCACGAGGCCGTCGTCATCGACGCGGCCCACGACGCCGACGCCATCGCCGAGGCGGTGGGTGACCGGCGCCTGACCGCCATCGTGTGCACCCACGCCCACAACGACCACATCGACGCCGCCCCCGCACTCGCCGACCGCACCGGCGCCATGATCTGGCTGCACCCCGACGACCTGCAGCTGTGGAAGCAGACCCACCCGGACCGCGACCCCGACGCCTGGCTCGCCGACGAGCAGGTGATCGAGGCCGGCGGCGCCGACCTCACCGTGCTGCACACCCCGGGCCACGCCCCCGGCGCGGTCTGCCTGTACGACCCGGGGCTCGCGGCGGTGTTCACGGGCGACACCCTCTTCCAGGGCGGCCCGGGCGCCACCGGCCGTTCCTTCTCGCACTTCCCGACGATCATCGACTCGATCCGGGACCGGCTGCTCACCCTGCCGCCCGAGACGAAGGTCCTCACCGGCCACGGCGATCCGACCACCATCGGCGCCGAGGCGCCGCACCTGGAGGAGTGGATCGCCCGCGGCCACTGACCGGGACGCCACGCGCCCGGACGCACCGGCGTCCGGGCGCGCACGGTGTCGGCGCGCGCCCGCTCCCCGCGCGCACCGACCGTGCGGGCGCGTCCGGGTGAACCCGACGACGCCCCGGGTGATCCCCGCCGAAAAGGCGACAGAGGATGTCCGGCTTACCCGTCAGGCTCGTCGTCGACGGACGGAACGAGCGAGCGGAAGGCCGGAAACACATGACACAGGCGTTGCGGGACAAGGTCGCGCTGGTGGCCGGGGCGACCCGGGGAGCCGGACGGGGCATCGCCGTGGAACTCGGCGCGGCGGGCGCCACGGTGTACGTCACGGGCCGCAGCACCCGCGCCCGCCGCTCCGAGTACGACCGCCCCGAGACGATCGAGGACACCGCCGACCTGGTCACCGAGGCCGGCGGCCGGGGCATCGCCGTGCCCACCGACCATTTGGACCCGGCGCAGGTGAAGACGCTCGTCGACCGGATCGACGCCGAGCAGGGCCGCCTCGACGTCCTGGTCAACGACATCTGGGGCGGCGAGAAGCTCTTCGACTGGGAGGCGCCCGTCTGGGAGCACGACCTCGACAAGGGACTGCGGCTGCTGCGCCTGGCGGTGGAGACCCACGCGATCACCAGCCACCACGCACTGCCGCTGCTGCTGCGCCGCCCCGGCGGACTGGTCGTCGAGCTCACCGACGGCACCGCGGACTACAACCGCGACCACTACCGGGTCTCCTTCTTCTACGACCTAGCCAAGTCCTCGGTGCTGCGCATGGCGTTCGCCCTCGGCCAGGAGCTCGGCCCGCGCGGCGCCACGGCCGTCGCCCTCACCCCCGGCTGGATGCGTTCGGAGATCATGCTCGACGAGTTCGGGGTGCGGGAGGACAACTGGCGCGACGCGCTGGAGAAGGTGCCGCACTTCGCCATCTCCGAGACACCGCGCTACGTGGGCCGCGCCGTCGCCGCGCTCGCCGCCGACCCGGACGTGGCCCGCTTCAACGGCACCTCCCTCTCCAGCGGCGGTCTCGCCCTGGAGTACGGCTTCACCGACCTCGACGGCAGCCGCCCCGATGCCTGGCGCTACCTGGTGGAGGTGCAGGACCCGGGCCGGCCGGCGGACGTCACCGGCTATCGCTGAAATCGGGGCCGGGCGGTGCGGAAAAGGGCTTGCCGTGGTGATCGTCCGAGCCGCTACCTTCACCCCATGACGACGGACACAGGACGCTTCGCGGGGTACGGGGTTCTCATCACCGGGGCGGCGCGCGGCATCGGCGCCGCCACCGCCAGGCGGTTCGCCGAGGAGGGAGCGGGCGTCCTGATCGCGGACGCCGACCCGGACGCGGGGGAGCACACTGCGGCGGAGCTGCGCGGACGCGGACTGACGGTGGAGGCCGTCGTCTGCGACGTGTCCGACCGGGCGTCCGTGGAGGCGGCCGTGGCCCACGCCGTCCGCAGCTTCGGCTCGCTCGACGTGCTGGTGAACAACGCCGCGCACTGCACCCCGGACGCGCCCCGCTTCGAGGACGAGCCGGAGGAGGAGTGGACCGCGGACCTGGACGTCACCCTCACCGGCGCCTACCGGTGCTGCCGGGCCGCCCTGGCACACCTGGAGGCGTCCGGCCGGGGCGCGATCGTCACCGTCGGCTCGGTCAACGGGCTGCAGGACTTCGGCAACCACGCCTACAGCGCCGCCAAGGCGGGCCTGATCTCCCTCACCCGCACCCTCGCCGGGCACGCCGGCCCCCGGGGCGTCCGGGTCAACCTCGTGGCGCCCGGGACGGTCCGTACCCGCGCCTGGGCGGGCCGGGACGACGACATGGCGGCGATCTCGAAGCTCTACCCCCTGGGCCGGGTCGGTGAGCCGGAGGACATCGCGGCCGCCGTGACGTTCCTCGCCTCCCGTGACGCGTCCTGGATCACCGGCACCACCCTGGTCGTCGACGGCGGCGTCACGGCCGTCAACCACGGCTTCCACCGGGCGGTGGACCACGCCGGGAGGTGACGGGCCGCGCACAGCGGGTCGTCCGGCGTGAGGCAGCTCACGTCGAAGTGCCCGGAGTGGCGGACATAACGGTCCGGTTGCGCGTACAACCGAATTTCCTCCCAGGCCGTCTACCTGGCAGAGTGCGCGGCCAGCGCACACCTTCGCGGGAAAGGCGAAACGGACCATGGGGGACATACGTAGACGGGGTGTCGTCGCCCTGGGGGTCACCGCACTGGTGGCCCCGCTCACGCTCGTGCTCGGGGCGTCACCGGCCCAGGCCGCGAGTTGCACCACCTCGGCGGGGCCGTACCAGAAGAAGGTCGAGAAGTTCCTCGGCCGCCCGGTCGACGGCAAGCAGTCCGCCGCCGACTGCAAGGCGATCCGTGCCTTCCAGAACAAGCACGGCATCAGGCCGAACATCGGATACGCGGGCCCCGTGACCTGGGGCGTCATGGATCTGATGAACAAGCAGAAGGCGGTCGGCAAGAATCCGAACAAGGCCGGCAAGTGCCCCACCAACAAGGGGCGCATCGCCTGCGTCAACCTGACCCTCCAGCTCAGCTGGATCCAGGACGGCAAGAAGCTGGTCTACGGCCCCGTGCCGGTCCGCACCGGACGCAACGGGTACGAGACCCGCACCGGCCTGGAGAAGGTCTACTGGCGGAACAAGAACCACGTCTCGACCATCTACGACGTGCCGATGCCGTACAGCCAGTTCTTCGACGGCGGGCAGGCCTTCCACTCCGTGGGTGTCAGCATGTGGAACCCGCCCGGCTCGCACGGCTGCGTCAACATGACCAAGACCGCCGCCAAGAAGTACTGGTCGCTGCTGAAGACGGGCGACGACGTCTACGTGTACGGCCGCAAGCCGGGCACCTGAGGTCCCCCGGCGCCCGGCCCGCGGCCGGGCGCCACGCGGCGCGTCGGGTGTGAACTCGCCCACGTTGCTTGCCAGATGGACGTGATCAGCAACACTGTCCGAAATGCCCGATGGGCGTGCGATTACTCACAGCGTCTTCACCTCCGGGGCCGTATGCTTCACGGTATGTCCACCAGTGTTGAACCTTCCTCCGAGCGATCGGCTGCCGAGGTCAACGAGGAGATCCGGGCTCTGTGGCTCCGGTCGGGCGGGACACTCAGCGTCGAACAGCGCGAGGAGTACCAGCGCCTGGTCGAGGAGTGGGCCTCGGCCCTCCCGCAGGCGGCCACGGCGGCCTGACCGTCCTCGGCGGCACGACCGGGCACCCGTGGGCGCACGGGTGCCCTTTCCACCTCTCAGCCCCACAGCGCCGAGTACTGCCGCCGGTACGCCTTGCGGTCCTGCTCGGCCCTGATCCAGCGGGACGCCACCAGCGCGACCAGGCTCCCGCCCATCACCAGCAGCCCCGGCCCCACGTTCCGCGGGTCGGCCAGCCGCGACAGCAGCGTCGACGGATCCGGCAGGATGTCCCGCACCGGGGCCGACGACCCCGGCGAGGCGGAGTCCGGCGCCGCCACACCCTGCGCCTGCGACGGCGCGGGGGAGGGGTCGGCGGCACCTCCGCCCTCCTGGGGCGCCACGATCAGCCGCACGTCCAGGTCGGTCAGCGCCTTCGTCAGCGGCTGGAAGTACGTCGTACCGCCCGCGCGGCAGTCGCCGCTGCCACCGGACGTGACGCCGAGCGCGACCCCCTCCGAGAACATCGGCCCGCCGCTGTCACCCGGCTCCGCGCACACGTCCGACTCGATCAGCCCGCCGACCGTGCCCTCCGGGTAGTTCACCGTCACGTCGAGCGCGGTCACCTCCCCGTCGCGCAGCCCGCTGGTGCTGCCGCTGCGGAAGATCCGCTGCCCCACGGCCGGGTCGGCCACCCCGGTGATCCGCACACCCTTGCCGCCGCCCACCGCGACCACACCCGGGTCGGCCCCCGCCGTGCCGCCGGCGTACGCGATCAGCGAGTAGTCGTCACCCGGGAAGCTGAGCCCGACGGTCGTGCCGACCGCCTGCCGGCCCCCGTCGTCGGCGAACCACACCGACCCCTCCGGGCCGCAGTGACCGGCCGTGAGGATGAAGTCCTTCTCCCCGTCGGTCACGTTGAACCCGGCCGAACAGCGCCCGGCCGTCGACAGGATCGGCAGGGCCCCGTTGAGGCGGGTGCTGAAAACGCCCCCGACCCGCTCCATCCGCACGAAGTCCCCGATGCCGTCCGCGACATCGGTCAGCGCCGACCAGTCGTCCGCGGACACCGTGGTGTCGCCGCGCACCACCACCTGGTTGGTCCGGTAGTCCTTCAGCCAGGCCGTGCCGGGCACGCGCGGCGCCGAACTCAGCGTCTTCGTGGCGGAGTCGAAGTCGTCCATGCTGTGGCGCACCATCTTCGGCTCGGCGCCCGCGGCCCGCACCTCGGCCGCCGCCTCCTCGTCGGTGACCGCGACCACCGTCCTGCCGTCCGACCCGATCCAGCTGCCCGCCGTACGCGATGTGCCGAGCCGCTGGACCAGGGCCGCGCCCGGCCCTGCGGCGGCCTTGTCGGCGGGCGACGCGGTGGAGAACGGGACGGCGTCGGGCGTGCCCGGCTCACTGGCCACGGCCTGCGTGACCATCGTGGCGCCGAGCAGGAGTCCGCCGACGGCCGCCAGCCGTGTCACTCGCCGGACCACCCGTCGTCGTGCGTGCCTCATGCATGGCTCCAGAACCTCGACACGCGGTGCGCGCACCGCGGGGCCTCCTCCGAGCCGAGTGCCCCCCGTCCATACGGACCCGGGGCCCGCCGCGTTCAGTCCGCGCGCACGCCGATGTGCCCGGCCCCACGCTCAACCGGCCGCACGCGCCGGGGAGTCGGGGGCGCCGAGGCCCAGCGCGGCCGCGCTACGGGCGTCCCCCCACACCGACGCCGGGTCCACGTAGGGACGCAACAGCGGAACGAGCCGCGGGTCGCCGGCGCCGCGCAGCGCGTCGCCGGCCGCCTTCCGGGCGATCCCGGCGAGGAAGTCCGCCAGCTGCACCCGCGGATCGTCCCGCGCGACGACCAGCCGCACCTCCCGCAGAGCGACTCCGGAGTGCCGGGCGGCGTCCTCGATCCAGGCGATGCGCTCGGGCGTCAGCAGGTTCTGCCGGTCGTGCACCAGCCGCACCGGGCGGCGCCCGGGCCCACTCCAGTACGCGGCCGTGGCGACGATCGCCGGGAGCAGCGGATTGAGGACGGGGATGCGCGCCGCCGGGCCGTCGAGCAGCCCCGCCCGGTAGGCCTCGGCCCGCTCGCGCCCCGCCGTCAGCCGGGCCAGCACCGGTGCCGCGGCCGTACCGGCGTACGCCTGGCACAGGTCGTCGAGCGTCTCGAAGAACAGTGGTACGGAGGAACCGGGCTCCGCGCCGTTACGGCCGCGCAGCAGCCGGTTGGCCACGGACAGGAACCGCTGCCACCCCCGCGCCCCGAGCGCCTCACGCCCCGTACGGAACAGCTCCACCGCGGCGCCCGGGTCCTCCAGCAGCACGGCGGCCAGCCGGTCCACCACGAAGAACGACTTCTCGGTGAGGTGCACCCGCGCCGTCCCGTGCAGCGGACCGCCGGGCGCGAGCAGCCACTCCAGCACCGCCCGGTGCTTCTCGCGCAGCAGATGGGTCGCCTTGTACTCGGACGCCGGTGAGCGGATCCGCCCGCGGATCTCGCGCAGCGCGCCGGCCGCGTGGGGGACGGGGACGTGCACACCGGCGTGCGCGAACACGTCGGTGTTCCCGCCGGTCAGGTTCTCGCCGTCCGACCCCGACTCGTCGCAGGCGATCTCCAGGACCGTCCCGTCACCGTCTCCCGGCGGCGCCCCGAAATCCTGATGTGGGTCCACACCACGCCCCCTATCGTGTGTTTCATGACCAGGATCCCGCACGACACGTCCGGTGAACCGAATCCCCTCACGGCGCTCCCCCTGGATCAGCTGCAACGTCGCACCAGCATGAAGTGGCGGACCCATCCCGAGGACGTCCTGCCCGTGTGGGTGGCCGAGATGGACGTGCCCGTGGCCGAACCGGTCGTCCGCGCGGTCACGGAGGCGATGCGGACCGGCGACACCGGGTATCCCGCAGGCACCGCCTACGCCGAGGCGCTCGCCGCCTTCGCCGACAAGCGCTGGGACTGGCCCGGGCTCGCCGTGGAGCGCACCGCGATCGTCCCCGACGTGATGCTGGGCGTGGTCGAGATGCTGCGGCTGGTCACCGGGCGAGGCGACGCGGTCGTGGTGAACCCGCCGGTCTACCCGCCCTTCTTCGACTTCGTGCGGCACGCGGAGCGCCGGGTGGTCGAGGCCCCGCTCGGCGCGGACGCACGACTCGACCTCGACGTCCTTGAGGACACCTTCCGCGAGGTGACGGCCGGCGGCGGTCGCGCCTCCTACCTGCTGTGCAGCCCGCACAACCCGACCGGCACCGTGCACACCGCCGACGAGCTCACGGCGGTGGCGGCGCTCGCCGAGCGGTACGGGGTGCGCGTCGTGGCCGACGAGATCCACGCGCCCCTGGTGCTCGGTGACGCCCGCTTCGTGCCCTACCTGAGCGTGCCCGGCGGCGAGCGCGGGCTGTCGCTGATGTCGGCGTCCAAGGCGTGGAACCTGGCCGGGCTGAAGGCGGCCCTCGCCGTCGCCGGGCCCGGGGCGGGCGACGAGCTGGCGCGGATGCCCGAGATCGTCGGCCACGGACCGAGCCATGTCGGCATCCTCGCCCACACCGCCGCCCTGCGGGACGGCGTCGCCTGGCTGGACGCCCTGCTCGCCGGTCTCGACGCCAACCGCGGGCTGCTCACCGGCCTGTTGGCCGCACACCTGCCGGCCGTCCGGTACCGCCCGGGCGACGGCACCTACCTCGCCTGGCTCGACTGCCGCGACCTCGGCCTGGGCGACGATCCCGCCGCGGCGTTCCTCGCGCACGGCCGGGTGGCGCTCACCGGCGGGCTGCCCTTCGGCACGGGCGGCGCGGGCCACGCCCGGCTGAACCTCGCCACCTCCCCCGAGGTGCTCACGGACGCGGTGCGGCGGATGGCCGACGCCGTGCGCGCGGCGGGCGGCGCCCGTGGCTGACGACGGCTTCGCCCACCCCCGGCTCGCGGCCCTCTACGACCCGCTCGACCCCGACCGCGGCGACCTCGACCCCTATCTGCGCATCGCCCGGGAGTTCGGCGCCCGGCAGGTGCTGGACATCGGCTGCGGCACGGGAGTGTTCGCCCTGCTCCTCGCGGACCACGGCATCGACGTCGTAGGCGTCGACCCCGCCGCCGCGTCCCTCGACGTCGCCCGCGCCAAGCCGGGCGCCGCGCGGGTCCGCTGGATCGAGGGCGACGCGACGGACCTGCCCCCGCTCCGGGCCGACCTGGCCACCATGACGGCGAACGTCGCCCAGGCGATCGTGGACCCCGGTACCTGGCACGCCACCCTGCGCGGCGCCCGGGCGGCACTGCGGCCCGGCGGCCGTCTCGTCTTCGAGACCCGCGACCCGGCCCGGCGCGCGTGGGAACGCTGGACCCGCGAGCACTCGTACGTCAGCGCCGACGTGCCGGGTGTCGGCGGGGTGGAGAGCTGGCACGAAGTGACCGCCGTGGACGGCCCGTCGGTGTCCTTCCGGACGACGTTCGTGTTCGCGTCGGACGGAGCGGTCCTGACCTCGGACTCGACCCTGCGCTTCCGCGAGCGCGAGGAGGTCGAGGCGGACCTCGCCGGCCACGGCTACGTCCTGGAGGACGTGCGGGACGCCCCCGACCGTCCGGGCCGCGAGTTCGTGTTCGTCGCGCGCCGGCCGGAGGACTGGAGCGCCCCTCCCTACGAAGGAGCGGCCGGCGGACCGCCTGGTGGGCCGTGTGCGCGCCGGTGTCACCCAGACCGCGGCGGGCGGGTGCTGGATGTGGTCGAGTACGACCCCGAGACCGGGGTCCCTCCACGACTCGACGTGTCCACGAGCGTGACGAGGCCGGTCAGGCCGGCGGTACCGGAGCTGACAGGACCGGCGTGCGGTCACCACGGCTCAGCCGGTCCCGCGGGGCTGCCAGAGGTCTCAGCCGGTCCCGCGGGGCTGCCAGAGGTAACGGACGTCCGGCTCGCGTTCCTCGTTGCCCGAGCCGTCCGTGTGCTCGACCGCGAGGAAGCCGTGCCGTTCGTAGAAGCGCCGGGCCGGTTCGTTGACCTGGAACGTCCACAGCGCGAGCCCGTCCGGCCGCCGCTGCTTGGCCAGGGCCATGAACCGGTCGCCCAACCCCCGCCCACGCCACGGCGGGTCGAGGTAGAGCTGCTCCAGCTCCCCTCCCTCCAGCACGAGAACACCCACCACACCGCTGTCCACGACCGCCACCCAGGTCTCGTGACGGGGCACGACCACGTGCGAGAACCAGGCCCTCACCTCGGCGTCGTCATGCGCACGGCGCACCGACGGCAGGGCGGCGGCGAAGGAACGCAGCCACACCTCGGCCGCGGCCGGGGCGTCCGCGGGGTCGGCACGGCGAAGAACGACATCGTCACTGTTCACAGCGCGAGACTGTCGCAGACCACCCGTCGTACCGCATCCCTATTTCCGCCGCCTCGGCCCGCGCTGTCCCGTGATCGCTTCCGGTCACGTCACGGGGACGATTCCCGGCGGTTCGGCCGCGAACGGGCCTACACTCGGGGCATGGACGACGCGTTGCGGGACCGGCTCGGGGCGGGGAAGTACCTGCTGCTCACCAGCTTCCGGAAGAACGGCACGCCCGTCGCCACACCGGTGTGGGTGGTGCGGGACGGAGACGCGCTCGGCGTGTGGACCGCCGCCGACTCCTGGAAGGTGAAGCGTGTCCGCGCCCGTGGTGACGTCCTCGTGGGACCGTGCGACGTACGCGGCAACCCGACCGGCGACCAGGTACCGGCCACCGCCGAGGTGTGCGACGCGGACACCACGGCCCGCTACCGGAAGCTCATCGCCCGCAAGTACGGCCTGATGGGCCGGCTGACGCTGCTGGGCAGCCGTCTGCGCCGCGGTGCGAGCGGCACGGTGGGCATCCGCGTCACCCTCTGACCGGGGCCCCACGCACGGCAGTTGAGCCGGGGCCGGGTCAGGTCCAGGCGCGCAGCGGCTCGTCCACGAGCTGGAACACCGGCTCGCCGCGCACCGGGTCCTCCGCCGTCGACAGCCGCACCCGGTCGCCGCTGTGGATGCCGATGGGCGGACCCATGACCCGCCCGCGCACCACGAACCCCTCGGCCATCTCGATCAGCGACACGTTGCGCGCCGCCGGGGTGTTGCGGTGCAGCACCGTCGAGTGGCGCACCGTACCGACGCCCTCGCTGCGCTCCGTCCGCAGGTCGCTGCCCTGGCAGACCGGGCACAGCAGCCGGTGGTACATCGCCGTGCCGCACCAGGTGCACCGCTGGAAGAGCATCGCGTCCTGGTCCGCGCCCCGCGGTTCGAGCAGGCGCGTCGCGGAACCGGCTGCCTGCTGAGCGACGTTCCCTGAGAAGTGGTACACGCTGGTCAACTCCCTGCACTCGGCCGGACTTCCACGCGTCCGGTCGCCCGGGCACGCGCCTGCCCGGTGGCCGTGCCACCGCGCACAGCCACAGATTATGGCACTGAGTGCCACGAGTAAAGGCACTCAGTACCCTCTCGTGCGGGGCGTGGGCGGCTTTCGCGGCCTTCCGGCATGTGACGGGTCTGGGTCCGCGACGGCCGGGCATACGGGCAACATGCCGACGAGAGGAGCTCGTTCATGCTCGGCATAGTGGCGGCGGTGCTGTTCTTCATCGCCTTTTTGATCAACGCGGCAGAGATCGGAACCAACGAGGTGTTCTCCTCGGTGAACGTCATGCTGCTGGGGCTGACCGCCCTGGCCCTGCATGTCGCGGGCATCGGGGCCGGCCGGCCCCGCAGACGCTGACGTGACCCCGGCCGGGGGCCCGGCGCACGCGCGGCGCCGGGCCCCCGGTTCGTCAGTCGCAGGGGCGCGGGTTCGTCCACAGCTGACGGAACTGCTCGATGTACCGGTTGGTGACCCACCCGTTGACGACACGCAGCATCGCGTCGTTGGCGCGGGTCGCGGAGTTCTCGGTCAGGTTGTAGGAGCCCACGAACACGGCCTTGCGCCACTGGCCCGCGTACTTCGCGTCGAGCACCATCACCTTGTTGTGGCTGTGGCCGTCGCACCGCACACGGGACGAGGCGATGCCCTTGGCCAGCAGGGTGTCCCGCCCCGCGCCCTTCTGCACCACGATCTTCACGTCGCAGCCCAGCGACTCCAGCCGGTTCAACTGGGCGGCGACGCCCGCCGAGTAGGAACTGGAGTCGAGCAGGCTGGCCTCCAGCCACACCCGGTCGTTGCCCTCCGCGCAGGCACTGACGTTGCCCAGCACGTCGGCCACCCGCGTGCTGCCCGGCTGCGGGAAGAAGTACGCCTTGGACAGGTCGTTGCCGCCGTCGTGCGTCCGCGAGGCGTCCGTGCTCCAGGTGACGCCGTCGTAGGTCCATCCCCTGGCGTTCAGACGGCGCCAGTAGTTGACGTACGCGGAGAACAGCGCGTCGTCGTCCCGCACGACGAGCATGTTCTGCGCGTGCCGGGCCTGCGTCGAACCGATGTTGCTGGACGACTGCAGGACCAGCTTGGTCGCGCCCTTCCTGATCAGGAAGAACTTGTTGTGCATCGCCCCCGAGCCCGGGGTCGCGCAGGCGTCGGCGCAGTACGTGATGCCGATGTCCGCCTTGGCCAGCTCCGCCTTCACGGAGGCGGCGGCCGTGCCGATCACCAGCCGTACGCTCACCCCGCTCCTGGCGGCGTCCACGAGCGACGAGGCGAGGGCCAGGCCGCCGCCGTCGGCCTTCCAGTCGTACAGGGCCACGCGGACGTAGTTGCCCGCCTCCCCGGCCGCCGACGCCCTGGCGGTCGCGTCGACCTTGCCCCGGATCTTGGACACGAGCAGCGTGTCCTCGGTCCCGCCGTAGATGAAGCAGGCCTCGTAGTTCCCGTCCTCCTGACAGCCGGACATGGCGGCCGAGGCGCTCGGCACGCACAGCGCGGCCAGCAGCAGCGAGAGGGTGAGCAACAGGGCCGGTCCGAGTGATCGCCCCTTGCGGGTACGCCAGTTGGAGATCATCCGGCTGATGATAGAAGGGCGCCCGCACGCGGACCCCGCACTTCGGCCACCTTCGGCACCCGAGGTGTCGGCGACGCCTCGGGTGTGCGGCAGCTGTGCGGCGGCCGTGCATCGGGCGACCGCACGGCTGTGTATCGGCTGTGCATCCGCCCCGCGTCCTCCCAGCTCGGCCGGGCGGAGGTGAGCCCCACCCCGCCCCGGCCGGCGGCGGGGATCACCGACGCGGCCAGGCATCATGGAGTACCGGTCCCCGACCCCGGACGGCGGCCCGGCCTGCCCGCCGCCCTCACCGACCCTGCGACGCCCCGTTGGATGCACATGCCTGAGACCCCCGCCGTCACCGTCCTCCTCGTCGAGGACGACGAGGTGATCCGCCGGTCCGTCGCCCTGGCCCTGGAGCGCTACGGCTACCAGGTGGTCACGGCCGCCGACGGGCTCGACGGGCTGGAACTGTTCCGCGAGGGCCACCACGACCTGCTGCTGCTCGACGTGATGCTGCCCGGCCTGGACGGCATCGGACTGTGCCGCCGGATCAGGGAGACCAGCACCGCCCCCGTCCTGATGATGTCGGCCCGCGGCGACTCCCTCGACGTGGTGTCCGGCCTCGAGGCGGGCGCCGACGACTACGTCGTCAAGCCCGTCGACACCGCCGTCCTCGTGGCCCGCATCCGCTCCCTGCTGCGCCGCGCCACCTTCGCGCCCGCACGGGCGGGCGGCCCGCCCGGCACGCCGGACCGGCTCGTCTTCGGCGACCTGGCCATCGACCCCGCCGCACTGGAGGTGTACCGGGACGGCACGCAGGTCGAGCTCGCCCCGACCGAGCTGCGGCTGCTTCTGGAGTTCGCCGAACACCCCGGCATCGTGCTGGACCGGCAGACCCTGCTGCGCAACGTGTGGGACTACGGCTGGGACGGCGACTCCCGGGTCGTCGACCTGTGCGTGCAACGACTGCGCAGGAAGATCGGCGCCGACCGCATCGAGACCGTCCGCGGTTTCGGCTACAAACTGCGCCGCTGACCCGGAGAGCCGGACATGCCGATCGTACGGGCGCTGCTCAACCTGCGCTCCCTGCACTGGAAGATCATCCTGCTGGTGGGCGTCGCCTGCGCCACCATGGCCCTCACCGTCGGGGTGCTGGTGCACGAGTCGACGCTGGCCCGGTCGATGCACGAGGGAGCCCTCAGAGCCGCCGACCAGCTCCACCGGGCGGAACAGGACGCCCGCCGCACCGGCCAGGCACCACCCCTGGCGACCCCGGGCGAACTCCCGGAGTCCCTGCTGCGCCAGGTCGAACGGCACGGCAGCGGCACCCTCTACGAGGACGGCCCGCCCGCGCCCGTCTACTGGGCCGCCGAACGCAAGGACGGGCAGCTCCACGCCCTCAAGACCGACATGACCGCGGACCTCCTCACCCGGCAGGCCCTGGACCGGCACCTGTGGAAGTACTCGCTGGTCACCCTCGCCGTCGTCATCCCGGCGACGGCCCTCGCCACGGAGCTTCCGGCCAGACGGCTGCGCCGGGTGGCCCGCACGGCGCGCAGCATCACGGCGGGCGATCTGGAGGCGCGTACCGGGATGGGCCGGCGGGGCGGCGACGAGATCACCGAGATCGCGGCCACGGTCGACTCCATGGCCGACAGCCTGCGCGAACGCATCGTCAGCGAGCAGCGGTTCACCGCCGACGTCGCCCACGAACTGCGCACCCCGCTGATGGGCCTGGTCACCTCGGCGGGGCTCCTCCCCGAGGGAGAGGCGACGGAGCTGGTGCGGGACCGGGTGCGGGTGCTGCGCGACCTCGTCGAGGACCTGCTGGAGATCTCCCGCCTCGACGCGGGCGCCGAACACGTCCAGCCCCGGCGGGTGGCCCTCGCCGAACTGGTCGAGGAGTCGGTGGCCCGGACCGGCCTCCCGGCGACGGTCACCGCGACCGGCGCGCCGGCCGCCGAGACGGACCCGCGCCGGCTGGACCGCATCGTCACCAATCTGGTGGTCAACGCCCACCGGCACGGTGCCGGGCCCGTGGAGATCACGGTCTCCGGCCTGACGGTCACGGTGCGCGACCACGGCCCCGGCTTCCCGGCGGACCTCCTGGCCCACGGCCCCCAGCGGTTCCGCACGGGAGCGGAGCAGCGGGGCCGGGGACACGGGCTGGGCCTGACGATCGCCCGAGGCCAGGCGAAGGTGATCGGCGCCCGGCTCGACCTCCGCAACCACCCGGCGGACGGGGGAGCGGTGGCGGAACTGCGTCTGCCGGACGGAGTCACGCCGCCCGGCCGATGACCGACGCGGCGGTCCGCGGCCCGCCGCTTCGCGGGTCGCCCCCGGATGCCCGCGGCCTGCCGGCCGCCCCCAGGGACGCCTGCGGGACGCCGGCCGCCTGCCGGTCGTCTCCCCCCCTCCCGGGACGCCCGCCGCCTGATGGCCGCCCTTAGGGGTGCTCGCCCCCTGCCGTGCCCCCCCCGGGGAGGCCCGCCGCCCGCCCGGTGTCTCCACCCGGGTGCCTGCCGCCCGCCCTTGATACACAACCGACGTGTCACCGAGCGCCGCCGGTGCTTCGGCGCCCGTCCTCCGGACGCACCACCCCCGCAGCCTTGCTGCCGTACCCGCCGTACGTCAGCCCGGAGGTGGCACCCCGCATGTCCCTGTTCCCCGTCCCCCGCAACCGCTCAAGGGGCACACTGCTCGTCATGACCGGCCTGACGGCGCTGGTCGTCCTGTTCGCCCTGTTCCCGGCCGGTCTCAGCGGGGCGGGCGGTTCCGCCGGACGGGACACCGCCCCCGCGATGCCGGAGGGCGGCCTCGAGGAGATCGCCGACGACGGCGGCATCCCGTGGCCGGGGGAGGGCCAGACCGCCGTGGCCCTGGAGGGCACCGGCCCGGTGGTGACGCGCGGCACGCAACGGCCCGTACCGATCGCGAGCCTCACCAAGGTGATGACCGCCTACGTCGTCCTCACCGACCACCCGCTGCGCCCCGGCGAGGAGGGCCTCTGGATCGAGGTGGACCGGGAGGCCGCGTACGAGGCCGGCGTGGGCGACGAGTCCACCGCCGTCGTCACGGCCGGCGACCGCCACACCGAGCGGGACCTGCTGGAACTGCTGCTGCTCCCCTCGGCGAACAACATCGCCCGCCTGCTGGCGCGCTGGGACGCAGGGAGCCAGGAGGCGTTCGTGCGGAGGATGCAACGCGCCGCGGACGAGCTGGGCATGCACGACACGACCTACACGGGCGCCAGCGGCATCGAGGCGACGACCACCAGCACGGCCGCCGACCAGCTGAAACTCGCCCGCCGGGCGATGCGGAACCCCGTCCTGCGCGAGATCGTGGCGTCCCGCGAGGCCACCGTCCCCGGCGTCGGCAGGGTGAGCAACAGCAACACGCTGCTCGGCACGTCGGGCGTCGTCGGCCTCAAGACCGGATCCAGCACCCCGGCGGGCGGCAACCTCCTGTGGGCGTCGGAGATCCACACCGGCGACCGCACCCGCCTCCTCCTCGGCGCGGTGCTGCACCAACGGGCGAACACCACCCCCGGCGAGGGGCTGACAGCCGCCCTGGAGGCCGCCCACGCCCTGGTCGACGGCCTCCGCGGCCGGCTGCTGCCGGTACGGACCGAGGGCTGAACGGCGATGACCCTCACCCCTGCCCCGGACCGGCCCCGGACGACCGCCGAGCCCCGGCCGCCCCGCGGACGGCGTCGCCGAGGCACGCTGACGACCGCCTGCGCCGTCCTCCTCGCCGCGCTCCTCGCATGCCCCGGTCTGCGGCCCGACGGCCCCGGCCACCTGGGCAGCCTGACCGACACCCTGCTCCCCTGGACGGCGCTCGCGCTCCCCCTGCTGCCGGCCGCGGCCCTGCTGCGCCGCTCCCGTACGGCCCTGGCCGCCGCGGCCCTGCCGCTCGCCGTGTGGCTGACGGTCTTCGGCAGCACGCTCACCGACAAGTCCGCCGCCGGCGGCGACCTCACCGTCGTCAGCCACAACGTCAACCAGGACAACCCCGACCCGGAGGGCACGGCACGCCAACTGGCCTCCGCCCACGCGGACATCCTGGCGCTGGAGGAGCTGAGCCCGGAGACGGCACCCGTCTACGAACGGGCCCTGGCGCCCGCCTACCGCTACCACTTCTTCGAGGGAACGGTCGGCATCTGGAGCGTCTTCCCCCTGCACGACGCGCGCAGCCTGCCGATCATGCCGTGGTCCCGCGCCCTGCGCGCCACGGCACAGACGCCCCGGGGCCCGCTCGCCGTGTACGTGGCACACCTGCCGTCGGTGCGGGTGAGCCCGGCGGCCGGATTCACCACGCGCGCCCGTGACGCGGCGCTCGCCCGGCTGACCGGCTTCATCCGGGCGGAGGACGCCTCCCGGGCCGTGGTGCTGGGAGACTTCAACGGCTCCGCCGACGACCGGGCACTACGCCCCCTGACCTCCCGTTTCGCCTCGGCGCAGACCACGTCGGGCGCGGGATTCGGCTTCACCTGGCCGTCCGGTTTCCCGGTGGTCCGGATCGACCAGATCCTCGTCGGGGGAGTGCGGGCCACATCGGCCTGGACCCTGCCCCCGACCCGCAGCGACCACCTCCCGGTGGCGGCGCGGATCGCCCTCTGACGTGCGGGGGCGGAACACCTGAGGAACGGTGGCTGACGAGGCGATGAGCCGGGCACGCCGGCGGAGTCCTTTCTGCATGACCGGCACTCCGCCCGTCCGCTCTCGCCTCCACGCCGACGCACACCCCGAGGAGCCCGCCATGACCGCCACCTACACCTTCGACGTCTTCTCCAGCCTCGACGGATACGGAGGCGCGGGCGGCGACTGGACCGGCTACTGGGGCAAGCAGGGCCCGGAACTGCTCGACCACCGCCTCGCCCAGTACGCGGGGGAACAGCGGATGGTCATGGGCGCCCACACCTACCGGGCCTTCGCCCAGATGCTGTCCACGAGCACCGAGGAGTCGGACGTACGCGACCCCTGGGTCACCCGGATGCGCGCCCTGCCGGCGACGGTGGTCTCGAACACCCTCCAGGAACCGCTCGACTGGCCGGACGCCACGGTGGTCAGGGGCGACGCCGTGAACGTCGTGGCCCGCCTCAAGGAGGAGTCCGACGTGCCACTGCGCTCGCACGGAAGCCTGTCGATGAACCGCGCCCTGATGGCGGCCGGCCTGGTCGACCGCCTCCAGGTGACGATCTTCCCGGTGATCACCGGCCGTACCGGCCTGGACCGCGTCTTCGAGGGCGCGGCCGACTTCGACCTGGAACTGATCGAGTGCCGCACCCTGGACGACCGCATCCAGGAATGCGTCTACCGCCCCACCGTGCACTGACACCGCCCACCGTGCACTGACACCGCCCACCGTGCACTGACACCGCCCACCGTGCACTGACACCGCCCGCCGAAGCGGCCCTCCGGTGATCGGGGGACGGCCGGCACCCGTCATGATGAGCCGCACATCCGTGCCACTCATGCGCGGGTCACCGTAGCCCCGGGGAGCCCCCATGCCGTCCGTCCGCCCGCGGATCCTGTACGTCAGCGACCTGGCCTACCCGGCCCGTGGGCGCCGTTACTGCGACGAGGACATCTTCCTCACCTCCCGGCTGCGCGCGGACATGGACCTCGCCCTGTGCCACCCCCGGGACGCCGTCGCCCTGATGGGCGGGTTCGACGGCGTCGTGGTGCGCAACAGCGGGCCGGTGCTGGGATACCTGGACGCCTACGAGGAGTTCCGCGCGCACGCCGTCGCGACAGGCACCCCGGTCTACAACCCGCTCACCGGCCGCGGGGACATGGCGGGCAAGCAGTACCTGCTGGACCTCACCGAGGCCGGCTTCCCGGTGATCCCCACGGTCGGGCGGCCGGAGGACCTGCACCGGCTGCCCCGCGCCGAGCGGTACGTCGTCAAGCCCCGGCTCGGCGCCGACTCCCACGGACTGCGCGTCGTCCCGCCCGGCGAGGTGACCGCCCCGGCCGGCGGCGACCTCCTGGTGCAGCCGTACATCGACTTCGTGTACGAGGTCTCCTTCTACTTCGTCGACCACTCCTTCCAGTACGCCCTCCACGCGCCCGACCCCGCGCGGCGCTGGCAGCTCGAGCCGTACCGGCCGACCGCGGACGACCTGGACTTCGCCCGGCGCTTCATCGAGTGGAACACCCTCGACCACGGCATCCAGCGGGTCGACGCCTGTCGCGCGCCCGGCGGGGAACTGCTGCTGGTCGAGCTGGAGGACCTCAACCCGTACCTCTCCCTCGACGTCCTCGACGACGCGCGGCGCGACGTGTTCGTCACCGCGCTGTCCGCCTCCCTGCGCGACTTCCTGCGCCAGGCCGCCGGCCCCCGGAGCTGAACCGGCGGGGCCCCGCGCACGTACCTCCTGCCGTGGACGGATCGACTCCACCGGCCGGTACGGAAGGAGAGCGACGTGACGACAGCGCAGGGGCCCGGGTCCCCTGACGGACCACCCCTCGAACCCGTCCGCGTGCTGCGCCCGCGCCGCACCGACGCCCTCGCGGAACTGTTCCGGGACTTCGAGCGGGGCGACGACGACGGAGAGGTGGCGCCCCCTCTGCCGCCGGAGGGGTCCGAGGAGGTCACCCGCGAACTCCCGCCGGTGCCCGCCGGCCCACCACCGGCCCCCGCCCGCCCGTCCCGGTGGCGCCGCGCCGCACCGGCCCTCGTGGTGGGCGTCGCCGCGCTGGCCGGCTTCGGGGGCGCGCTCCTGTTCACCCAGCCCCCGCCCGACGACAACGCGGCACCGGGCGCCCCGGCTACGACCGGCCCCACGACCGGCGTCCCCGCACCGGCCGCCCCGCCGAGCCCGGCGGAGGCGGGCTTCCTCCGCGAGGGCGACACGGGACCCGAGGTGGCGGCCCTCCAGGAACGGCTGCTGCGCGTCCCGGACGTCTACCGCGACGGCACCACGGACGGCCGCTACGACACCACCCTCGCCGAGGCGGTCGCCCGCTTCCAGCTCTGGTACGGCGTCCGCGGCGACGAGACCGGCGTCTACGGCGACGACACCCGCCGGGCCCTGGAAACCCACACGGGCGGCCCATGACCCCCCGAGGCTGTTCCCCGCGGGGGGCTAGAAGTCCTGCGGTACGCGGATGTCCAGGACGCACACGTCGTCCCGGCGTTCCTCCTCCAGCATCGCGTCCAGCAGCGTCCCGAGGGCGCCGGCGCCGTCGGCGGGGTGGGTGAGCGCGGCGTCCGCGAGGCGGGCCAGGCCCACGTCGATGTTCTCGGGCGGGCGCTCGACCAGACCGTCCGTGTACAGCATCAGCCGGTCGCCCGGTTCGAGGAGGTACTCGCTCTCCTCGAAGTACGGGGCGTTGGTGGCGCCGAGCAGCATGCCCGGCGGCCGCGGCAGGTACGTCGCCTCGCCCCCGCGCAGCAGCAGCGGCGGGGTGTGGCCCGCCTGGGCCCAGACCAGGCGCCGGTCCGCCGCGTGATAGCGGGCCAGGACCATCGTCGCGGTGCCGTGGGCGTCCCGGGAGTGCAGCAGCAGCGTGTTGAGCCGGGCCAGCGCGCCGGTCAGCGACGAGCCGGTGCTGACCATGCCCTTCGCCGTGAACCGCAGCTGCGCCATCGTGGCGACGGCGTCCACGCCGTGGCCCGCGACGTCCCCGACGACGAACAGGGCGTCCCCGTCGGGCAGTTCGATGGCGCTGAACCAGTCGCCGCCGACATGGATGCCGGCCTGCGCGGGCAGATAGGCGACCTCGACACGCAGCCCCGCCAGATTCACCACCTTGTCGGGCAGCGGCAGCAGGGCGTT
This sequence comes from Streptomyces sp. NPDC085937, assembly GCF_044540535.1. Taxonomy (NCBI): domain Bacteria; kingdom Bacillati; phylum Actinomycetota; class Actinomycetes; order Kitasatosporales; family Streptomycetaceae; genus Streptomyces; species Streptomyces sp. NPDC085937. The sequence continues at coordinate 261,788 of NZ_JBITSH010000003.1, read as the reverse complement.
CTGCAGCCGCGCCACCAGGACCCGCTCGGACTGCAGCACGTCGTGCTGGGTGAGGATCGCCCGCTCGCTCTCCACCAGGGCGAGCTCCGCCCGCCGCCGCGCGGTCAGGTCCTGCACCACCCCGTGCACCTCGACGGGCGTGCCGTGCGAGTCCGCCACCACCTCGGTGACGAGCCGCAGATGCCGTACGCCGTGTCCGCCGCGGACCCGGAACGAGGCGTCGAACGGCTGCCCCTCGCGCAGCAGCGCCTTGACGGCCGCCTCGAGTGAGGGCCGGTCGTCGGACAGCGCGAGCGCGGGGACGTCGACGAGCCGCACCGGCCCGTCCGCCGGATCCCGGTCGAGGATCGCGAAGACCTGCGCCGACCAGGACGCCTCGTCCCTGGAGAGGTTCCAGTTGGCCCAGCCGAGGTTGCCCAGCCGCTGCAGCTCGGCCAGCCGCTGCTCCTGCCGGTCCGAGGAGGCGTGCCGGAGCCAGGTGACGACCAGCGCGTCCTCCAGACGCGTCACCCGCACCGAGTAGGTGGCCAGCTCCAGGACGCCGTCCACGGTCTCCTGGTGCGCGAACGGCTCGCTCTCGTACGGCCCTGCGCCGGCCAGGGTGTCCAGGCAGCCCTGCCACATCGGCAGGTCGGTCAGGTCGGGCCGCACCTCCCGCAGCCGCCGTCCGGTCGGTTCGCCCGAAGGGCTGCCGAGGAGGTCGGCGGCCTGGGCCGTCGCGGCGTCGACGCGGAAGTCCTCGACGTCGCCGGACGCGCCGCCCAGCGGGGTGAGCAGCATCGCCGGGACGGGCAGGGCCGCGAACAGCGCCTGGACCGCGTCCGTGTGAGTGTCGTCGGCGGCCTCCGTGGGGGCGGTGAAGGTGCGCAGGCGTCCGGCGCAGAGCCGGATCATCGCGTGCAGGTGCGCGCGGTCGCGCGGGGAGAAGGTGCCGGGGCGTCCGCGCAGCACCCCGATGCACAGGTCGGAGCCGTCGCCGCCCGCCAGCGGCAGCCAGACCCGGGACTGCCAGCGCTCGGGCGGCTCACCGATCAGCAGGTACCGCGTGCTGTCCTCGGCGAAGTTCTCCAGCCAGCACGGTTCACCGGAGCGCAGGGCGTCCAGCACGGCGACCCCGCTGAACGGCGGGACCTGACGCCATCGGGCGGCCAGCCCCTCGTCGACGCCGGCGTGCCCGACCAGTTCCAGACCGCCTCCGGGCCGCCGGGCGTAGATCATCACCGAGTCCGCGTCCAGCTCCGGGGCGAGGTGGTCCAGCAGACACCGGGCGAGGGTCTGGTGCGTGTCCACGTGCACCAGGGCGCGGCCGAGGCGGGCCAGGGCGTCGGCGACGTCGGCGGGGGCCGAGAAGGGGGCCGGGGCGTCCAGGGGTGCCGAGGCCGCCGCGCCCTTGCCGCCGGAGTCCGGGCCGCCGGTGGCCGCGTCGGTGCCCGGCCGGGCGGGCGTCCGTGCGCCGAGGGTGATCCAGCACTCCTCCAGCAGGGTGCGGCGGGCGGCCTTGGCACGCCCGTGCAGGGTCTCCTCCGCGGCGTCGGCGGTACAGCCCGTCAAAGCCATCACAACGCCCTTGGCGCGCTCCACGACGACCGTCGTGGCGGCCTGCCCCCGCAGCCGGTCCATCTCCGCGCGCTGCTGGGCGACGACCCTGGCCAGTTCGACCAGGTCCGGGACTGTTCCGGGCTCGACCGGGGCAAGGCGATCGCTTTTCACACCCCGAGCATTGCACACCCGCGCTGGTTCGTTGACCGGCTTGTTCCTACGGATTCCCGCCCGGGCCCGGATCTCGGCACCCCGCCCGGACACAGGGCGTACGCGTACGCCCTCGACCTCACGAACCCCAGCAGCCCCACCTCGGGCGGCGCGTACGGGGCGGGCTCGCACTGTCCCTCGCGGCGCACATGCGGCGCACGCAGGACCGACCTGCGTCACCACGCCCCCTTGGGGAGCCACGTCGGTAGGGGCGCCGGCCGCGGACGCCCGACCGGAACGGGCCCGGCGAGGCCGGACGGGCCCGCGGGTGGGTCAGCGGCCGCTTTCGTCCAAGGCTTGCGTCACCGCCCGCACGCTGCGGGCGATGTGCTGGAGCTGCATCAGCTCGGCGGCGTACAGCTTGATGGTGTGCTCGATCACACCCTCGTGGAGTCCCAGCCGGGGCAGGTCGGCCCGGGCGGTCTGCAGGGCGGTGCGCGCCACCCGGATCTCGTGCTCGACCTGGATCTGGGCATGCCGGGCCAGCAGGACGGGGTGCCGGATGAACGCCGGGTAGCTCGCGTACCGCGCCGGTACCAGTTCGCGCAGCCACTTGGCCGCCGAGCGTTCCCAGTCGTAGCTCCCGGGGGCCTTGACCTGGCAGGGCCAGTCGGGACTGAGGCGCGTGGACGTCAGGGGCATGATCATCGCTTCCGGGTGTACGGCGTCGCCGGCGCGGGCGACGGGGTGGGGCGGCCCCGGTCCAGGGGGAGACCGGGACCGCCACGGGTGGCCGGGCAGGGGAGGCCCGGCCGAACACCCGGACCGCCGGTGCGGGTAGGAGCCGGCGGCTTCGGGTGTTCGCGCGGGTGCCCGGTGGAAACCGGTGCAGGACCGCGGCGTCGGTGCGTGCAGCGCATGGCGGACCGTCGGCCTCCAGGGGCGGGCGGGTGCGGTGGACGGAACGCGGTCCGGAGCGGCCGGGCCGTGATCCGTGAGCAGTATTTATATATGCCAACCAGTTTTCAAGACGTATGAAAACATTCATGCCCGCTGTGAAGTGGGCGGGTGACGGCGAAGACCGGTGGGTACGGACTCGGTGCGGGTTCGGTCCGGGTTCGGTCCGGGCTCAGTCCCGGAGAAAGAACTGATGCTCGTCGGCCACCTGCTCGTAGTCCTCGAGCCGGGCCTGCGTCCGCTCCGGATCGGCGTCCGTCATGGCCTGCAGCAGCGCCGCGCACATCACGCCGGGAGCGGCGTACGAGTCGAACACCAGGCGGGAGCCGGTGCCGGTGGCGAACGTGACGTCCGCCTCGTCCACGAGCGGCCCGAGCGCCAGATCGGTGATCAGTGCGACCTTCAGCCCGGCGCTGCGCGCCACCCGGATCGCCGTCAGGGTCTCCTGCGCGTGCCGTGGCATGGAGAAGGCCAGCACCCAGGTGCCGCCCGCTTCCCGCGACTGCAGCAGCGCGTCGTAGGCCACGCTGCCGCCCAGCGTCACCAGCCGCACGTCCGGGTGGATACGGCGCGCGGCGTAGGCGAAGTACTCGGCCAGGGAGACGGAGATGCGCAGCCCCAGCACGGTGAGGGGGGCGGACGAGGACAGCTTGCGTCCGACGTCGATGACCCGGTCGGTGTCGGCGAGGTCCCGCCGCAGGTTCTCCAGGTTCTCGATCTCCGCGTCGACCGCGGCCTGCAACTCGTTCGCCCGGTTCTCCTCGGCGTGCCCGCCGGAGCGGGTGCCGAGGGTGATCGCCTGGAGCCTTTCCCGCAGCGCGGGGTAGCCGCTGAAGCCGACCGCGGAGGCGAAGCGGGTCACCGACGGCTGGCTCACCCCGACCCGGTCGGCGAGGTCGGTGATCGACAGGAACGCCGCCTCGGTGATGTGCTCGATGAGGTACTGGGCGATGCGCCGCTGGCCGGGGGAGAGCCGGGGCCGGTCGAAGAGGGTGCGGAGCTGGGCCGTCGGGGACAGTTCCGTGTCCGGGCCCGCCTTTCCCGAGGTGATCGCGGATGCCTGTGCGCGTGCCTGCTGCGGCGATGGCACCGGTGCGCCTCCTTCGTCTCCCACGAGGGTTCAACATAGCCCACACACCCGGGTGACCAGCCTCGTCACCCACCCCGCTCCGGCCCCGCCGTCCTTGTGTTCCCGGCCCCCGTATCGCCCTCGCTTCCCGCCTGCGATCGGCGCCCCTACAGCCCCCGCCTCCCGGCCGGAACGCACCCGCGCGCCGCCCCCGCCTCCCGGCGGAACCTCACCAGCGCACCGCCTCTGTCCCCGGCCGGAGGCACCTCCGCACCGCCCCCACCCTCCCCGGGCCGAAACGACGTCCGCACCGCAGCCGCACCCCCGGGCGAGACCCGTCCCCGATGCCGGGGGATATCCCCGCCCGCTCAGGGAACCCGCCGACACAGCGCTGCACAGCGACCACGCTCGACAGCACCGGAACACGAGCACAACCCCTGAGATCACGAGGAGCACAGCGGACATGACCGTCCCCGAGGAGAACCGGCCGAAGACCCACGACACCGACGAAACCCTCGAGCAGCGGACCGAGGGCGACGCGCAGGCGCAGGGCGGCACCGGCCGGACCATGCGCGAGGCGCTGGAGGAGGCCGAGATCCGGCCCGACGACTACGAGGAGCGGTAGGGCATGCCGCTCGGATCACGCCGCGGGCGCGGGGGCCCGCCGGTCCCCGGCCGCGCGGCCTGGTCCGAACGCCATGCCCGCCGCACCAGTCCCCATGTCCCGTCCCCACGTCCCGACGCGACCGAGTTTCGGCAGGTGACAGCATGAGCGCCCTCAGCACGCTGGAAGAGGCACTGGAGAACCGATGGGAGGCGCTCTGGGCGCGGATGTTCGGGCGTGATCCGCTCGAACTCGTCGACGCCCTGCGGCGCGAGTGCGACAGCAACGCCGTCGTGTGCACCGCGGGACGGGTGATGGTGCCCAACGCCTACGACGTGGAACTGGCCGCCCCGGTGCACGAGGAGCTGACCCGGCGGGGCGACAGCGTCGGGCAGGTGCTCACCGACCGTCTGGCCCGGCACGCCGCCCGCCAGGGCTACGAGTGGGCGGGCCCGCTCACCGTGCACGTCCGCCGCTCCTCCGAGGTGCCCAACGGCCGTTACCGCGTGGCCAGCACGGTCATGCGGCATGTGAGCGCGGTCGGTTTCCGGCGCGCCGCCCAGCCGGCCGACGGCTGAGTCACCCGGAACTCCTGAGTCACCCGCGACTCCGCGCACGCGCGGTGGGCGCGCCCTCACCGCCGGTAGAGCGTGATCGAGTGCCCCACCTGGTCGATCCGCCTGCTGCTGTCGATGAGTTCGGCCAGCCGCCCGGTCGCCTTGGCCGCCGCGGAGTCCGACACCACGAGCACCCCGCGTACGTCCCCGGGCGCCGCCCGGCGCGGATCGTCGGCGTCGATCCCGTAGTACGCGGGCACGCCCGCCCCCTTGTACACGAGCCAGATCCGCTCGCCCCGGTACCGCTCGTCCAGCCGGTCGGCGAGCCGGCCGAGGTCCTGCCCCCAGTCGACGTTGGAGTCGTGCAGCCGGAACCGGGTCTTCGCCGGCCCGCCGAACGCCTCGTTGGAGTACGGCAGATAGTAGGGGAACGTCCGTAGCGAGCTGACGGCGACGAACGCCACCAGCGTGCCCGTCACCACCCGCGTCCACCGCCACCGCACCCGCACCACGCACCCGGCGGCCACCGCGAGGAACATCGGCAGGACGACGGCGTACCGGGTGCCGAAGTCCCGCGACCCGTACATGGCCGCCGCCAGCAACACCGCGGGCGTCAGCAGCAGATACGGGGCGGCGGGCCGCAGCGGGCGCAGTGCCGTCACGACGGCCGACCCCGCCGCCCACAGGGCCAGCGCGCCCAGCGGTGTCTTCACCAGCAGCGCCGCCGGCAGGTAGTACCAGAGCGACCCCGTGTACAACTCTCCGAAGAGGAAGCCCTGCCAGGGCAGGTTCTCCAAGCCGAACTGCATCCGCATGCCGTCCCGGAACGCCTCGGGAAGCGGGAGCAGCCGCACGGCGAGCCCCCGCAGCCCGCCGACCTCGGGGACGTGGTGCGGCGGCCCCCAGCGCAGTCGGGGATCGACCGCCAGATACGCGGCCCACACCGCGGCGCACGCGATGAGCCCGAACACCACGGCACCGCCGGCCGCCCGGCCGAGCCGGCGCCTGCGCTCACCGGGAGAGGCCGGAGCGGCCGACCACACCGATACGGCGGCCAGGACCGCGAGTACCGGCAGCGCGGGCAGCACACTCATCTTCGTGGCCAGGGCGGCCCCGAACGCCGCACCGGCCGACGGCACATACGGATACGGCCGACGCCGTGCGCGCCACAGCAGCCACACCGAGGTGAGCACGAACCCGGCGGCCGGGACGTCCAGCGTGGCCAGGGAACCGTGGGCGATCACGTCGGGGGAGAGGCAGTACAACCCGAGCGCGACCAACGCGCCCGCCCGGCCCGCCACTTCGCGGGCGAACGTGAACACCACCAGCCCGAACAGCAGGGTCAGGACGATCACCGGCAGCCGGGCCCAGAACATCACCCGCCAAGGGTCGTTGCCCGACTCGTACAGCAGCCGGCGCCCCAACTCGGTCTGGTCACCGTCGAATCCCCGCTCCGGACGCGGATCGGCGACCGCCACCCCGGCGGCGATCACCAGCTTGCCGAGCGGCGGATGCTCCGCGTTGAACCGCAGGCTGTGCTCGTGCAGATAGACCGCGGCCGTCCCCACGTACACGGGTTCGTCGATCGTCGGTGTCTGCCGCACGGCGGTGGTCACCATCGCCACCGCCATCTGTCCCAGCAGCAGCACCACCGCGACGACGACGCCCCACCGCCGCACCGCACCCCGGAGCGGGGACCCGCCGCCACCGCCCGCGCCGTCGACGGCGACCGCGTCCGGTGCCCCCGCCGCCACGAGACCACTCATGGCCCCACTCTCGCACCGTCCCGCCGCGCGCGACGCCCGTCCAGGTGATCCGCAGGCCCCGCTCACCACGCGTCCGGCTCCGCGTCAGCCGGCCGCGGTATTCCCCGAGTCCCGCACCGGCGGCACCGACCGCACCGCCGTCACCGCCGTCACCGCCGACTCCGGCACGACGAGGTCGGCGCGGTCCCGGGTCGCCGCGACCAGTGCGGCGTTGCGCTCGTCGGACCGCTCCACCCAGGCGACGGCCTCCTCATGGCTCTTGCCGAACCGTTCGTGACGGGCGATCAGCCGCCGCAGCCGCTCCTCCTCGTCCGGCGCGCAGAACCACACCTCGTCGAGCAGCGGCCGTACCCGCGACCAGGCGCCGGTGCCGAGCAGCAGGTAGTTGCCCTCCGTGACCACCAGACGCGCGGCCGGCGGCACGGGGATCGCGCCGGCCAGCGGCTGCTCCAGGTCCCGTTCGAAGCCGGGGGCGTACACGACCTCGTCGTCGCCCTCCTCGCGCATCCGTCCCAGCAGGGCCGCGTACCCGGCCGCGTCGAAGGTGTCGGGGGCGCCCTTGCGGTCGCGGCGGCCGAGCCGGTCCAGCTCGGCGTCCGCGAGATGGAAGCCGTCCATCGGCACCCACGCCACCCAGGGCTCCCCGGCGCCGTTCAGCTCCCGCACCAGGCGCTCGGCGAGTGTGGACTTGCCCGCGCCCGGGCTGCCGGCGATGCCGAGGAGCGCGCGCCGCCCGCCCCGGGGCAGGGCGCGGGCACGGCGGAGGAGGTCGTCGAAGGTCAGCGCCACACGGCAGAGTGTGTCACCCGGCGGGCCGCACCACCCGTGTGGCCCGCGCCACTCACTGTCCGGCGCCGTACGGGGAACGGTGTCGGGTATGACGGATCTCGGTCTGCCCGAACACATCGAGGCGTGCCTCTTCGACCTCGACGGCGTCGTCACGAAGACGGCCGTGGTGCACGCCGCCGCCTGGAAGGAGATGTTCGACGCCTTCCTGCGCGAGCGGGACGGCCCCGCCTTCACGCCCTTCACCGGCACCGACTACGACGCGTTCGTGGACGGGCGGCCGCGCGCCGACGGCGTCCGCACCTTCCTCGACTCGCGCGGCATCCGGCTGCCCGAGGGCGGTGCTGACGACCCGCCGGACGCCGGCACCGTGCACGGTCTGGGCAACCGCAAGAACGAACTGCTGCTGGAGAAGATCCGCACCGACGGTGTGGAGCCCTACGACAGCACCCTGCGCTTCCTGCGCGCGGTCCGCGCGAGCGGACTGCGCACCGCGGTCGTCTCGTCCAGCGCCAACTGCCGCGACGTGCTGCGCTCCATCGACGCCGAGACCCTCTTCGACGTACGGATCGACGGCGTCGTCGCCGCCGAGCGCGGACTGCCCGGGAAGCCGGCGCCCGACACGTTCCTGGCCGCCGCCCGCGACCTCGGCGTCGAGCCGGCGCACGCGGCCGTGTTCGAGGACGCGCTGGCGGGCATGGACGCCGGACGCGCGGGTCGCTTCGGTCTCGTCGTCGGCGTGGACCGCGTGGGCCAGACCGACGCGCTGTACGCGCACGGCGCCGACCGGGTCGTCACCGACCTGGCCGAACTCGGAGGTGAACGGTGAGCACCGACCGCTGGTACGACATCGACCCCTGGACGGTCCGCGAACGCGGCCTGGACCTGGAGCGGCTGCCGCAGAGCGAGTCGGTGTTCGCGCTGTCCAACGGCCACGTCGGCTGGCGCGGCAACCTCGACGAGGGCGAACCCCACGGCCTGCCCGGCTCCTACCTCAACGGCGTCCACGAACTGCACCCCCTGCCCTACGCCGAGGCCGGCTACGGCTACCCCGAGTCCGGGCAGACCGTCATCGACGTCACCAACGGCAAGGTGATCCGGCTGCTGGTCGACGACGAGCCGTTCGACCTGCGCTACGGACGCCTCGTCCACCACGAACGCACCCTCGACCTGCGCCGGGGGACACTGACCCGGGTCTGCGAGTGGACCTCCCCGGCCGGGTCCACCGTCCGGGTGCGCTCCACCCGGCTGGTCTCGCTCACCCAGCGGGCCGTCGCCGCCGTCGCCTACGAGGTCGAGCCGGTCGACAGCCGCACCCGCGTGGTGCTGCAGTCCGAACTCGTCGCCAACGAGTCCCTGCCGGGCCCGGACGGCGACCCGCGCGCCGCCCGCGCCCTGCGGTCCCCGCTGGAACCGGAGGAGGACTTCGCCCAGGGCCGCCGGCTGCGGCTGCTGCACCGCACCCGGCGCAGCGGACTGCGGGTCGCCGTGGCCGCCGACCACGTCGTCGACGGACCCGACCGCACCACCACCGACTGCGAGAGCAACGTCGACCTGGCCCGGCTGACGGTCACCTCCGTTCTGGAACCGGGACAGCGGCTGCGGGTGGAGAAGCTGGTCGCGCACGGCTGGTCCGGAGCCCGCTCGCGGCCCGCGATGAGCGACCAGGTGGAGGCGGCGCTCGCCGCCGCCGCGCACAGCGGCTGGCAGGGCCTCCTCGACGAACAGCGCGACTACCTCGACGCGTTCTGGGCCCGCGCCGACGTGGAGGTCGACGGCGACGAGGAGATCCAGCAGGCCGTGCGCTTCGCCCTGTTCCATGTGCTGCAGGCGGGCGCCCGCGCCGAACAGCGGGCGATACCGGCCAAGGGCCTGACCGGCTCCGGCTACGACGGGCACGCCTTCTGGGACACCGAGGTGTTCGTGCTGCCCCTGCTGATCTGCACGGTGCCGGAGGCCGCCGCCGAGGCGCTGCGCTGGCGGCAGAGCACGCTGCCCGTCGCCCGCGAGCGCGCCGCGCAGCTCGGCCTGCGCGGGGCCGCGTTCCCCTGGCGCACCATCGAGGGTTCGGAGGGCTCCGCGTACTGGCCGGCCGGCACCGCCGCCTTCCACGTCAACGCGGGCATCGCCGACGCGGTGGTGCGGTACGTCCAGGCCACCGGCGACGAACGCTTCGAACGCGACACCGGTGTGGAGCTGCTGGTGGAGACCGCCCGGCTGTGGCGCTCCCTGGGCCACCACGACGACCGGGGCGTCTTCCACATCGACGGGGTCACCGGGCCGGACGAGTACAGCGCCGTCGCCGACGACAACACGTACACCAACCTCATGGCCCGGGCGAACCTGCTGGCCGCCGCCGACGCCTGCAAACGCCACCCCGACCGGGCGGCCGGCCTCGGCGTCGACGAGGAGGAGAGCGCGAGCTGGCGCGACGCGGCCGAGGCGGTGCACCTGCCCTACAACGAGGAACTCGGCGTGCACGAACAGCACGCGGGCTTCACCCGCTACCAGCGGTGGGACTTCTCCGGCACCCGCGCCGACCACTACCCGCTGATGCTGAACTTCCCGTACTTCGACCTCTACCGCAAACAGGTGATCAAACAGGCCGATCTGGTGCTGGCGATGCACACCCGCGCCGACTGGTTCGAGGAGCGCCACGACGAGGAGCAGATCGCCCGCAACTTCGCCTACTACGAGCCGCTGACCGTCCGCGACTCCTCCCTGTCCGCCTGCGTCCAGGCCGTCCTCGCCGCACGCACCGGACACCTGGAACTGGCCCACGCCTACACCGGCGAGGCCGCGCTCATGGACCTCGCCGACCTGGAGCGCAACACCCGCGACGGGCTGCACATCGCCTCCCTGGCCGGGGCCTGGACCGCCCTGGTCGCCGGCTTCGGCGGCATGCGCTGGGACGGCGACGGCCTCCGGTTCGCCCCCCGGCTGCCGCCCGGACTGCGCCGGCTGGCCTTCACCCTGGGCCACCTCGGACGGTGCCTGCACGTGGAGGTCACCGCCGACCGGACCACGTACCGCCTGCGTTCGGGACCGCCGCTGACGCTGCGTCACCACGGCCGTGAGCTCACCGTGCGCGTGGACGCCCCCGTCGAGGGCCCGGTCCCGGTGCCCGCCCCGAGGACGTCGCCCGAACAGCCCCCGCACCGGCGCCCGCACGCACGCTGACCGGGCCGCCCCGGCACCGGAGGGGAACGTTTGGCCGTGTACCGTCTGCACGATCGCGTCGGCCGGGTTAGCTTGGCCCATGATCCCCGGACATCCGGCTTCCCCGGGGCCCGGGTCCCGTGGTCCGTACGAACCGTGGGACCCGGCGGCCCTGCCGCGTGGCAACGAAGGACGGACGATGACCCAAGGCGCCGGCGCCCCGCCGACCGTGACACGGCGGCCCGAGGAGCGGTCACGCCCGGACAGCCCGCGGCGCCTGCGCGGCGCGTGGCCGCTCGCGGCGCTCGCCGCCGTCTTCACGGTCGCCCAACTCGCGCTGGTGCGGCCCGTGCTGGGCCTCGGCTGGGACGAGATCGTCTACACCAGCCAGGTCACCACCCACCACCCCGCCGCGTTCTTCAGCGCCCCCCGCTCCCGGGGCGTCTCCTTCCTGGTCGCGCCCGTGGCGTCCTGGTCCGACTCCACCGCCCTGCTGCGCGTCTACCTCGCCGTGGTCTCCGGCCTCGGCCTGTTCCTCGCCCTGCGCGTCTGGCGCGGCCTCTTCCCGACCCGCGTCCTGGTCGTCGGCGGGGCCTTCTTCGCCTCCCTCTGGGTGACCCTCTTCTACGGCCCGCAGGCCATGCCCAACTACTGGGTGGCGATCGGCGCGCTGGTCGCCGTCGGCGCGTACCTGCACCACCGTGACGACCCCGCGGCCCGCGGCCCGCTCTGGGCCGTCGTGGCGGGCGCCGCGCTCATGGCGTGGATGCGGCCCACCGACGCGGTCTGGGTCGCGCTGCCGCTGCTCGTGCTCGCCGCGGTCGGCCGCCGCCCGCGCTTCCTCGCGGCCACCGTGGGCGGCCTCCTGGCCGGCGGCGTGCCCTGGGTGATCGAGGCGTACGTGGCGTTCGGCGGCCTCTCGGAGCGGCTGGCGGAGGCCTCCCGCATCCAGGGCGGCCTCGGCCTCCACATGGCCGTCGACGACCAGCTGCGCAGCCTGGGCGGACGTGCCCTGTGCCGTCCCTGCACCGGGTCGATGCCCCATCCGGTGATCACCCTGTGGTGGTTCGTGCTGCCGCTGCTCGCCGTGCTCGGCCTGGTCGTCGCCGTACGGGCCGGCCGTGCCCTGCGCACCGCGGTGCCGCTGGCCTGCGCCGTGACCGCGGCGGTGCCGTACCTGTTCACCATCCAGTACGCGGCGCCCCGCTTCCTCCAGCCCGCCTACGCGCTGCTCGCCATCCCCGTCGCGGACGCCCTGTGGCACCTGGTCACGGCGCCGCGCGGGAAGTGGCGGCCGGCCGTCCGGACCGTGGTGGCGCTGGGACTGGCGGGGCACCTCGTGGTGCAGCTGACCGTTCTGGTGCACACCGTGGACCGCTCCACGGCCGGCCGCGAGGACTGGGCCCGCACGGCCGACGGACTGCACCGGCTCGGCGTCGACCCGCCCTGCCTGATCACCGGGCACGAGTCCATCCCCATCGGCTACTACACGGGCTGCTCCTCCGGTGCGACCGCCGGGAACAACGAGAACATCACGGTCGCCGGCATCCTGCGCACCGCGAAGGACACGCCGGTCGCCGAGATCACCCGCACCGGCAGCCTGCCGCCCCGCTACGCCCGGTCCTGGCCCGTCCACCGGGTCGAGGACTACGACATCCGCATCGCTCCCGGTTCGGTGGACGCACCGCGCGGATGAGGCGGCGCGCACCCCGGGTGTGCCCGCTTTTTCCGCAGGTAGGACGGCTGACGGGGTTAGAGATCGCCTGACGGGAAACGCGGATCCCACATACGAGACCGCATACGCCGAAGCAGCGCGACAGGGAGGACGCCATGGGCTCCGAACCGATGGGGGACGACGTCTACCAGCCCACCGGGGACAACGAGCAGCAGGAGGACGGCGCGCCGCTCGACATGCAGGACGCCCTCGACGAGCGGGACTACGACGACATGCTCGACGAGGGCTACTCACCGCCGGAGAAGGCGGTGGGGGTCACCAAGCACGGCATCACGGCGGCCGAGCAGCACGACGGGGAGACCCTCGACGAGCGGCTGGCCCAGGAGGTGCCGGACCCGGCCACGCCCGACGGCGACGGGGTCGGTGACCTGCCCGGCGGCGAGGGCGAACCCGTCGACGCGGAGGCGGGCACGGACCGCGCGGGACGCCTGGTCGCCCCCGACGAGGGCGCCCACAGCGACGTCACCAAGGAGTCCGTCGCCGACGACGTCGGCATCGACGGCGGTGCGGCGGGCGCGGAGGAGGCCGCCATGCACGTCGTGGAGGACGAGACGGAGCTCCCCGAGTAGGACGGTAAGTCCGTCCCGGCCCCTGGCGGCAGGGACGTCCGGGAACCGTTGCCGACCGCCGTCGGGCCCGGGGGCCCCCCCCCCCCCCGCCCCCCGGGGGGGGCCCCCCCGCCCCCCCCCGGGGGGGGGGGGGTGGGGGGGGGGGGGGGGGGGGGCTGTACCACCCGGCGGGGCCCA